>WGNB01000073.1 GCA_016124795.1 Rhodopseudomonas sp. | reverse complement strand
ACGACGGCGAGAAATCCCGCCGCCGTCACCTCGATCACGTCGATAAACCGATCGAAAGCGCCTTGTCCCGATTGAGGGTTCATCAGTAAGCCGCGTTTTCTTTCTTCAGGTCGGCCTTGAGTTCCTTCAGCGCCGCGTCGGCGTCGATGCCGGCCTTCTTGGCGCCTTCGGCCCATTGCGCGGTCAGCGGCGCGGCGGCCTTCTGCCATTCCGCCAGTTGCGCCGGCGAGATGTCGTAGACGTCCTGACCGGCCTCGGCCTTGATCTTGGCGATGCCGTCATGCTCGAACTTGGCCCAGGGCGCCGCGATCTTGCCGGCCCATTCGCTGGTGCAGTGGTCGTCGATCGCCTTCTTCTGGCGCGGCGACATCTGCTCGTACTTGGCCTTGTTGAACACGAAGGCGAAGGTGGTGGTGTAGAGCGGCACGTTCATGTGCTCCTTGGTCACCTTGTCGATGCCGAACAGCAGGATCGAGCCCCAGGGGAAGGTCACCGCATCGGCGACGCCCTTGCTGAGCACTTCACGCACTTCCGGCGCCGAGGCCTGCACGTTGGTGCCGCCGAGCAGCGTGACGAAGCGCGCGATGGTGCCCTGCGCGGGGCGAATCTTCATGCCCTTGATGTCGGCCGGCACCATGACCTTCTTCGATACCGAGTGGATCGCGCCCGGATCATGCACGAAGGCGAGGCAGAACTTGACGTCCTTCATCTCCTTGGCGGCGTATTTGCGGTACCATTCGTCGAGCGCGATCGAGCCGCCGACGCCATTCGACATCAGGAACGGCAACTCGCCGGCGGCGATGATCGGGAAGCGGCCGGGCTGATAGCCGGGATTGATGTAAGTGAGGTCGGCGATGCCGTCGCGCGCCATGTCGTAATGGTCGAAGGCCTTGCCGAGCTGCTGCGACGGATAGACCTTGTAATGCAGCGTGCCGCCGGATTCCTTCTCGACCGACGCGCCCCATTCCTCCAGTGCCTTCTGCAACGGATGCGACGGCGGCACCCAGTGCGATAGCTTGAGTTCGAAAGTCTTTTCCTGGGCGATGGCGGCGGGGCCCGAGGCGATCAGGCCGGCGACGGCGGACGCGAGAACACAGGCGGTGAAGCGAGATGTCATGGAGTTCCTCCCTTGGTTTGCCAGTTGGTTGCGTTGCCAACTTTTTTATTATTCAGCCGCATGTTGGCGCGAATGTAAAGGACCGTATATGGTTTGGTATCAAACCAAATTGAGGTTGGTCGGGCGGCTGGGTGGTCGGAATGACTGATGAGTACCGGGATCAGCGATGAGTAAAGTGGCTGCGAAGCGTCGAAATGTCGGAAGCAAGGGCGGCGGCCGTGTGCGGCGCGGCAAGAACGGTGAAACCAGCGTCGAATCGATCAATTTCGGCCCGCTGGCGACCTGGGTCGGCTTCAATCTGCGCATGGCGCAGGAATCGGCGTTTCAGGCCTTCTCACGTCTGTCGGCGGAAGTGGGCGAGAGCCCCGGCCGCTTCGCGACTCTGACCCTGATCGCGCGCAATCCCGGCATCAGCCAGACCGAACTGAGCCAGGCCGCCGGCCGCGACAAATCCAGCCTGACGCCGGCGATCGAGGATCTGGTGCGGCGCGGGCTGGTCGAGCGCAACCGGCTCGACAGCGACCGCCGTGCTTATTGCCTCACCATTACGCGCGACGGCAAGAAGACCCTGGCGCAGCTTACCCGTTGCGCACGGCGGCACGAGCGCGCGCTCGACGGTGTGATCGGCGCCCGCGACCGCAAGCGCTTTATCGAGATTCTGAAAAAGATCGCCGCCGGGATCGGCTGACGATCGTCAGCCGAATTTTTCCAGCACCGCCTCCGGTACCGGATGCGATTTGAGATGGCCTTGCGCATCGCGCACGGTCCAGACCCGCTTCTCCGAACATTGCGCGCACAGTTCGCCATCGAGCGTGAGTTTATGCTCGATCTCGAAACTGGTGCGGCCGAACTTGATGCTGCTCTCGACCTCGACGTCGTCGCCGAATCGGGTCGGCTTGACGAAGCGGGCCTGGGTGCGCACCAGCGGCCAGCCGGTGAATTCCAGATTCTTGAACATTTCGAACTTGGTCATGCCGAGCGCGGCTTCGAACAGCCAGGCGGTCGAGGCATCGAAAATCCGAAAGTAGTTCGGATAATAGATGATGCCGGCGGCGTCGCAGTCGCCCCATTCGATGCGGACGGTGCGGGTATTGGTGAAGGAGGTCATGCCGTCAATTCCAGAAAAGCCGTTCAGGGTTTCTAGCGGTCTTCGGCGCGCCGCGCCAGCCAGACCGAATGGCCGCCGCAGTCCGGGTCTTCCATCCGCGCGTCGAGCACCGTGAAGCCGTTGTCGGCGAGCAGCGCGCGGTATTCGTCCGGCGCGAGGCTGGCGTGAAAAAGCGGCTCGCCGTGCAGGACGCCGATCGCTTCGCCGTGGCGCGGACCGCTGGTGAACAGAAGCGGCGCGCCGGCCGCGGCATGATCGCGGAAGATCGGAAACATCCGCCGCTGGTCGTCATAGGCCAGGTGGAAGAAGCTGTCCCAGGCCAGAACGCCGGCGAAACGCCGCCCGAGCGACAGGGTGCGCATATCGCCGACCGTCATTTCCTGTTCGGGAAAGTTTTCGCGGAAAAGCGACATCATCGTCGGTGAGGAATCGACGCCGTGAACGCGCAGGCCCTGGCCGATGAGATAGGCGGCCATCGGTTTGCCGGGGCCGCAGCCCAGATCCAGCACGGGCGCGCCCGGCGTGGCGACCGCGATGAAGCGATCGAGCCAGCTCTTTTCGAAGAATACCTTTTGCCGGCCGCGATCGCCGACCCATGCCAGCGCATGGCGCTCGTAAAGATCGACGATACGGTCGGCGTCGCCGGTCATGATGCGTCTAGCGCGGCGGCATCCGCAGCGCGCCGTCGAGCCGGATGACCTCGCCGTTGAGATAGGTGTTGTGAATACAGTGCAGCACCAGCTTGGCGTATTCGTCGGGTAGGCCGAGCCGCTTCGGGAACGGCACCGACGCGCCGAGCGAATCCTGGGTTTCCTGCGGCAGCGCGGTCAGCATCGGCGTGGCGAAGATGCCGGGCGCGATCGCCATCACGCGAATGCCAAACTGCGCGAATTCGCGCGCCGCCGGCATGGTCAGCGCCGCGACGCCGCCCTTCGACGAGGCATAGGCCGACTGCCCGACCTGACCTTCATAGGCCGCGACCGAGGCGGTCGAGACGATCAGCCCGCGCTCGCCGTCGGCGAAGGGTTCGAGCTTCTGCATGTCGGCGGCGACCAGCCGCATCATGTTGAAGGTGCCGATCAGGTTGATGCGAATGACGCGCTCGAAATCGGCGAGCGGCATCGGTCCGTCGCGGCCGACGATGCGTTTGGCGGGACCGACGCCGGCGCAATTGACCAGAATGCGCGCCGGCCCGTGATCGGCGGTGGCGCGCTTGATCGCGGCCTCGGCGCTGGCGCTGTCGGCGACGTCGCAGGTCACCGCGATGCCGTTGATGTCGATCGCGACCTCGGCGGCCGCCTTGGCATTGACGTCGAAGAGCGCCACCTTGGCGCCGGCCGCGGCCAGCGCGCGCGCGGTCGCGGCCCCAAGGCCGGATGCGCCGCCGGTGACGATGGCCGCCTGTCCCTTGATATCCATGCTAGTTCGCCTTTGCTTCCATATTCTCGATCAGCATCGCGATGCCTTGTCCGCCGCCGATACAGGCCGATGAAATACCATAGCGCAAATTCGCGCGTTGAAGTTCGCGGGCCAGCGTCAGGGTCAGGCGAATGCCGGTGGCGCCGAGCGGATGGCCGATGGCGATCGCGCCGCCATTGACGTTGAGCTTGTCCTCGTCGAGGCCGAGTTCGCGGGCGCAGGCCATCACCTGGGCGCCGAAGGCTTCGTTAATCTCGAAGCGGCCGATCTGGTCGAGCTTGAGCCCGGCCTGGTCGAGCACCGCCTTGATCGCCGGCACCGGACCGATGCCCATGATTTCTGGCGGCACGCCGACGGCCGCGGCGCAGAGGATGCGCGCCAGCGGCTTCTTGCCGTGTTTGCGCGCGTAATCGGCGCTGCCGACCAGAATCGCGCCAGCGCCATCGACGATGGCCGACGAATTGCCGCCGGTCTGCACGCCGCCGAAAGCCGGCCTGATCTTGGCAAGCTGTTCGGAGGTCGACGGCCGGACATGACCGTCGGCGTCGATCGAATCCTTGATCTTGATGCCGCGATTCTTCAGGCCATCGATCTCGAACGTTTCCGACGCGACCGGCGCGATCTCGCCGGCTAGGAAGCCGCTCTTCTGTGCCTCGACGGCGCGCGAGAACGATCGGGCCGCGAAGTCGTCGACTTCGGCGCGGGTGATCTGATAGCGCCGCGCCAGGTTCTCGGCGGTGCCGCCCATGTCGAGGCCGCAGGCCGGGTCCATCAGCGCTTCCCAGAGGAAGTCCTTGAACTCGACCTGGCCCATGCGGAAACCGCCGCGGCTGGTATAGGACGCGACCGGATTGCGGCTCATGCTTTCGGTGCCGACGCATAGCGCCAGTTCGGCGCGCCCGAGCGAAATCGCGTCGGAGGCTTGCGCCAGCACTTCGATGCCGGTGCCGCAGACCCGCTGCACGAGATGGGCCGGCGTCTGTTGCGGCACGCCGGCATAGAGCCCGATATGACGCGGCAGCATGTAGGCGTCGAAGCTGGCCTGCGCCATGTTGCCGGCGACGACGGTGCCGACGTCGTCCGGCGACACGCCGGCTTTCTGGAACACCGCGCGCGCCGCCTTGATGCCGAGATCGATCGGCGAGATGGCGGCGAGCGCGCCGTTATAGTCGGCGAAGGGCGTGCGGACGCCGTCGATCAGCACGGCGTCCTTGAATGACGCGCTCAGGCCGCTGGTCTTGCTGGTCACGTTGTTACTCCTCGATTCGAATGATCGCCGGCGACGGCGTATCGGCATACAGCATCTCGACCAGCGCCTTGCGCTGGGTCAGCACTGCGCGCTGGTTGATAGAACCCTTGTCGGTCATCTCGGCGCGGTCGAGCGACGGCGGCTCTTCCATCAGCAGGGCACGGCAGATCTTGGTCGACGAGCCGGTCGATACCCGCGCCATGCCGGTTAGCAGCTCGGTGAAATGCGCGCGCAGCTTGGGATGGTTCAGCACATCGGCGGCGGCGTCGCCGCACAAGGCGCGGCAGGCGTCGATATTGGGAAACACCAGTACGGCGATGTCGTCGCGGTCGGCGCCGGCGATCACGACATCGCGGACGTAAGGCGCGCAATGGTCGATGAAGCGCGCGCGCAACGGACCGACATGAACCCAGGTGCCGGTCGCCAGCTTGAAGTCTTCGGCGATGCGGCCGTCGAACAGCAGGCCCTGCTTCGGATCGTTCGGATCGGCGAATTTGAAAGCGTCGCCGAGTTTGTAGAAGCCTTCCTCGTCATAGGCCTGCGCGGTGTAATGCGGTTGCCGCCAATAGCCGGGCGTGATGTTGGGACCGCGCACCCGCGCCTCGAGCTTGCCTTCGTTCGGCACCAGCTTCAGTTCCATGCCGGCGGCTGGCAGGCCCATATTGGCGGCATTTTCCGCCGGCCAGGTGCGGGCGAGCGCGAAGGGCGCGGTTTCGGTCGAGCCGAAGCCGGTCGAGAACAGGATGCGTTCGCCGCAGGCCTGCGCGGCCAGATCCTGAATGTCGTCGAACACATGCTGCGCCAGCGCCGCGCCGGCAAACCACAGCATCTTGACCCGGCTGAAGAAGGTGCGGCGCAGTTTCTCGTCGTTGCGCAGGAAAGGCAGCAGCGCCTCGAAGCCCTTCGGCACGGTGAAGTACCAGGTAGTGGCGACTTCGCTCAGGTTCCTGACGGTCTCGTCGATGGCGCCCGGCATCGGCTTGCCGTCGTCGATATAAAATGTGCCGCCATTATAGATGACGAGGCCGACATCGTGATTGCCGCCGGCGGTGTGGTGCCACGGCGCCCAGTCGACGATCACCGGCGGCTCGCTTTGCATGAAGGCGAGCGCCTGACGCAACATCACCTGGTTGGAACACCACATCCGCTGGGTGTTGATGACGCATTTCGGAATGCCGGTCGAACCCGAGGTGAACAGGAACTTGGCGATGGTGTCGGGGCCGACGGCGTCGTGAGCGGCGTCGATCGCGGCGGTCGGTGTCGCCTTCAGGTCGGCGAACAAGGTCGCGGCGCGGTTCGGCGGTGGATTTTTCGTCACGACGATTTCGACATCGTCCGGCACCACCGCGGTCAACGCGCGCGCGAAGCTTTCGCCGTCGGCGGCAAAGACCAGTCCCGGCGTGATCAGTTCGAAGATCGAGCGCAGCCGGCCGAAATCGGTCGACACCAGCGAATAGGCCGGCGAGATCGGCGCGTAGGGAATGCCGGCATAGATCGCGCCGAGGCCGAGCAAGGCGTGCTCGATATCGTTGCCGGACAAAATCGCGATCGGCCGGTCCGGCGACAGCTTGCGCTCCAGCAATGCCTGGCCGATGGCGCGGGCGCGGTCGAGCGCCTGCGCGTAAGTGACCTTGCGCCAGTCGCCGGCGGCGTCGCGTTGCGCGAACAGCACGCGGTCGGGCGCGGTGCTGGCCCAGTGCGTCAGCCGCTCGGTCAGCTTGTCGGGATAAGGTCCGAGCGGTTGCGGCGAGCGCAGCAGGATGCAGCCGTCGGCGCGGCGCTCGACGATGACGTCCTGCGGCCCGAGCGCGACCTGGCGCAGGGGAACGGTTCGATCGGCGTGGACGGGCTGGGCCATTAATTCGCTCCGGTCATTCCGGGGCGCGCGCCGCGCGCGCGAACCCGGAATCCAGATGGGGGTTCCGAACTATGGTCCGGATTCCGGGTCCACGCCTGCGGCGTGTCCCGGAATGACCATAAGCGATAGCGGTGCCCCGGCATCAACGCTCCTGACTTGCGGCGATCACCGCATCGGGCATCGGCTCGGCATAAAGCTGCTCGGCCAGCGCCGCGCGGCTGGCCAGCACCGCGCGCTGGTTGATCGAACCCTTGTCGGTCATTTCGCCTTTGTCGAGCGACGGCGGGTCGGCCATCAGGATGATGCGCATCACCCGGGTCGACGAGCCCTGACTGTCAGCGGCGAGCCGGCTGAGCAGCGCGGCGAAGGTGGCGCGCACCGCGTGCGAGGCCAGCACGGCGTCGACGCTGGCCTCGGCCGGCAGGCCGGCGAGTTTGCGGCAGGCCTCAATGTCGGGGAACACCAACGCGGTGAGATCGTCGCGGTCGGCGCCGGCGAAGACCACGTCGCGGACATAAGGCGCGCAATGGTCGATGAAGCGGCCACGCAGCGGTCCGACGCTGACCCAGGTGCCGGTCGACAGCTTGAAGTCCTCGGCAATACGGCCGTCGAACAACAGGCCTTCCCCGGGGTCGTCGGGGTTGGCGAATTTCAGCGCGTCGCCGATCTTGTAGAAGCCTTCGTCGTCGAAAGCGGCGTTGGTGTGCTGATCTTGCCGCCAATAGCCGGGCGTGATGTGCGGTCCGCGCAGACGCGCTTCCATCTTGCCGCTGTTCGGCACCAGCTTGAGTTCGACGCCGGGGAAGGGCAGGCCGATATTGCCGGGCCGGCCGGAATCCCAGGTGCAGGCGAGCGCCGCCGGCGCGGTTTCGGTCGACCCCAGCGACGACACGAAGATGATGCGTTCGCCGGTGGTTTGCACCGCGAGTTCCGTCAGTTCGTCCCAGGTGGTCTGGTTCAGACCGGCGCCGGCATAGAACAGCACCTTCAGCCGCGAGAAGAAATTCTCGCGCAAGGCGTCGTCGGCGCGGAAATGCGGTATCAGCGCTTCGAAGCCCTTCGGCACATTGAAATAGATCGTCGGGGAGACGTCGCGCAGATTGCGCACCGTCTTCGGCACGCCGGGCGGCGTCGGATTGCCGTCGTCGATATAAAGCGAGCCGCCGTTGGTCAGCACCAGATTGAAATTGTGATTGGAGCCGAAGGTGTGGCTCCACGGCAGCCAGTCGCAGACCACCGGCGGCTCGTCGAGCACGAAGGGAAAGCCCGACCGCAGCATCGCCTGGTTCGAGCACAGCATCCGGTGGGTATTGATCACCGCTTTCGGCATGCCGGTCGAGCCGGAGGTGAACAGGAACTTGGCGATGGTGTCGGGCGTCAGCGCCGCATGGGCGGCGGTAACGCCACTGCCGTCGGCTTCGCCAACGAGATCGGCGAACAGCGTGGTCGGCCGGTCGCCAAGCGGGTTCTGCGCGACGACCAGTTCGATCTCGTCCGGCACCGTGGCGTAAAGCGCGCGACCGAAGGCAAGCCCGTCGGCGGCGAAGACCATGCCCGGCGTCAGCAGTTCGATGATCATGCGCAGCTTGCCGAAGTCGCTCGACATCAGCGAATAGGCCGGCGACACCGGCGCATAGGGAACGCCGACATGCATGGCGGCGAGCGCCAGCAGCGCGTGTTCGATGCCGTTGCCGGAGACGATGACGATCGGCCGGTCGGGCGACAGGCCGCGCCGCAACAACGCGGCGCCGATCCGTTCGACCTGATCGAGCACCTGCGCGTAGGTCAGTTTGCGCCATTCGCCGCTGGCGTCGCGTTGCGCGAGGAACACGCGATCGGGCGCGGCTTTGGCCCAATGGCCGAGCGCCGCGCCGAGCGTGTCGTGATAGTCGCCGATCGCCTGCGCCGCACGGATGACGACGGCGCCGTCGTCACGCCGGTCGAGCACGGCCTCGGGCCGGCCCAGGCGCACGGCGCGCAGCGGCGTTAAAGACGGCTGTGCCAGTCGGGTCGGGTTAGGCATTTCATCCCAAGGGTCTTGTTGTTGTGATATTGTTGTCTTCGACAACAATAACGCGGTTTGCCTGCCGGCCTCAAGAGACGCGACGCCGGCCGCCGTCCGGCGAATTATGATTCCGGCCGTGTCACTTTGTTGGCGCGGCCTTCCAGGAAGGCGTTGAGCCGATTCTTGGCCTCGCTGTCGGCCTGCGCGATCGAGGAAATCAGCGATTCGACCGCATAGCCGCTGGTCGGATCGACTTCGGCGATCCGCGGCAGCACATGGGTGATCGCGAAATTGGTCAGCCGGGTATTGCCGGCGATGCGCTGCGCCAGCGCGAGGCCCCTGGCCAGGCCGTCGCCGGGCTCGGTGAGATAAGTCGACAGCCCCATGGCCTGGCCGTCCTCGGCGGAATAGGTCCGGCCGGTCAGCATCATGTCCATCATCCGCGCGACCCCGATCAGCCGTGGAATCCGCACCGAGCCGCCGCCGCCGACGTAAATGCCGCGGCTGCCTTCCGGCAGTCCGTAATAAGTCGAGCGTTCGGCGACCCGGATGTGGCAGGCGGCCGCCAGTTCGAGGCCGCCGCCGACCACCGCGCCATGCAGCACCGCCACCACCGGCACCTTGCCGAACTGGATCTTGTCGAACACGCGATGCCATAGGCCGGAATGCGAAATGCCCTGCCGAATGTCGCGTTCCTGCAATTCGCTGAGATCGAGGCCGGCGGAAAAATGATCGCCGGCGCCATGAATTACCGCGGCGGCGATGTCGTCCGGCAGCGAGGTGAAGAAGGTCTCGAGCCCGAGCACGGTGGTATCGTTCAGCGCATTGCGCTTCTCCGGCCTTGTCAGGGTCAGGACGGCGACGTTACCGCGCCGCTCGCCATGCAGCGAAGCGGGTAACGAAATAGCCAACGGACTGGTCTGCTCGCTCGAACTCACCGAGATCTCCTTCAAAGTAAACGCCGCTGCCGTTTGCTTGCCGGCAGCGGCGGGATCATGTCGTCGGAACGGTCAACGCGCAACTGAACTCAAATCGCCGACATCAATTCGATTTGACCAGCGGGCAGCCGCCATCGGCGAGCGGCCGGAATGCCTGATCGGCGGGGATGGTGCCGACGATCTTGAACAGGTCCCAGTCGCCCTTCGATTCGGACGGGGCTTTGACCTGCAACAGATAAAGCGGGTGGATGGCGCGGCCGTCGGCGCGAATTTCGACCTTGCCGTAGACCGGGTCGTTCGACGGCGTCGCTTTCATCGCATCGACCACCTTCTTGCCGTCGTTCGGTGAGCCGACTTTGTCGACCGCCTTGAGGTAGGCCAGCGTCGCCGAATAGACGCCGGCCTGCATGTGGTTGGGATAGGCCTTCTTCGGATGCCGCGCGGCATAGCGCTTGGCGAAGGCGCGCGCGCCGTCGCTTTCGTCCCAGTACCAGCCGTTGATCGCGCCGAGCCCCTGCGCCGCCTTCAGGCCGATCGCCGGCACGCTTTGCAGGTCGAAGATCAGCGCCACCAGTTTCTGTTTGTCGCCGATTTTGAAGTCGGCGGCCTGCTTGATGGTGTTGACGGTGTCGCCGCCGGCATTGGCGAGCAGGATCACGTCGGCCTTCGAGGCCTGCGCCTGCAACAGCGCCGACGAGAAATCATTGGTGCCGAGCGGCAGGCGCACGGCGCCGAGCACCTTGCCGCCGCTGGCCTTGATTTCGTCGGTGGCCTGCTTTTCGAGGTCGTGACCGAACGCGTAGTCGGCGGTGATGAAGAAGAAGGTCTTGGCGCCTTTGGCCAGCAGCCCCTTGGCGGTGCCGTGGCCGAAGGCCCAGGTGTCATAGGTCCAGTGCACGAAATTCGGCGAGCACTGCGCGCCGGTCAAAGCCGCCGTGCCAGCGCCCGAGCCGATCGCGACCTTGTTGTTCTCGCGAGCGATGACCGACACCGCCAGCGCCACCGCCGAATTCGGCAGGTCGACGATCATGTCGACGCCGTCGACCGCGAACCAGCGCTTGGCGATGCCGGCGCCGATGTCCGGCTTGTTCTGATGGTCGGCGCTGAGGATCTCGACCTTGCGCTTTGATATTTTGGCGAAGTCCTCGGCGGCGAGCTGGGCTGCGATCACCGAGCCGGGGCCCTGGAAATCCGAATAGACGCTCGACATGTCGTTCATCACGCCGACCCGGATAACGCCGTTATGCTCGGCCGAAGCCGGAGCGGCAAACCACGCAAGCGAAAGTAATAACGCCAGTTTGGCGGACTTGAGCATGGGGTCCTCCCTGGGGACATGCACCGCTTTGTCATGGCGCGGCGCGTTTTGGGTTTTTATCGACCGCGGCGGGAATGGTGTCACCGGCGCCAGCGGCCGTCAAGATTGTTGTCGAGGACAACAATCTGGTCCCGGCGGTGGGCAGCAAGTTGGGTCGGCGTTAAAGAACTTCGTGAACCTCGAGGCGAACGCTGCGGGCTTCGCGCTGCCCACGCGCGATCGCGAGGATGCGATTCATCCAGTCAACCTCCGGGGCGGCGGTCTCGAAGCGCATCACGGTGCGGAAATAATACAGCGCCGGATCGACTTTCTCGCCGCGCGTCAGCGCGTCCAGCACCGCCTTAGGACCGTGCCGCACGCCTTCGCTCGACACCAGAATGCGGGCGCCGGTTCCGGTCTCGAGGGTGTAGCGCGCCTGGATGTCGGCGGCGCCGTCGGCGCGGATGATCTGCCAGTCGGCGCCGCCCGGCAGCACGCGGCCGTTGAGCTTCGGTCCGCTGACTGTGCCGCCGAGAATGTCGATGATGCGGCGTTCGCCATAGGGCGTCGCCCCCAGGTTCAGGATGCCGGCCAATTCGGCCTGAATGGTGAAAATCGGTTCCGGGCTGAGCATGGTGATTTGTTGGGACCCCTACGGACGATGATTTCGCCATTTGACCCTGTCGGTGGCGCGCCGTAAATACGGGCGCGAAACCGGGAACCTCACTTTATGGCGCGTATCACTTCTCTGGCCGAGGCCATCGCAGCGAATATTCATGACGGCGACACCGTCGCGCTGGAAGGCTTTACCCACCTCATTCCGCACGCCGCCTGCCACGAAATCATCCGGCAGGGCCGCAAGAGCCTCACCTTGATCCGCATGACGCCGGATCTGGTCTACGACCAGATGATCGGCATGGGCTGCGTCAAGAAGCTGGTTTTCTCGTGGGGCGGCAATCCGGGTGTCGGTTCGCTGCACCGCTTCCGCGATGCGGTCGAGAAGCAATGGCCGCTGCCGCTCGAACTTGAAGAGCATTCGCACGCCGCGATGGCCAACGCCTATGAGGCGGGCGCGGCCGGTCAGCCCTGCGCGATTTTCCGCGGTTACATCGGTGGCGATCTGCCCAAGGTGAACCCCAGGATCAAGCACATCACCTGTCCCTTCACCGGCGAACAGCTCGCCGCCATTCCGGCCCACCGGCCGGATGTCGCGGTGATTCATGCCCAGCGCGCCGACAAGGCGGGCAATGTGATGATCGAGGGCGTGCTCGGCGTGCAGAAGGAAGCGGTGCTGGCGTCGAAGCGCTCGGTGGTGACGGTCGAGGAAATTGTCGACGAATTGCCGGCGCGCAGCCTGAACGCGGTGGTGTTGCCGCACTGGACTGTCGGCGCGATCGCCGCGGTGCCGGGCGGCGCCTTCCCGTCCTATGCGCAGGGCTATTACCCGCGCAACAACAGCTTCTACAAGCAATGGGACGATATCGCGAAGGATCGCGACAGCTTCCATGCCTGGATGAAAGCCAACGTGCTCGACAAGGGCCCGGAGGCATTCGCGCAATATGCCGGCACGCGCCACGCGGCGGCGGAGTAACGATCATGGCCGATTACAAGCCCACCGAAATGATGACCATCGCGGCGGCGCGCTCGCTCAAGAACGACGACATCTGTTTCGTCGGCATCGGGCAGCCGTCGGCGGCCTGCAATCTGGCGCGGCTGACGCATGCGCCGGATATCACGCTGATCTATGAATCGGGCACGCTCGGCACCAAGCCGACCGTGCTGCCGCTGTCGATCGGCGACGGTGAATTGTGCGAGACCGCGCTGACCACCGTGTCGGTGCCGGAAATGTTCCGCTACTGGCTGCAAGGCGGCCGCATCAAGGTCGGCTTCCTCGGCGGCGCGCAGATCGACAAATACGCCAACCTCAACACCACGGTGGTCGGTCCTTACGACAAGCCGAAGGTGCGCTTGCCGGGCGGCGGCGGCGCGCCGGAAATCGCCACGTCCTGCGGCGAGATCTTCATCATCATGGCGCAGGGCAAGCGCAGCTTCGTCGACAAGCTCGATTTCGTCACCTCGATCGGTCATGTGTCCGGCGGCGACAGCCGGCAGAAGCTCGGCGTCAAGACCAAGGGGCCGACCAAGCTGATTACCGATTTGGCGATCTTCGCGCCCGATCCCGAAACCCGGGAAATGACCGTCGTTTCGATTCATCCGGGCGTCACCCGCGAGCAGATTCAGGACAACACCGGCTGGACGGTGAAGTTCGCCGCTCAGGTCGAGGAAACCCCGGCGCCGACGGCCCGGGAACTTGAAGTCTTGCGCGAATTGCATGCCCGCACTGCCCGTGCCCATGCGGCCGCGTAACGCTTGCGGCGTGCTTATATAAACGCGGGAGGCCGGTTGCCTCTCGCCGTCGTCCTGGGGGTCTGCGCGCAGCGCGCGCCTCGAAGAATGGACGGCTACGGTGCGAGAATGATGGGCCGTTGCTTGTCGCGGGTATTGCTCGCGCGCGGCCGCCTCAGGACGACGGAATAAGGAAAAGAGCTCATGGCTGACACATCACGTGACGTATTCCTCTGCGACGCCGTCCGCACGCCGATCGGACGCTTCGGCGGCAGTCTGGCGAAAGTCCGCGCCGACGATCTGGCCGTCGTGCCGCTCAAGGCGCTGATGGCGCGCAACCCGAAAGTCGACTGGGACCAGCTCGAGGAAGTCTATTTCGGCTGCGCCAACCAGGCCGGCGAGGATAACCGCAACGTCGCCCGCATGGCGCTCTTGCTGGCCGGCCTGCCGCAGAGCGTGCCGGGCATCACGCTGAACCGGCTGTGCGCTTCCGGCATGGAAGCGGTCGGTCAGGCGGCGCGCGCCATCCGCGCGGGCGAAATGGAATTCGCGATCGCCGGCGGCGTCGAGTCGATGACGCGGGCGCCCTTCGTTCAAGGCAAGGCGCAGGAAGCGTTTTCGCGCCAGGCGGAAATCTTCGACACCACCATCGGCTGGCGCTTCATCAATCCTTTGATGAAAAAGCAATACGGCGTCGACTCGATGCCGGAGACCGGCGAGAACGTCGCCGAGGATTTTCAGGTTTCGCGCGCCGATCAGGATGCCTTCGCGGTCCGTTCGCAGCAGAAGACCGGCAAGGCGATGGCCGCCGGTTATTTCGCCAAAGAAATCGTGGCGGTTGAACTCGCCGGCCGCAAGGGCGACATCGTCAGGATCGATACCGACGAGCATCCGCGTCCGGAGACCACGCTCGAACAACTCGCCAAGCTGAAAACGCCGTTCCGCAATCCCGGTACGGTGACCGCCGGCAATGCCTCCGGCGTCAATGACGGCGCGGCGGCGCTGATCGTCGCCTCGGAAGCGGCGGTCAAGGCGCATGGCTTGACGCCGCGCGCCCGCATTCTCGGCATGGCGTCGGCCGCCGTGCCGCCGCGCATCATGGGCATCGGCCCGGTGCCGGCGACGCAGAAGCTGATGGCGCGTCTCGGCCACAAGATCGGCGATTACGATGTGATCGAGATCAACGAAGCCTTCGCCTCGCAGTCGCTGGCCTGTCTGCGCCAGCTCGGCCTCCCCGACGACGCGGCGCACGTCAATCCGCATGGCGGCGCCATCGCGCTCGGCCATCCGCTGGGCATGTCGGGCACGCGGCTGGTTTTGACGGCGGCGCATGGCCTGGAAGAGAATGGCGGCAAGCTCGCGCTCGCCACCATGTGCGTCGGCGTCGGTCAGGGCTCGTCGCTCGCGATCGAACGGCTTGCCTGACGGAATTTTGCCCGAATAAGCGAACGAACCAAGGACAACGAGAATGTCGCTGATTTACCCGACCAAGAGTCTCGAGGCTTATCCCAAGCATCTCAGCCCGGGCTACAAGAGCACGATCAAGCGTTCGCCGTCGAAGCCGCTGATGATCATGCCGCATACGCTGTCGGAGCTGACCGGCCCGATCTACGGTCACAACGCCATTCAGGAAGGCGACAACGACCTGACCAAGCAGCACAAGGGCGAGCCGCTCGGCGAGCGCATCATCGTCCACGGTCAGGTGCTCGACGAGGACAAGCGTCCGATCCGCAACGCGCTGGTCGAACTGTGGCAGGCCAATGCCTGCGGCCGTTACGTTCATAACGTCGACCAGCATCCGGCGCCGCTCGATCCGAACTTCACCGGCGCGGGCCGTACCGTCACCGACGACAACGGCTATTACAAATTCATCACCGTGAAGCCGGGCGCCTATCCGTGGGGCAACCACCCCAATGCCTGGCGTCCGAACCACATCCACTTTTCGGTGTTCGGGCACTCGTTCCTGTCGCGTCTGGTGACCCAGATGTATTTCCCGGGCGACTACCTGTTCCCCTACGACCCGATCTTCAATTCGGTAACCGACGAGAAGGCGCGTCAGCGGATGGTCTGCACCTTCGATCTGGAAAACACCGTGCCGGATTGGGCGCTGGCTTTCCGTTTCGACATCGTGCTGCGCGGCCGTGAAGCCACGCCGCTCGACAACGACGAACACTAGGAACAGGTAGAGCCAGCACTATGTCGGACATTACACCTTCACAGACCGTCGGTCCGTTCTTCGCCTATGGCCTCACCCCCAAGGGCCGCTGCGACTGGGACCCCAACGGCAGCTATAGCTGGAAGAACACCGTCGAATCGAACCTGGTGACGCCCGATGTCACCGGCACGCGTATCCGCATCGAAGGCTGCGTCTATGACGGCGACGGCAAGCCGATCAACGATGCGATGATCGAGATCTGGCAGGCCGACGCCCAGGGCCGCTATGCCAGTCCGCAGGACAACCGCGCGCTGCCCAACACCCAGTTCAAGGGCTTCGGCCGTTCGGCGACCGACAAGCAGGGCGTGTTTGCCTTCGACACCATCAAGCCGGGTTCGGTGCCGGGCCCGGGTGGCAAGCCGCAGGCGCCGCATATCGTGGTCTGCATCTTCTCGCGCGGCATGTTGCGGCAGGTCTACACCCGGCTCTATTTCTCGGACGAGGCCGCCAACGCCACCGATCCGATCCTGACGCTGGTGCCGCCCGACCGTCGCGACACCCTGATCGCCCACAAGCAGCCCGGCGGCGAGCCGGCGCTCTATCGTTTCGATGTGCGCGTCCAGGGCGACAACGAGACGGTGTTCTTCGACATCTGAGACGGAATTGAGCGCCGGCTGCGTTTACGCGGACGGCGTTTGGCCCCGGTTTTGAGCAAACAATGTTGAGTCTTGTTCAGGCGCGCGGCCATCAGCCGTGCGCCTGATCTGTTTTGGGCTGTCGGCGTCCTGCCCACTTCTGCCCACCTTTTCTGATCAAATACCTCCATCCTGCCCACCGATCGCGGCCGAATTTTCGCGCGGTTGAATGTTCAATTTTATAAACCGCTGATTTGAAGGCATTTCTATCGATGGGCAGCGCCCATCATTGCTGCCCATCTTTGGCCGTGTCGTTTTGTGGTTGACGACCAATCCTCGACTTGTTTCGTTAACGGGATACGGCCGCTCAGAGCCGACGAGTTGCGCGCCTCGCCAAGAAGGCCGCGCAGGGAAACGCCGAGGATACGTCATGAACGAAGTCATCCTTCAGGAAATCAGCGAATTCTGCCGCCAGCGCGGCCTCGCCGAATCGACCTTCGGACGCCGCGCCGTCAATGACGGCAAGCTGGCGAGCCGGCTGCGTAACGGCGGCCGCATCACCACCGATACGCTGGATCGCATTCGCGCCTTCATGACCCAGGGCGATGACGGCGCGCCGGTCCAGCGCCGGGTGCTGTTCGACCAACCGCCCGCGCAAACGCTCCCCATCATCAAAACGCAGGCGCCGCCGATGGCCACGACTCAAGAGGCGGGTGAAGACCCGCAACGCAATTTCCGTTTCTTCGACAATCGTCAAAAGTATCTGCTGTTCGTCAACACCTGTTCCGAGAAATGGGAGGTCGCGCAGCGCGTCAGTCTCGAACTCGCCAATATTCATCCGCGTCCGCCGGCGGTGCGGGTGTTCGATGCCGGCGTCGGCGACGGTTCGGTGCTGGCGCGCGTCATGCGCTCGATGCACGACAAGTTTCCGACCGTGCCGTTTTATATCTGCGGCAAGGAAATCAGCCTCGAGGACGTGCGGCTGACGCTGCACAAGATGGCCGACCGGTTCATCGAGCATCCCTCGACGGTGCTGGTGCTGACCAATCTGGCGTATTCGGAAGCGCCGTGGCTGGCCGCCAAGTCGCTATCGGCGGCCACCAGCATGGTCTGGAAAGAGCTGGCGATGGAGGGCGATACCGCCCATTCCTTCGAGGAGCAGATCACCGCGCTCGAACCGTTCCTGGCCGAAAGCTGGAAGGCCAAGGTGTCGCCGAAGAGCGGCAACCCGGTTTATGAGCGGCCGGTCATTCTCGTGATCTACCGCAAGGACCATCGTTTCCTGCTCGATCAGGTGATCCCGAAGCCGGGCGGCGCGGTCGCCGATTACGATCTGGTCATTGCCTCCCAGCCTTACCGCGCCCGCGCCTCGCTCGAATTCAAGGCCAAGCGCGTTCTGGCGCCGCTGGCGCGCGCGCTCGGGCCGGGCGGCCGGATGATCGCGATCCAGTCCTACGGTCACGATCCGGCGATGGAAGTCATCCACAAGGTCTGGCCGGACGATAATCCCTTCGCGCATAGCCGGCACGATCTCCTGAAGGAGACCAAGCACGAACTCGGCGCGGCGGCCCGCGACCTGAATTTCAACGCCTATTCCGACCAGCGCTCGCTGTTCCGATACGATATGCACACGCTGCCGTCGGAGGTTTCGTCGTCGATCGGCACCTCGACCCTGATGGCCGCCTGGAACGCCGCGGTTTATGTCGCACAGGTCGAGGATGACCGGTTGTCCGACGTCAACAGCGACCGGCGCTTCGCCGACGCCACCCGCGACGTGCTCCAGGAACACGGCGGCCTGTGGTTCTACGACGAGTCCTTCGTCATCTCGCGGCGGCGCGAGTAGCGCGCATGTTCCCGAAAAACACGTCCGCGGACATCCTTCGCGGGCCAGGCAACCGGTTTTCGGACATCGTCATGCCGCCGCAAGAGCTGTCGCCCGTGCCCTTCGCCAGCCGCTTCTCGATCGAGGCGACGCGGCCGCGCGCCGCTGAAATCGCGAAACTGGCGACCGTGCTGCCGCCGGGCACCGAGGTCTTTCTGTCGGCGGTGCCGAATCTCGGCAGCGATGAGCTGGTTGCCGCGGCGACCCAGTTGCGCCAGGCCGGCCTTGAGCCGGTGGCGCATGTCGCGGCGCGGCGCGTGCCGAGCGCCGAGGATCTGGCCGATCTGCTCAAGCGCCTTGCCGGTGACGCCGGCCTGCGCCGCCTGCTGGTGATTGGCGGCGACGTCGAGGCCAGCGGGCCCTTCCCCGACGCGCTGGCGGTCATTCAGAAAGCCGGTTTGCGCGCCGCCGGAATCGAGGAAATCGGCATTGCCGCCTACCCGGAAGGCCATGCCCATATTATGCCCGGCCGGCTGGAGACCGCGCTCGACGAGAAAATCGCCAGCGCGGTGGCGCTCGGCCTCAAGGTCCACATTGTAAGCCAGTTCTCGTTCTCGCCGGAGCGGGTGCTGGCCTGGCTCGGGCAATTGCGCGGCTGCGGCATTTCCGTGCCGGTCAAGGTCGGCATGGCCGGACCGACCAGCGTGCCGGCCTTGCTGCGTTACGCCAGGCGTTGCGGCGTTTCGGCCTCGTTGCGCGGCCTGATGACCGGGGCGGCCTCCGGCCTGGTCGGTCACGTCGGCCCGGCGCGGATGATCGCGGTGCTCGCCGAAAGCGCCGGCCTCGGCGATATCGCGCCGCATTATTTTTCCTTCGGCGGGGTGGTTGAAACGGCATGCTATGCATGCGAAGCGGCGAGCCTGACGCAAACCGCAAGTCGTGCTATGGCACACCCGAACTAGGGCTGCGACCGGGAAATCTTACGCAGCCATCCGTTGGAGGAAACGATGTCTCAGAGAACCAAGCCGCCCTTCCGCGCCGACCAGGTCGGCTCGATCCTGCGCACCAAGGCGATCCACGATGCGCGCACCAAGCACGAGGCGGGTCAGATGACCGACGCCCAGCTCAAGGCGATCGAAGATGAGGAAATCATCAAGGTCATCAAGAAGCAGGAAGACGTCGGTCTGGAAGCCATCACCGACGGCGAGTATCGCCGTTCGTTCTGGCACTACGATTTCTACGGCATGCTGGACGGCGTCACGGTCGAGATGTCCGACCATGGCATCCAGTTCCAGGGCATGCAGACCAAGATGAAGGTGCTGAAGGTCACCGGCAAGATCGGCTTCGCGCCGAACCACCCGATGATCGAGCACTTCAAGTTCGTGAAGGCGCACACCAAGAAGACGCCGAAGATGTGCATTCCGTCGCCGACGGTGATGCACTTCCGCCTCGAGCCGGGCTCGGTCGCGGCGTCCGCCTATCCGAACCGCGACGCCATCTTCGACGATCTGGCGATCGCCTATCAGGACGCCATCAAGGCGTTCTATGCCGCCGGCTGCCGCTATCTGCAGTTCGACGACACTGCCTGGGCCTATCTCTGCTCGCAGGAAGAACTCAAGAAGGCGCGCGAGCGCGGCCTCGACGTCGATCACCTGCAGGAAACCTATACCAAGTGCATCAACAAGGCGCTGGAAGCCAAGCCCGCCGACATGACGATCACGACGCATGTCTGCCGCGGCAACTTCCGCTCCACCTTCATCTCGTCGGGCGGCTATGAGCCGGTGGCGCAGAACCTGCTCGAGAAGTGCAACTACGACGGCTACTTCCTCGAATACGACACCGACCGGGCCGGCGGTTTCGAGCCGCTGCGCTTCCTGCCCAAGGGCAACAAGATGGTCGTGCTCGGCCTCGTCACCTCCAAGAGCGGCACGCTGGAGAAGAAGGACGACATCAAGAAGCGCATCGACGAGGCGACCAAATTTGTCGCGCTCGACCAGCTCTGCCTGTCGCCGCAGTGCGGCTTCGCCTCGACCGAGGAAGGCAACGTGCTGGCCGAGGACGAGCAGTGGGCCAAACTCAAGGCGATCGTCGAGATCTCGCACGAAGTCTGGGGCAAGTAAGCCCGTCGATCGATAATGCTGTCATCACCGGGCCGGCGCATCAGCGCCGCGCCCGGTGATCCCGCTTATGCGGGTATGATATTTTCCTCTGCGAGATGGCCGTCGCAAACCCGGCCATGACAAGAAAAAGCAAAAGGGAGCCAACGCTCATGACGCAACGCACGTCGCCGCCGTTTCGCGCCGATCATGTCGGCAGTTTGCTACGCCCCGCCGCGCTGAAAGACGCCCGCGCCAAACACGGCAAAGGCGAGATCGACGATGCCGCGCTGAAGGCCGTTGAAGATGCCGCCATCAAGGAGGTCATCAAGAAGCAGGAGGCGATCGGCCTGCAGCTTGCCACCGACGGCGAGTTCCGCCGCTCCTGGTGGCATTTCGATTTCTTCAAGGGTTTGCAGGGCGTCGACTTCATCGAAGCGCCGCCGATCAAGTTCCACGGCGTCGTCACCAAGAGCGAGGCGATCAAGATCAACCGCAAGGTCGATTTCGCCGGCCACCCGCATCTCGAACACTTCAAGTTCCTGAAGGCCAATTGCAACGTCACCGCCAAGATGACGATCCCGGCGCCCTCGACGTTCCATTTCCGGCAAGGCCGGCAGATGGTCAGCAAGGAGGCCTATCCCGATCTCGACCAGTTCTTCGAGGATGTCGGCAACACCTGGAAGAAGGCGATCCGTGCTTTCTACGACGCCGGCTGCCGCTATCTGCAACTCGACGACACCGCCTGGGCGATGATGTGCGACCCGAAGGAGCGCGAAGGCTCGGAGGCGCGCGGCGACGACCCGGACAAGCTGCCGGAAATCTACGCCAAGGTGACCAATGCCGCGCTCGCCGGCAAGCCGGCGGACATGGCGATCACCATGCATTCGTGTCGCGGCAATTTCCGTTCGACCTGGATCGCGCAGGGCGGTTACGAGTTCGTCGCCGAACAGTTGCTCGGCAACACCAACCTCGACGGCTATTTCCTGGAATATGATTCCGATCGCGCCGGCGGTTTCGAGCCGCTGCGCTATTTCCCCAAGGGTGGCAAGCAACTGGTGCTCGGTCTGGTCACTTCGAAGAGCGGCATGCTCGAATCGAAGGATGACATCAAGCGGCGC
This sequence comes from Rhodopseudomonas sp., assembly GCA_016124795.1. Lineage (GTDB taxonomy): Bacteria > Pseudomonadota > Alphaproteobacteria > Rhizobiales > Xanthobacteraceae > Pseudolabrys. Next base: position 12,109 of record WGNB01000073.1, on the reverse strand, counting down.
ATCGAGCAGGCAACCAAATACGTGCCGCTCGAACAGCTTTGCCTGTCGCCGCAATGCGGCTTCTCCTCGACCGAGGAAGGCAACGTGCTGGCCGAGGACGAGCAGTGGGCCAAGCTCAGGATGATCGTCGAGTTGTCGAAAGAAGTGTGGGGCAAGTAAGCTCCTTGAGGGGCAAGTAAGCTCCATGACATGATGCTGTCGTCCCCGCGAAAGCGGGGACCCGGTACGCTCAACGATTCGATAAAATAAAAACGTCCGCGTGGACTGGATGCCGCTTTCGCGGGCATGACAGTATGAACAGGGAGCGAAACCATGACGCAACGCACGTCGCCGCCGTTCCGCGCCGACCATGTCGGTAGTCTGCTGCGGCCGGCCGCGCTGAAGGACGCCCGCGCCAAATTCGCCAAGGGCGAGATCGATCGCGCGGCGCTCACCGCGGTCGAGGACCGCGAGATCGAGCGCGTCATCAGGAAACAAGAAGAAGTCGGCCTCAGGTCGATCACTGACGGCGAATTTCGCCGGTCGTGGTGGCATCTCGACTTTCTCTGGGGCCTCGACGGCGCCGAGAAGCACATCATGGACAGTGGCGTGGTTTTCGCCGCGATGAACACCCGCAACGAAGGCGTCAAGGTCACCGGCAAGCTCGGCTTCACCGGGCATCCGATGATCGAGCATTTCAAATTCCTCGCCGCGCATACGCGGCAGACGCCGAAGATCACCATTCCGGCGCCGTCGGCGATTTATGGCCGGCCGGTCAAGCCGCCGATCGACGAGAAGGTCTATCCCGGACTTGACGCGATGTTCGATGATCTTGGCCAGGCCTACAAGAAGGCTGTGCGCGCCTTTGCCGACGCCGGCTGCCGCTATCTGCAACTCGATGAAGTCTTCATCGCGATGCTGTGCGACGACAAATATCGCGGCCAGATGACGGCGCGTGGCGACGATCCGGAAAAACTCGGTCCGCTTTATGCCGACCTCATCAACGTTGCGATGTCGGATATTCCGTCCGACATGACCATCACCATGCATATGTGCCGTGGCAATTACCGTTCGACCTATCAGGGCGCCGGCGGCTACGAGGCGGTGCAGGAAATCCTGTTCAACAAGATCAACGTGCACGGCTTCTTCATGGAATACGATTCGGAGCGCGCCGGCGGCTTCGAGCCGCTGCGCATGGTGCCGAAGGATCGCCAGGTGGTGCTCGGGCTGGTCACGACCAAGACCGGCCAACTGGAATCGAAGGACGACATCAAGCGCCGTATCGACGAGGCGACGAAATATATCTCGCTCGATCAGCTCTGCCTGTCGCCGCAATGCGGCTTCGCCTCGACCGAGGAAGGCAATGTGCTGGCCGAGGACGAGCAATGGGCCAAGTTGCGGATGATCGTCGAACTGGCGGACGAGGTGTGGGGCCGGTAAGGCTGCGATGCGATAGTGTCGTCCCCGCGCAAGCGGGACGACGGAAAGAACCCGGGCCATGCCTCTCGACCGCGACAAGCTTCTCGCCGCCGTCATTCCGGATATCCCGCAGAGCTACGGCGCGCGCGACTGCATCTTGTATGCGCTCGGCGTCGGCTTGGGGCAGGACCCGACCGCGCGCGGCGAACTCGCCTTCGTCTATGAGCAGGGGCTCAAGGCGCTGCCGACTTATCCGCTGGTGCAGGGCTATACGCCGTACTGGCTGCGCGATGGCGATTTCGGCCTGACCTGGTCGCACGCGGTGCATGGCGAGCAGGGACTGGTGCTGCATGCGCCGGTGGCGGCGCAGGGTGAGGTGATCGGCCGCGAGCGCGTCGTCGATGTCGTCGACAAGGGCGCCGACAAGGGCGCGCTGATTTATTCCGAGCGCCGGATTATCGAGCGCGCGACCGGGCGATTGCTTGCCACCCTGACGCAGACCACCTTCTGCCGGGCCGATGGCGGCTTCGGCGGCCCGCGTCAACGCCGCGAGCTGCAGCCGCAACATGCGGTGCCGTCGCGGCCGCCGGATCTGGTTTGCGATCTGGCGACGCGGCCGGAGATGGCGCTGATCTACCGGCTGTCCGGCGACGTCAATCCGCTGCATGCCGATCCGGATTTCGCCCGGGCCGCCGGTTTCCCGCGCCCGATTCTGCACGGCCTTGCCACCATGGGCGTCGCCGGACACGCGCTGCTCAGGACGTTGTGCGGCTACGATCCATCGCGGCTGACGGCGATGTCGGTACGATTTTCCGCCCCGGTCTTTCCGGGTGAAACGCTGCGCACCGAGATCTGGCGGGACAGCCATGAGGCCGGCGCCAGCGTCAGCTTCCGCCTGCGGGTCAAGGAGCGCGATGCGGTCGCCATCGACAATGGCCGCGCCGAAATTTCCCCGTAAGCCGATCGCGGTCATGACCGGGCTTGTCCCGTCCGTCCCGCTTCGCTAGGCACGGTCCCGCGCCCCTTGCCGGGATCGCCGGGACAAGCCCCGTGATGACAAACAGAGAGCTGGAATCATGTCGCCTCTTTCAAGGCCCGACGACTATGCCGACATCCGTGAATCCGTGCGCGCGCTGTGCAGCCGTTTCCCCGACGAATACTGGCGCGAACTCGATCGCGATCGCGCTTATCCGACGGCCTTTGTTCAGGCCTTGACCGAAGCCGGCTATCTCGCCGCGCTGATCCCGGAAGAATTCGGCGGCAGCGGGCTGACGGTGAGCGCCGCCGCCGCGATCATGGAAGAGATTCACGCCGCCGGCGGCAATGGCGCGGCCTGCCACGCGCAGATGTACACCATGGGTACGATCCTGCGGCACGGCTCGCCGGCGCAGAAGCAGGCTTATCTGCCGAAGATCGCCAGCGGTGAATTGCGCCTGCAGGCTTTCGGCGTCACCGAGCCGACCTCGGGCACCGACACATTGTCGCTGCGCACGACGGCGCGGCGCGACGGCGATCATTACGTTATCAACGGCCAGAAGATCTGGACTTCGCGCGCCGAGCATTCCGACCTGATGCTGCTGCTTGCCCGCACCACGCCGAAGGAACAGGCCGCCAAGCGCACCGACGGCCTGTCGGTGTTTCTGGTCGACATGCGCGCGGCGCTGAGCGCCAAAAGCCTGACCATCAAGCCGATCCGCACCGTGATGAATCACGCCACCACCGAAGTATTCTTCGACGACCTGCGGGTGCCCGCGGAAAACCTGATCGGCGAGGAAGGCAAGGGCTTCCGTTATATTCTCGCCGGCATGAATACCGAACGCATCCTGATCGCCTCCGAGTGCATCGGCGACGCCAAGTGGTTCATCGAGAAGGCGACCGCTTACGCCAAGGGCCGCGAATTGTTCGGTCGGCCGATCGGCCAGAATCAGGGCGTGCAGTTTCCGATCGCCAAGGCCTATGCGCAGATGCGCGCCGCCGAATTGATGGTGCACGAGGCCTGTCGCAAATACGAGGCCGGCGAGGACATGGGGGCGGAAGCCAACATGGCCAAGATGCTGGCCGCCGATGCCTCATGGGCCGCCGCTGACATGTGCGTACAGACGCATGGCGGCTTTGGCTTCGCCGAGGAATACGACGTCGAGCGCAAGTTCCGCGAGACGCGGCTGTACCAGGTGGCGCCGATCTCGACCAATCTGATTCTCTCCTATCTCGCCGAGCATGTGCTCGGCCTGCCGAGGTCTTACTAACCGTCGTCCCCGCGAAAGCGGGGACCCAGTACGCCGCAGCCTCCGTTGCAAAAACCGATGCCGGTGTTTACTGGATCATCCGCCTTCGCGGATGATGACACCTGAGAACGCTGCGGACGTAAAGCTTATGACTCTCCCCCTCGAAGGCCTTCTTGTCGTTTCGGTCGAACAGGCGGTGGCCGCGCCGCAATGCACCTGCCGGCTGGCCGATGCCGGCGCGCGCGTCATCAAGGTCGAGAGGCCGGAAGGCGATTTCGCCCGTCATTACGATTACATCGTGCATGGCGAGAGCGCGCATCTGGTCTGGCTCAATCGCGGTAAGGAGTCGCTGGTCCTCGATCTGACCAAGCCCGATGACAAGGCGTTGCTGGAAGCCATGCTCGCGAAGGCCGACGTGTTTGTGCAGAACCTGAAGCCCGGTGCGCTCGGCAAGCTGGGCTTTGCCATCGAGCGCTTGCGTCAGGACTATCCGCGGCTGATCTGCTGCTCGATTTCCGGCTACGGCGAAACCGGCCCTTACGCGCAGCGAAAAGCCTACGATCTTCTGATTCAGGCCGAGTCCGGGCTGTCGTCGGTGACCGGCGGACCGGAAGCGCCGGCCCGCGTCGGCGTTTCGGTGGTCGATATCGCGGCGGGGCTGAGCGCCTATGAAGCGATCCTCGAAGCCCTGCTCGGCCGGGCGCGGACCGGCGAGGGCGCGGCGATCTCGATTTCGATGTTCGACGCCATGGCGGAATGGATGACGATCCCGCTGCTCAATCAGGAATGGGGCAATCCGTTCCGGCGCGTCGGTCTGGCCCATCCGACCATCGCGCCTTACGGCGTGTTCAAGACCCGCGACGGCGCCGATATTCTGATCTCGATTCAGAACGATCGCGAGTGGCGGGTGCTGGCCGACAAGATTCTCGGTAATGCCGCGCTCGGCACCGACGAGCGCTTCGCCACCAATCCGCAACGCAACGCCAATCGCGCCGCGACCGATGCCGAGGTCGCCAAGGTGTTCGGCGCTCAGGATGTCGAGCCCTTGATGGTCAAGCTCGCCGCCGCCGACATTGCTTTCGCTCGCGTCAACGATTCGGCGCTGCTGTCGACGCATCCTCACTTGCGGCGGGTCACCGTCGGCACGCCGAGCGGCCCGGCGGCGATCCCGGCGACCGGCGCGACCTGGATCGGCGTGACCCGCGATTACGGGGACATCCCGGCGCTCGGCGCGCATTCGGATGCGATCCGGAAAGAGTTCGGCTTTCCGGCCAGGTGACGCGCGCGGCCGCAATGGCGGCCGCGTCGCTCAGTCCAGTGCGTGGACGGCGTCTTCCATGATCTCTTCGTCGTCGGCCGCGTCGGTGCGTTCCGGCTTGGGGCCGATCAGCACGATCAGCGGCACCATCAGCAGCGTCAGCCACATCAGCAGCTTGAAGTCGTTGAGATAGGCGATCAGGTTCGCCTGCTGCGTGATGATGCCGTCGAGCATCGCCTTGCCGGTGTCGGTGGCGAGGTTGAGCGTCCGGGCGACGTCCGGCATTTGCAGCGCGTCGTTGAACGGGGTCACGCCGGCGCCGATCCGCTCGTGCATATAGGTCGTCGTGCTGGTCAGGTTGGCGATCACCATCGAAATGCCGATCGACGAACCGATATTGCGCACCAGCGTCAGCATTGACGTGCCGCCGTTGCGCAACTGGCCCGGCAGCGTCAGGAAGGCAGCGGTGGTGATCGGCACGAACAGCAGGCCGAGGCCGACGCCCTGGATGATGCTGGTGATGACGATGGTGTGCTGCTGAACGTCGAGCGACCAGCCGGTCATCTCATACAGCGTGCCGGCGGTGACCAGCAGACCGGCGAGAATGAGATAGCGGGTCTGGATCAGCTTCATCAGCCGCGGCGCCACCATCATCGTCAACAGCGTGCCGATGCCGCGCGAGCCGAGCAGGAAGCCGGCGGTCTGGATCGGATAGCCGAGCAGGTTCTGCATGAAGGGCGTGACCAGCGCCATGGTGCCGAACAGCACCACACCGATCACCACCATGAACACCACGCCGCTGACGAAGTTGCGGTCCTTGAACAGCTCGAAGCGCACGAAGGGTTCCGGCGTGGTCAGCGAGTGCGCGAAGAAATAATAGAAGCCGGTCACCGAGACGATGGTCTCGATCCAGATCTCGGTCGCGCCGAACCAGCCGACCTGTTCGCCACGGTCGAGCAGCAGTTGCAGCGAGCCGATGCCGACGGCAAGCCCGATGAAGCCGAACCAGTCGAAGCGCAGATGCGCCTGGGTCGGCGCCTTTTCCATGAAGAACAGCATGCCGAGCACGGTGAAGATGCCGATCGGCAGGTTGATCAGAAACACCCAGTGCCAGGAATAATTATCGGTCAGCCAGGCGCCGAGCGTCGGTCCCATGATCGGGCCCATCATCACGCCGACGCCCCAGATCGCCATCGCCGAGCCGCGTTCCTCGGCGGAATAGGAATCGAGCAGCGTCGATTGCGACAGCGGCACCAGCGCGGCGCCGGCCATGCCCTGCAACAGGCGGAACAGCACCATCTGCTCGATGTTCTGCGCCAGCGCGCAGAGCAGCGAGGCGATGGTGAAGCCGGCGACGCAGATGATGAAGACGTTCTTGCGGCCGAAGCGGTCGGCGAGCCAGCCGACCGGCGCGGTCATGATCGCCGAGGCGACGATGTAGGAGGTCAACACCCAGTTGATCTGGTCGAGCGAGGCCGACAGCGAGCCCTGCATGTAAGGCAGGGCGACGTTGGCGATCGTGGTGTCAAGCGCCTGCATGATGGTCGCGGTCATGGCGCAGACCGTGATCAGCATGCGCCGTGTCTTCGGCGCCATCCTCCCGCCGGCGGGGCTCATTTCGCGACTTCTTCGGCCGTCGCCGACATGAACGGGATCCGGCTGTGATGGGTGTCGATCTCGACATTGACGCTCATGCCGGTGCGCAGCTGGCAGCCGCCGCCGGTGGACTGCTTGTCGACCGACAGCCGGACCGGAACGCGCTGCACCACCTTGACCCAGTTGCCGCTCGCGTTCTGCGCCGGCAGGATCGAGAATTGCGAGCCGGTGCCGGGGCTGATCGCGATGACCTTGCCGGTGATCGCGCAGTTCGGATAGGCGTCGACGTCGAGCGTCGCCTTCTGGCCGACGCGCAGATAGGTGATGTCGGTTTCCTTCGGGTTGGCGTCGACCCAGGGCGACTGGTCGTCGATCACGCTCAGGATCGGCCCGCCGGCGGCGACGAAGCGGCCGAGCTGGATGTTATCGACCTGGGTCGCGGTGCCTGAGATCGGCGCACGCAGCACGGTGTGGTCGAGATCGCGCTGGGCGTTGTCGAGCGCGGCCTTGGCTTGGGCGTATTCGGGGAATTTTTCGAGCGGCAGATCGGGGTTGCCGAGCAGCGAGCTGAGCGTCGACTCGCGTTGCTGCTTGGTGAACTCGGCCTGCAGTTGCGCGGTCACCAGCGTCGCCATCGCGGTGTCGACGTCGGCGGCAGAACCTGCCTGTGACGACACCAGCTTGGTCTTGCGTTCGACGTCGCGCTTTTTCAGGTCGACGTTCTTGTCGGCGAGATCGGCGAGCGTGGTCAGCGAGGCCAGCGTCGTTTTGGCCTTGTCGTAATCGGCGCGGGCGGCGGCGAGCTTGGCCTTGGCGGCGTCGAGTGCGAGCTTGTAGGGCTCGGCGTCGAGCGTCAGCAGTTCGTCGCCGGCCTTGACGTGCTGGCCTTCGCGCACCGCGACGTGAACGACCTTGCCCGAGATGTCGGGCGTGATCAGAACTTTCTGCGCGCCGACATAGGCATTGTCGGTCGAGACATAGCGTCCGCCGGTCAGATAAATGCCGGCGCCGATCACCACGGCGGCGATCGGCAGCACGACCAGCAGGATCGTGCGCAGGCGCTTGCGGCCGTTCGCGGCCGGCGGTGCCGATTTGTTCGAGGCGTCGGTCGTCGACTCCGATGGCGATTTCATCTCGGGGGCCTGGACGACTTTCAAGGTATTGTCACTCATGAGGATAAGACTTTGTCGGCTTGCTGATGGGTCGGTTGCGATGAGGTGGATTGCGAGGTGTTGCGCGCGATCGCGGCGCGCAGGTTGTCTTTGACCAGGTTGAGGTCTTCGAGCATGTGCTCGACGGTTTTGGCGTCGAGGCCGTCCAGCACCGTGGTCATGATGTCGTTGCTGAGGTGCGCGAGTTGGTCGAGCACCGGGCGGGCCGCCGGCTTCAGATAGAGCCGGTTGGCGCGGCGGTCATTGGGATCGGGCCGGCGTTCGATCAGGCCGTTGTCGGACAGCCGGTCGAGCAGGCGGGTCAGCGAAATCGGCTGGAGATCGAGAATTTCGGCTAGTTCCGACTGCTTCAGCCCTTCGGTGCGATCGATCCGGACCAATACCGTCCATTGCGCGCGGGAAATGCCGAACTGGCGGCCGCGCTGGTCGGCATAGGTCCGCAGCATTCGGGCTACGTCCATGATCGTAAAGGCGAATTCTCTTTTGGCGGGAAGTTTCGTCATGGCCCATCTCAATACTCAGCCTCGATATAATAAGCAAGCTTATAATGAGTTCAATGGTGCATCTGGTGAATGGCTGGTGTGCAGAAATGCGCAAAGCCTCTGCCCGGACCGCCGGGATCGACGAGGTGACGAAGCGGCCCGGCTCGGGCACAGTCCCGCGCGAAAAGCTCATCAGGGACGGAAGACGCACTATGGAAATCGGTTTTATCGGCTTGGGTAATATGGGGCAGCCGATGGCGCGGCGCCTGATCGAGGCCGGCCACACGCTCGTCATTTACGACACCCGCAATGACGCGGTCGCGCCGCTGGTCGCGCTCGGCGCGCAGGTGGCGTCGTCGCCGCAGGATGTCGCCGACCGGGTCGAGACCGTCATGGCCAGCTTGCCGGAGCCGCATATCGTCGCCAAGGTCGCGACCGGCGAAGGCGGCGTCATTCACGGCAAGAAGGTCAAACGCTTTATCGACCTGTCGACCACCGGCTCGGGTGCGGCGGTCGAGATCGCCGCCGCGTTGGCCAAAAGGAATATCGCGCAGATCGACTCGCCGGTGTCCGGCGGCGTCGCCGGCGCGGTGAAAGGCACGCTCGCCGTCATGGTGTCGGGTCCGCAGGCCGATATCGATCTGGTCAAGGATGCGCTGTCGGTGTTCGGCACGGTGTTCGTCGTTGGCAACAAGCCCGGCATGGCACAGACCATGAAGCTCGCCAACAACATCCTGTCGGCGACCGCTTTGGCGGCGACCTCGGAAGCCATCGTGATGGGCGTCAAGGCCGGCCTCGATCCGGCGATCATGGTCGATGTCATCAATGCCGGCTCCGGCCGCAACACCGCCTCGACCGGCAAGTTTCCCAACGCCATCCTGCCGCGCAGTTTCGATGCGGGTTTCGCCACCGCGCTGATGTTGAAGGACGTCCGGCTGTGCCTGGCCGAAGCCAAGGCGCTCGGTGTGCCGGATGAGGTGATGAGCGCGGTGGCGGCGCAATGGGAAACCGCGAATCGCGAGATCGGCGGCGACAAGGATTTCACCACCATCATTCAGCCGATCGAACGCCGCGCCGGCGTCGTCGTCGGCAAGGCCAAGTAGCGCCGGAAGGAGCCGCCATGAGCGACGATATTCATGAGGTCTTCGCCGTTCGCTATGCCTCGCACGCGCGGATGCGGTCGGAGAACTACGTCTTCGGCGACCCGCACGACGAGATGACCTCGATTGCCTATTACGTCTGGGTCATTAAAGGCGCGCACGGCACTTTCGTCGTCGATACCGGCTTCGACGAGAAAGCCGCCAGGGAACGCGGCCGCAAGATCATCAAGCCGGTCGGCGATGGCCTGAAGGCGCTCGGCATCGAGCCCGATCATGTCGATCACGTCATCGCCACGCATATGCATTGGGATCATGCCGGCAATTACGACCTGTTCCCGAACGCGCGCTATCACATCCAGGACACCGAGATGGCTTACGCCACCGGCCGCTGCATGTGCCATGAGATGTTGCGCAAGCCGTTCAGCGAGGACGACGTCCATGCGATGGTGAAGAAGGTCTTCGCCTATCGCTGCGAATTCCACGACGGCACCGACGAACTGGCGCCCGGCATCACCGTGCACAAGATCGGCGGCCATTCGAAGGGCCTGCAAAGCGTGCGGGTCAAGACCAGGCGCGGCTATGTCGTGGTCGCCTCCGACGGCTGCCATCTTTATTCGCACATGGATGAGGGCCGGGTGTTCCCGATCACCTATTCGGTCGGCGATACGCTGGAAGGCTACAGGACGATCCTGAAGCTCGCCTCGTCGCGGCATCACTTCGTGCCGGGTCACGACCCGGAGGTGATGAATATCTATCCGGCGGCCAAGCCCGGTCTTGAGGGCTGGGTGGCGCGGCTCGATGTCGAGCCGAAGGTGTAGACCTTCGTAAGGCGTTTCCACAGCCTCCGTTCATTCCCGCGGAAGCGGGAATCCAGTTTTTTGACCAACCAGTTCTTGGGGCCAACAGTTCTTGGGGCCAAAGTGCTGGGTCCCCGCTTTCGCGGGGACGAACGGAGGCGCGGTTACGCCAGCCCCAATTCGCCGAAGGCTTCCTTGTGATGCTCGGCGCTTTCGGCCGAGAAGCAGCAGAAGATCACTTTCGTCAGCGCGTGCGACCGGCCGCGTGGATCGCCGGCCAGTTCCGACGCCACGGTGCCGACCGCGATGCGCGCGGCGAGATCGGCCGGAAAGCGATAGATGCCGGTCGAGATCGCCGGAAAGGCCAGTGACGGCAGCCGGTGCTCGGTCGCCAGCGCTAGCGCCGTGCTGTAGCACGAGGCCAGCAGCCGGCGTTCGTCGGCGCCGCCGCCTTGCCAAACCGGGCCGACGGCATGAATGACCGCGCTGGCCTTCAGGTTATAGCCATGCGTGATCTTGGCCGAACCGGTATCGCAGCCGCCGAGCGCGCGGCATTCCTCCATGAGTTCAGGACCGGCGGCGCGGTGGATCGCGCCATCGACACCGCCGCCGCCGAGCAGCGATGAGTTGGCGGCGTTGACGATCGCCGCGACGTCGAGCGTCGTGATGTCGGCGACGACGATTTCCAGCGTGGTGCGGCCGATTTCGGCGGTGAGTTCGGACATATCTTTCCGTTACCCTGAGGTGCGAGCGTTAGCGAGCCTCGAAGGGTAACGGCCGTCCATCCTTCGAGGGCCGCTTGCGCGGCCACCTCAGGATGACGGATTGAGGTTGCGTGAACAAGCTACCCCCGCTCGGCATAAACCTCGGCTTGCAGATCGACGCTCGAGCGCACGCCGACGTCGTCATAGTGCTGGTCGAGGAAGCGGCGGGCGGCACGCTGGCCGACCTTGCGCAGCAGTTCGAGCGATTCGAAATCGTTGCGCAGCTTGCTCGACGACGACAGCCGCTCGCCGAGACCTTCCAGCACGATGCGGTGAACCTTGATCCGGCGATATTCGTTCGGACCGGTGCCATGCGGCACCCGGCCCTGGTCGATCAGCCGGTTGACGAATTCGATAGCGCGCAGTTCGGCCATCAGCGCCGAGTTGAAGGTGATCTCGTTGACCCGGCCCATGATGTCGCGGGTGCTGTGCGGGATTTTCTTGCGGACCAGCGGATTGATCTGGACGATCAGCACGTCCTCGGTGTCGGTCGAGCGGAAGAACGGATAGATCACCGGATTGCCGAGATAGCCGCCGTCCCAGTACGGCACGCCATCGATCTCGACCGCCTGAAACACCGCCGGCAGGCAGGCCGAGGCCATCACCGCTTCGGCGGAAATCTTGTCGTGCGGGAAGATGTGCAGTCGTCCGGTCTGGACATTGGTCGCGGCGATGAAGATCTGGCGCGGATCGGCGCGCAGCCGGTCGAAGTCGACGAAGCGCTCGATCAGGTCCTTGAGCGGATTAATGTTGAGCGGGTTGAGATCGTAAGGCGACAGATATTGCGACCAGGCCGACAGCCAGTTGAAGCTCGGCGTGCCCTCGCCGGGCAGCAGCGCGAACAGCTTGTCGGTGACGGCGCGCTGCACCGCCGGCAGATCACCGCCGAGACTGGCTGCGCGCCAGAAATCCGACAGCCGCTTGCGCGCCTCGCCCGGTCCGCCGTGGATCAGGCCGTCGGCCAGCATCACCGCATTGACCGCGCCGGCCGAGGTGCCGGAAATGCCTTCGACGGTCAGCCGGCCGTCTTCGAGCAATTGATCGAGCACGCCCCAGGTGAAGGCGCCATGCGCGCCGCCGCCTTGCAGCGCCAGATTAATACGCTTGACGCCTTTGGGGCCTTTGCCGCCGTTCGGCTTGCGCGGTTTGTCGGGCTTGTCGGTGCCGAAGGCGCGCGCGAGGAAGTCGATCATGGCCACCTATCTCGTCATTCCGGGACGGCACGTCAGTGCCGGGCCCGGAATCCAGATGCGTCGTTTGAACAAGCCGCTGGATTCCGGGTTCGCACCTGCGGTGCGCCCCGGAATGACAAAGGGT
>WGNB01000023.1 GCA_016124795.1 Rhodopseudomonas sp. | reverse complement strand
GGGCCGACGTGTTCGACTATATCGAACGCTTCTACAACCCAAAACGGCGCCACTCCACCATCGGATATGTGAGCCCAATGGACTTTGAGATGAAGGCAGGATTAGCTTAACCGGGTGTCATCCGAACCGGGTGCAGGCCATTCATGGCTACATCCGTGGTTACACACGCCGGATGGCCCTTTGCGCTGAGACGGAAAATCCCGTATATTCAAATCATTAAGTGTGAATGCGATTTTGGCGGAAGGGGTGGGATTCGAACCCACGGTACCCTTGCAGGTACGCCGGTTTTCAAGACCGGTGCCTTAAACCGCTCGGCCACCCTTCCTCAACGCCTTCACGCCAATCGATGACGTCACTATCATGATGACGTCACCATCGTAACGTCGGCACCGCAGCGCCCGCCCGGTTTCGTCCGCCGACCACGAGTTGTGGGTCTTGCGGCTTCGCGGCCCCCGGTTAGCGCAACCGTCGCCGCACCATTGGCGATGCGGATACCGGCTCATTCAATGATCGAAGCGCGGCGCACTTGCAAGGGTGTCGCGAGGCTGCGGGATAGCCGGAAGCAGGCTGTCCGGTCGGTTACCGGACCGTGACCGGAATCCGATCGCCAAGGCACCGGCTTCCTCGCCTCGGCGGCTTTCGTGGTGAACCCGTTGTTTACCATGATTCAGGGGGCCCGGTTCACGAATAGTCGGGGTCGGGTTATCGTCGTTGCTGCGACGCGGGGAACCGGATTTGAGGATGGGTGGATTGACGGCAAGGGGCCGCACCGAGCAACGGGTCGGTCGACGGAGCTTGTTCGCGCGCCTGATGGTGCTTGCGGCGGGCTCTTTGCTGTTGGCCAATTGTTCCGGCGGCTTGACCGGTCGCATAGATCCCAAATACGGCGTGGCGGCGAGCGCCCGCGTCGTCGAGCCCGGCGAGCCGGTCCCGAAAGGCGGCGGCCGTTACCGGGTCGGCAAGCCTTATACGGTCGCCGGCAAGACCTACGTGCCGGAAGAAAACCCCCATTATGAAGCCGTCGGGCTGGCCTCGTGGTATGGCGATGATTTCCACGGTCGCTATACCGCCAACGGCGAAATCTTCGACATGAACTCGATTTCGGCGGCGCATAAAACGATGCCGCTGCCGTCATATGCTCGCGTCACCAACCTGCGGAACCACAAATCGATCATCGTGCGGGTCAATGATCGCGGGCCTTATGCCGCCGACCGGGTGATCGATCTTTCGGTCCGGACCGCCAAGCTGCTCGGCTTCTACGGTCAGGGCTTGGCCAAGGTGAAGGTCGAATATGTCGGTCGGGCGCCGATCGCCGGCTCGGACGACCGCAAACTGATTGCGACATTGCGTGACGGCACCGTCCCATCGACGCAAAAGCCGGTTATGGTGGCCGCGAACGGCAATTTCGCGGTGGCGGACAGCAAATCCAGCGCGGAAATCAAGACGGTAAGCGATACCAAGCCAGCCGGTGGCGGGAAATCCTACACCCCGACTTATTTCGACAGCCGGCCCATGGCGGAATTGCCACGCCCGGCACCGCGTCCGGCGCCACCCGAGACCAGCCGTCAAATGTCGGCGCTTGAACCCGGCCCGGCATTGCCGTCCGCCGCCGAACTCGCGGTTTCGACCCGGCCAGGCAGATCGCCGGTTTCAGGGGCGACCGTTACACGCTATGATGCCCGGGCAGGGTTCATGAGCGGTCGCGGTCTTTACTGAGGCCCGAATTTCCGTCACAGCGATCCCTCGACGGTGCCGCGCGACGCCAAAGCCGTGTATTAGCCGGCGTCCGAGCGGTTTTACCTAGCGGCTGAGCCGTTGGCCGGGATAATCCTTGATGATGGGCTTTCTCAACTGCAATTTCGGCCGCCTGCTTGGCGTGGCTGTTCTGATGTCCGGACTGTGCGCCGCGGCGCAGGCGGCAACCCCGGCGCACCGACCGGGTTCCGGGCTCGCCCACAGGCCGGCTTCCGGCTTGAGTGGCAAGAAGGATCCGGCGCACAAGGACGATCCGCCGATCAGTGCGCCGCACGCGATCCTGATCGACGCCGAAAACGGCGGCGTGCTTTTTGAGCGTGATCCCGACAAGCTGATTTATCCGGCCAGCCTCGCCAAGCTTATGACGGCGGAATACGTCTTCCACGAACTCACGCAAGGCCGCATCAAGCTCACCGACGAATACGAAGTCAGCGAAAACGCCTGGCGCAAGGGCGGTGCGCCATCACGAACTTCGACCATGTTCGCGGTGCTGCACAGCAAGATCAGCGTCGACGATCTGCTGCACGGCATGATCATCCAGTCGGCCAATGACGCTTGCATTGTATTGGCTGAGGGGCTCGCCGGCAACGAGGCTGCGTTCGGTGAAAAGATCACCAAACGCGCCCGCGAGATTGGCCTGGCGAAATCGACCTTTGCCAATTCAAACGGCTTGCCGAACCCCGGCACCCAGGTCACGACCCGCGAGCTGGCGATATTGGCACGGCATATTATCGTGACCTATCCGAAATTCTATGAGCTGTTCGGGCAGCGGGAGTTCACCTGGAACAAGATCCGGCAATACAACCGCAACCCGCTGCTGAGCATGGAAATCGGCGCCGATGGACTCAAGACCGGCTTCACCAATGAAGCGGGTTATGGCCTGGTCGGCTCGGCGGTGCAGAATGGCTTGCGGCTCATCGTGGCGATCAACGGGCTGAAGACCGCCAAGGATCGCGCCGAGGAAGGCAAGAAGCTGCTCGACTGGGGCTTCAAGAATTTCGAGCGCCGTGTGTTGTTCGCCAAGGGCCAGACCATTGGCAGCGCCAAGGTCTATGGCGGCGCCGACGGCCATGTCGATCTCGTCACCGACAGCGAAGTGACCGTGATGTTGCCCAAGAGCGGCGGCGACCGTCTGGTGGCTCGCATTCTCTATACCGGACCGGTACCGGCGCCGATTTTGCAAGGCGCGCCGATCGGCATGCTCAAGGTCTGGCGCAACGAGAACGTGATCCTGCAGGTGCCACTGAAAGCGGCCGGATCGGTCACCAAGGGCACGCTGTCGCAGCGCGCCATGGATGCGGTGGCCGAACTGGTGATCGGCCTGTTCCGCGCCGGCGCGCAACAGCTATGATCGTCCGCCATCGGATGAAAGCAGTTGTTATTGTGTCCGATGGTCAGCGGTCGTTGTCGATGGCTTGGTCTGAGTGATTTCCCAAGAGATCGGTTTGAAAGATCAAGTTGCCGATGCGCGGAAAATTCATCACATTCGAAGGCGGCGAGGGTTCCGGGAAGTCGACCCATGCCGAAGCCTTGGCCAAACGATTGACCGCGCGAGGCATCCGCGTGGTTCGGACCCGAGAGCCGGGTGGCTCGCCGGGCGCCGAGATTGTCCGCCATATTTTGTTATCCGGCATGGCCAAGCCGCTCGGCGCGGAAGCTGAAACGATCCTGTTCGCGGCGGCGCGTGCCGATCATGTTCATGCGACCATCGCGCCCGCGCTGGCCGCTGGCCAATGGGTCATCTGCGACCGGTTCATCGATTCAACCCGCGTCTATCAGGGCGCGCTCGGCAAGGTCGACATAAAATTGATCCGGGGCCTGGAACGGGTAGCAGTCGGCGACATGATGCCCGATCTGACCGTGCTGCTCGACGTTCCGGCCGATATCGGGATGGCCCGCGCCAAGTTGCGCCGTGGGGTCGAAGCGGCCGACCGCTTCGAAGCCGAAGCGTTCGAGTTTCACGAGGCGGTGCGCAAGGCGTTTCTGATCCTGGCCGAACGCGAACCGGACCGCTTCGTTGTCGTCGATGGCAGACCCGCGCTTGATGTGGTGACCGAGCGGACGGTGCAAGCGGTCGAGCGTCGCCTGTCGACGGCGCTGCTTGCGCTGGGTGCGCTAACGGGTGGCGAGGACCGTTGACGGTGAGCGACAAGGACGATGATCGTGACGTAATGCTGCCGCGTGAGACCACGCTGCTTTTCGGTCATGCCGAAGCCGAGCGGGCTTTGCTGGAGGCTTATCAAAGTGGCCGCATGCCGCATGCCTGGCTGATCGGCGGACCTCCCGGGATCGGCAAGGCGACACTCGCCTATCGGCTCGCGCGTTTCGTGCTCGCCCATCCCAATCCGGCGTCGGCGGTCGTGCAATCCGCGAGCACGCTGGCGGTCGAAGCTGACGATCCGGTGGCGCGGCGCATCGCCGCCCAGGCGCAAGCCGATTTACTGGTGCTGGAGCGCCATATCAACGAACAGACGGGCAAACTGTACACCGTGATCCGCGTCGACGACGTGCGCCGGTCGGTCGGCTTTTTCGGCTCGACCGCCGGCGAAGGCGGCTGGCGGATCGCCATCGTCGATGCGGTCGACGATATGCAGCGTGAGGGCGCCAACGCACTTCTCAAGGTGCTTGAGGAACCGCCGCAACGGACATTGTTGCTGCTAATCAGCCATTCGCCGGGGCGTGAGTTGCCGACCATTCGGTCGCGATGCCGCCGGCTGCTGCTCCGGCCGCTTGAAGCCAACGATGTCGAACGCGCAGTGTCCGCCGCAACCGGTCGTGACGTTGACGACGATGTCAGGCAAGCCGCCGCCGCCGCCGAGGGCAGCGTTGGGCGAGCATTGCGTTTTCTCGATGGTCCTGCTTTGGCGTTGCGCCAGCGGGTCCTCGAATTGTTCGCGCAATTGCCAAATCCTGATCCGCGCGCGCTGCACGCCCTGGGCGACGCGGTATCCGGCACCGAACCGCAAACGCTGGCGACCTTGATGGACATGGTCAATGGTTGGCTCGCGGCCCGGCTCGATCCGGCGCAACGCGGCGCGGTGCAGATGGCCAGAACCGCGCAAGCCTGGGAGAAGATCAATCGTGCCGCCCGGGACGTGGAGATTTACAATCTAGAGCGCAAGCCGCTGGTCTTTTCCGTGTTCGGCTGGCTCGCCGAAGCGGCGAAAAGTTAGCGTCGAATATTTTGAGCTTGGTTGGGCGCGCCAACAGTTAATAACGCAATCGATACACTCTCTTATCGCGGCAGTGACGACATAATTTGTGGCGTTTCGACAACGGACGATGTCGATTCATTAACGTGCCGCGGTCAACGTCGGCCTGTCGTTAAAAGCGATGGCGTATACTTATAATTTTCCAAGCAGCCGACTTTTCCGTTCGTGGGCGATATTGAGCAGCGCTCGCTTAAGTTTAATGTGATAGTTTTACTAAAATCCCGATACGGCATTTCGTTCGGACGGGACACATTTGTTGGGGCTATCGGCGAAAGGCCGTCGATACGTCATCGCCGAAGTCAACCCATTTCAGGGCACCAGGAGGTGAACATGAAGTCAGCCGTTATCAAGCGCTCCATCGTTATTGGCGGACACAAGACCAGCATCAGCCTCGAGGATCCGTTCTGGCTCGGCCTCAAGGATATTGCGCACAGCGAGAACGTGACATTGTCGACGATGGTCGGCGACATCGATACCCGGCGAAGCCAGGGCAATCTATCGTCTGCGATCCGCCTGTTCGTGCTCGACCGGGTTCGTACCAAGGCGCAGGACCATGCCGCGAAGCATCACGATAGTTATCCCGTCGATACCGCGGCCGTTGCTTCCGTCGAAGGCAATGCTGCCATGAATCACGGCTGACCGCCGTTCAGGGCCGCCGGATCGATCGCCTTGAGATCCGACTCGTCTTTGAGTTGGACGCCTGAGATTCGGCGTGCCTTGATCGCCTGTAACATGTGAACGAGCTTGAATCCGGCCTCGTTGTAACCGATGCCATCGGGGCGGATGTTGGAGATGCAATTGCGATCGGCGTCGGATGTACCTTCGTCCGGCCTCCAAGTGATATAGGCGCCCATGCTGTCCGGCGCGCTGAGGCCCGGTCGTTCACCGATCAGCATAATGACGCAGTCGGCCCGCAATTCGCCGGCTATTTGATCGCCGATAGCGACGCGGCCATGGCGTACAATTACCAGAGGGGCGATCCGCCAACCGGCCGCCGCGAGCACGGGCACTGTCTCGCGCAGAGTTGGGGCAGCGTGGCTCTGGACCGCGCGGGCCGACAAGCCGTCGCTGATCACGAAAACGATGTCGTAACAGGCCGCGTTTCCAGTGGCTCGTGCTGTCAGCGTGCCCCTGGATTCGACGGTCAATCGGCGGCCGAGATCGGGTCGCATCAAAAAGGAGTGCTTGTCGGCTGCCGCGCTTGCCAAAGTCAGGGCTGGCAAGCCGAGCGGTTGCAGGGCGACCATCAGCGCTGAAACGTCAAGAACTGCATGAACGGCATCGCGGGCTTGAGCGTGCGCCAATCGGAAGTCGAGCAGCGGTGCGGTCGCCAGCGACGCGCCGGTGCGGGGCAGGCCGATACGGGCCGCCGTGAGGCGGCGGAGTTGCGACCACAGATCGACGTCCGGTGTTCGCGTCGTTGGGCTGGCTACGAATTTGTCCTGGCTCATGCGGCAGCCGGTGGCAGCAGGGCGCGAAAATCGGCCGGCAACTCGCGCGGTCTGATACGATGCTTGTCGTCGAACAGACCATGGCGCGCCAGCCAGGTCTCGAATTCCGGCGCGGCTTTGCGGCCGAGCAGGTCGCGCATCGCCAATGCATCGTGAAACGAAGTGCTTTGGTAGCCGAGCATGACATCGTCGGCGCCCGGTACGCCCATAACGAAATTGACGTTGGCCGCCGTCAGTAGCGCCAGAAGTGCGTCGGCGTCGTCCTGATCGGCTTCGGCGTGATTGGTGTAGCAGACGTCGACGCCCATGGGCAGACCGAGCAACTTGCCGCAGCAATGGTCTTCCAGACCGGCGCGGGTGATCTGTTTGCCGTCAAAGAGATATTCCGGACCGATGAAGCCGACGACGCTATTGACGAGGAGAGGCGAAAATGCGCGGGCGACGGCGTAGGCGCGGGCCTCCAGGGTTTGCTGATCGACGCCATGGTGGGCATTGGCCGAAAGCGCCGATCCCTGACCGGTCTCGAAGTACATGACGTCGGTGCCGATCGTGCCGCGTTTGAGCGATAGCGCAGCTTCGCGCGCCTCAGCCAGAAGGCCCAGGTTAATGCCGAAGCTTCGATTGGCGGCCTCCGTGCCGGCGATTGACTGAAACACCAGATCGACCGGGGCGCCGCGCTTGATAAGGTCGAGTGTCGTGGTGACGTGCGCCAGCACGCAGGTCTGTGTCGGGATGTCGAGTTTGCCGCGAATGTCGTCGAGCATCGACAGCAGAGCGTAAGTCCGTTCCGGACTATCGGTCGCCGGATTAATGCCGATGACAGCATCGCCGGCGCCGAGCAGCAGTCCATCGAGAATACTGGCGGCGATGCCGCGCGGATCGTCGGTCGGATGATTGGGTTGCAGCCGCACCGACAGCCGGCCCGGCAGGCCGATGGTATTACGGAACGAGGTGACCACCGTGCATTTCGCGGCGATGACCATCAGGTCTTGCAGGCGACTGATTTTGGTCACGGCCGCCGCCATTTCGGGCGTCAGTCCGCCGGCGAGTTCGGTCAGGACGGGCGTTGTCGCCTGGTCCGATAATAGAAAATCGCGCAGGCCTCCGACGGTCAGATGGGCGATGGCGGCAAAGGCATCGCGGTCGTGACGATCGACGATCAGGCGGGTGACTTCGTCCTTCTCGTAGGGGACGACCGTCTCATTCAGGAAGGTCGTCAACGGCAGATCGGCGAGCGCGAATTGGGCGGCAACCCGTTCTTCACCGCTGGCGGCCCCGAGGCCTGCCAAGGCGTCGCCGCTGCGTGCCGGCGTCGCCTTTGCCAGCAGGGCCTTGAGATCGGGGAAAAGGTAGCGGCTGGCGCCGACGGTGGCAGCGTACATGGCTCATTTCCGCGTGAGACCTCCGTTTGGTGGAGGCCGCGGCCACTATAGCGGATCGCCAAAACGAGATCGCCGGCCAAGCGGCCGGCGACATCGCGAATAACGGGATCTGGATAGGGGTAACGATCAGTAGCCCCGGCGCCGTTCTTTCTTTGCGGCCTTGCGGGCGGCATAGCGGGCATCGCGTGCGGCCTTCTGTTCGGCCAGCAGGGCAAGGTGAGCGGCTTCTTTTTCGGCGGCGATCAGGGCCTCGAGTTCCTCGGCCTCGCGCTTGGCCTGAGCCTGCTTTTCGGCCTCGATCGCGGCCAGACGGGCCTCTTCGGCTTCCTGTGCCTTGCGGGCGGCTTCGCGCTCGGCCTGACGGACTTTTCGAGCTTCGTCGATCGCTACCCGCTTGAGACGGGCCTCTTCAAGGGCGGGATCCTGCGCCTTGGCGCGAAACTTCTCCAACATCGCTTTTTTAACGGCAGCGGCGTTATTCCGACGCTCCAATACGTCGGGGCTACGAAACTGGCTCAATTGATTCTCCTGAGGGGGACAGTCCGCAGCTATATGGCCCGCCGGCTGCCATTCTTCAACAGTATAGCCGGCAGAATCACCAATTAAGCCGCAATGGAGTGGCGCTCATTCGCCCGGTATTTTAGCGATCGTCACCTCGATCGCCGCATAATAGGCGGCGAGATCCTGGATTTCGCTATCCGACAGGCCCGGTGCGATCTGCGACATCATTTCGTTCTTGCGAATACCGTCGTGGAACGCCTTCATCTGCTCGATCAGGTAGGGCTCGACCTGGCCGGCCAGATTGGGCGCCTGCGGCAGCTTGGAGACGCCGTCGAGGCCGTGACACATCTGGCATTTGGCGGCCGCCAGATGACGACCTTTGCCGACGTCGCCGGCATGGGCCGGGTCTGGCAGCCCTGCCGTTGCGAGGCTCGCGGCGGCGAGGACAGCAATCGCACACGGTTTGAAATTCGAAGGTTTCATGGGGGATCTCGCTGAGCGGGGCAATTTGCCGATCTAAGCCACGCGCCGGCGACCCGGAGTCGATATCCGGGCCGCCGGTCTTTTTTGCCGTATGACAAAGGTGACGCCGGCGCTTATTTGCCGTCGTACCAGATCCGGTAAATCGCGCCGACCAGATCGTCCGAGACCAGCAGCGAGCCGTCGTAAAGCTGAGTCACGTCGACGGGCCGACCGTTATAGATACCGTTGTCGTTCCAGCCTTCGGCAAAGGGTATCGACGGGCCGCTGACGTGTCCGTCGCTCTTCAGGAAGGTCACCATGACGCGGGCGCCAACCGGCACGGTCCGGTTCCACGACCCGTGCTGGGTCGAAAAGATAGCGCCGTGATATTTCGCCGGGAATTGCGTGCCGGTGTAGAAGGTCAGGCCGAGGTCGGCGGCATGCGCGACCTGTTCGACTTCCGGAAACACGATATCCTTCGGTGGCGTATCCTTGGCGTATTCGTCGGTGCGGGTGTGACCGCCGCCGTAATAGGGGAAGCCGAAGTCTTCGCCGGCCTTGCTGATCCGGTTCATTTCGCCCGGCGGCTTATCGTCGCCCATGCCGTCGACCTGGTTGTCGTTGCTCCAGAGCGATTTGTCTTTCGGGTTGAAGTCCATGCCTTCCGGGTTGCGCATGCCAGTGGCATAGATTTCACGGTTCTTGCCGTCACGGTCCATCCGGATGATGCCGCCCATGCCGACCTTGCGATAGATCGCCCACTTGTCCTTGGCCGGCACGTTGAACGGCTGACCGAGCTGGATGTAGAGCTTGTTGTCGGGGCCGATGCGGCATTCGCGTGCCGTATGGTTGTAGCTCTCCTCGGATTTCGGAATCAGGTCGCCTTGCGCCACGATCGGAACGGCGACCACGTCCGGGCTCTCGTAGAAGAACTCCGCGGCCGGATACATCAGCACGCGATTTTGCTCTACGATGTAGAGAAACCCGTCCTTGGAGAAGCAGGGACCGTTCGGGATCACCTTCGGCAGCGACGGCGCGAATTCCTTGACGTCGTCAGCGATGAAATTGCGATCGCGGTCGGTGACCACATAGACCTTGGACTTGCGGGTACCGACGAAGACCGCGACGCCTTGCGGACCGACTGCCATATGGCGGGCATCGGGCACCAGCGCGTAAAGACCGATGTGGAAGCCCGACGGCAGCGTAATCTTGGCGAGGTTCTTCTTGACCTGGTCGGCCTTGGCTCCGGTTTGCGGAATCTCCGGCCAGTCGCCGTGCCAGCCGCTCTGGCGGAACTCGCCAAGGGTCGTCAGCGTGTCTTCGGCTTTTGCAACATTGGCGTTGGTCAGCAGCGCGCAAAGCGCGACTGCCATGATCGGCAGAGCTGTCTTATGCTTTAGCATGGAAGCCTCCCTGACTCATTGTTCGTCGCCCCCAACTTTTCGTTGGGTGGTCATTCGGGACGTCGGTTCCGCTTGCTTGCGCCTCGCGGACCTTTCGATCGCAACCGAGCGTTGGGTGCCCGGTCGGCACAACCGTAGCACTTGTCGCGCTAATGCAGTAGTGGAGTTGTTATTCTCCCGCACACACGCAAGTGTCGATTGTACGGTCGGAGCTTGGGCGGCGCACAACGCGCCAGCGGCACGGTCCGTTGGCGTTCCGTCGACGGTTCGTCAGTGATTTAGACGATTAATCAGACAACGCGGGCAACAAACCGCCCCGTTGGCACGCGGCGGCCTGTTGCAGTGCGGAACGGTTCAGGCCTTCAAATGCCGGTCGAAGAACGCCAGGATGTCGGTCACGGCCTGGCGTTGCACGACGTCGGGCGCGTAGCCGCCGTCGGTGCCACGTTCGGGATAGATGAAGCCGTGAACGTCGTGATCGTAGCTCTGCCAGATTGCGTCCTTGCCGGCCTCGTGCAGCAGATCATAGCTGACGCGGAAGATACCTTGTAACTCGTCGTCGTCGCGGCCCTGAACGAAGAACGGCGTAGCGATCGTCGCGATGCGGGCGCGGGCGACATCCTCGGTGATCCGGGCGCGCACCTTGGCCGGTTCGCGCATCAGCATCTTTTCGACGTTGAGCAGGCCGGTCTTCGGATCGACATGCGCGGTCTCGTCTGGCTTGAGTCGGAGGAATTCATGGCTGGCCGGCTCGCTGGCGACATAAGCTTTGATGCCACCGTATTCCGACGCCATCTTCAGCGCCATTTCGCCGCCGTGACTGACGCCGACATAGCCCACGCGGTCGCCGTCGATAAAAGGCAGCGTCTTGCAATATTCGGTGATTGCGATCGCATCTTCATATTCGAGCGGTCCGCGATTGAAGAGTTGCCGGTCCTGGCGGCCGGATTGAACCAGTTTGCCGATCCGGTCATAGGCATAATCAACCTCGGCCCGATAGCGCATCCAGGCCACGGCATAGCCGGCCTTGATCAGTTCGTCCTGAGACCAGCTCTTGTTTTGAATGTGATCGCGCAGCATCGCCATGCCGCCGCCGCCATTGCCGGTCGCGAACAAGACCAGTGGAAATGGTCCGGCCCCTTCGGGTTTGCGCATGCCGATGGGGACATAGGCGCCGTCGACCATTTCAACATACATGAGGTCGACGGGAAATGGCGAACCGGCAACCGGTTCGCGCACCACGATATGCTCAGGATCAATGCCGGAACTGACGGCCGCCATATTTATTTCCATCCCTGTCTATTGTTCTTGTGCGAGGTCCGCGAAAACGAAGCACCGTAAAGATGCTCCGTTTTCCGGGCCTCGCACAAGAGAGAGCAGGGCGTGACCGGCAGCGTTGCCTCAACCGAGGCCGGTCAGATATGGGCCTCCTCGAACGCGTTGACCCACATCGCGCAGATGCCGGAGCGCACGATGTCGCCGCGGCCGAATTCGACCACCGGCACCGGCAGGTTCTGGCGGTCGATCATCTCGATGACCGTGCGCAGGCCGGATCCGACGTCAAGGTCGCACTGGCTGATGTCGCCATTGATGACGACCGTGCAGTCTTCGCCGATACGGGTGAGGAAGGTTTTGATTTCGGCCGGCGTCGCGTTTTGGGCCTCGTCGAGCAGGACGAAAGCGTTTTTCCAGGAGCGGCCGCGCATGACCTCGAACGGCACCATTTCAATGCTGCCGTTCTTGAGCGCGATTTCATAGGCCGACTTGCCGATGCGGTCCTTGATCGCCTCGACGACCGGCGCGGCCCAAGGCGCGAATTTGTCCTCCAGTGAGCCCGGAAAGAAGCCGAGCGAGCGCCCGCACGGCACGTTGGGGCGGGTCAGGATGATCTTGTCGATGCGGCGGTTGCGGAACAGGTCGGCGGCGTGGGTGGCGGCGATCCAGGTTTTACCGGTGCCGGCCGGCCCCAGGACGATGACTTGCGGGAATTTGCGCAGCGCGTCGAGATAGTCGGCTTGGGTCGGGTTGAGCGCCTTGATCGGAGGCAGTATGCGCTCGGCTTCGAATTTGGGCTTTTGGAAGTTTATGATCTCAGCGGTACCGGATACGCGGTCAGCACGGCGGCGCTTTTTGTTGAGATTCTTACCCAAGGCCAGCTCCTTATGGTGGACTGCAAATGGCGCATAGAGCGGAACGCAAAGACCAGCGGACCGCGCCGGCGCACGGTTTGAGATGCATTGAACGTGCCAATTCGGGTGCCGGGGAGGATGCGGGGCTGGGGCTTTGCGGCCGAGGCGGTGGGCATAACGGCGTCCGGGAGCGCTTTGGCCCCGGATGACCTGGTTACCTTATCGATCCGAAATCGACGAACCGCCATGAAAACAGGCTAGGTGATTCGGGTGACGGTTTCTTAAAAATGTTGCGGTGCGGGGGAGAACCGGCGGGTCCGCCCAATCGGCAGCGACGAACCGGTCTTGGGAACCCGCGCCAGTCTCCCGACCGGACGACGGAACGATCTGGTTACCAAAGCCGGAGTATCACGCGGCCGCTACGTTGAATTAACCGGGCTTGAATCTGTTTCGGTTAGAAGATCCTGACCTTTGTTCCGACGCGACAACGTCATGGATCGCATGGCCTCGTTTTTCGCCGATCAGCTCGACTTCATTCTGTTCTTTTACGGGCTGGCGTTCATTCTGCTGGGCGCGGTTTGTTTATCGGTCGCGCGGGGCGAACGCGGCTCGGTGCCGTGGATGATTTTGGGTGCATTCGGCTATGTGCACGGTATCAGCGAATGGCTCGATCTGAGCGCCCTGATCTTTTCCGACTCGCCGGCCTTCGCGATCCTGCGGACGGCGGTGATGACCCTGTCGTTCGTATTCCTGTTCAAGTTCGCGCGCCGCGAGGCGATACGTCGCGACTTCTGGGTGACCGGCCGCTGGATCTATGTGCCACTGTTGCTGCTGGTTGCGCTCGGCGGTTATCTGGCCGGCGTCAACGGCGCCAATGTCTTTGCCCGCTACGTCGTGGGCCTGCCGGCGGCCGAAATCTCAGCCATCATGATTGCCCGTCATGCTCGCGAAGTTACGCTACGCGAGCGGCATTGGCTTTATCTCGCCGCTGCCGGCTTTGTGCTTTACGGTCTGGCTGCCGGGGCGATCGTGCCGGCCGTCCCGAATTGGAGCCTCGACGTCTTCAACTATGACGTCTTCGCGCAATGGACCGGCATGCCGATTCAATTCGTGCGTGCCTTGATCGCATGCTTCATCGCGTTTTCTATCTGGGGCTATTGGGGTCAAAGGCTGGTCTCCGATCTGGCGTCGACCCGCTATGCCGCCTTTCAGCATAATCAGTTCTATCGGACGCTGGGCGCGCTGGGGGTGATCCTGGTCGTCGGTTGGGTACTGACCCAGGTTCTCGGGGACGTCTACAAAAGCCATATCGAGGAAGAATCGAGTGGCGACATCAGCCTGATTGCCAGCCGGCTTGCAGCCGAAACCAAGGCCACCGACGGCATGGTCAAGGCGCTGGCCTATACCGAAGCGATCGACCGGGTCGTCGCCGGGGGGAGTAGCGCGCGCGCCAAAGCCGTACTGGCGCTTGACGCCATTGCCGCCGATGCCAGTGATGGTTACGTGCTCGGCCGTAACGGCCGGGTACTGGTCGCCACCGACGGCGGCATTGTGCATGCTGGCGACGATCTATCGCGAACCCGTTATTACCAGATGTCGATCGTGGGCGATCGGGGCAACCATTTCGAATTCGATGTTCTAGACAATGCACCGTATTATTATGCGAGCTATCCATTACGTGAATCGGATGGCCACGTCACCGGCGTTGTCGTGCTGCGCAAATCGCTGGCCGGGTTCGAACGAGACCTCAAAACATTCGACCGCTCTTTCGCGCTGATTGACGGCAATGGCGTGCCATTGGTGACCAATCGCGCCGCCATGCGGTTCCGGCCGCTGTGGCCTTTGCCGACGAAAGAAGTCCAAGCCCTGGCCTTGATCTATGGCCCGATATCGGGTGCTCCGCTGCTCGAGCATGAAATCGAGACCTCGCAGTGGACCAAGTTCGATGGCAACCGCGATTTCGTTCAACGTATTTCGGTCGTGCATGGCGACTGGTCGTTGGTGGTCTGGAAGACGCCGCAGGGCATTTTCGCCAGCCGCGTGCTCGGCATCATTATCACGTTGCAACTGACGATCATCGCATTGGTCTATCTGGTTGGCCGCGAACGCTGGTTCCACGATAATCTGCAATTGGAGAGACGCCTCGGGCTTGAAGAACTGGCGCGCGACCTGGATCACCGGGCGGCGACCGATCCGTTGACCGGATTATTCAACCGCCGCAAGTTCGATCGCAGCCTGGCCGTCGAGATGCTGCGGGCGCAGCGCTACGGCACGCCGCTGTCTCTCATCCTGTTTGACATCGATCGATTCAAATCCGTCAACGACAAGCACGGTCATCAGGCCGGCGACGCGGTGTTGGTCGAGTTATCGCGCTATGGTGCCGCTCACATTCGCGCGTCCGATATTCTGGCGCGCTGGGGCGGCGAGGAGTTCGTCATTCTGTGCCCGGGCATCGATGGCACGATGGCGAGCCACCTGGCCGGCCATTTGCGCGAGGGCTTCAATGCGCTGAACCACCCCGGCGTCGGCACCGTGACATGCAGCTTCGGCGTCGTCGAATTCAACCCCACCGATAGTGCGCAATCGCTATTGGCGCGCGCCGACGCGGCGCTCTACCGGGCCAAGGCCAAGGGCCGCGACCGCGTCGAACTGGCGGACCAGCCGGCGAAGGAGGCGGCGGCGCTGCTGGCGGCGAAGTAGCGGGCCGTAAGTCCGTCGTTGGCTCCGGTGCTCGTTTATTTTCGCGATTTCATTATCGTTAATACCGCCTTAATCAACTACAGACCAATTTCGGAAAACGGTATCGAACGCGATTCACTCAAGGAATCCGATGTTTCAGGTCTTCAGTTGCCTGACCACCCAGCACGACCTGCGCCTGGTTGCGCTGGCCGGGCTGGTATGTTTGCTCGCCAGCCTGACCGGGATTGCCTTGTTCAGACGCGCCCAGGCGACCGGCGGGCGGATTCGCCTGCTGTGGGTCGCGGGCGCGGGCGCCGCGACCGGATGCGGGATTTGGGCGACGCATTTCATCGCCATGCTCGCTTTCGAGCCGAATGTCCCGATTGCCTATGATGTATCTCTGACCGGTCTTTCTCTCGCGGTAGCGATCGGTGTGACCGGACTTGGGTTTGCCTTCGGCGTCTACGGTCCCTCGGCCATTCGCGCCGCCGTTGCCGGTATCGTTATCGGGGTCGGCGTCGCCAGCATGCATTATCTCGGCATGGCCGCGCTCGAAATGCCGGGGTACATCGTCTGGACATTCGATTTGGTCGTGGCGTCGATCGTTCTCGGCATGGCGCTAGGCGGTGCGGCCATGCTGGCGGCCGAGCGGGCCGATAACAGGGCCAAACTCTGGGCCGCCGCCGGCCTGATGACGCTGGCCATTGTCGCCGTCCACTTCACTGCGATGGGGGCGGTGCAAATCGTGCCGGACCCGACGCACGGCTTTAGCGGATTGTCGGTGTCGCCCCATTCACTGGCGGCCTTCATCGCCAGTGTTGCGATTGGCGTGCTCGGCGTTTGCCTGATCGGCGCTTTTGCCGACCGCTCGACCCAAGACAAGGTTACCTTGCTCGACGATGCGCTCGGCAACATGTCGCAGGGCCTCGTCATGTTCGACAAGGCCGGCCGGCTGGTGCTCTGGAACAAGCGTTATGCCGAACTATACGGCCTCAAGGAGCCGATCAGGATCGGCAGCACCTTGCTGGAATTGATGCAGCAGCGGCATCGAGCCGGCAGTCTGATTGGGACACCCGACGAATATACCAGCCGGGCGCGTGAGGCCGCGCAGGCGGGCAAACCGTTCAAATATCTCGTCGACTTGCCAGACGGCCACAAAATCGCGGTTTCGAACGTCGTGCGGCCGGGCGGCGGCTGGGTCTCGACCCATGAAGACGTCACCGAACAGGAACAGGCCGAACGCGAACGCGCCGCGATCGAAAGCGAAAAATCGCGCCGCGCCGCGATCGATCAGGCAATCGCCGAGTTTCGTCCGCAGGCGGTTGAATTGCTCGACGGCGTCAGAGCCAGCGTCCTTGCCATGCGGGCCAATGCGCGCGCCTTGATGAGCAATTCGCAGCGCACCTCCGAACTTGCCGCCGACGCGGTTGGCTCCTTCGATGAAGCGTCGACCAATGTCAGCGCGGTCGCGACCGCGGCCAACCAACTGTCATCGTCGATCGCGGATATCAGCGGTGAGCTCGGCCATACCAGCCGGATCGTGCAGGTCGCCGCCGAGGAAGCGGCGGCGACCGACGACGAGATTGCCGCGCTCTCGTCGGGCGCGCAAAAGATCGGTCAGGTGATCAAGCTGATCAATGCGATCGCCTCGCAGACCAATCTTCTGGCGCTCAACGCTACCATCGAAGCGGCGCGGGCAGGCGAGGCCGGTCGGGGTTTTGCCGTAGTCGCGTCCGAGGTCAAATCGCTCGCCGTACAGACCGCGAAGGCAACCGAGGATATTGCCCGTCACATTCTTGACGTGCAGAACTCGACCGCCAGTGCGGTCGAAACGATCCAGAAGATCGCCGGCCGGATGCAGGAAATCAGTACGCGCACACACGTCGTGGCCGGTTCTGTCAATCTGCAAAACACGGCGACCGGCGAGATTTCGCACAATGTCGCGAGCGTCGCGGCTGGCACCCACCATGTGTCTCAGGTGCTCGGCGAAGTCGCGCTTGCCGCCACCGAAGCGCGCGGTTCGGTCGAGATCGTGCTCAATGCGTCTCAAACCGTCGAGACGGCTTTGTCCAACCTCCAAGGCCGCGTCGAGCGGTTTCTGGTGACGGTTGCGGCGTGACTCCACGCGACCGTCTCACTCTGCTTATTGCTTGGCTAGACCGCAATAATTCTTGGCACCGTTGATCCAGCAGCCGGTCTTTTTGCAATAAGACTGGCTGGCTCCGCAGGCCGTCAGACAGTTTGAGAGCTTGGCCTTGGTGCCCGCAGCGCAAACGGCGATACAGGCGCTTTCCTCTTTGCTGCATTTCATCGGTTCGGCCAAAGCCGGACCTGCGGCCAAGGTAGCGATACCAAGAACGGCAAAGCCGATCCGCATCGTTCGGAACAAGCCGAACCGTGGGGCGCGGGCGGCTTCTGGTGTCGGGATGGAGACATTTGTCATGTCGCTAGTGGTACGCGAGTCGAAGGCCTAGTCGAAGCCTCAAACAGGTCGGCCAAGTGAGACACAACCGCGCCCGGCCTTGTCGGTGATTGGTAGCGGGCTATGGAATGCGTCGCCGTAATTCGGCCGCAAAAGTTCCACCGCGCAGTGGTTGCTAAAATGAATAACACCTTTGTTGTCCGGCATTTACGGGGGCTTAACCCTAAGGCCCCATTGTCGGCGTACTGAGCGCTCAGATGGATCTTGGTTCAAGGAGCGCGGCAACCGGCTCGGCCGGTGCGGCAACGGTAACGAAAGCCGGGTCCGCATCGATGGAAGCAGTAGAGTATAAGTGGCGTAACCTATGGCGCGTGCGGCCGCGGTTTATTTCGATGGCGTCGTCCTCGACGACGGCCGGTTTCTGTCTTTCGGCGCCGGACGCCGCTTACTCCGATTTGTCGCCACCCATGTGATGCTGGCTATCGCAGCCCTCGCTGCGGTGGGCTTGACGCTCACGCTGGCAACGGTTGCGGCGGCGT
Source organism: Rhodopseudomonas sp. (assembly GCA_016124795.1). GTDB lineage: Bacteria > Pseudomonadota > Alphaproteobacteria > Rhizobiales > Xanthobacteraceae > Pseudolabrys. The sequence goes on along the minus strand of WGNB01000023.1, from coordinate 9,187 downwards.
GGCTCGCCAATGGCAGTCAAAATAGTCGCCACAGCGGCAGCATAAGCCTCGGCATGGTATCGGGCACGTTGCCGCAAGGCTTTGCCCAGCGGATCGGTTACGGTGGTCCGGCGACCCTGGCGTTGGGCTACGATGGCAATCCGACCAGCAGTGTGACGCCGGCCCTTGGCCCGAAATGGGTGCATTCGACCGGCAAACCGGCAAAAGTCGTTGAAGTTCCGCAGACACGCGTCAATCAGGACATCGCCAGCACCGGCTATTTTGCGCCGGTCGCGCGGCTCGCGCCGATCAAGACACCTCCGGTCGCGGCCGAATTCGTCGCCAAGCCGGCGGCAGAATGGAACGCGGCGGTGCCGGGACTGGGGCCGAAAGCCGATGCAAAGGCGGCGACCAAGGATGTAGCCAGTCTCGCACCAGCCAGCCCTCCAGCGGCTTTGCCCAAGCCCAATACGGCAGTCGAATCCAAAGCCGCCGCGCGTAACACCAAGGTGGCGATTGTGAACCCACCGCCAGTGCCAGCTAAGCCGGTGGCGCCGCCGACCGTGCACGACAAAATCGCGGCGTTGCCCGATGTCGATAACCGCACCGCCGTCTACGACATTGCCGGCCACACCGTTTACATGCCCGACGGCCAGAAGCTCGAGGCCCATTCCGGGCTTTACGACAAGCTGGACGATCCGCGTTTCGTCAAAGTCAAAATGCGCGGTCCAACGCCGCCGAATGTTTATGACCTGACTTTGCGCGAACAGTTGTTCCATGGCGTGCGCGCCATTCGTCTCAATCCGGTCGATGAAAGCAAGATGCACGGCCGCGATGGCATGCTGGCCCACACCTACATGCTGGGACCGAACGGACAGTCGAACGGCTGCGTTTCGTTCAAGGAATATCGCAGGTTTCTGCAGGCGTATCTTGACGGCAAGGTCAACAGGCTGGTGGTGGTGCCGAGCCTTGGCGGCACGTCGTGGCGGACCGCGGCGCGGGAAGGCGGTGTTCGCCGCGTTTCCGGCCGGCGCTATGCCGCTAACAGCGAGCCGGCGCCCAGCAATATCGTCGAGCGGTTTCTGGCGACCTGGTAAGCGGTTAAACGTCGCATGATTCGGCCGCTGCGGGGCCGCAAATTTTATACAAAAGCAATTGTGCGTATCCCGAGACGGCGGGGAAATCGTCATATCGGGCGGCTGGAAATACGATACTGTCGCCGCCCGTCGCAGTCGTCAGCCTCAAGTCGGGAGACCGAAATGACCGTTAAGTTCGTCGCCGTTGCCGCGCTTGTTGTGACAGGCGCTCTGCTGATTTCGTCGATTGGCGCGCGGGCGCAGGGCAAACCACCGACCGCGGAAGAGAGCAAAACGCAGAATACGCCGCCGCCGGCGCCGACCAAAGCCGCGGCGCAGCGCGTCGTGCAGATGATCCAGGCCGACAAGGCGAAGGTGAAAACCTATTGCGATCTCGACGACCTCGGCCAGAAGATCGAGCAGGCTTACGAAAAGAAAGACCAGGCCGCGGTTAACAGCCTGTCGGAAAAGATGGACGACATGGGCGCCAACCTTGGCCCTGAATATATCGCCCTGATGGAAGGGTTGCAGGAGCTCGAGCCGACCTCGAATCTCGCCAAGGAGATCGGCGCCGTGTTCGGTCCGCTCGACGATATGTGCGACAAGAAATAGCTGCGACTGGACGGCGTCGGCCGGTCGGCGCGTTGTGGTCGCCAGCGGCGTCGTGGCACGGGATCGCCGAGGGGCCGCAGGCTTACACGACTCGCGTCGCGACCGTATTGGCGTTGTGCCGGGTGTGGCTGCTTCGCAGGCAGGAAGACCGCGGCAGTTCGACTCCCTGGGGCCTGCCGCCGACGCCAATTGGGTTAAATCAAGCGTTTTCGCGGGGGTACCCGGGGCGGGGGCCTCTCGCTTGCCCCAATCCCGGACGATTGTTACCTAACGTCCTGACTCAAGGAGCCTGGCCGGTTTTCGCGGCCGTTCCACCCTCTAAGCAAAGCCGAAAATGCCCGACAAAACGCCGTTTTACATCACCACCGCCATTTCCTACCCGAATGGCGTGCCGCATATCGGGCACGCCTATGAGGCGATTGCGACCGACTCCATTGCCCGCTTCATGCGGCTCGACGGCTACGACGTCTATTTTCTGACCGGCACCGACGAACACGGCCAGAAGATGCAGCAGACCGCCGCCAAGGAAGGTCTGACCGCCCGCCAGTTGCGCGACCGCAATGTGCCGCGCTTCGAGGCGATGGTGCAGATGCTCAATTGCTCGAACGACGATTTCATCCACACCACCGAGGAGCGCCATTACCGGTCGTCGGAGGAAATCTGGCGTCGCATGGAAGCCAATGGCGATATCTATCTCGACAAATATGCCGGCTGGTATTCGGTACGTGACGAGCGTTACTACGCCGAAGACGAGACGCGCGTGAATGAACATAACGTCCGCCTGTCGATCGAGACGGGAACGCCGGTCGAATGGGTCGAGGAGGAGAGCTATTTCTTCAAGTTGTCGGCCTATCAGGAAAAACTCCTCAAGCTCTATGAGCGGCCGAATTATGTTTTGCCGAAAGAGCGCCTCAACGAAGTCGCAAGTTTTGTCAGAGGCGGTCTGAAGGATCTGTCGCTGTCGCGCACGACATTCGACTGGGGCATCCCGGTGCCGGGCAACCCGAAGCACATCATGTATGTCTGGGTCGACGCGCTGACCAATTACATCACTGGCGTCGGTTTCCCTGACGAGAACAGCCCGCTTTTCAAGCGCTACTGGCCGGCGGCGCTGCACGTCATAGGCAAGGATATCGTCAAGTTTCACGCGGTCTACTGGCCGGCCTTTCTGATGTCGGCGGGGCTCGAGCCGCCGCAGCGCATCTTCTCGCATGGCTTTTTGTTTAACCGCGGCGAGAAGATGTCGAAGTCGGTCGGTAACGTCATCGATCCTTTCACGATGGCTGAAACCTACGGCGTCGACCAGATGCGCTATTTCTTTCTGCGGGAGGTGCCGTTCGGCCAGGACGGCAGCTACAGCCACGAAGCCATCGTCAATCGCATCAACGCCGACCTGGCCAACGATCTCGGCAATCTGGCGCAGCGCTCGCTGTCCATGGTGGCCAAGGCCTTCGGCGGTGTGCTGCCGCAGCCGGGCGAGTTCACGCCGGAGGATCAGACCATTCTGGCCGGCGCCGACGCGATGCTCGCGGCCGCGCGCGAGCATATGAAGACCCAGCAGCTGCACCTGATGCTTAATGTCGTCTGGGGTGTGGTGGCCGACGCCAATCGTTACTTCGCGTCGGAGGCGCCCTGGGGCAAGGCCAAGACCGATCCCGAGCGTCAAGGGACGATTTTGTATGTAACGGCGGAAGTCATCCGCCAGATCGCGATCCTGGCCCAGTCGGTGATTCCGACCTCGGCCGGCAAGCTTCTCGACCTGCTGGGGGTTCCCGCGGGGGAGCGGTTCTTCGATGCGCTCGAGGGCGGCAAACGCCTTGCCGCTGGCGCGGCTCTGCCAGCCCCGCAGGGCGTATTTCCGCGCTATGTCGAGCCGGAGGCGGCGGGCGAAGCCAAAGCTCAGTCCAAAGGCCCGGCTAAGCCGGAAGCGAAGGCGAAAAAGCCAAAGACGCCGCCGAAATAGGACGCCTGACGATGCTGGTCGACAGTCATTGCCATCTGGATTTTCCAGACTTCGCCGCCGAGCTTGATGCCGTGGTCGAGCGAGCCCGGGTGGCCGGTATCGGCCGCATGGTGACGATCTCAACCCGGATAAAGAAGCTGCCACAACTTATTGCTATAGCAGAAAAATTCCCGGATGTTTTCTGCTCGGTCGGGACTCATCCGAATAACGCCCATGAGGAGCTCGACGTCGATGCCGACCAGCTTGTCGCCCTGGCGCGGCATCCGAAGGTTGTCGCCATCGGTGAGGCCGGGCTGGATTACCACTACGACAGTAGTCCGCGCGATGCCCAGGAGCAGGGCCTGCGGCAACACATTATCGCGGCGCGCCAGACCGGCTTGCCCTTGGTGATTCATGCGCGCGACGCCGACGAGCGCATGGCCGAGATCCTGACCGAGGAAATCGCTCAGGGGTTTTTCCCGGCGGTGCTGCATTGCTACACCGGGGGCCGTGAACTGGCCTTCAAGGCAATCGAGCTCGGTCTCTATATTGGCTTTACCGGCATATTGACGTTCAAGACCGGACAGAACCTGCGCGATATTGCCAGGGACCTGCCGGCTGATCGAGTGCTGGTCGAAACGGATTCGCCTTATCTGGCGCCGCTGCCTTATCGCGGTAAACGCAACGAACCGTCTTTCGTGGTGCAGACTGCCAAAATGCTGGCACAGACCCGGGGCGTCCCCGAAGACGAAATCGCGCGTCAGACCACTGAAAATTTCTTTCGGTTATTCAGCAAAGTGCCACGCGAACTTAATGTGGCGGCAGAGGTCGTCGCATGAGTTTGCGCTTCACGATACTGGGCTGCGGCTCGTCGATGGGCGTGCCGCGTGTGGCGCTCGGCTGGGGCGATTGCGACCCGAACGAACCGAAGAACCGGCGGCGGCGCTGTGCGCTTCTGATCGAACGGATGCAGAGCGCCGACAAGGTCACCCGCGTGCTGGTCGATTGCGGCCCCGACCTGCGCGAGCAGTTGATCGACGCCAAGGTCGAGTGGCTCGATGGCGTCTTGATCACCCACGAGCATGCCGACCATACCCATGGCCTCGACGACCTGCGGCCTTTGTTCGTCCACAAGCGGCGGCAGGTCGATACATGGCTGGACGAACCGACCTCGCGCGCGCTGCATGCGCGTTTCGGCTATTGCTTCATGACGCCGCCAGGTAGCGGCTACCCGCCGATCCTCAAGGAGCATCGGCTGGTACCGGGGCAGGCCATCACGATTCATGGCCAAGGCGGCCCGATCGACGTTTTGCCGATTCTGCAAAGCCACGGCGATATTCCGTCGCTCGGCTTTCGCTTCGGCAACGTCGCCTATTCGACCGACCTGAAGGGCTTGCCAACGGAAAGCGTCGATGCGCTTTCTGGCCTCGATGTCTGGATTGTCGACGCCTTGCGCAAAGCGCCGCATCCCAGCCATTTCAATCTCGATGAATCGTTGTCATGGATCGGACGGATCAAACCGAAGCACGCGATCCTGACCGACATGCATACGGATCTGGACTACGCCCAATTACGGGCCAGTCTGCCGCCGCATATTGAGCCCGGATTTGACGGGCTGACCTTTGACGCCTGAACGACGCGAGGTGGGCTTTCGTCCTTCGCCTTAATGTCCCGGCCTTCATATCTGCGCCGCAATCGGTTCAAGGGGCCGTTGCCATAGAGCCTTTAACGAAAACGGCAGGCGAGGGCTCATCCCCGGCCTGCCGTTTTCATTTCCAAATGGTCGTCGAAGACACCAGAGCAAGGCGTTTCGAGTTTGCTGGAGGGTCGGTCCGAAAAGCGCTCAGACCGCTTCCTTGAGCTCCTTGGCGGCGCGGAAGGCGACCTTCTTGCTGGCCTTGATCTGAATCTGCTCGCCAGTGGCCGGGTTGCGGCCGATGCGGGCAGCGCGTTTGCGAACCTGGAGAATGCCGAGGCCGCCGATTCGGATACGCTCACCCTTCTTCAGGTGCTTGACGATGTTGCCGACGAGGTCACCGAGGACGGCTTCCGCTTGCTTCTTCGACATTTCGTGCGATTCAGCGAGCGCCGCAGCAAGATGTTTCAACGTGACCGTTGCCGGTGTCGGGGCTTTTGCAGGTGCCGTAGCCATCAGGGGGACCCTCCTCTTGATCCGCAGCTCCGGCGAAGCGCCGAAGCTCTTGCCCGCATAGACGATTCGGAGGCGGTCTGACCATCGATTCCTGTCGATAAATAGGGCGTTTCCGCAATTTCGATCCGATCCGGGCGGTATCCGCAGACTGGCGCTTGACTTGCGATAAGGCCCTCTATAACTCGTCTGCACGCCCGCGGGGGCGTAGCTCAGTTGGTTAGAGCGCTGCCCTGTCACGGCAGAGGTCGCGGGTTCGAGTCCCGTCGCTCCCGCCATTTTATTCTCCCTTTATCAATGGTTTGGCTCGGTTTCCCGGCAATCGGGGATGGCCGGCCGGTAAAGCCGGGGGTCCCCGCTGATGCAGCGCGCCAAACCGGCTCCCCAGGCTCTGTTTTTCGACGTTTTCGGAACATTGGTCGACTGGCGCTCGTCGGTCGCGCGCGAGGCCCGGGCCATCTTGTCGCCGCACGGGTTCGACCTCGACTGGCTCGCTTTTGCCGACGCCTGGCGGGGCGAATACCAGCCGGGCATGGATGAGGTTCGCGCTGGGCGAATCCCGTTTAGCAAACTCGATGTTCTGCACCGGCGTAATCTGGAGCGATTCCTGCCACGTTTTGACGTGAACGGCCTGCCGGACCAAGTCTTGCACGACCTCACGCTGGCCTGGCACCGGCTCGATGCCTGGCCCGAGGTGCCGGCGGCCTTGGCCCGCCTTAAAGCCCGGTTCAGGGTCGCACCATGCTCCAACGGCAATATTTCGCTGATGGTCGATCTAGCCCGGCGAAATAATCTGCCTTGGGATGCCATTCTCGGATCGGAGATCGCCGGTGACTACAAGCCCAAGCCAGGCGTTTATCTGGCGGCCTGCGCGGCTTTGGACCTCGACCCCGGGCACTGCATGATGGTAGCGGCTCATTCCAACGATCTGGCGTCGGCGGCCGCCTGTGGATTGATGACCGGGCATATCGCCCGGCCCAACGAGCATGGGCCGGGCAAAGGCGAACCGGCGCCGACGGTGCCGGTGGATGTCGCCGGCAACGATCTCGCCGATCTGGCGACCAAGCTCGGAACTTAATCGCGATATCCGAATTGCGAGTTCGCGCTTCGTCGTGGCCGAGGGGTGGGGTCGGCCACGACGGAGCGTTCAGCGTTCAGCCTTTATAGATCGGCTCGGGCTGGGCGTAGAAGCTCGCCAGGATGTGATAGACCATCATGTAGTTTTTCTGCTGGAAGCTGGCATGCGAAATGCCGGACATGACCGAGAACTGCTTGTCCGGGTTCGGCAGCAAGGCAAAGAATGCCAGCAGGTCTTCGATCGAGGCAATGCCGTCGAATTCGCCGCGCATGATCAGCGTCGGCACCGTGATGTTTTCCGGGTTCACGACCGGCAGCTTGGTGCACATGTCGATATAGGTGCCGGTTGGCACCGAATCGTCGAGTGCGACCACAGCGTCGGCGAAGGCGTCGATCACGTTGCGCTCGGCGGTGTCGGGATGATCGCGGTCGAACACCGAGTGAATGAAGGCCTTGCTCATCGGACGGCGATTGACGTTGATGAAATCAGGCAGCTTCTTCTTGCGCTCGGCCAGTGTCGGCGAGCCGTCGCCGGTCCACACGAAGGCATCTAGCGCCAGCCGCGCCACCATCTCGGGGTGACGTTCGGCGAACATCGCCGCGCGCAAGGCGCCAGACGAAATGCCATAGACCATCAGCGGGCGCTTGCCGCGCAGTTTCTGGATGTAGAGGGCGGCGGCGTAGCAGTCTTCGGCGCCCTGGCTGATCGGGGCGTTGTTGTCGCGATCCTTGGTGGAGCGGCCGTAGCCTTCCATATCGACGCTCCAGCAGTCGTAACCGAGGTGGGCGAAGTAATCCATCGCCGAGGAATAGGGCCTGCCCGGTACTTGTAGATCGAAGGTCGGCTGACCGGCCATCGAAGAGCCGTGCACGAACAGAATCGTGCCCCGGGTCTCGTTCGGTTCGTGAGCGACCTTGTTGAACAGGAACAGCTTCACCTCGCCGTCGCGCGTGGTCCAATGTTCGGTGCCGGGGAAGGTAGTGGCGTTCGGCGAGGTCTTTTCGTTCATTCGCGTCGATCCTGTGTCTCTGGTGCGAGCCCGGCGGCACCCTGCGGGGGCCGGTTGTTCCGGCGTGTCAGTTGATATGTTTGATGTGGTTGGTCGCGATAATGTTAGCCCATTTATCGATCTGCGCCTGCATGAAAGCCTTATAGGCCGGCTGGGTCATTGTCAGCGGGGTCGCGCCTTGCTCCTCCCAGGTCTTTTTCAGGGCCGGCTGGTTGACTGCCTTGGTGATCTCGCGATTGAGGAGATCGACGATTGGCTGTGGCGTGCCGGCCGGCGCCATGAACCCGACCCAAAGCGTGGCGTGAAAGCCTTTGGCGCCGGCCTGATCAAGCGTTGGCACGCCCGGCAGGATCGGCGAGGGGGTCAGACCGCTGGTGCCGAGCGCCCTGACTTTGCCGGCCTTGATCAGAGGCGCCATGGTCGGCACCGAATCGAACAGAATCTGGATCTGGCCGCTCAGGATGTCGGTGCGCATGCCGCCCGACCCCTTGTAGGGAATGTGCTGGATATTGATTCCGGTGATGTTTTTCAGAAGTTCGCCGGCCATATGGTAGTTCGAGCCGGGGCCGGAGGAGCCGTAATTCAAGGTGCCGGGCTTGGCCCGCGCCAGCGCCAGCAGTTCTTTGAGATTGTGCGCCGGCACCTTGGGATTGACCACCAGCACCAGGTCAGTCTCGATCAACGGTGCGATTGGCACCAGATTTTGCATTAAACGATAAGGCTTATGGCCGTAGAGCGTTTCGTTGACGGTCTGGGTGCCCGATACCATCAGCAGGGTGTAGCCGTCAGGGGCAGCGGTCGCGACCGCTTCCGTGCCGATGGTGGTGCCGGCGCCCGGCCGGTTTTCCATGACGAAAGTCACATGCATCGATTTCTGCAATTCCGCGGCGATTGCGCGTGCGTAAACGTCGGTGGGCCCACCGGCCCCGAACGGCACGACGACCTTAACGGTGCGTGACGGATAGTTTTCGGCGGTTGCCGGCCCGGCCAGCAGGCCGCAGGCGATCGCCAGCATGGCGACGTTGCGAGAGAGCGTCATGGAGCGTTTCCTGATTTTTTTATGCAGTTCTGTCGTCCCGGCGCAGACTATCCTGGTGGCATCGTAGGGCTGTCAATCGACTCAGGGCGCGGCGCGGTCATGGGGGCCCGACCGCTGGACTCGGCTCGGCGCTCGCAAACGATCCACAACTTGCGCCGCAATGGCAGCAATTGAGACGAATTGGTGGCGAATGTCGGCTTGCCACCCATTGTGCGCTGCGCTAAGCCTCAACCGCTGCCGTCCTTAAAGCGCTTCCAAACAAGGCCTTGTTTTTCGGACGTTTTGTGCGGCTCAAGCTCCGGT
>WGNB01000056.1 GCA_016124795.1 Rhodopseudomonas sp. | reverse complement strand
GGTCGTGACGTTACGGGTCATCACCTGACCGACCGGCACGCTCAACGCGGCGACGCCATGTTCCGACAATGCCCGCACGATATCGCGTTCCGACAGAATGCCGGCGAGCCGCCCGCCGGCACCGCCGATCACGACCACGCCGATTTTATGCTTGCTCAGCAGCTTCGCCGCCGCCGCCAGATCGGCGGTCGGATCGATGGTAAAGATGTCGCCGCCCTTTGCGGCCAGAATCGTCTTCACGTTCATGGCAGCCTCCTTGGCTCCGGAGCGCGGGCATTATGTTTGATGCGAGACCCAACGACAGATGTCGTTCGCCCGAGTCTCCGGCTGCCGACAACGATCCTGCCTGGCAGCCGGTTCCGTCAAGACCAAACATGCGACATCCCGACACCGTCGCCGCTGTGCAACGCGGCATAACGATGCGGCATCGCAGCGTCGTTACTGGTAGTGCGTTACGTCCGGCTCACGATCCGACGTGCGGTCCGGCGTCCGGTCTTTGGGATCGAACCACGAGAACAACAACAAGCCGGCTAGAAAGCCGCCAATGTGCGCCTGCCAGGCCACCACTTCATCGGCGCCAGTAAAGGCCGAGCCGCCAATGCCGAACAGCAAGTTGGTGCCGAACCAGACCGCAAGAAAGATCAACACGCGGCTGTCGCGCAACACGCCGGACAGAGGAATAGCCGGCACACGAAAGGCTTCTTCATCGGTGCTGCCGAGCACACCGAGCGGACCGCCGCGCTGAAACGCGAAGCGCAGCGCCGCCGCCATCGCGCCGGAGATCGAGGCGGACGCGCCGATCATCGGCGCGGTCGAACCGGCATTGGTCACAAGATGCATCAAGGCGCCGGCCGCCGCGGTCACTGCGAAGAAAGCGAGAAACCGCCAGGTTCCGAAGCGGCGTGCGACCGCGCTGCCGAAAGCCAGCATCCAGATCGCGTTGAAACCCAAATGCGTCCAGCTGCCGTGCAGCAGCGAATAGGTCACGAAGCTCCAGACCTCGGCGCCGAAGCCGCCCGGTATGACGCCATTGAGAACGATCGAGCTGTCGTAACGCGCCGGCACGAAGGCAAAAGTGAAAACGAACTCGAGATCCTGCCGATCCGTCAGCAACCATTCGCGCATGCCATGGATCGCGGCCAGCACGATCAGCAACGTCACGATCACGGTCGGGATATTGAAAAGCGGTTCGTTTTTCACAGCAATATTTTCCAGAAGAAGATTCCGGTGGGAAGCGTCCGGCAACGGCAATCCAACCGGGACAATCCGGCAATTTTAGTTCACCTGTTGAATCCGGTTACGCCCTTGCCCGCCGCATCGCAAGCGAGACCTGCCGATTTTAGGATTAACGGGACATTACATCGCTCTGACGCAGCCGCGCCGCAGTCCAGCGGCGAAACCGGCACGCCACCTGCTGCTGTCACGCCATAGCGACGAAAGGCCCGCGCCGTTGTCCCAAATAGGGACACCGCGAGGGCCCCTCAGTGTCGCGATGGAACAGGATGGCGCGCCATGAAACACCCATCGACGCGGGCCTTATTCGCCTATTGGCATAAACAGCGCGGCACGCGGCCGGCGCCGGAGCGCGCGGATATCGATCCGGCCGATATCCGCCACCAGCTCGGCGACACGTTCATTCTCGCTGCCGACGATGACGACCGGCTGTGCTTCCGGCTGGCCGGCACGCGGGTCTGCGCCCTGTTCGGCCGCGAAATCAAAGGCGAGGCTTTTGCCGCGCTGTGGGACGCGGCCAGCACCGACATGATCGAGACCCTGATGACGATCGTCGCCAGAGAGCAGATCGGCGTCGCCGCCGGACTGATCGGCGAAGCCGATGATGGAGCCGCCGTCGAACTGGAAATGATCCTGCTGCCGCTTGGCCAGAGCGGCCATGCGCGGGTTCGCGCGCTCGGTCTGCTGGCGCCTCTTGCGCCACCTTACTGGCTCGGCGAAAAGCCGGTGACCGCGCTGACGCTCGGCACCATTCATTATGTCGGCACCGATCTCGACAACGCACAAGGCCGACGCTTCGTTGTCACGCCGACGCAAATTCCGTTGCGCGGACCGTTGTCGAGTCAGTGGCGCGAACGCTGGCAGAACCGCTGGTCATCGCCATTCCGCAAATCCGGCGCGCCAAGGCCCGGCACGACAAGGTCCGGCACGCCTATGACGGCGCGGCCGTCGGACGGCAGCCAAATCAAGCACGGATTCATCGTTTATCGCGGCGGCCGCCCAGGTCCGCATGACACCACGAGCGACAAACCATCCGGATAACGAACCATTAAGACTAGGGCCATAAGGTTGGGGAATACGGGCGCGCACATTTTTTCAAGAGGCCGGCCCCATGGCGGAGCCTTTGACCCCATACAAATCCTTGCCTTTGGCCGAAGAACGCCGGCGTCACCAACGTGTGAAGGTTAATCTACTCGGTCGCTATATGTTGGCCGACCGGCGCGAGTTCCCCTGTCAGGTCGTCGATATGTCGCCCGGCGGCATGGCCGTGGTCGCGCCGATTGCCGGCGTTCCGGGCGAGCGCGTCATCGCCTATGTCGACCACCTCGGCCGGCTCGAAGGTAAGATCGCCCGCCTGCTCGACAATGGCTTTGCCATGGACATCTCGGCGACGCCGCGCAAACGCGACAAGCTCGCCGCCCAGCTCACCTGGCTCGCCAACCGGCAAATCCTCAACCTGCCGGAAGACCGCCGGCACGGCCGATTTACACCGCGCAACCCGATCGCGCGGCTGATCCTGCAAAACGGCACCAACGTCACCTGCCGCATCATCGACTTATCGGCATCGGGCGCGGCCATTTCGATCGCACCGGACCTTCTGCCGCCGATCGGCGCACCGGTGACTCTTGGCAAGACCGCCGGCCGGGTGGTCCGCCATATCGACGATGGCTTCGCCATCGAGTTTACCCGGCTCCAGCACCCCGACTTCATCGAAGAGAACGTCACCGGCGTATAGCCGCCGGGACCGCGACGGCGCGCAACCGCGTCAAACCGTGGCGCGCGCATGAGTGCCGGCGCACGCGCCGTCGTTTATCGTCCCGTTGAGGCCGACGGAACGGCACCCCGGCTGGCCAGCCGATGACCGCCTTTTCCATGTAAAACGGCGGCTTCGCGCGTCAGCCTCACCGGCACCTCACCATCATCCATCAATTTGTAATCACCGTCCGGCGGTTCGGCCGGGCGATCTCGCCACGCCAGAGGTATCGCGATGGGCGAACCTCGCCAACGTTCAACGTAAACGTCCGGCGCGAAATGCGGCCCGTCAGGCTGATTTTACGGGCCAAACTACATTAATGTATAAAATTTTATATAATTTGGATTTTGTAATATTTGATCCAATATTTCCTCTCATTTCTACTGTATTATGGATTTCATTTAGTCGTTCTATATTCAAAACTACTCTCTAGACTTAGCCGCACCGAAAAATCTTCGTGAAATACATGGTCCCAACGAGGGAAGGGACCACACAATGACTCGGTGCATCAAAATCAACTTGCGAACCGGCGGTGCTCTGCTTCTGGCCGCCACCACCGTTCTGGCGCTCGCGGCGGGGGCCGCCAACGCCGCCGAACGGGTCGCCTCGCTGCACACCGGCCCGGCCAATAGCCGCGATGCCTATGCCAGCGTCGGCGGCGTCACCCGCGCCCCGATCGGCTGGGTCGAGTTCTGCGTCGAATACAAATCCGAATGCGCCACCAAGGTCTCGGCGCCGCGCGACATCGTGCTGACCGCCAAGACCTGGAGCGATCTGGTCAAGGTCAACGCCTGGGTCAACGACGCGATCAAGCCGATGACCGACGTCGAGCACTGGGGCGTGGTCGAGCGCTGGAACATGGGCGAAGACGGCTACGGCGATTGCGAGGATTACGCCCTGCTCAAGCGCCACATGCTGATGAAAGCCGGCTGGCCGCGCGAAGCACTGCTGATGACGGTCGTGCGCGACAAGAAGGGCGACGGCCACGCGGTCCTCACGGTCAAGACCGACCGCGGCGAGTTCATCCTCGACAACCAGGAATCCGAAATCCTGCTCTGGAACCAGACCGGCTACCGCTTCGTCAAGCGGCAGTCGCAGTCCGACCAGAACAGCTGGGTCGCGCTCGGCGAACCGCGCAGCGCACCCGCCACGGTCTCGGCCCGGTAATACGACCGGTTAGCCGGATACCCGAGACCACACGCAAGACCATGCGCCGGTGGCGCATGCCGACCATCGGCGACAGCCGATCCACTGTCTGAACTGAGCGAGCCCCCATAAGGAATTCGCGCCCCGGTCACGTCCCCACCCCTCCCCGTCCCCAGACCGGGTTCGCGAGCGGCCAGCCTTCCCCCAAAGGCTGGCCGCACCTTATTTGGGGGTGACAGGGCATCGTCCCCACGGCCATCGCCGCGACCTTCACCGGGCCTGCGACACCGGCCGGTCGGATAACCAGCCTCAGCCGATCTTCTTCAAACCCTTGGCGTATTGCTTCGAGCGCTGGACATAGACATTGGCGCCGCCGGCGATCATCGCCCGCGCCTTGTCGTCGAGCGTGCGAATGGCGCGCGCCGGCGAGCCGACGATCAGCGAATTATCCGGAAAAGTCTTGCCCTCGGTCACCAGCGCGCCGGCCCCGACCAGACAGTTGTTGCCAATCTTGGCGCCGTTGAGCACGGTCGCGCCCATCCCGATCAGGCTGTTATCGCCGACGGTGCAGCCGTGCAGAATGACGTTGTGGCCGATCACGCAATGCTTGCCGATCACCATCGGGAAGCCCGGATCGGTGTGCAGCGTGGCGTTGTCCTGGATCTGCGAGCCTTCGCCGAGCTCGATCCACTCATTGTCGCCGCGCAGCACCGCGCCGAACCAGACGCTGGTGTCGGACTTCATCCGGACGCGGCCGATCAGAACAGCGGTTTCGGCCACCCAGTAATGACCGTCGGACGGAAATTCCGGCGCCTGGCCGTCGAGTTCGTAAATCGGCATCGCTGCACTCCAAAGGATAAGATCGATCCGGCGCGCCGCGGCGCGCGGGATTCATCGGGACGTGAAAGGAGCACGACCTTGCCCGATTGATTTCAGCGGGGAAAGAAATTTAGCCGGTGGCCTAGAAACCGACGGCCCTCAGGCTCATCACCAGCACGGTACCCGACATCAGGCTCCAGAACCCGGCAATCAAGGTCGCCAGAAAGACGAACTGGAAACGGCTGCCCTCATTCTGCCGGACGGTCAGCGTGTTGCGCATGATCAGGAACGGTGCCGACACCATCAACAACGGCACCGCCGCGAAAGCCTTCGGAGCCGGACCGCTCGACAGCAGACCGAAACTGGGCAGTTGGCTGGTTGCGAGTTGATAAGTTGCGCAGCTCAGACCGGCAACGCCGAAGCCGAGCAGCAAGGCCAGCACCATTTGCACCGATTCCGGGGTCATCACACACCTCGAACGCATTACCGATGGTAATTGTTGCAGAGGTCGCACCGGCAAAGCCAGCCAAATCCTAACAAATAGTTAACGGCTGTAACGGATGGTTAACCTTGCCGTGACAAGACAGAGGGCAGGCGCGGCGTTTCAAGCGTCCGCCCCCCGTTTTGAGCATCAGCATGGCCAGCCTCGCCCATTCGCACCATCACGCCGGCCGACGCCACCCCGGCGCGGCACGCCACGGCCAGCGCGGCCGCGGCGGTCGCGCCGGCCATAATCCGCTCGCCGCCCCCGTGCTGGTCTTTGCTGCTGTCTGCGTCACCGCCACGCTCTACGTCGCCTACGTGCTATGGCCGCGCTGGCCCGATGTGCCGGTCGCGCTCGACGCGCCGTCATTGCCGATCTCGATTGCCGGCGTCGCCTTCAATATCGAACCGGCCGCCATCCGTATTCCGCTGCAGCGCCGCGCCGGTTCGCTGACGCGCGTCGACCTCGCCTATCTGTGGCCGTCGCTGACGCCGCCCGACCCGACGGTGAAGATCATCAACGGCGTCGCGGTCGATCCCAACGAGCGGCTGTTCGCCGTCATCCAGGTCGACGACGGCGTCATGCCGCTCGCCGAACGGGTGCAATCGATCTATCCCCGCTATTTGACGCCGGAGCCGCAGCCTGGACCGGACGGACTGACGCTGCGGCCGTTCCGCAACGACACACCCTATCAGGGTGAGGAATTGGTCTTCGATCAGTCCGCGCCGGAACACTTCATGGCGCGCTGCTCGCGCAAAGGCGTCATCAATTCCGGCACATGTCTGCTGGAACGCAAGATCGGCGACGCCGACATCACGTTTCGCTTTCCACGCAGCTGGCTGAAGGACTGGAAAAGCGTGGCCGCCGGCATCGACAAGCTGATGACGCGGCTGCATCCGAACTGACCGACAGTCCGGTTTCGCGCCGACGCGCGCGCCGGCACGACGAGACGCCCTTTACTCGCCGCTGTCTTCCAGATCGATATCCAGAATCGGCAGTTCGAGAATGTAGGACTTGCGGCCCTTCTCGGTTTCGAGAAACAGCACGCCGAGGAAATCGTCGCCGATATAGGCTTCCAGCGAATCCAGTTTCTTCGGCCGCGTCACGACGCGGATTTTTTCGTTGTCGAATTTCAGCCGCAGGTAATTGGTCAGCGTCGGCACCGGCTGCATCGACTTGTCCTGGCTGACCTGAATCACCATACGGAAATTATACGAGCGATCGCCATCCTCGTCGTCGACCGTCATTTCGCCGAGATCGTCATCGCCGACGAAAACTTCCGCAAGGTCGCCCTTCTTCGGCACCACGCGGATATTGCCGTTGCCGAAAACTTTCTTCAAATAGCCGTCGAGTTTTCTGACTTCCTGGACGTCCACCGGGCCGCTCCTCTTATCGAACCAATCGCTGTTCGGCGTTAGTTGCCCGATCGGGCGCGCCAGCGCAACCCGCAAACCGCCGCCATCCAGACCGGACAATCGGCCGTAAGCCCTCAGCCTTCGAGCGCGATACCGGACAGCATCTGATCCATGACGCGCGACGGCTCAGAGCAGCCGGCCTCGCCGACCACTTTGGCGGGGACGCCGGCGACAGTCGTATTGTGCGGTACCGGTTTAATGACCACCGAGCCGGCCGCGATCCGCGCGCAATGGCCGACCTCGATATTGCCGAGGATCTTGGCGCCGGCGCCGATCATTACCCCGCGGCGGATTTTCGGGTGGCGGTCTTCGTGTTCCTTGCCGGTACCGCCAAGCGTGACATCGTGCAGGATCGAGACGTCATCGTCGATCACCGCCGTCTCACCGACGACAAGTCCGGTGGCATGATCGAGGAAAATACCACGGCCAATTTTCGCGCCCGGATTGATATCGCACTGAAACGCCGCCGACGACCGGCTTTGCAGATAGAGCGCGAAATCCTTGCGGCCCTTGCTCAACAGCCAGTGCGCCAGACGATGAGTCTGCACGGCGTGAAAGCCCTTGTAATAGAGCACCGGCTCGATGAAGCGGGTGGTCGCCGGATCGCGGTCGAGGGTGGCGACGATATCGGCGCGGAACGCCTCGCCCAGCGACGGCTGGTCGTCGAGCGCCTCGCGGAACGCCTGCCGGATCAGATCGCTCGATACGTCGGCATGGTCGAGCCGCTGGCTGACGCGATGCGCTACCGCCGTTTCCAGCGAGTCGCGATGCAGAATGTTCTCGTAGAGAAAGCTCGCCAGTTCCGGTTCGCGACGAACGATGTCCTCGGCTTCCTGGCGGATGCGGGTCCAGACCGGATCGAGCTTGGCCAGATGGTTGGCCGGGCGCGTCTGTTGATGGGCCATGACTGTCGTCTCCTTAGCGTCAAACGTTGGTCGTCTCTCGCCGGTCCCCTCAGCTAGGTCTTTTATCACCTTTTCCCAGGGGAACCGAGCCGCCAGAACCGCCGCCTTAACCGCGCCGGCTCAGGAAGTCGAGCACGCCGGCCTTATAGGTTTTGTCGCCGACCGCCAGCATATGGTCGCGATCCGGTATCGGGAGCGCTTCCGCACCCGGAATCATCGCCGCCAGAGCCTCCGGCGAGCCCGCCACGTCGTCCTTGGTCCCGACGGCAACCAATACCGGAATACCAATGGCACCGACCTGCTCCCGGGTCAGCACCTGGCGCGAGCCACGGATACAGGCGGCCAGCGCCTTGAGATCGGATTTGGTCTGCTGGGCGAAAGCCCGGAACACCCGGCCCATCGGGTCGGTCACGTCATCGAGCGACGGCGCTTCCAGCGCTTCGGCGATGCTCTGCGGCAGCCCAACGCCCTCCACCAGCCGCACGCCCAGGCCGCCGAGAATCGCGGCGCGCACCCGCTCGGGGCGCTCGACCGCCAGAAAGGCGGTAATGCGCGCGCCCATCGAGTAGCCCATGACGTCGGCGCGTTCGATCTTGAGATGATCGAGCAGCGCCGCGACGTCGCCGGCCATTTTATCGCTGTGATAGGCCGCCGGATCGGTCAGCTTGCTCGATTTGCCGTGACCGCGATTGTCGAGCGCGATCACGCGCCGCCCGGCGCGCACCAGGGTAGAGACCCAGGCGGTGCCGACCCAGTTGACGTCCTTGTTCGAAGCAAAACCGTGAATCAATACGATCGGGTCGCCCGCGCCTTCATCAAGAAAGGCAATTTCAACGTCGCCATTATGGAAGCTGGGCATAATCCGATCCGCCATCGTCAATCGAGCCGCGTCTTTAGCCAACCAGGGGTCCCTGACGCAACCCGCCGTCCGTCATGCCAGCGTCACGCGCGCGCAACGCCGCCAGTTCCCGCTCCAGCCGTTTGCGCTTGCGATGATGGACGACGCGCAAGGTGGTGCGCTCGGTCGCGCTCTTGAGCGCCGCCACCAGCGACAGCAGCGTGAACAGCGCGCCGAGAATCCAGACGCCGAGATCGAACGTCGCGACCGACAGGGCAATCGCGCCGCGACCGACCACTTTGAGAATGGCCCGGGTCCGACTGCCTTCCCGTTCGGCCAGCGTCGCAATGCGCGCCATGTCGCGCGGCGATTGCGCGACCTTCAGGCTGTCGAGTGCGGCCTGCGTGCCGGCCTTGGTCTCGACCCGCCCGACATCGCGCGCCAGTCGCATCAGACCGCCGGTGCGTTCGACCTTGACGGCATCGCGGACGGCGCGAATGGCGAGTTGCGGCTGGGTCACCGATATTCCGGCCACCGCCGCCTTCAGTTGCGGCCAGTCGATAGCGCGACGCAGATTGCGGCCAACATAATCCGCCAGTTGCCCGCCAAGCCGCCCGGTTTTGCGCGCGATCTTGGCCAATGTCAGCCCGGCACGCACCGGCGCGACAGCGCCGAAAGTGACATAAGTCCCCGCCGTGATCGCCAGGCCGACACAGGCGAGCCCCAAGATCGTGGTATCGGCCTTTTCGCCGGTCGCAAGCCGCGTACCCTCGCGAGCCGCATCGCGGATATCGCCGAACACGAACAGATCGCCGAGCACGGTGCCGGCCATGCCGACCGCATCATGCGGCTCGCCGGTGACCAGACCGAGCCCGAAGGTCTTCGCCGCGTGTCCGAAACTGGCGTCACTGGCGACGGCGGCATCGACCTTGGCGATCAAGGCAGGATCGAGCGTCACCTGCCGCGCCGCTGCCAGATCGACAAAGCTTTTCGCCAGATCGCTGTCCTTTTCAGCCAGCGCGGCCTCGATCTCCTTGCTGGCCACGGCGGCGTCGAATTTACCATTCAGCGCGTGGCGAGCGATGTCGGCGGGCCGGTCGGCAATGGCGTAGAGCCCGCCGGCCTCGATGCCGCGCGGCACGACGTAAACCGCCGTCGCCGCCAGCACCACGACCGCCAGCAAGGCCGGCGCGATCAGGCGGCGGCGGACGGCGGCGCGATCGCGCGCTACGGCCTTCGTGTCCGCCGGGTCTGGCGGGCATTCCCGAACCGGTGATCCGGCGCTGTCGACCATGTCGTCCGCCTGCCTTGTCGCCCGTCGGCCTTCTTGTCCGTCGGCCTTGGATCTGGCGGACCATCCGCCGATTCACGCTGGGGATAACCTTACGCCGACCAGCAGCCGACGGCCTCCACGGCCGGAAATGGCCGGCTTTGCCGCCGGTTTCATCCCAGGCCCGCTCCGCTTAAAGAAGCCTAAACGCTGGTCAGTGCGCCGCCGCCTCGCTATGGTGCGGCACACAAATCGCCCCCGTCCGGCCGATTCCGTTCATTTCGTGCGCGATATAAGCGCGAATTCGGCAAGGACGAGCCCAGCGGACCGTTCGAAAAGGTTTTTCTCATGGCGGAGCACGTCGTCCCCCATTTCCATAACGATCCCGGCGTGCCGGTCATCGAGGTCGGCGCCAAGGAATTCATGTGCGTCGGCGCCAAGCCGCCCTACGACCATCCGCATGTCTTCCTCGACCTGTCCGGCGACAACGAGATCGTCTGCCCCTATTGCTCGACGCTGTACCGGTTCGACGCCACTCTCGACCCGCATGCGGCCCGCCCGGCGGCTTGCGCGCTACCGAACGCCGCCTGATTTCATTCTGATGTCATGGAGTCCTAGGCCATGGCGTCCGCGCGTCATGTCATCGTCGCTGGCGCTGGCATCGCCGGCCTGACGGCCGCGCTGACGCTGTCGCGCGCCGGCTTTCGCACCACGGTGCTCGAACAGTCGCCCCGGCTCGAAGAAGCCGGCGCCGGCCTGCAACTCTCACCCAACGCCACCGCCATCCTCACCGATCTCGGCCTGCGCGATCGGCTGATGCCTCTGGCGGTGCTGCCGCAGATGATCCGGGTGATGTCGGGCAGCACCGGCCAGGAAATCACCCGCATTCCACTCGGCCCGACGGCGGAGGCCCGCTACGGCGCGCCGTTCTGGACGCTGCATCGCGCCGACCTGCAAGCCGTGCTGGCCGACGCCGCCCGCAACACGCTCGATATCGACATCAAGCTCGGCACCCGCTTCGACGATTTCGCCGGCCACCGCACCGGCGTCACCGTGCAATGCTATGTCGGTCACAAGGTGGTCGACGAGCGCGGCGCGGTGCTGATCGGCGCCGATGGCATCTGGTCGAACGTCGCGACCCGGATGGGCCGCCAGCATCGGCCGGATTTCGCGCACCGCACCGCCTGGCGCGCACTGGTACCGGCCGCCAGCGTGCCGTTGCATTTCCGCAGCGATGTCGTCCACCTCTGGCTCGGCATCGATGCCCATCTGGTGCTCTACCCGGTCAAGAGCAGCCAGATGATCAACATCGTCGGCATCGTGCACGACGAATGGCAGCAAGCCGGTTGGCAAGCCGAGGGTCAGCGCGACGAGATCCTGCGCAACTTCGCCCGCTTCTCCTGGGCCGAAAATGTTCGCGAACTGTTGGCAATCCCGGAGCGCTGGCGCAAATGGGCGCTTTATGACCGCGCCACGCCCTTTGCCGGCGGCGAAGGTCCGGTCACGCTGATCGGCGACGCCGCCCACCCGATGTTGCCGTTTCTGGCACAGGGCGCCGGCATAGCGATCGAGGACGCCGCCGAACTTGCCGCCTGCCTGAAACGCAACGCCAACGACCCGCAACAGGGCTTGCGCAGCTACGAAGCGGCCCGCCGCCGGCGCACCGCCCGCGCCCAGGCGATATCGCGCCAACAAGGCAAGATTTACAGCCAGACCGGCCCGGAAGCATTGATCCGCAACATCGGCATGAAACTGCTCGGCGGCAACCGGCTGCTGCACCGCTACGACTGGCTCTATCGGTGGCGGCCCAGCGACATCTAGGCGTGTTATAAGTCGGCTACGGAGGACGGCCGGTTCAGGCGACGCGCCGCATGTCGACCGGTGCGCACCAAGCTTTTCCACGCCAAATCTCGTTACAACGAGCCGTACACAAGAAACGCCAGAGGAGACGCCGATGTTCGAAGCCACCATCGCCGGCAGCCTGCCGAAACCGTCCTGGCTCGCCGAACCCGACAAGCTGTGGCCGCATTGGCGCCTGCAAAGCGCCGATCTCGCGCAAGGCAAACTCGACGCCACGCTGCTCGCCATCAAGATGCAGGAAGACGCCGGCATCGATATCGTCGGCGACGGCGAAATGTCGCGCCAGCATTTCGTCCACGGCTTCCTCGAATTCGTCGACGGCATCGACCATGACAACAAGGTCGAAATGGGCATCCGCGCCAACCGCTACAAAGCGATGGTGCCAGTGGTGCGCGGCGCGCTGACGCTCAAAGGCCGCGTCCACCGCGCCGAGGCGCAACACGCCCGCGCCCACACCACCCGCAAGCTCAAGATGACACTGCCGGGTCCGATGACGATCGCCGATACGGTCGCCGACGCGCATTACGGCGACAAGATCAAAATGGCTTTCGCCTTCGCCGACCTGCTCAACGCCGAGGCCCGCGCGCTGCAAGCCGACGGCGTCGACGTCATCCAGTTCGACGAACCGGCCTTCAACGTCTTCATGGACGAGGTACCCGGCTGGGGTATCGAGGCGCTGCATCGCGCCATCGACGGCCTTTCCTGCACCACCGCGGTCCACATCTGTTATGGCTACGGCATCAAGGCCAATATCGACTGGAAGAACGCGCTCGGCGACCAGTGGACACAGTATGAAAAGATCTTCCCGGCACTGGCCAAAAGCCGGATCGGCCAGGTGTCGCTGGAGGCTATTCACTCGCGGGTGCCGCTGAAGTTTCTATCGCTGCTCGAGGGCAAGGACGTGCTGGTCGGCGTTATCGACGTCGCCAGCGACACCGTCGAAACGCCCGAAGAAGTCGCGCAGGTCATCGCCGATGTGATGAAGTTTGTCCCCAAGGAGCGCATTATCGCCTGCACCAATTGCGGCATGGCGCCGATGCACCGCGATATCGCCGAGGCCAAGCTCTACGCGCTCGGCGCCGGGGCGAAACTGGCGCGGCAACGCTTTGCCTGACGGCATCCGATTCTGACGCGACGCCGCCACGATCATCATCATCACCGGGCTTGCTCCGGTGATCCTGCCTCGTCCGCCGTTGCCCTCCTCGTCGAGGTCGAAGGCCCCACAACGGCCCTTTGATCTCGATCAACATCGCCAGCCGAGCCGCGCCTAAAGTTCCGCTCGCGCTTTTAATTCGCAGGGGGAGTTTGTCATGTCGGCCAATGTCGGGTCCATCGACCGCATCGCACGCATTATCATCGGAATTGCCTTGATCGCCTTCGCGCTCGGCTACATCGCGCCGGGCACCAGCTGGGCCTGGGTCGGCTGGATCGGCGTCGTACCGCTGTTGACCGCCTTGCTCGGCACCTGCCCGCTGTACAGCGTGGTCGGCTGCTCGACGAAATAAAAGCACGGTCATGTAGCCCGGATAGGCGACAGCGAAATCCGGGGCGTGCGCCCCCGCATTTCGCTGCGCATCTTGCGGGCTACAAGACTCAGCGACCGGCGCGGCCCATCACGTCCATCAGTTCGGCGATCTTCTGCCGTTGATCGGCTTTGTCGCCGCTCTTGATGGCGTGCTCGACGCAATGCGCGACGTGCTCGCGCAAGATTTCTTCCTCGACCCGGCGCAACGCAGCGCGCACCGCCGCGATCTGGGTGACGATATCGATGCAATAGCGGTCGTCCTCGACCATGCGCGCCAGGCCGCGCACCTGCCCCTCGATCCGGCTCAGCCGTTTCACCGTCGCGCTTTTGCTGGTGGCGGCGCGATGGGTCCTGTTCTGCGATTTGCCCCGAACCTTGCCGGGCGTCTTGCTGTCTTCGATCATGCGGTCTATATACCCCCATAGGGTATATACCGCAAGATCAGCCAGAAAGCCGAGAGCCGTCATGAACGCCGCCGACCACGCGCATCACCACCATCACGACCACGATCATCACGGGCATGGCCACGCGGGCGCCGGCGCCACCGATCCGGTCTGCGGCATGACGGTCGATCCGGCGACCGCCAAGCACAGCGCCAGCTACAAGGACACGTCCTATTTCTTCTGCTGCGCCGGCTGTAAGACCAAGTTCGAGGCCGACCCGGAAAAATATCTCGCCGCGCAAAAGGCCCGGCAGGACGCCGCCCAACAGCAGGCGGCGGCTGAGGCCGGCAAGGCCATCGATCCGGTCTGCGGCATGACCGTCGATCCGCATAACGCCAAGCATCAGACCTCGCACCACGGCCACCCGTATTATTTCTGCTCGGCCGGCTGCAAGACCAAGTTCGAAGCCAATCCAGCGAAGTATCTCGGCCCGCGCGAACCCGAGCCGGTGATCGAGGGCGCGATTTACACCTGCCCGATGCATCCGGAGATTCGTCAGGAAGGCCCCGGCGTCTGTCCGATCTGCGGCATGGCGCTTGAGCCGGAAACGGTCACCGCCGATTCAGGCCCCAATCCCGAACTCGCCGACATGTCGCGCCGCTTCTGGATCGGCCTGGTGCTCGCCCTGCCGGTGATGGTGCTCGAAATGGGCGGCCACTTCGTCGGCCCGCATGACTGGGTCGATCCGGCCTTGTCGAACTACATTCAATTCGCCTTCGCCACGCCGGTGGTGCTGTGGGCCGGCTGGCCGTTCTTCGTGCGCGGCTATCAATCGCTGATCACCCGCAACCTCAACATGTTCACGCTGATCGGCATGGGCACCGGCGTCGCCTATGGCTACAGCATCGTCGCCACCTTCGCGCCCGGCGTCTTTCCCGAGGCATTCCGGATGCATGGCGGCCAGCCGGCGGTTTACTTCGAAGCCGCCAGCATGATCACCGTGCTGGTGCTGGTCGGCCAGGTGCTTGAACTGCGCGCCCGCGACGCCACCTCCGGCGCGATCAAGGCGCTGCTGAACCTCGCGCCCAAGACCGCGCGCCGCGTCAAGGCCGACGGCAACGACGAAGACATTTCGCTCGACGCGGTGCAGATCGGCGACAGCCTCCGGGTGCGCCCCGGCGACAAGGTGCCGGTCGACGGCGTCGTACTGGAGGGCCATTCGACGCTCGATGAATCGCTGGTCACCGGCGAATCCATGCCGGTCAGCAAGGAGAAAGATTCGCGCGTCATCGGCGGCACACTCAACACCTCCGGCAGCTTCGTGATGCGCGCCGACAAGATCGGCCGCGATACCTTGCTGGCGCAGATCGTCCAGATGATCGCCAACGCGCAGCGCAGCCGCGCGCCGATCCAGCGGCTCGCCGATCAGGTCGCCGGCTGGTTCGTGCCGACGGTCATCACCGCCGCCCTGATCGCCTTTGCGTCATGGGCCAGTTTCGGTCCGGAACCGCGCTTTGCCTATGCGCTGGTCGCCGCCGTCAGCGTGTTGATCATCGCCTGCCCTTGCGCGCTCGGCCTTGCCACACCAATGTCGATCATGGTCGGCGTCGGCCGCGGCGCGCAGGCCGGCGTCCTGATCAAGAACGCCGAAGCGCTCGAGCGCATGGAGAAGATCGACACGCTGGTGGTCGACAAGACCGGCACCCTGACCGAAGGCAAGCCGAAGGTCGTCGCCGTCATCGCCGCCGACGGCTTCGACGAGAGCCAGGTGCTGCGTTACGCGGCGAGCGTCGAACGGTCGAGCGAACATCCGCTTGCCGCCGCCATCGTGAAGGAAGCCGACCACCGCAACATCGAGCCGGCCACAGTGCGCGGCTTCGACGCCCCCGCCGGCAAGGGCGTCATCGGCATGGTCGAGGGAAAACGGCTGGCGCTCGGCACCGCCAAGTTTCTTGCCGAATTGAACATCGACAGCACCGCGCTGCACGAGCAGGCCGAGGCGCAACGTCAGGACGGCGCCACCGCGATTTTCCTCGCGGTCAACGGCAAGCCGGCCGGCATCATCGCGATTGCCGATCCGGTCAAGGCTACCACGCCGGCCGCGCTGAAAGCCTTGATCGCCAAAGGTATCCGGGTGGTGATGCTGACCGGCGATAACCGCACCACCGCGCTCGCCGTCGCCAAGCGCCTCGGCCTCGGCGAGGTCGAAGCCGATGTCTTGCCCGACCAGAAAGGCGCGGTCATTGAAAAGCTGACCCGCGAGGGCCGGGTCGTCGCCATGGCCGGCGACGGCGTCAACGACGCGCCGGCGCTGGCCGCCGCCCAGGTCGGCATCGCCATGGGCACCGGCTCCGACGTCGCCATCGAAAGCGCCGGCATCACCTTGCTCGGTGGCGATCTTGACGGCATCGTCAAGGCACGCCTTCTCTCCGCCGCAGTCATGGGCAATATCCGGCAAAACCTGTTCTTCGCTTTCGTCTATAACGCCGCCGGCGTTCCAATTGCCGCCGGCGTGCTTTATCCGGTGTTCGGCCTTCTGCTGTCGCCGATCATCGCGGCGGCGGCGATGGCGCTGTCTTCGGTCAGCGTCGTCGGCAACGCCTTGAGATTGCGCCGGCTGAAATTTTAGGGACCGCATCCTTTAAGGACCCCATGTCAGGATCGTTCATGCGCCTTGCCAAGCGCCTTGCTCTGCCCGTTTGCCTCCTTGCATCGATCGGGGCGGGCCTTGTCCGCCCCGCCAACGCCGCCGAATGGCGTGCGCAGGTGATCTACGCCCCGGCCCGGGTTTCCGCGGTCGCAACCTCCGACGCCGACGGCAAAAGCGAGGCCCGGGTCAATGCCGGCGGCCTGTGGTACCGGGCGCTCCGCGCCGGTAACGACATCAAGCTTGCTTTCGTCGACAGCGTGCCGCCGCCGAAAAAGCCGGAAGGTTCGCTGCCCGACGGCAAGGTCGTCACCGGCAGCCACGACATCGCGCGCGTCTGGTTCGCCGAACCGACGACGCGATACGATCACGGCGTTCTCGGCGACAAGATCGAAGCCGGCGCCATAACGATCGAAGCCCGCGACGGCAAGCTGCATACCGTGCGGCTGAAGAACGACGCTGTGTTCGAGGACCTGCAGCCACGACTGGCCGATCTCGACGGCGACGGCCATGACGAAATCATCGTGGTGAAATCCTATCTCAAGCGTGGTTCGGCGCTGGCGGTGATCGCCCTGCGCAAGGGCCGTTACGATATCGTCGCCGAAACGCCGCCGCTCGGCGGACCGCACCGCTGGCTCAATCCGGCCGGCATCGCCGACTTCAACGGCGATGGCAAAATCGATATCGCGTTGGTACGCCAGCCGCATGTCGTCGGTGAACTGGAATTATGGACTTACACCGGCGGCCGCCTGAGCAAGGCCGCGACGATGGCCGATGCTGCCAATCACATTGCCGGAACGCGGGCGCTGGACCTAAGCGCAGTCGCCGATTTCGACGGTGACGGCACCGCCGATATCGCGATCCCGTCGCTCGATCGCACCCATTTGCGCATTGTCTCTTTCGCGCCGAATGCCCGCGAGATCGCCAGCGTCAAGCTGCCGGCCAAGGCTGTGACCAATCTGGCGCTGATTGCGGCGACGCCGGCCGCCGGCAAATTTGCGCCGCCGGCAATCCTGACCGGACTCGCCGACGGCTCGCTCGTGGTGATCCGAAACAATTGATGGGCCATGCAATCGGCGCCGCCGATGCCGGCCTGGCGGTCCTTAAAAGACCGCCAGATATCGCAGCAGATACAAGACGCCGATAATGATGACGATGATCCGCACGATCTGTTTGGCCTGGCCTTTGATCGGCAACAGATTAACGAGATAGAGCACCAGCACGATCACCAGGAAGGTGACGAGAATGCTGATCAGCAGACTGATAGCCATGAAAACCCCCGTTCAATGACAGCCGAAAGGTGTCATACGGCGAAGACAATAGCGCGCCCGCGAAAAAGTTCCATCCGGTTCCGAAAATCAGCTGCCGGCAAGGCCAACCCTTGAATATCCGGCGTCAATTGACAACGACCGTCAGTCAAAATCAGACCGGACGATACCGGGCTTCGAGGCGTCGCAAGCGCGTTAGATGCAAGCGTGTCACCGGCGGGCGCGCGCCACACCGTCCAGGCTGCCATCGGCTTCCGGCACCGACTCGCCGGGGATGGTCTTGCAGTTGAGTTCGACGGCGCGTGCGCGCATTTCATTGAGTTCGCCGTGAACCTGATAATATTCGGGCTTGTAAGCGGCTGCGGCGACCAGGTCGCCGCTGACACCGTGGCCGGCTTCGGCGATCAGCCCCTTCAGCTCGCGTTCGCGGGCAACACTGGGCTTTGCCGCGTCGTCGAGCTGGGCGCAGTCGTAGAGCCGGTATTTTCCGGGCGAAACCAAAAGATTGCCCATCTTGTCATCGGTGGTGCCGGTGCTGCCACAGCCGGCCAGCGCGAGCGCCATCAGCACGGCCAGAAGCCCGCCTGCGCAGCGTTGCCATCGCATCGATTTCAGACCGACTTCCATTTCGTCAGAAACGTCCTTTGCCAAACAACCATGCGGGCGGACCCGCTCCGGCGACAGGCGCAGCATGGCGGGAATCGTGAGCCTGGCGCCAGCCGCACCATCGACGGCAATAGGCTCGAAATCAAGGCGGGCAGCTGCCATCGGTCCGATCGACGCCCGTGGATGCTGGACGCCCAGCCTCAGCGTAACGCGCCTGCGGCCGACGCGCCAAATGACCCGCAAATGCAGGGTATGCCGAATGCCCCTGACCTCCGGCCCAATGGGAGATATGCAGCCGTTCTTATCGGGCAAGCCCCGTCGCGATCCGGTCGAGCATCTCGATCAACCGGGCTTTCTCCTCGCGGCTGAACAGCGCGTTGAGATCGCGCTCATGCACGTCGACCTTTCGCTTCAGGTCGTCGAGCGTCTTGAGACCGGCCTTGGTAATCGACAGCGCATAGCTCCTTCGATCGTCCGGGGACCGCTCGCGCACGATGAGGCCCCTGTCGCATAAATCGTCCAGCAGCGCCGTCATGCTCGAACTGTCGCGCGACACGGCGCGCGACAGCGCGATTTGCGTGAGGCCCGGGTTGAATTTGATCAGCGAGAGGATGGCATAATGCGGCGCATTGCTCGAAACGCTGTGCGAGAACACGCGCGCCGACGCCTCGTGAGCGACACGCAATTTGAACCCGATCAAACCGGCGAGCCAGCCGAGATCGATCGGCGCAGGCGACATGCGCGCCTCCTCCCCCGCGGTTCGCAAGCTGCGTGACGTTGCCCTGGGCGCCATCGGTCGCCTCCGCCCATCCGAAAATCAAAACCCACCGGAACGGTAGTTGACAAATTACTTTGATGTCAATCTATTTGGAGCCAATCTATAATGGCGCGCCTCGAGGCCGCCTCAGGAAATCAGGGAGGCGGCAATGCTGCGGACATGGGTTTTCGAGTTTCTGCCGGAACTGACCGAGACCGCGGCAGCCGAGCAGCAATCCAGCATTTCCGCCTATATCGGGCAGTATTTGTCGCTCTGGGAACGCGACGAGACGCTGGGCTTCGACGGCATATTCTTCAGCGAACACCATTTCGGCGGGTCATTCAGTTCGTCGCCCAACCTGCTGATCGCGGCCACGGCGGCGCGAACGAAACGGCTGCGGCTCGGCGTCATGGGCGTCGTCGTCCCCTATTATTCCGCCGCGCGGGTCGTGGAGGAAATCGGCCTGCTCGATCAATTGTCCGGCGGACGACTGGAAATCGGCACCGCGGTCGGCGTGCCGCAAGAACTCGAAAAGATGGGCCTGAGCATTGAACTCGCCCGCGAAATCTACAACGAAGTGATGGACGTCCTCGACACCGCGCTTGAAACAGGCGTCGCCGATTACAATGGCAAGCACTTCAAATATGACAATCTGCGGCTGTTGCCGCGGCCGGCGCAACGCCCGCACCCACCCAAATGGTCGACCGTCGTCAGCGCCGACACCGCGCGGCGGGCCGCCCGCCGCAACAGCAAGATCTGCACCGGCTTCATGAGCGTGTCTCAGGTCCGCGCCGTGTTCGAGGCTTATGCCGACGAGATGGCCACCCTCGGCCGACCCGCCGACGGCGACTCCCTCGGACTGCGCCGGCGCGTGATCGTTTCGGAATCAGAGGCCGAAGCCAACGCCCTGTCGCAATCGGCGCTCGACCGCTATAAAAAATTCACCGCCAACGATTCACGCATGAAATTTTCGCACGTGCCCGACTCGCCACAGAAAGGCGGCAGCACCGGCTTCTCGGTCAGCGACGAGGAATTCATCGCGGGAACGCCGGCGCAGGTGGCGGACAACATCATCGAGCAATGCCGGAAAACCGGGGCGCGCAATTTCCTCGCCGTGCTGCACTGGGGCGCGGGCCTCTACGAGGTGCGCGATGCCCACGAACTGTTCGGCCGACACGTCATTCCGAGGCTGAAAGCCGCCGGCCTGTGAAAGTCCAAATCATGACGAACGCCATCGATCAGGAAACCGAGATCGCCTACGATCAGGCCCAATGGGCTGCCAATATGGCGGAGGTTCTGGCCCGCTATGCGTGGCTGAGCGAGACGGCGCGGACATCGATCGGCGCGCCGCAACGTTTCGCCTACGGGCCGGGCGCGACGGAGACTGTCGAAGCTTTCCGCGCCAGCGCCGACAATGCCCCCGTCGTTGTCTTCATACATGGCGGCGGCTGGCGCGGCGGTGCCGCACGCGATTACGCCTTTCCGGCCGAGACGCTGCTGGCGCGCGGCATCCATTATGTCTCGGTCGACTTCTCGACCATCACCGACGCCGACGGCGAGCTTTCGGTTCCGATCGACCAGGTCAGGCGCGCAGTGGCCTGGACCTATTCGAACTGCCATCGGTTCGGCGGCGACCGCGCGAAAATCCATCTGGTCGGACATTCGTCCGGCGCGCATCTGGCCGCCATGGCGCTATCGACGCATTGGCAGGAACATGGACTGCCGCAAGCCCCGATCAAGGGCGGCCTTCTCGTCAGCGGCATTTACGATCTCGCGCCGCTGCGGCGCACGTCGCGGGCAAGTCATGTCAAGCTGGACGACACCATCGTGCGCGCCGCCAGCCCGATTCATAACGTCGCCGCGCTATCGGCCAGCGTAATCGTCGCTGTCGGCGGCAAGGAGTCGCCGGAATTTCAGCGGCAAGCCCACGCCTACGGCGAGGCCGCACGCCAGGCCGGCAAGACGGTCAGGACGGTTGCGCTGCCGCACTATAATCATTTCGAAATCGTCGAAACGCTCGGCAGCCCGACCGGCACGCTGGGCCGTGAGCTGATCGGCATGATCGAAGCGTAGTCGCTTTTGTCGCTGGACTGCCGGCGCGACGCAACCGCGCGGCGAGAACGGCCCTTTCTCGCGGCGCCTTGTACGCCGCTAAAGGTATGCGCAGCTCAATGCCATTCTCAAAATCGATATTGATTTTCTCGTCTACCTCTATAGTGACGCTCTTTACGACCTCCTCAATTAAAGAGCAAAGTTTGTCTCTGTACCCCTGCGTCCCGAACTTCATAGCTTTTTCTTCAAAAAGTATTTCAGGCCAGACAAGCGTCGTCAGGGCACCCTTTTCGTCGAACCCTAATATTAAGTAATTTCGAATGAATTGAACTGAGTTCAGTCGCGCTCCAATGAGCCTGGCCAGAGCCTCTTCATTGCACTCGCCATGCGACCGCCGGTCCCCGAAACCATCTTAGTGAAAAGCCAGATCACCGGCACTAAACATGGGGGCTAGACACGACACCGCTTTCATCGAAAAGAAACGGCGGATTACGCTTCGCTAATCCGCCCTACGCGCTTACGCCACTCCGCGGCTCAAAAGACAAAGCACGGCTGGAGCTGGGTCGCCGTTATCACCGCGGCACCAAAATCCATTTAGGGCCATAATTTATCACTCTCCAGCGAAAGGCCTTCACCGAACCCGAGCGCCATTATCGAATCAATTACCGGCGGCGACTGGATTTGCTGGCCATCGGCCCGTGACATGTCGAGCCTCCAAAGGTAACCGTCCTTCTGCAAAAGAGTTAATATAACGGGACAATCATCCGGATCACGGTAACTCCCCTCACCAAGTACAGTTCTGGTCGTTTCCAATTTGCGTGATTTGAACGGCAAAAACTCGGTGATGCCATCACCCAATTCTTGTATGCGACAGCTCTTTAACTGCTCAAGAACTACATCGATCTCCGAGAAGTTCGGTCCAACCAGCTTAAGAACAAGCTTTTCTTCTTTTTCGGTGATGCTGCGCACCATAATCGTCACCCATATTTCAGTGGGAAATATGTTCCAACACTAATACCGTTCCCTAAACCAAAATATCTAAATTGATAGGCAGTTCCACCATAGTGGAGAATGCCCGTACCGCCGATCCCTAGTGGAAGCGTGGGAGGCAGTGCGTTTATGATGGAGTCCTCTAGGCCTGGGACGATCATGCTAGGCACATGCCGACCGCCATGCTTGAAGGTCGCTTGTGCAAGCTGAAGGTGCGCCTCAGTTTCGCCCACTTGGATTGACACCGCCGGAGCTCGTGCTTCTGGGTACGAAGGCATCGACTGGAGACAAGACGATGATGGATTATTATCAATTCCAACCGTTAAAGTGAGCCCAAAGCGGTCAGTATACATTATGGGAGATAGTTCCGCATAAGCATATATACTCGGCCCATCGACGAACCCGAGCGGGTCGGGCTGCGTGTAGCGCCCGAGCGTCGGATCGTAGTGCCGGTACCAGTTGTAGTGTAGCCCCGGCTCGATCTGGAAATATTGCCCAGGGAAGCGCAGATTATTTGAGGCCGAGCCGGTGATCGACGAAACCTCACCGAAAGGCCAGTAGGTCGCCGACCAGACCACGTTCTTTGACCCATCCGTCATCATGAATGGGCGGTTGAGATGATCAGCATGCACGAAATAGAGGTTAGGCGTCATCGTGCCGACATCCGCCACCACCGCCAGCGGCATGTCATCAAACTATACATATTCCCGCACGGCCGTGCCGGTGCCGGTCGCTTCTGCGATGAGATGACCGGCAAGGTCATAGACATAATGCGTTGTTCCCGCCGCCGCGATGTTCTGCGTCGTGCGGATCGCCAGCCGCTCCAGGCCGTCATAAGTGTAGTCGGCGGTCACCGTCGAGCCGGCTCCGATTGTTGTCGCTGTAATTGTAGGTCGTGCTGCCGCGGGTGTCGGCTGCATGAACCTAAAAACAATTTATCGACCAACTTACAGAAATAAAACGCCTAGACAGTGGTCCCTGCCACCATTCGTTTATCAGGCCCAACATTCGTTTCTAGCGCTACAACGGTGGCAGATCATTAGCCTTTGCGTTCATATACTCCACAATATCTCTTATCCTCAGTTTACTGAGCCGTCTTCGCCCCAACAAAACCCTTGGGTGAAAAACAATTGAGGCTAGGCTTAGCTCAGGACCGAAGTAACGATCAAACTGAAAGTCGTCAAACGGAAGACCCGATTTTTCCGACAAATTTCTTACCAGTTCAATTGCATCAGCGCCATCAATACCGAGTCCAGAAAGGAGTCCACAGTTAACGCACGTGTTCATTGACAGCTTCGCCGGCGACACCCGACGCCAGTCGGCGATCCACGAGATGACTTTTTGTTCGTTGTTGCTTGAGCTGCTCATTGGGAAAGACATCTACCTATTCTGTAGACATCGTATGCAGCATAGCCAAAAGCAAGGACCGGACTCCAGCGTCCAATAATTCGGCCGAGATTCGCCGAAGCGCCGAAAGGACGTAGTAATGTCGGGGCCCAGACATTTCGCCCCAGCGAGGGGAGAGCCCGCGACAACGACGAAGAAAGGCGCGATGTGATTTCGCTCGCACCGCCGAGGCCTGTACCGGGATATGGAAGCGGGTCGGCAACATCTCCAAGAATGCCTCCAGTCGCCGCCGCAACGGCATAGTTTACCGTTGACGAGCCGTCTCCGCCGCAGGAGCAGTTATGCTGTTCAATATAATCCGCCGCAAACTCCAATAGCAATCCACCAGCGACCCCCAAAAGCACCGGAAGAAATCGCCCATCTGGATCTACATATTGAGTCGGCCCTGACCTGGCGTAGGCGTAGATACTCGGCCCGTCGACAAACCCTAACGGGTCCGGCTGCGTGTAGCGCCCCAGCGTCGGATCGTATTGCCGGTACCAATTGTAGTGCAACCCCGACTCGATCTGGAAATACTGCCCCGGGAACCGAAGATTATTCGACGCTGACCCGCTGATCGACGAAACCTCGCCGAACGGCCAATAAGTCGCCGACCAGACCACGTTCTTTGCCCCATGCGTCATCATGAATGGGCGGTTGAGATGATCAGCATGCACGAAATAGAGGTTGGGCGTCATCGTGCTGACATCCGCCACGACCGCGAGCGGCATGTCGTCGAACCCAGCATACTCTCGCGCGGTCGTGCCAGCATCGGCCGCTTCCACGATCACAATAATCGATCGACGATAATCTAAATACGATGAATTTAAGGCTTGGTGCGAACGGAGGGAATCGAACCCTCACGGGGTTACCCCCAACGGATTTTAAGTAAAATGCAAGAACATACAAGATATTGATACTAAATAATATTTCTGATTTTCTAAATCCTATGTGTAAGAAAATGTGGAAAAATCGCCCATATTGCGGTGCGATTCCAACCATCCTGCGCCCGCAAGCTTAAAGCTTCGTTGTCGAGCCATCCTAAGGCGCGGGCTTAAAGCCCGTGTGGACACACAACCGCACGAACCTTTAAGCGCGCGCCTGACCTCTCGACATCGTTTTCCAATGTCTTCGGATTGGCGCACCGCCTCTCAGGATCAAAAACGAGACAGATCAGAGTGTCAACGCCATCCATCTGCGCGTACCGTGCGGCATCAATAATTAGCTCGTCCGCGACTTCTTTCTGACCAAGGTTTTTCCGGGTCATTTTAGCTTCAACAACAATACGCTCCGGCGGCAGGAAGAAATCCACGCGAGAACTGTTTCCCGCGTAGCTCGGCGTATGCTCTTCGGGCCGGACATCGTCGAAGTGCAGCCGCAGTATCGCATGCAGCAAATCCTGAACGTCATATTCGTCGCTAACAACAAAGGCAGCCCGGCTCCGCTGCCTTGATTGCAGACGCTCTACAAACAGCGGAAAGCGGCGCCACAGGCCAATCACCCGCTCCACCGGACTCGTCTCAGAAGAGCCGAAAGTGAGCCGGTCGACAACGCGCTGGCCGATCACTGCGATAGCGGCGGCTTCAGCGGCATCATTAATAGCGATCGGGTGCGAAATCACCGCTTTGATAAGGCGCTCTTCCAACTTAAGCGGCTCCGCGACCACACCTCCGAAAGCGAGTTCAATGCCGGAGGTCAACAACAAATCGGTCCCGCTTAGGGATTCGAGGTTCAAGGGTTGATGTTGGATTTGTCCAGACTTTGACGATGCGAGAGCAAGAAGCGCCGCTTGCGCGGCTGCTGTTGTCAGCGGAGTCCGGAAGTAACCGGCCTTGAAGCCGCGTATAATTGTGTCCGAAAGCCAGTCCCCCTCGGCGTTCGCCTCCGGCAACGCCATAAGGCCAGCGGTTACACCCAGAATTTCCACGGGATTGAAGATGAAAGACTGACGGTCGGCCGGGTAAATTTCCCGGCCTCTTAAGTGCTCGATGCCCTCCAGCCAC
Organism: Rhodopseudomonas sp.; assembly: GCA_016124795.1. GTDB lineage: Bacteria > Pseudomonadota > Alphaproteobacteria > Rhizobiales > Xanthobacteraceae > Pseudolabrys. The sequence goes on along the minus strand of WGNB01000056.1, from coordinate 48,836 downwards.
GCGGCGCGGGTTTCATCATCGCATTTGTCGATGACATAACCGTAGGCAGCGAGATTGGGCGAGCGCCGGAAATGGTTTGCATCTTGCTTTGCAGGCCGAGCATCCATGAATTCAGGCTTTGGGTAGCCAGCCTTGGTCAGTATCCGGAACGCGAAACCCGACGCAGGGTCAGGCCACGCCTGGGCAGTCCGCAAGCGCATGCGGGCGTGGTCCATCGCTGATGCGAGCATGGTTGCGATGAGATCCGTCACAAGAACCAGCGGCTCCATTTGAGTTTTACGGCCAGCGCCGACGCGGACCAGTCGGGAATATCCCGAAGACGCCCGAGAAGTTCAGCAATGCGCTCGGAATAGAAAATTGTGACCGGCGTACCCGCTGGCAGCGTAGACCTCCATGACAGGCTGGTGAATTTCAACACTTGTTCCGCGAGATAATCGACATCCTTGAAGGTGGAATCCGGATGCAGCGAAACGAGAAGAGGCTTGGGGAGCGGCGTATTCGCGCGCTTGATGAGCTTTCCGGAATTCACCGCCAGGAGCCGCGTCAGCCTTCCCAATCTGGCGATTGTGCCGCGTGCCGGGGCGAACACACCCTTCTTTACGTCACTGTCGCGCCTGACATCGATGCCCACCTCCTGACGGTCGAGAATGAAGAATGGGTGGTCGTGCGAAACGGTTACAAAGGCCATCTGGATATCTTGGTCGCTGCCGACTTCGCGCGTACAGGCAAACACGATTTTTCCGACATCAACGCGCTTCAGCGGACGGTGGGCGTGAAAGATTACACGCACCGTATCTCCCGGATGCCAGTTATTCCGGGCTTTTAGTTCCTTCAGGATTGCCAACATCGATTCCCGGAGGGTGTCGGCATAGTTGTCGTAGCTACACTCCTTGGACACATTGCCAAGCAGATAAGTGCCGTCGCCGCTGAATACGGTCGTTATTCCGACGTATCGCTGGCGGTTTGTGAAACGGCTTCCAGACAGTTCGGCAAAGCCCATTCCGACAACCAGTTCATCACTGATGGCCTTGTCCTGATTGACCGTCCAGGGCGTCCCGTTCAGCTTCGCATAAAGCGAAATAGAGAAATTTTGCAGCGTGTATTGCAGGCTTTCAGGCCGTTGATTGACCGTCCACATCCGCACTTCCTGCGTGGGAATCCCCAAGGTCAGAAGCAGCGATTTTGTCCGAATGTAAGGATTCTGAAGCCCGGGAAGGAATGCATGTTCGTCAAGCAGCACAATGATGCCTGCATGAATGTCGCTATCCGACGCCAGCTTTGCTTCAATCGCCGAACGGTAAGCTGATTCCGCAGACGACTTGTCCGCAGACAGCGGCACCTCGCACATGACGAATTCAACGCTGGCAAGGCCAAACAGGTCACGAAAGCCTTTCGAGAAACCTCGATATCCCGCGCCCATTCCGTCCCTGAACGCCTTCAGGAATGCCTCCACCTTCCCACGGGTCGATGCGGGAAACGCGACAAGGATTCGAGGCGATCTGTTGGCGAACGTCGTCCGGTCGTAAGGGCCATATTGCGAAAGCCCCGGCCAGGCAAACTGGTCGCTTTTCGAGCCTGTACGGTCAAAGACATAGTCCACCGGAGGCGCAACTTGGATGTTGCTGCCTTCGGGTGAATCGTTGCGAAGAACGATCCTGTCCCCGACCCTCGCACTCACGCCTGCGGCCAGTTCAATTTGGCTCTTGCGCAGGAAGGTGCCCATTTGCTCAACTTTTTCATCGAAGCTAGGCCCCAACGTGAACTCAGTCTCTTCGTTCTCAAGCGCATCCATGAGCGTCTTGTAACGATGCCCGAGCAACGTCTTCAAACATGCGGCAAAATTTTCCTTCGAGCCCTCAAGCTTCAATTCCGATTCCGCGATAGCGTCCTCTCCGAATGCTTCAGAAAGGCGGACCTGACCTCCGTTGATGTCGTGGATACGTCCGGCAAGCCTGCGCTCGCCCGGAGCCGGATCCTTCCTGACGACATACATGCCAGCGAGGGAAACGCCTGCCGCCTGAAGTTCGCTCAGCGGCGCGTCGATGTCGTAGCGCATGCCCAAGGTGACGAAAACGCCGACTGCCGACGCTCCGTCACTGGGCTCATATGTCTTGCTGTTCAGCGCGAATTTCGGCGTAACCCGAAAGTGGTGCAGCAGCGGATGAGAGATTTTCGCGGCCTGGGATGCCTGCGCGATAAGTTCCGATCTCTGAGCAAGAAACGTAAAGGGGCGCTGGCGAACGGGGTTGTATTTGGGCAACGCCGCGCCGATTGCATCATCAAGGCGGGAACGGAGCAACCAAGCATACTCGCTCACGCGTATCGACTTCGGATCGCCTTCGACGTTTGGACCTCCGGCCTTCAGGCGCAGGTGATACAGCTTTCCTCCGACCCAATGAATAAACCAGTAACCGTCGAGGCGTTCACGTTCGGCTTTGAACTCTTTTGGGTCAGGAAAGTCTCGGACCAGAACTTCAATCAAGTCCGGCAGTTCAACGGCAAAGCCGTTCGTCACCAAAGGGCGTACACGCTGGCTCCTGTAAGACATTCCCTCAGCCTCGGCATCGTCGTGAATTCGGCGCGCTTCCATCCAGATCTCAAAAGTCATGCGCCTGGCCAGCAAACGTGGCCGGGATTCGTTCGGCGCGAGAATCTGGTCGAGCGGTTAAACTCTACATTGAGAGAGCGATTCGGCGCTGCTTGCAACCCCGTTGGAGCCTAATCCTCCGCAATTGTCAGCCGCCGTATTCGGGCTTAATGGGGATGAGCCTGCCCTTCAGGCCGTGGCGGATATGGGCCGCGATGATTTCAGAGGCAAAGCTTTCGGGCGTGTATCCCGGCAGCAAAGCGCCGCCGCAGCCAAGGAAGCTGCGATAGCCCGTGTCGCTGATGAAAGGCCTGTGGAAGTCTACGGCGTGCGCTGAGAAGCCGAGCCACGCCATATGGGACGCGCCGATGCCGAACATGCCGTCCATGTCTATGGCGACCCGCATGCCGTCCAGCGTGATTTCGAACTGGCCGCTCTGGCCCCAGAGCAGCACTGCGCCGGGCGCGGCGCGGGTCAGGCGGTCCAGAACCCGTCCCGGCGCATCGTCGTCGGCAAGTATGCCCGCTTCGTAGCGGTTGAGTTTCACGGCCAGAAGCCGCGCCTCGTCGCGCAGTTCGCTCACCGCGTCCACGTCACCTTCCAGCATGGCGGCATGATGCCGGTCGATGAGGGCACGAAAAAACGGCACGGCCTCCGGCATCGTGCCGGGCAGATGGGCGCACTGGCGCTCGTGCTGGCGCAATTCGTTTTCTTCGTCGGCTGATGCGAGAAGCAAATCGAAGCCGAGTTGGGCGGCATGTGTCATGCGGCCTCTTTCATGGCGTGTTCCGCCGCGCCGCATTCGCGGAACCAATCCCACAGGTCGCGCAACAAGGATTCATCCTTGCCGTCAAGAACGCGGTGTGCCCCGTCGAACCAGTCAAGGAACCAGTATTCGACGCGGTGAAGCGAAAGGTCGGGATTCACGAAGAAGCGGAATTCATCGGAGGGGCCGCCCCATGAAAGCTGGTAGCGGAAATAGGCTTCCCTCTGGCCGTCGAAGGTTTGAGACGGGACATAGTCGAACGAAAGCCCGTATTCATGCAAGCGCTCGTCGTCGCTCTCATCGCCCGCGCAATAAGCCGTCCAAAGCCTGCGCAAGTTGGCCACGCGGCTGCGCAGATTGGCCGCGACCCGCTGTTCACAGGATTGATTACGTGAATTGCTCATAATAACTCCCCTTCCGTCTTGAATTGGGTTGCACATGCAACCGGCTAGCCCAGCGGCAATGAGCGGGGAGTCGCCGTCACGGGCCGGAAAACAAGGGGTGGCGCGGGCCGGAGCGCGATTACGCGCGACTACACGGCCCGGAGTTTTCCGCCGCGAATGCGGGAAGCCTTGACGGCACGGGGCGCAGCCCCTTTGAATAAAAGCGGTGCGCGAAGCTCAGCAGCCTGCGTGAGGGATCGTCACCGGATGGCCGAGACAAAGCGAAGCGTGGCTCGGTGAAGTCCCACCGCAGCTTTTAGCGAAGGCGGACGAATAGAGCCCGATCGGCAAAAGCCGACGCGCCCAGGAAGTAGATTCTGTGTTATCGTGACGGGCGTAAGTTTTGGGGGATACGAGGGGATGCCGTTATTCGATAAATGGTGCGACAACAGCGAGCAGGCAGATAAGAAGAAAAAATTCTGGAAACTGACCGAGAAGACGGGCGGGCGCGCAAAGATTCAGGCGAGCCTCGCTGAAACGATCCGATCTCATTACGACTCGCTGGAGCGCATCGCCTCGGATGTCGAAGAACTCGGCTACGACGGAGCCGCCGCTATCCTGCGCGAGCGGCTGCCACGTGGCAAGAAAGCCCGCTCCGGCGATTTGGGAGAGATACTTGCATCCGAACTGGTGGAAGAACGGCTTGGGTTCAACGTCCCTGTCCGGCGCATGCGTTTCAAGGACGGGCGCGAAGTCGCGTTGCGAGGCGATGATTTTATCGGTGTCGCCTACGACGGTGATGACAAGCTCTGGCTTCTCAAGGGCGAGGCGAAAAGCAGAGCCGTCCTTGGAAAGAGTACCATCGCGGAGGCTCGCGAAGCCTTGAAGAGGCATAATGGCCGCTGCACGCCCACGTCACTGCTTTTCGTGGCAGACAGACTGCTGGACCGGGGCGGCGATGATGAAGAGCTTGGACGAACAATCCGCACCGAAGTCGCGCTCAAGTCGCTGCCGCCTGCCCGCGTTGACCACGCGTTGTTCACATTGTCAGGAAACGCGCCGCCGCAGGCGCTCAGCGACGACTTTCAGGCGTTGGGCCAACGAAGAAATCAGACGATCGTCAATCTCCGGATTGAGGACCATCAGGCATTTATAGCCGAAATTTACGAAGAGGCAGGCGAGCTTGGAGACGATTGAAGAACTTCAGGCCTTCCTTGACGGCGCCACGGGTGATGAAGCAAGGGGACGGCTTCTTAATCGCGGTGCGGCCTGGGCCACGATCCGGCAAGACGGCGTCTTGCCCGACGACGCTCCTGCTTTGGGCGCGGATATTGAAACCGAACTGGCGGAATATGGCTTCTCCGTCTTGCGGGCGGCGCTCAAGCTCAGAGAAGAAAGCGGCCCGTCCGACGTGGCGCAAAGAGGCTTCGAGCGCGCGGGACGCGCGTTTGAATCTCTTGTTCAGAACGGCGATCCGGAAAGCGCCGAACGCGGCTTTTACCGGATCATAGCAAGCGCTGCGTATCACCTCGCGGGCTATTCGGCGATTGCATATTCGCTGCTCAATGCGCGGCGTGAGGGTCAGAATATCAACGCCGCTGAATACGCGCTGCAATGTCTCGTCCTGCGGGATATGCCCGCTCTGCGCCGAATGACGCAGGATTGGCTTCGTAATCCTGACCACGGCGACGGCGCAATAACCGCCCTCCTTGAAAATGAAGAGGGAGAGACCGAGGAAGCGCTTGGACTCATTTTAAACAGCACCGTTTGCCGGGCCCTGGCCTGGTTTGATTTCGCTCTGCAAACGGGTGAGTCACGCTTGGTCGATGCGGCCAGGAATTTGCTGACGGTCGGCTTGCGGCTTTCAGGCGAAGCCGGCGCGGTTCCGCTTTGGTGGATTATCCGGCTCTGCCTCGGTTTTATCGGCGATTTGTGGGATCATTCTCTCCACCAAAGGCTACCCCTTATTTCGCCGCAGGGAGGGGAAGAAAGCTATGCGGGGCTGCGCCAGCTTCTCATCGCTTCTCTGTATGGCCGGAAAACGTCGGAGGTTGAGCTGTGGCCTTCACAGTTGGAGGCGGCGGAACGCTCGACGGACCTCACTGATGATCTTGTTGTCGCGCTGCCGACAAGCGCGGGCAAGACGCGTATCGCCGAACTTGCCGCCCTGATGACGCTTTCGACGGGACTGCGGGTCCTGATTGTCACGCCCTTACGCGCCCTATCCGCCCAGACGGAACGTTCGTTCCGCCGGACCTTTGCGCCTTTGGGTTTCACCGTTTCGTCCTTGTATGGCGCGAGCGGCGTTTCCGCCGACGACCAGGACGCGCTCCGCTCGCGCAATATCGTCATCGCCACGCCGGAAAAACTGGATTTCGCGCTGCGTAACGATACCGCCATTATCAATGACGTGGGTCTCATCATCCTTGATGAAGGGCACATGATTGGCCCGACCGAACGTGAGATTCGCTACGAGACATTGGTTCAAAGACTGGTGCGCCGGGAGGATGCCGGGAATCGGCGCATTGTGTGCCTTTCGGCTATCCTGCCGGACGGCCAGCAACTGGACGACCTCACCGCATGGATTCGGCACGACCAGGCGGGGGAAGCTGTCAAATGCCCGTGGAGGCCGACGCGCCAGCGTTTCGGCTCGTTGCTTTGGACGGGTCGCGCCGCCCGGCTCAACTTCGACCTTCGGGATGGACCCTTTATCGCTCGCTTTATCGAGCAACAGCCGCCGCTCGGTCGGCAAAAGAAGCCTGTGCCACGGGACCGGAAAGATTTGACGATGCAGGCCGCGTGGAAATTCGCGGAGCAAGGCAAGCGGACGCTGGTGTTCGTGACGCAGGCGAATTGGGTGGAAGGCTATGGAGAAGTCGCGCTTGATCTGGTGAAGCGCGGTTATCTTCCGAATCTGCTGGACGATCCGGCAGCCATCGCGCGCGCCCTTGAAGTCGGACGGGAATGGCTGGGCGACGAACATTGCGCGGTGAAGGCATTACAGATTGGCGTCGCTATTCATCATGGTGGATTGCCCAATCCCTTCCTTCGGGAACTTGAGCTTCTTCTCTCCGAAGGTGTCATCAAGGTTACGGTGGCCTCGCCAACGCTTTCACAAGGTCTGAACCTGAATGCGGCGGTCATGTTGGTGCCGACGATTCATCGGTCGGGAGCAGTGATTTCCGGAGAAGAATTCGCGAATGTTGCGGGAAGGGCCGGACGGGCCTTTGTCGATGTCGAAGGTCTTGTCGTCCACGTGATGTATCGCGGCGAGGAATGGCGGCTGGATGTATGGCGGCAGCTTGTCCGTTCGGCGAGAAGCCGCACCCTGAAGAGCGGCTTGATACAGATCGTCGCGGAAATTATCGCGCGGTTCATGCGACAGGGTGTTCTCAGCCGTGAAGATGCGCTTGAGTATCTTGCGAACTCCCGGGAACCGTGGAATGCGCCGGACCCGCCGGATTTGGAAGACGATGCGGAGCCGCTCACGCATTTGGTGGAAAAGCTCGATGCCACCGTGTTTGGCCTGATCGAAGCGTTGGATGCCGATGCAGCCGACTTGCCGCGCCTTCTGGACGAAGCGCTGCAAAGTTCGTTGTGGGCGAGGCAGATTGGGCGCGAGGCCGACAATGTGCAGCAATGGCATAAGGCCATTTTGCAGGCCCGTGCGAGACTGATCTGGAATACGACATCGCCCGCGTCGCGGCGCGGACACTTCGCCATGGGTGTCGGCCTTGAAGCAGGCCTCGCGCTCGATGCGATGGCCGACGAATTGGGTCCGCTGATTGACGCGGCGGACCTGGCGTCAATTGCCGGGGATGGGACTGCGCTTGGCGACGCGTTGGTTGCCCTCGCGAGGCGTTTGCTGGTTTTGCGGCCCTTCGTGCCTGACAAGAAGAATGCGCTGCCGGACAATTGGGAAGCGCTTCTGCGGGCCTGGGTGACTGGCGTCGATGTAAACACCATCGGTACCGACAACATGGGCGTCGTTGAGGATGCCTTCTCCTACCGTCTTGTTTGGGCATTGGAAGCCCTGCGCACCCGGCGTGTCACCCTTGGCTGGTCGTCTGATATCATCGCCGGAGGCGGCGCCGCTTCTTTGGAAACCGGCGTCCCAAGCCTGATGATGTCGATGCTTATCCGAGCCGGTTTACCCTCAAGACAGGCAGCGATGATTGCTGTGCGGGACAGTGGCGCAATTTTCTTCGACGCCGCGACGATGCGCACCTGGCTTGAGACCGACGAGATTGCGGCATTGACCGATTCCGGCGCGTGGCCGACTCCGGCGACGGCGCCGCTTTGGAAGCGCTTTCGAGACAATGTCTTGAGCGGCGGAGCGCCGCAGTGGCGTGTCGCTGAAAGCCGCCGTGTTCTGGCCGAAGGACAAGAGCGGCCTGAAGACGGCGTTTACCGGCTTGAGATCGACGAACAAGAAGGCGGCGAAGCGTGGGTATGCACCCCCGATTGGCAGCGGTTGGCAAGATTGCGCAGCCGGGTAAAGGATAGCGACGGCGGATTGTTTTCTGCGGTCTTCACGGAAGGCGATGCCCGGCCTCTTATCCGCCGCTTCGGGCCTGGCCGGGCGCAATGGATCCGGGACGAGGGTTAAGAGCGCAGGTTTAGTCGCTAAGGACTTTTTCGAGAGAGGCGACGAGTGCCGCGCGCTTTTCAGTTGAGAGCGTGTCCAGGTTCTTGATCCGCCATTTCACGGCAGGCAAATCTGCCGCGCCCGGAACGCCGAGCAAATCCCAATCGGGCGTTCCGCGCTCGAAAGAAATCATGAAACGGCGGTGCTTGTCGGGCATATTGCCTACAATTTCAGCGATGAGGGCTTCACGGCTTTCTTCAAGTTCCTCACGCGTGACGGGTAAGTTCGTCATGCCTTCGAAGCCGCGCAGGAATTCGTCCGATATGTCCTTGCGCGTCGGCGCCAGGACTTCGAACATCGGCCGTCCGTGGCTCAACATATACACGACGAAAGCGCGCCTTAAATCGTCAGTGATGCCTTCATTTGCCAGAAGCTGGCGGATATCGAAAAGATCGCGCGGATGCTGCCGATCCAGCGCGGCGACCATTTTTCCAGCATACAAATCGGAAAAGGAAGCAACCTGGATTTCTGCGAATCCGAACTCTTCTTCGACGGACAGCGACACGCTGCGCGTTTCCGCAGAATAGACCGTCCCGCGCAGGACCGGCGTCACTTCGATCAGAACCTGAACGCCCTCGGTGCGGATTTCCAGCTTTGTGACGGCGCCCTCATATATGCGTTCGATAACACGCGTTCCCGGATATGCCTTCACGATACGTGCGGCGATGCGCTTCAAGGCGGCGCTGATTTCAGCAAGCGATTCCGCCCGCTCCTTCACCGGCAGGTAAACGAGGTCGATATCGACCGACAGGCGCGGCAAATCGCGGACGAAGAGATTGATGGCTGTCCCGCCTTTCAGCGCAAAGACCTTTTCTTCCGCGACGGACGGCAGGGTGCGGATGAGCAGTGTGACCTGTCGGCGGTAGTTCTCATTGATTGCCATTCAGATCCTCCGGCACGGTTATCTGGTGGACGGGATCGTATTTCCCGCCCTTAACAAGCATGCGCTTTCCTTTGCCCAGATCAAACGATTTGCGGTCCACGTGCTTGAGCCAGGCATGCTGGTGGCGATCGGCAAAAAAGAAAAACAGGCGCTTTACCTTCACGCTCTTGCAATCGCCAAGCAGCTTCTGAAGACGGCGCGGCCTTAAATTGCCCAGCCCCCCAAACAGCATGTCCGCCTGATGGAAGGTTTCCCGGTCGGGCAATTCATCCAGCAATTCGAGGACGGCGCGTTCGGGCGTCGAGAGCGTCAGCGGCCAATCCCACTGCCCCCAGGGCTGGACTGTAAAACTGGCCTCCGCTCCGGCTTCGCTCAACCGGTTCTTCGCAACATCCCACGCAAGACTCGTGGTCCCGAAATGGACCGGCTCGTTGCGGAAAAGCGTTCGGTCGTTGTGATAATGAAAACGGACCTGAAGCGGGAGCTTGCTAAGCCAGGTAGGAGGCGGCTTGGGTCCGTACAAATGGACCTCTTTTTGCGTTTGGCTGAGAAAATGCGCGTGACCCTGCAATTCGAGGGCTGTGCGCCCGCCGACCGTAAGTGGATTTCGCAGGAGAAGGGTCTGAAGCGATATGACCGCCTGCTGCCAGGACAGTGTGCCGCGCGGGCGGCGGTAGACCTGACGGGCGGGCTGTTCCAAACGCCCTGTGGACACATAATGGCTGCGCAGATTGGTGGCGAAGCCGTGTTCGCTCATCCACGTCGAATCCACCAGCAGCCCCTCCGGGAGCTGCTTTTCGAGCTGGTTTAGCCTGCTGGTCCGTTGCTCATTCATATTGAGTAAAATAGCACATTCGTAAACCGAAGGCTAGTTTAAAAATACCATACTTTGCTCAATCCCATTGAGCGTATCTGTCTTTGGATAAACTCAACATACCAACGCATGCAGCGAGGCCAACGGGAATCCGTTCTCCTATTGTTCCAACGCTTTCCCGGGTTTACGCTGCCACCCGGCTGACGTTCAATGGAATGCACTGGCACCGCATGAAGGCGGCTCATGAAACTTTTTGGCTACCTGCCCGAAACGCTGTTTCAACCGCTGGCCGGTCCCAAGAAGCATGTCTACGCCCGATTGTTGCTGCGGCTCTATGAGCGGATCTTCGCAGCCCGGGTGCTTGAGACGCCCACGAAAGATGAAGTCCTTCGTCACATCGCAAACGCCCTGACAGAGGCGGGCGTATCCAATTCCGATGATCTGCAAGAAGAAGGGATCGACGGCGAGCCAAGCCCCTACGCGCATTACGTTGCCTACAACCGCCTGAAAAACACCGGCTGGCTCGTTGAAGAGCAGGAAAAGTGGGAGGTGCTGGTAGACATGTACCCCGACGCATTCATGGTGATCGGCGCCGTTGCTGATTTCGCAAACAGCCGGGTCCGCGTCGCCGGCGCCGTCGTCGAAGTCAAAAGCAACCTTGATTATGCGGCCCGCGAACCGGAAACGATGGCGCAGGGACTGGCCAATGCCTGCGACACAGCCGTCCGCTTCGCGCGCAGCATGCGCCGCATTCTGGTGGGCATGCGCGACATCGAAGACCGCATCCTCGGGAATCCCAATGCGGCATCCATACTGCGCACTTTTTTCCGGGACTTTGTCGATGGTCTTTTGATCGCCGATTACAAGCAGCTCAAGACATCCAACAATCCATACCGGTATCGCCGACAGATCAGCGCGCTCGCCGCTGAATTGCTTCACGACACGTCATGGCGGGGCAAGCTGGCGCGCGCCTATATTGATCAGGGCGTGGTCCCGGCAGGAACGCCTCTTTCTGATGCGGAAGAACGGGTCGTCACTGAACTCGAAAAAATCCGTCAGGTCTTCGACGACGTAGGCCCGTTCATGGACCGGATCGAGGACTTCCGGGACAGGCTGGAACGGCGGGTGCGCACGACCGTGCACTACATGGATGTGATGGGCGAAGGCTCTGCCGAGCGTTTGGCGCGTATCATTGAAAAGCTCGCCGCGTCCGGAACGGGCGAAGTCGAATTGCGCATGCGCGCGCCCGACACAGGTTTTCCGATTTCGGAAAAGGCGCTCTATACGCCGCCACCGCCCCGCTCGGCTCCCGAAAAAACACGGTTCCGGCGTCCAGGCCGCGACCCCTATCTCAAGGCTTACGTTGCGGCAACGACAGCCTTCGATCGGATGGTGCGCGTTACGCCCGCGAAGATGGTCAGCTTCATCGAAACAAAACTAGGAGAGCGTTCCGGGTTGCATTCTTCCGACATAGCCATCGATTCCATCGAGGAGCTTCTGGCTTTCCGCTCCCTGCCTGCATTCGTCGATAACGCCGCGCAGGCAGAGATTGGCGCATACCGCATTGTGCTCGAAGCAGACCGCACGGAAAACGACTGGATCAACCTGCAGTCCTTCCGAATTGAGCGACTTGAAAGCGGGGCCGCCTGATGTTGAAGGATCTCGAAAAAATTGTCGATGAGTGCGATTCCGCCGGAGGGAATGGGGAGCAGCTTGAAATCGGTCTGCGCCAGGCCGCGCAAAATCTTTGGCGCGCGCAGTTTCTATATTCAAAAGACTTTGGTTCCAAAGGCAGCTACGAGCTGATCATTCAGCACAGGGCGTATTTCGAAAATCTCTTCGCAGCGTTCGGCTACCGCATCGTCGGCGGGCGCCCGGATGACAAATATCTTGGCTTGCTTGCGACCGATCTTCCACCCCGGCAAACAATGAAGCTCGATGAGAGCCTGCTGCTCCTGGTGCTGCGGCTTTACTATGAAGAGGCTTTCAAGAAGTACGAGATTACGGATGACGGGGAAATCGAGGCCGACGGCGAGACGATATTGCAGGTGTATGAGGATCGCACGCACCGCACAAGGCCGCCCGTCACCCGCGTGCATGACATTCTGACGGGCTTTCGTCAGCGCGGCCTGGTGCGCGTCGAAGACCAGGGGGATAGCCGTAATTTCAAGCTCTATCTGCGCCCGGCGTTGCCCATGGTTGTTGGCGAAGACACGCTGCAATCTCTTGACGAATTCGTCGCGAAATCAGCAGGACAAAACGGCGCTGCGGACGACGAACAGGCGGGCGCTGAATGATAGAGCTTCGCCGGATAGTCCTGATTGACTGGTATTTGTTCCGCGCCGAGCAAATTGATCTCGCCGGAATGACTGCGCTTATCGGACCGAACGGCGCAGGCAAGTCAGCCATTATCGACGCGGCTCAAACTGTATTGACCGGTGCCAATATGATGAGCATCCGGTTTAACCCCAGCGCCCAAAGCGCGACCAAGAGCAAGCGTTCAATCCGGGATTATTGTCTTGGCGTCGTATCTCTTGACGAACGCGGCGAACGCTCGCAGCCAACGCGTGAGAACGCGTACACTTACGCCGTCCTAGGTTTCGTTGATGTCGAGACTGGCGACGCCATCAATCTCGGGATCGCGTTTTCTGCAAGCGCCGCGCGCGGCGACGAACGGTGTGAAGCCCGGTTTATGGTTCGGGGCGCACTTGTCAGCCAGGATGACCTGCTCGAACCGGTGGGCGGCGAAGACGTCGAAACCCGCCACTGGCATTCCGTCCGCACCTCGCTGCGCGCGCGGGATTTGGAGGTTATCGACGATTTCGGCTCCGCCACGGATTTCGTCGAAGAAAGCCTGAGGGCGTTGTCGCCTGCCGGATTTCCTTTGGACCCGCGCCGGTTCATCAAGGCATTCCGCAATGCGCTGCAACTGAAACCGGTAGAGAATCCGACGGACTTTGTGCGCAACTACGTGCTGGATGTTCCCACCATTCATGTGGACCGGCTTCGGCGGAGCATCGAGCTGTACCGCTACCTGACCGGCAGAATCGAAATACTCAAGGCCCAGACGGCAAGCCTTGGACAAATTCAGCGCACCGTTGGCCGCGTTGCGGAGAACGAACGCGTCATTCATATCAGTGAATGGCAGATCGCTCGTCTAAACTGGGAGAAACTCCGCCGCGAACTGCGGGATATTCAAGGTGAGTTGAAACGCCTGCGCAGAGATGCGCAGTCAAAGGAGGTTGATGCAACGGCAGCAGCAGCACGGCTTTCGCGCATTGAGGTTGATTGTTCGCAACTCGAATTGACGCTCAAATCCAGCGAAAGCGAACAACTCGCATTGATGTACGAGTCAGATAAAAACCTGGCAATTGCCGAGCGAGAAAACGCGCTGGCGCCGGTCAAAATTGTCGACAATCTGGTGCAGCGTGTCGATACGCTTGCCGAGCGGCGCATCATTGCCGGCTGGGATGAAACCCTGCATGGCCTCTTAAGTTCGGTGACGTTGGCCCACCGGCCGGTCGGCCTGAACAAGTGGGGCAACGAGCTGGAGGACGGCTGGGAAGAAAAAGCCGCCGCGCTCGACGCCGCGCTCGCGGCTGTTTCGGTCGATAAGCTGGCGGGCATTCAAAAGCGCGCTGACGACGACCTGTTCACCGCGCAAAAAGATGTAAGGGAAATTCAGGATCGATTGGAATTAATCGACCGCAATCTAAAACGTCTCGATTCCGGTCAAAGCGCGCTTGAGCCTGGCACGGAAGCCCTGCAGGCCGCGCTCGAACGGGCGGGCATTTCTGCCGTGCCGTTGTGCGACATCGTTGACGTTCGTGACCAGAAGTGGCGCGCGGCGGTCGAAGCGGCTTTAGGCCGGTCGCGCGAAGCCTTAATCGTTGAGCCGAATTGCGCCGTTCGCGCCCTCGATCTCTACAGGCGCGGCGGTGACGGCGAGTACCGCCAGGCTGAAATCATCAATACCACCAAGACGGCGCAGACCCGCCCGGCCGAGAAAGGGTCTCTCGCAACGGTTCTTACAACTGAAAACCCGCACGCGCGGGCGTTCCTGAATTTCCGCCTGGGCCGTTTGATGATGGTGGAAACCATGGAGAAAATGGCCGCGTCCGAGGGCGCAATTACACCAGACCGCATGATGCAATCGGGGCGCACTGTGAAGCGCCTGTCTCATCCCGGTATTTTGAAACTTGGGCGCGCGACGCATGAAGATACGCGCAAGCTTTTGCAGGAAGAACGCGCTACGCTGAATGACCGTCTCGGTGACAAGGTAAGAACGGCGCGGCGTTTCCAGGAAGACAGCGGCCTCATTAATGGCGTTGCGCGCGGATTTGACGAGCTTCGTGCACAGGCGATTGCCTGCGTTTCAATCGGCCGCACCCTGGCTGATTTCGACCACAAGATTGCAGGCCTGGCGAGCAGCGTCGAAGAAGCGCGGCGCAGCCGCGATCCCAAGCTGATGCAAAAACTGGAGAATATGAAAGCCGAATTGACTTCGGCGCGCAAAGAAAAGTCGGACGCCGACCGCGCCTGGCATCTTGCGCATGGCGCGGAAAATCAACTGATCGGCGACTACAACAAGGTTATTCGCGATGATCACGACCGGCTGCGTATTCTGCGACGAAGCCGCGCTAAGGCGATTCAAAAATATCCCGGCGAAGCCGCGAAATTCGAGCCGGTAGCGCGCAAGACAAGCCTTGATGTGCTCCCTGCCGAAGTCGAAGGGCTGAACGCCGACGTTCATCGCCGCAGCGGGGAGCGGAGGCAGGCGCTTCAAAGCCAATTGACATCCGCCCTGATGAAGCACTGCCAGCAATTTTCGGTCAGCTTGCCGTTTTCAGAGGAGGACGCGAAAGCCGAAGTGGTCGGCGAATGGGCCGAGGGTGAGCGTCAGCGGCTGGAAAGCCATGAACTGGTTAAATATGAAGAACAGTGCAGAAACGCAGCCGGAGAAATGACGACTGCCTTCCGCGACGATCTTTTGCACCGTCTTCATGATGCGTTTGAGGGAATCCGCGAAACCCTGGCGGAGCTGAATCGGCACCTCAAGGACCGGCAATTTCATGGCCGGGACTACTATGTGTTCCGGTCAAGCCACGATCCTGCGCATGCCGACATGATCGAACTGGTGAAGGACTCCCGCCGCCCTGATTTCCAGTTGCCCTTATTTTCTTCGGAAACGGCGGGCGATCAAGACACGGCCGTCCTGAGAGCCGTGCGCCGCATCGAACAAATTTTGGCCGATCCGCAGGCAAAAACCGACGAGATCGAAGACCCGCGCAGGTATTTCAATTTCGAGCTTTATATCCAGGACGAAGCCGGAAAGGTGAGATCTTCTTTGAGTAGCCGCGCCGGAACAGGTTCGGGCGGCGAAGGCCAGTTGCCGTTCTATATTGCCATCGGAGCCTCACTTGCGGCCACGTATCAGAACAGGCGGACGGGGCAATCCGGGCTGGCGCTGGCCGTATTCGATGAGGCCTTCAATAGGCTGGATACGAAGGCAATCTGTGCCTGTTCGGATTTCATGCGCTCGCTCGGCCTTCAGGTCGTGGTGGCGACGCCCGATGAAAAGCGACACATTTTCATGGAGGTCGTGGATACGATTGTGAACGTGAACCGCTCCGGCAATGCCGTTCTGGTCGATAGCGAATACCTGACGGAAAAAACGCGGCAGGCGCTTGCGGCGGTTGATCCGTACCGGAAGGGCTTCGACGAATTCAAGGCGGAGATGATTGCAGCCTCTCTCTCGCCCGAAGAAGCCGCGCAACGGCAAGAGGCTGCGGAATGAACGGCCCGGTTGATCCGGCTGTTGCGTTTTTGGAGAGACTTTTGATTCTCACGGAGCGTTCGCCTAACCGGACTCGCGCCGCATCCGCCGCTCCTGAATACGACGCTCTCCTTACTGCGGAAATGATATCCCGGTTCGAGCAACGAATACTGGCTGCTGAACGAAGCGGCGCCGTTCAAATCACGCGCGGAAAGCGTGAACGAAAGCACCTTATCGAACGCGTCGTGGTGCGCGACGCGGCGGTGCTGGCCTGTCATTTGGGCAGGACTCCGGCATCACAAATCGCGGCCAGCGCCCGGCGTGATCTGGAATCGGTCTTCTCGCAAGACCATCCGTGGCTCCCGCAAATTTTGGCCGAAATGGAAGCCCGCTGGTCGCGGGGGGAAGCGGCCTACCGCATTGCACCAACGGACTTAGGGGGCGCACGGGAATTTTTGGCCTTACTTGAGGCGATTTCTACCGATCAGGCCAAAGGGCTGGATGCGCGGACCTTTTCGCTGAAGGTAACCGGCGATAGCAAGGCGTTCGATCGGCATGCGAGCCGAATTGCGTCTGTTGTTGCTGTGCAAATCGGCAAACCAGGTCTGGCGGCCGATGCTGTGTGGGCGCGCGTCGGCCTTGAACGGTTCAGTCACCCGGTCCATTTGCATGGCCCTTTAGTCGCTGAAGACAGAGACGGCGTTCTTGCCGATGGGAGGGCGCGGCCTTTCGCGTCACTTCATCCGGAACTGCTGCCGCTCATAAAATTGTCCGGTCAGCCTTCTTACATTCTGACCGTCGAGAATTACGCCAGTTTCAACCGCCATGTCCGGGAAATCGAAGACGGCGGTCTTGTGATCTACACAGGCGGTTTCGCGTCGAACGGCGTCATCGCGTTATTGAGATGGCTCCTGAACAGCACGGAGGCGCAGACGCCCTTCTATCATTGGGGCGACATTGATCCCGGAGGACTGCGAATATTCCGCTATCTTGAAGAGAACCTGCCCCGCCCGCCTTTGCCCCATCTGATGGAACAGTCGCGCGCAGAGGCACAGGGCAGGTCCGCAATGCCGGACGCCACTTTGGCAGCCTTGGCGAAATCAGCAAGTGCGGTAGCACCATTGGCTGAATGGTTGAGCTGCGGCGAAGGCGTGAAGCATCTGGAGCAGGAAACGACAGATCCCGCTTCGCCGCCGTTCGATAGAGTCCGCGAAACGGCTGCTTAAAATTGCTGTTCTTCAAAGGCGACGGCATATGCGTCTGGCGGCTGGGAGCCGCGCGCATTCGCCGCTCTTCGACCGGTTAACAAGGCAGCCGCAGGAGCTTCAGCATAGCGCCGCCCTAAAGGAGGGAAGCGGGACCGACTGCCTCCGGCGAAGAGTTCATCACCGCTCCCGCTCGAAATCATCGCGGGCGCGTCTGCGCTTCCACTGCTCCATGGCTTTGCGCATGAATTCCTGGCGGGCTTTCTCGTCCTTGAACCGTTTGGGCTTGATGGGCGCGGCGGCGTCCTTGAAGGCCTGCTTATTGCGCGACGATGACGCTTCGCGCTCGGGCTTCTGCTTCTCAAGCGGGGGCTTGGGCTTGACGGTCGGCGCGGCTTTGCCCTGTTGCTGCGCATCGCGCATCAGCGCGTCTTTGGCAGACTCTGGCATACGCGGCATGGAGAGGCGCATGCCGCGCTTTGGTTCGCTCTGCTCGCGCTTTGGCGCAACAGGAACCTTTGCGTTAGCTTCTTTGACAGTTTCTTTAGCGGCAGCTTCCTTGGCGCGCTCGCTTTCCTGAGTGAGCGCGTCCTTCGCCTTCGCGAAGCTGATTTCCTTTTGCTCCAGCCTTTGATGCTGGCGCTCGGCGTGACGTTCTTTCGCCTGCCGGACCCGCAGCGCGTTGAAGGCGGCGTAATGCGCCTGCCAGACTTTTTCCGATTGCGCCTTGACGATGGATTTCTCCTGACGGGCCATAGCGCGGCGCTCGCGCATGTGAATCTGCCCTACGCGCTCCTTCAGCTTCTTGCGCGAGACGATAAGGGGAATCATCTGCCGAAGGCCGAGCGCCTTGCCGCGATCCCCGAGCCGGGCGCGGTTGCGGAACACGAATACCGCCCGCTCGAACGTATGGGTCGCCTGATCTTTGAGTTGGCGCGAATCCTTCTTTTGCGCCTGGTACAGGTCGCGCCACTGCCCCTTGAACTCCTTGCGAACGCCCTCGCGCGTCTGGTCGAGCTTTACGTGGGTGGACTTGTCCAGATCCGCGCGCTGCTGCTTCTGCTTCGCCCAGGTATCGCCCCGCGCAAATTTCTGGTCTTTGTCGAGCGCAGCCCGGAGGGCTTTCATCTTATCGACGACTTCCTTGCGCTCGAACCAGCGGCGACGGTTGGGCGAGTTGTCATTGACCGGCACGAAGGCCCCACGCTTTGGCGGCCTCTTGCCGGTGAGCAGCGCCAGCGCCGTCTTTTCGCGTTCGGTCTCGCGAAGCTTCGCGATTTCGCGGCGGCGCTCGTTATTCTTGATGCGCTGCTCGCAATGAATGCCGTGCTCCTTTTCGTAGGCCTCCGCCCACCGGGAAAATTCCATTTTCGAGAATTTCAGCGGAGCGGTCTTGCCGGTGTACGGATGCACGGTATTCACGACAACATGGACGTGGTGATGCTCCTTGTCCGAATGGCAGGCCATCACGGTTTCGTGCTCCGACAATCCCAAGGCCTTGAGGCTGTCCAAAGCCATGGCCTTCATGTGCTCCGGCTCGGGATTGTCGCTGGCGTGCCATGACAGGGTGTAATGCAGCACCGGGGTCTTGTTGTCCCGCCCGCGCAAATCTATGCCGTTGTATTTCTTGAGCGCGGTGCGGTTCCGGTACGTGTCGAACATTTCAAACCACGCGTCTTCCGGGTCGCTGAACACGTTTTCGGTCAGCACCCAGGCGACACGTTCGGAAGAGTCCTTGCCGGGGTCGTGGAGGATGTAGGCGAGCACGCCTTTGAAGCTGTTGCCGCGTCGATGCAGCCGGGGGATCACCGGGGACTCCGGCTGGCGGATTTCAGGAGGGCGGAGGCCACCGCCCCGCCCTTGCGCTTAAGGTAGTCATCCTTAAGCAGCACCCGCATGAAATCCGCGAACTCAGCCGCGAGCTGCCCTTCGGCAACACGCTTATGGGCGTTCAACGCATGGGCAATCTGGTTGATGTTGACGCCTATGCGTTTGAACTCGGCGACCAGATCGGGCGGCAGCGCCACGCTGCGCGGCCTGGTTTCGACGGTGACCTGGCCTCTTGCCAGCACCTGCGCCGCGTAGGCGCTCACCGTCATGCCTGCCGCCGCTGCGCGCTGCTCCAGCCTGACGCGCTCTGCCCGTGTCACCCGGGTGGTGATAACCTCGGAACGAGATTCGTCACCCCGTGAATGACTGGGGGTGGGGCGCGCCATCACGCAAAGCCTCTATGGCGACCACGGCAAGGCGGGGTTCGGGGCGGCAGCCCTGACCGGAAGGGGTCCAGGGGATGAGCGGAGCGGCTCCCATGGCGAGAGTTTTTGTAGAAGTGACGATGCCCCACGCAGAGTAAACGTATACAAAAACACATCTCGCTACCCCTCTCCTTAAGCCTACAACCCTTAGGTTTAAAGCGCCATTAAAGTTCGCTGCATGAGCGAACGCGCTTTGCTTCTGCGGCCCTGCGGGCCGCACCGCTGGCCTTAAGTTTCGGGGTAATTTCGCCAGTACTTCCCTGCTGGATTCATCCGTGTGTCGGTGCAAAATACGCTCTCCACGTGCATGCTGCGGGGGCGTCCATGGCGGGGTGGCAGGACTTCAAGGGGGCGCTCGACGCGGCGATGCCGCGTGCCTGGGACGAGGGCCTGACCCCGCGCTCGCCCTTTGCCCGCTGGGCCAATCCAGGCGAGACGCTCACAGACGAATGGACTTGGACCAAAGGCGAGCCGACGGTTCTGCTGGGCCGATATCAGGACAAGCTTATAGGCCGCCGCCGCGACGACCGGCATATCGTGACCATCGCGGGCAGCCGCGCTGGCAAGGGCCGCTCGCTTATCCTGCCAAACCTTGCGACCTGGCCCGGCTCTGTCGTTGCAATCGACCCGAAGGGCGAGTTGGCTCGGAAGACGGCGCGCTGGCGCGCCGAAGGGCTGAAGCAGAACGTCGTCATCCTCGATCCCTACGGTGTCTCAGGCTGGAAGACGAACGCGTATAATCCGCTTTCGGACCTGGACCCCAACGTCCTTACCTTCATTGACGACGTGGCGCTGGTCGCCGACGCGCTTATCGTCGATGACGCCAAGGACAGACACTGGACCGACGCGGCCAAGAACCTGATCCGGGCCATCATCCTTTACATGTTTGCCAGCGGCGGTGAGATCAGCCTGCCGCGCATGCGCCGCATCTTGATGGGCGCGGAAGGGAAGCTGGGCCGGGCCGACGAAAACCACCCCGAAGATTACCTCTTCACCCGCATGCGCCTGTATGAGGCCTTCGACGGCCAGCTTGAACTGCTGGCCGATTCCTTCGCGGAGAAGGCCTCCCGCGAAATGGAGTCCATTCTATCGACGGCGCGCGAACAAACCGCCGTCCTGGATTCCCCGGCCATGGCCCGCGTGCTGGGAAATTCAAACCTAAGGCTGCGCGATATCAAGCGGCGGCCCACAACAATCTATATGTGCCTGCCAGCGGCGCGCCTCGGCACACATTTCCGGTGGCTGCGTATCATCGTCAATCTGACGATTGCCGCGCTGGAGACAGACGAAAACGCTGGCAATCAGGTCCTGCTGCTGCTCGAAGAATTCGCGGTGCTGGGTCACATGGATTCCATTGAAAAAGCGGCGGGGCAGATTGCGGGCTTCGGCGTCAAGATTTGGACCATCTTGCAAGACCTGGGGCAGCTCAAAGCCGTGTACAAGGAACGCTGGGAGACGTTCCTTGGCAACGCAGGCGTCATCACCTGCTTTGGCCTGAATGATCAGACCAGCCTTGAATACGTTTCGAAGCGCCTTGGCGACACGCATTTCATCCGCAAACAAAAAGTCGATTTGACAATGAACCAACGCGGACAGGGTTCGTCGGAATACCGTGAGGAAACAGTCAGGGAGCCGCTTCTAAGCCCTGAAGAAGTCGGGCGGCTATTCGCGCGCGAGACAGGCCGCATGCTGGTTGTGCATCCGGGCCGTCCACTTCTTCTGCAACGGCTCGACGCAAGCGATCCAATGTTCAAGGGGGCGATTGATGGCGAACGATCCTGAACGGGACTGGGAAATCTTCAAAAGCTACGGCGTGTATGGCGTCAGGATCGAGCAAGGCGAGGATTACATCACATTCTCGCGCCGCGATTCCTACAACCGAAAGAGCATCCGTATCTTTCGGAACATCCTGATTGGTCTTTGGCTCGCCGTCGCCCTGTATGCGCTCGCATTCATACATCCATGGGCAGCCGTCTATGCGCTTGCTCTCCTACTGGTGCCTTTGCTCATCGTCTTCCTGCTGGGGATGCTGTTCTTTCGCTGCCGGTCCATTCTGCGGATCACGGAAGAAGGCCTGCAAATTTATGAAGGCGGCTATTGGTACAAGGTGCCTTTCAATGAAATCAGGGGCATCGACGTGCGCGGCAGCAGCATGAATTCAGAAATCTTCGTCTGGCACGGTGCGGCCGGCATCAGGGTTTTTGGCGAGCTTCGGCATGATGATGCTTTGTCGCTGCACCAAGGCATCGATACCGCCATAAAGTTGGCAAGTGGCGGCATAGGGCAAGTCTTGCCGGTGCAAGCACCCGCGCCGCCGCCTGCACAGCCCGCCGCTCCACGCCCGCCGCGTAACGCTTTCCCGGAATAGCTGACGCCGCCAGCGGCGGCTTCAGCGAAACGCTTAGTATTCTTCGGCGAGCAGGATGGTCAGCACGCGCGTGGTGACGCGCGGGTCTGACGGGTCTTCCGAGCCGAACTCCAGGTCACGGTCGTAATAGTCGATCTTCCAGAATACATTCGTATTCTCGACCGAGACCGCGCCGAAGTCGTGCTCGCCATACGGGTCGTCGCCTTCGGTGAATGTGCTGAACCGCTGCACGGCCTCGACGCAGGCGCTTTCAAAAGCCTGACCGCGTTCACGGACGCCGCAGGTGATCATGACCTGCCCGCCCAGGAATGTCGTGCGCAGCATGTCGTTCAGGTCGCGAATGCGGGCCGCGCGGCGCTCGTCTGCATGGTCGATGGAAGTCATGGCTGGCCTCCATCGCGTTCGCGCAACACGCCTTGCATATGCGCGGTCTGCTCGCGCTCAAGGCAACCAGGGTCTTTGGCCTCGCGCAGGGCGAGGTTCCAGAAGATTGCGGCGTCTTCCCATTCCCAGCCCATGTCGTAGGCGATGGCGTGAACCTGTTCGCTGGTCAGCGTCACGGTTGTGCGGGCCAGCCTTTGCGAAAGTGAGGGGGTCATTGCTGACCCCCCGGCGCATCCGCGCCTTCGCTTTCGCTGACTTCGCGCACCACGGTGCGGCCCGTGACCGGAAAGGCGTCGAACACCAGGTTCATGCCCTTGCCGTCCTTGTTGGCCCAGGCCGCGCCGATGCGCACCCACTTGGCCTTGTCCTTTTCGCCAATCACCTGCCAGATGATGTGCGAAGGCGGGCGCTTGGCGTTGTTTTCGTTCTTCATCGTAAGTCTCCGTTTCGTTCGGTTCTCCAGGCGGGCACCATTGCCCGGCCTTGATGGGGACCGTTCGAACCGAGACAAAGGACGGGCGATCACACGCTGCGCGGAACGCGCACCGGAGGGGCTGTAGCTGCATGCCGAGCGAAGTGAGGCGAAGCGGGCCGCGTTGAACGAGCGGACGGCTCGGTTAGGTCAACCCATCATTCCAAGGCCGGGCTTTCCTGCCCGCATACAACCGTATGAAACGGAGATGAAAGAACGGAAATGCAAACGCCCCACACTACGTTGGCAAATCACGCGAAGAACAAGGGCAAGGCCAGCACGGATCAATACGGCGATGCCGAGGACACAAGGTTGGGCAATAACCGTTCACGAATTCCGGAAATAACGGGCACATCAAATGCGCAAGACGAACCGCAAAGGCGCGGATTCGCTCGGGACCGAGCAATCTGTTGATCGCAAAAGCAATTAAAGCGTATAATATTAAGTGAGGCTGAAATTATGCAGCCTTGGGGCTTCAAAACCCACAATGCAGCGACGGATATGCGGGGCGGACGTTTTTGTCCTTGTCCCGTGTTTGTTTGCCGTGCGGCCTGCGGAATTTTAGTTGTTCTGATTGAGGGAGCATGACCGCCAGATATTTCCGCCTGATGTCTATTCCAGGAATTGCGCGCGCGGCCATTTTCGCGGCTTTTGCAGTTTTCATCTTCGCAGCGCCCGGCACGGCCTATGCCCTGTGCTCCAACCCATCCGGCGCGGAAGGCCATGTCATCTATAACGACGATTACAATGTCGTGCAGTTCTGCGACGGCACGAACTGGGTTTCCATGGCCGGCGGCTCCACCGAACCTGGCGGCTCCGATACCCAGGTGCAATTCAACGACGGCGGCACGCTGGGCGGCGCGGCCCAGATGTTCTGGGACAAGGGCAATAACCGGCTGGGCGTTGGCGTCGCCTCCCCCACCGAAGCCGTCGATGTGAATGGCAATGTTGCAACTTTGTCTGTCATTCTGAAGAAAGAGAGCGGAGCCGCCGCCCCGACCAACCAAAGTCAGTTGTTCACCGCTGGCACGGGAAGCGAGGTCCAGTTCCGCAATTCTTCAACAGGCGAATTGGCCGCAGATACGAATTTCGTATGGGACAACACGAACAAGCGCCTCGGCATCGGGACGACGAGTCCGGCGCAGACGCTGGAAATTGGCAGTGGCAACCTGATTCTGGGTCGGGTCAATGGTACAGCTTACACACGTTACATAGGTATCGGCGGTGGCGACGGCTCAATTACGCCGGGCATTTCAGGCGGAGCGCAGATCGCGTTCAATAGCGCGGCCAGCAACGACAACAGCATCAATTTTCTTACGCATCACGGTGGTGTTTCGCATGCCGTGCGCATGACCATCGATCGGGACGGCAATGTTGGCATCGGCACGACGAGTCCAAGCCAGAAACTCACGGTTGCCGGCGGGATTGCCTGGTATGCCAACGATTATGGCGGTTACTCATATCCGGTCTGCCATTCGTCAAATTCAAATCCATCAACGCTTGGGTGGTGTTCATCCTCCAGGCGATACAAAAAGAACATTGAACCGCTCAAATTGGGGCTGGAAACTGTCATGAAACTCCAGCCGGTTACATTTGACTGGAAGAACCGAGACGAACATGATCTGGGCTTGATCGCCGAAGACGTGGCGGCGGTCGAGCCGCTTCTGGCTGAATACGATGACGATCAAAAGCCGCGAAGCGTTAAATACGCTCATTTGACGGCTTTGCTAACCAAAGCTATTCAGGAACTCAAAGCCGACAACGACGATGTGCGCGCAGTCGTCGATCGGCAGGGAGAGGAAATCAAGGCGCTAAAGGCCGCTAACGACAGATACAATGAACTGCGGCAAGAACTTGATGCCATCAAAGCAAAGGTTCACTGAGCCCACATTCGTTCTGCAATTTCCCGCTCTTCGCTGCCCATGGCCTGCAAATAGATGGCCGTTGTCTCCATCCGCGCATGGCCGAGCCAGCGTTGAACCAGGTTCAAGGGTACGCCCGACCGGATTGCGTGAAGGCCAAAGCCATGCCGCAGCCCCTTGGGCGTGGCGTGAGTGCCGGGCGCGATGCCTGCCTCCTTCATCAATTCCTTTATCAGCCGCCACGCGCGGCTGCGTGACAGATTCCAAATCCGCGCATCGGGATCGCCGCAGGATATTCCGTGCGTCAATTCCAGTATCGTTACCAGATGCGACGGGATGGGAATTTCGCGGACTATGACCGCGCGGCTGCGCTTCTTGAGTGAGCGGATGGCGATGAAGCCGGTTTCCAAGTCAACGGAACTGTTGGTCAACGCCAGCGCTTCGGATATCCGGCAGCCGGTATAGGCCAGCGTGAGGCAGAGCGTCCCGATCTCGGCGCGGCTGCACCTGTTGGTCGCCTCGATGAAACGCGCCCGCTCGTCGGCGCTTAGGTATTTCCTCCGCCCCCTGACCGTATAGAGGCTGCCTGGCTGGTAATCGATTGATCGCATGTCGCTTTCTCCAACGTGTCGGCAAGCCGACGTTGGAAGCGACAGTTTTGCCTAGTCTGTTGAATCCGACCGCAAGGCCAGCATTTGCAGGGCTCTTGCCGTTGATCGGATAAGTTGAATCTACCACCCTCCCCGCAATCAGCAACCAAAATCTAAGCCTTTTCTGGACGCGCGACAGAATAGGCAAGTCTGTTGAATGCATTCGCGGCCCGAATGCGCCGAAGCACAGCCTCATTCCGAATGAGGCTGTTTTGATTCCAGCTTGCTTTTAGGAGCGCGAAATGGACCAAGACGCAGCAAGGCGCGGGTTGTCCGCAATGATATATAGCATCGGAATTTTTCTGGGTGCCCTCATCGTGATAGCCGCAATCTTTTATCACATAAAAACAGACGCTGACACGACCGACATACAGAGGTGCGGCGTGAAGGATTATGGGGGTGTCGCCTTCCTTTGGTCGATATCTATCTTTGTGCCTTTGCCGGTTTATCTCATCCTTCGCGGATTCATTTTTGCGCGGGGACCTTTGCCCTTCTTAATCTCGGCGTTTCTGATGGGCGCAGTCTTCATAGGCGATTATTGGTTTGAACAGGCTCACAGTGCGGTCTGGCAAAACAATTTCTACCGGAGTGAATTTTGCACAGTGATGCGCTCGCTGTTTCCGCACAAGTAGATTTGTCGCCGGGTCGGCGAACACGCACCCTGAACCACTTCGTTCCATCACCATCCGAAGGAGCAATGTCATGTACCGTATCACGCGCACAGTTGCACTTGCTGCCGTGCTGCTTTCGTCCGCCAGCCTTGGCAAAGCTCAGGACATTCAATGGAAACAGACAATCAATCTGCCGAAGGGACTGAACATGCCCCAAGGGGTCAGCGCGGATATCCTTGGCATTCAACTGGGCGATACCTACGAAGAAGCCAAGACCAAAGCGATGGCGTACCTCAATGAGGTACAGGTCCCCGGTTCTAACAAGTCGTTTGCCGAGCAACGCCGCGTCTTCCAGTTGCCGCTAGCGGGTGGCAACACCATCCAGATGGGCTATGTCGGCGGCATCCGAATGGAGCTTCACCGCCGTGGAACGCCAATCGTCGCGCAGGGTGACGAATCCATCACGCTTGTTTTCAGCGCCCCGTCATCGGGGCATCAGGTTATCGGCATCAAGCGAGTCCTGTATTGGGACCTTCAGCAATATCAAGGACGCGTTTCCGAATTCATTACGGCGTTGGAAGCAAAGTTCAAATCACGCGCATGGAAGAATATCGATGGGGGACGCGTCACGCTAGCCCGCTTTCAGTTCAACAATGGCCACGCGCTCACACCTTCGAACGCCACGGTCATAAGCTGCATCCCACATGTGCTTTACAGCCTCAACCAGGACAAGCTTAAGGGCTTCAATCCGGACGGCGCGTGCGACGTCGTGCTGGAAGTGACGTTCAATCGGGGGATATCGAACGACCACACGGCACAAATCACATTCAGCCTGTCAGACAACGAGCGCGGGAAGCAAAATCTCACTGCCGATTACGCGTTCTTCAGCGACTATATTCAGGGGCTGCGGCAACGCACGGGTGGCGCTCCGGCCAAGCTGTAGTGGTTTTACGTTCAATCCAAGTCAAGCCAGTGGTCATCGGCCCCTCCGGTCGGTGACCGCGCTCACGCTGCATTCTTATTCGTCCACTTGAGCACTGTATTTCGGCTTCGTGGCCGCAAGTGCTTTCGCACTCCTTCTCTGACGTTCCGGTCGCAGGCGATGCAGCCGCCTCCATCAGCGCATTGCGGTCCTCACAAGGCCGCGATGGGCGCGGTCAAAACCGATGGAGGAAAAAATGAGATTGCTGACTTACCTTGAACTTTCGCGTCAAAACCAGGCCCAGCTTTGGGACCTGCTGCGCCAGAACCTCGCGCTGCTGCCGCACTTGCCTGAAGGCTCTGAAGAACGCGCAAACGCGACACTGAATATCCAGCACGTCCGCCTGTTCCTGGCCCGCCGCGATTACACGCCGTGCTAAAATCAAAACGAGCCGCATCGCTGCGGCTCGTTTTTGGTTGGTGCGGGCGGCCGGACTTGAACCGGCACAGGCCTTTCGGCCCTACGGATTTTCTTACCACTTCGGCTTTCGCCGCCGCCTAGGGCGTTCGTGGTCTGGACTATACCTTCACCGTAGCGCGTACGCGCTTTAGGTGCTGCCCGTCTAGTCTCTACACCTTCGCGCCAGCCGTCCGGCCAGAGCGCTTGGCTCGGGATTGCCTGTTACCGGTTTCCCCGACTTTGAGCAGTTCTGCATCGTCGGTTTCCCGGCGAGCACTCAAATTTTCGGCTTAAGTCCGTTGCGTCTACCAGTTTCGCCACGCCCGCATGCCGAATCCATATTACTGACTGAATACGCATCAGCCAATCATTGATGTGGGAATGGCGCTAATCCGCCATTTCCCGGCTGCGTGCCTCCTTCACACGCTGCTTTGGGGGTTTCACTTTTCTTACGTTAATGGCCGCCGCGTCCAGGCTCGTCTTGATGTGCGAAGCGTAATATTTCTCAATCATGTCCACGCTGGTGCGGCAGTTCTTGGCGATCTGATAGATATCCGCGCCTTCCATCAGGCGAAGGCATATATAGGTATGCCGAAGGCTGTAGGGCGCGCGGCGCTGGCCTTCGCGGTCGAATTTAAGCCCTTGCTCGTCCAGAATGGCGTTGAACAGTTCGTAGGACATTCTTGGAAACAGCCTGTCTGTCGGCTGGGGATTGTTGCGCTTCAGAAGCCGCCTAAAGGGCACCACAGCACCAGGCATGCTCTTGCAATAACCCACGCCGCGCTTGCCGCGCACTTCTATTTCCAAGATGGTTTCGTCCGTCGCATCGTCTTTGACAATAGAGACGTCCCGATATTCCAGCCGTTTCGCCTCATCGGGCCGCAGGCCAGTGTTCACCATGAAGAGCACGTAGTCGTGCGTTTGCTCGGATATCCACGCATGGTTCTTCTTTGACGGACTCTTTGCGCGGTCGCGCGTAGCTTCATACAGCTTCTTGTATTCTTCCGGCGAAAACCAAGCCCGGTGCGAGATTTTCGCGTTCGTCTTATACGGTTCAGAAAGGTCCGGCAGGTGTTGAAGCCAGCCATGGCGGATTGCAGTCTTTAACGTCTGCCGGAGCGTGACGATTTCCTGATGGATGGTGTTCCGCGCAGGCGGCTTGCCGTGCTGCGCGACCCATGTTTCCTTCCGATGGATGCGGTACTCCTGAAGCTTTCCGGCGGTGATCTCGGAAAGCCCCATTTTGCCAAAGAAGGGGATCAGGTACTTGTCGAGCCTTGTCCAATGGCCTCCGACATAGACCGGATTGCGCTGGCCTTCAGTGATGATTTCGTACTCGCGTCGGAATTGTTCGGCGGCCTGCTTGAACGTCTTCTCGTTCTTCAGAATGCCCGCGCGGTCCTTCAGCTTAAGCTGAAGATACCAGTCTTCGGCAAAGTCCTTTGCCTGTTCCAGGCTTTCGTAGCCGGTCGTCGTGCGGCGGTTCTTGCCGCCGATAAAGGTCGAGCATTGCCACAAGCTGCTGTTCTCGCGCTTGTAGACGTGGAGCCTTCCGCCCATCAACGTGTGGTGTGCCATAGCAGCCTCAATATGTGCAAAAATGTGTAACGTATGTGAAACGCTATTTTGAGGCTATTTTATCATTATCTATCTGATTTACAACGCTTTCTACATACCATGATATGATTTTAAGTCCGGTCTGTCTACCAGTTCCAGCACGTTCGCGTAGCGGCTTCGACTTCCGCCGTCACGGCGGAAGACATCCGACGCGACGGCGGGCTTAATTCACTTCGGTAATAACGCGCCCCAGACTTCGTCCCAATCGCGGCCCGAAGCCTCGGTTACCCGGCCATCCTTCTCGAAGAACTTGTTCGGGATCTGGAAGATCGCGAGAAACGTGCCGCCGTTCGGCGACCAGGCGCTATGCCGGCTGCCGGCCGGCCGCCAGACGAATTCGCCGGCCTTGACCTCGATGCCGGCATCCGGACCTTCCTTGTCCATCAGCGAGCCTTCGAGAATGTAAGTCTGTTCGATCAGCACATGTTCGTGGTCGGGCAGTTCGGCGCCCGGCTCCATCTTGAACAGCATCGTCGCCAGCCCGCTTTTCGGATCGAACATCAGCGTCTTGGTCTGGCAACCGGGAAAGCGCGCGTCCTGCCACGGCATATCCTTGGCGCGCACCACCTGCGACAACAAATCCGGGTTCGGCGCTTTCTGAGCGGCGGCTGCGGTCATGCTTCGTCTCCCATGCGGTCGGACATTACAACAAATGATCGTCACGACAAACGATCGCCGATGGCATCGCCTTCGGCATCGTCCGATACAAGGATCAGTCGCCGCCCTTGCGGATCGGCGGCGAATAAGACAGCGCGGTGTCCCAGGGGAAATAGATCCAGGTGTCCTGCGACACCTCGGTGATGAAGGTGTCGACCAGCGGCCGGCCCATCGGCTTGGCGTAGACGGTGGCGAAATGCGCCGCCGGCAGGATCTCGCGCACCATGCGCGCGGTCTTGCCGGTGTCGACAAGGTCGTCGACGATCAGCACGCCCTTGCCTTGCGCCCGCATCGAGGTGACTTCCGGACCGATGCCCTTCATCACCTTGATCTCGCCCTGGTTCTTGTAGTCGTGATAGCTGGCGATGCAGATCGTTTCGATGATCCGCACATTGAGCTCGCGCGCCACGATCGCGGCCGGCACCAGGCCGCCGCGGGTGATGCAGACCACCGCGTCGAACGGGCCGGCCTCATGCAGCCGCCAGGTCAAGGCGCGGGTGTCGCGGTGAAACTGGTCCCAGGAAACGGGAAAGATTTTATCGGGGCGGGGTTCGTCGCTCATTGTGCATTCCGTAATGTTCTAACTGGCGCTAACCGCCATCTGCGCTTTCACCTTGGCCAGCATCGCCTCGACCGCAGCCCGCACTTCCTTGAGCCGCTCCGGATCGCGCGACCGCACCACGATATTGGTGTTGGGCCCGAGCTTCTCGTCGTTGAACGGATAGCTGCCGATAATCACGTCGGGATAGGCCTTGGCGACCAGCCCGAGTTCGGTGCCGACATCGCCTTCCTTGGCGTCGGCGCGAATCGATTCCGACAGCATCTTGACGCCGGTCTTGAGCTTTGGCGCGACCTCGTCGAGCATCGCCTGCATGATCGACGGCACGCCGGCCATGGTGATGACGTTGCCGATCCAGAAGCCGGGCGCGCCCGACACCTTGTTGGCGACCAGCGCGGCGCCGGCCGGAATCCGGGCCATGCGCAACCGCGCTTCATTGAGCTCGCCGCCGAACTTGGCGACCCGCTCCTTCATGATCGCGACCGCCTCGGGGTGATAGTCGATCGACACGCCGAAAGCCTTGGCGATGCAGTCGGCGGTGATGTCGTCATGGGTCGGCCCGATGCCGCCGGTAGTGAAGACATAAGTATAGCGGTTGCGCAGCGCATTGAGCGCACCGACGACTTCCGGCTCATCGTCCGGTACGATGCGCACTTCCTTCACGTCGATGCCGATCGCGGTCATGTATTCGGCAATGTAGCCGATGTTCTTGTCCTTGGTCCGGCCCGACAGGATTTCGTCGCCGATCACCAGAATGGCCGCTGTCACGACGCCGGGCTGTTCGCCGGGCCGCGCGGCAGGCAGGTCGCGGGTATTGCCGTCGGTCATGTCAGATCATTGTCCTCGAGAATGAAGGCCGCGAACACCCCGACAGAACTGGTAGCCTGCCGGGAGGGACGGCTCAAGCGCCGGCGTCGCGGCACGAACAACCTGCTATGGCCCCGTCCGCACCTGCCCATAATTTAGGCAATAGCACGCTGGCGGACCGGCTATACTGTGCAAATACGTGTTTTTCCTGGGTTTTTCTTGGCGTGAAGCTTGCAGATTAAGGTCCCGGGACGACCCGTACAGTCACCCCGCTGTCGGAAAGGTGGCGCTATTTCCGACCGCGACGCATTGTTGTTGCGACGCTTGGTTTAAGTCCTGCTGGGGGAAACGATGGCAACTGCCTTCGATGAGATGAGGGGACACGATGGCGAGGAGGTCCGGCCGGCTTATGCCGAGCTGGAACGCTGGCTCAAGGAGGTCCCGCCCGACGTGCTGGACTACCGCCGGCGCGAGGCCGAACTGATCTTCCGCCGGATCGGCATCACTTTCGCGGTCTACGGCGAAGCCGACTCGACCGAGCGGCTGATCCCCTTCGACGTCATCCCCCGCATCATGTCGGCCTCGGAATGGCGCTTCCTCGAAAAAGGCCTGACCCAGCGCGTCAACGCGCTCAACATGTTCATCAAGGACGTCTACGGCGCGCGCGAGGTCATCAAGGCCGGCGTCATCCCGGAAGACCTGGTGTTCCGCAATCCGGCGTTCCGGCCGGAGATGAACGGCCAGAGCGTGCCGCATGACATCTATATCCATATCGCCGGCATCGACATCATCCGCGTCGATGCGGAAACCTTCTATGTGCTCGAGGACAATGCCCGCACGCCCTCCGGCGTCTCCTACATGCTGGAGAACCGCGAGATCATGATGCGGCTGTTCCCGGAACTGTTCTCGCGCCACCGCATCGCGCCGGTCGAGAATTATCCGGACGAATTGCTGGCCTCGCTCAAATCGGTCGCGCCTTTGACCACCTCGCGCGACCCCAACGTCGTGCTGCTGACGCCGGGCGTTTACAATTCGGCCTATTACGAACACTCGTTCCTCGCCGACAAGCTCGGCGTCGAACTGGTCGAAGGCCGCGATCTCTTCGTCAAGGACGAGATCGTCTACATGCGCACGACGCAGGGGCCGCAGCGCGTCGACGTAATCTACCGCCGCGTCGACGACGACTTCATCGATCCGCTGGCCTATCGTCCCGACAGCGTACTCGGCGTTCCCGGCCTGATGTCGGCCTACGCCGCCGGCAATGTCACCCTCGCCAACGCGGTCGGCACCGGCATATCCGACGACAAGGCGGTCTACAGCTTCATGCCGGATATCGTGAAGTTCTATCTCGGCGAAGAACCGATCTTGAAGAACGTGCCGACCTGGCGCTGCCGCGACAAAGACAGCCTGACCTACGTGCTCGACAATCTGGCCGAACTGGTTGTCAAGGAAGTCCACGGCTCCGGCGGCTACGGCATGTTGATCGGACCGACCGCCAGCAAGGTGGCGATCGAACAGTTCCGCGCCAAGCTCAAGACCGCGCCGAACAATTTCATCGCCCAGCCGACTTTGGCGCTGTCGACCTCGCCGACTTGCGTCGAACAGGGCGTGGCGCCGCGCCATGTCGATCTGCGGCCATTCGTGCTGACCGGCCGCAACGGCGTGCGGATCGTGCCCGGCGGACTGACCCGGGTCGCGCTGAAGGAAGGCTCGCTGGTAGTCAATTCCAGCCAGGGCGGCGGCACCAAGGACACCTGGGTGTTGGACAAGTGAGGGGTGTG
Organism: Rhodopseudomonas sp.; assembly: GCA_016124795.1. Lineage (GTDB taxonomy): Bacteria > Pseudomonadota > Alphaproteobacteria > Rhizobiales > Xanthobacteraceae > Pseudolabrys. The sequence goes on along the minus strand of WGNB01000056.1, from coordinate 16,370 downwards.
ATAATGACGGGACTCAAGATCGTCGTCCCCGCACTCGGGTCCAGCCTCCGGCTGGCTTGCTCACAGGCACCGGCGGGCGTCCATCGCCCCGAAGCTCTCGACAAGGCACGGCGTATGGCTCCCGGCTCGCGCTCGTTTCACTCGCTTGGCCGGCACGACAGAGAATAATCATGCTCTCACGCACAGCTGATAACCTGTACTGGCTTTCCCGTTACGTCGAACGCGCCGAATATCTGGCGCGCATTCTCGACGCCACTCAGCGGCTCTCCGCGCTGCCGCTGGCTTATGTCGGCGCGACCAATGAATGGGAATCGGCGGTGCTGACCGCCGGCTGCGCCACCGGCTTCTTCCAGCAATATGACGAAGCCAACGAGGAGAACGTCACCGACTATCTGGCGTTCTCGACCGCCAATTCGTCGTCGATCCGCAATTGCTTTGAAATGGCACGCGGCAACGCGCGCGCGGTGCGCACAGCGCTGACCATGGAAATGTGGGACGCGATCAACGGCACCTGGCTCGAACTCAAGCGCTATGGCAACGGCCCAACCTCGCGCGAGGAACTCTCGCGCTTCCTGCGCTGGGTCCAGGAGTCCTCGCTGCGCTTCGACGGCTCGGCCTACCGCACCATGCTGCGCAGCGACGCCTACTGGTTCTCGCGGCTTGGCGTCTACATGGAGCGCGCCGACAACACCGCGCGCATCCTCGACGTCAAATACCATTTGTTGCTGCCGGATAACGAACGGGTCGGCGGCCCGCTCGATTACTTCCAGTGGGCGGCGATCCTGCGCTCGGTATCGGCGCTGACCGCCTATCATTGGGTCTACCGCGAGAGCCTGAAACCGTGGCTCGTCGCCGACCTCTTGATCCTCAAGGAAGAAATGCCACGCTCGCTGGCCTCCTGCTACGAGGCGATCGTGCGTAACCTCGACCAGGTCGCCAATGTCTATGGCCGTCAGGGCCCGGCCCAGCGCCAGGCGCGCGGCATCCGGAACCGCCTCCAGAACAGCCAGATGGAAGGTATTTTTCAGCGCGGCCTGCACGAGTTCATCAGCGAATTCATCACCGAGAACAACCGCCTGGGTGCTGCCATCACCGAGCAGTTCCTGCTATGAACAGGGAAAGCCGGCCGTCAGCTGAAGACTCTGTCCGTACCTAAACCCGTACAGGCCCGATCGAGCCACCGAAAGACCCATGCGGATCAGGATTTCCCACGCGACCACCTACCACTACGCCACGCCGCCCAAGAGCGTGACCCAGGTGCTACGCCTGACGCCGCGCAATCATGACGGCCAATATGTCGTCAACTGGCGCATCGAGCTGTCGCAGGATTGTCAATTGCACCAGCGCGACGGCGCTTTCGGCAATGTCAGCCATTCCTTCACCGCCGAAGGACCGTTCGACGAATTGTCGGTGACCGTGGTCGGCGAAGTCGACACCCAGGACACCCACGGCATCGTCACCGGCACCATCGAGCGCTTCCCGCCGGCACTGTTCCTGCGCGACACCGATCTGACCGAAGCGGACCCGGCGATCATCGCTTTCGCCGACGACGTCCGCGACAAGGCCGGCCCGGAAACCCTCGGGCTGATGCACGGCCTGATGCTGGCGATCAACGACGCCATCACCTTCGACACCGATCCCACTTTGGTCACGACCACCGCGGCGGAAGCTTTCGAGCTCAAGCGCGGCGTCTGCCAGGACGGTACCCATATCTTCCTCGCCGCCGCCCGCCATCTCGGCGTGCCGGCGCGCTATGTCAGCGGCCACTTCTATCGCGAGGATGACGCCGCCGCGCAGGACGCCGGCCATGCCTGGGCCGAAGCCTATATCGAAAAGCTCGGCTGGGTCGGTTTCGATCCGACCAACGGCATCTCGCCGACGGAAGCCCATGTCCGCGTCGCCATCGGCCTCGATTATCTCGGCGCCGCCCCGGTGCGCGGCACCCGCTATGGCGGCAGCGGCGAAACCTTGACTGTCGCGGTCAATGTCGATCAGGTCGGCCGGCCATCGCAGTCCCAGTCGCAGTCCTGATCGGACCGACTGCCCCTCAACAAAAAGACCCGTCCTATGACCTATTGCTGCGGAATTCTTGTGCGTGAAGGCCTGGTGATGATCGCGGATACGCGCACCAATGCCGGCCTCGACAATGTCTCGACCTTCCGCAAGCTTCATATCTACAGCGAACCGGGCGAACGGATTATGGCGCTGGCCTCGTCCGGCAACCTGTCGCTCAGCCAGACCGTGCGCTCGATGCTGACCGAAGGCATCGAAAACCCGGAAACCGGCGAGCTCGAAACGTTGATGAATGCGCCGACCATGTTCAAGGCGGCCCAGCGCATCGGCAATGCCGTACGCCTCATCCAGAGGATCGACGGCAAAGCGCTGGCCGAAGCCTCGGTCGATCACGAGGTCGCCTTTCTGTTCGGCGGTCAGGTCAAGGGCGGCCGGTTGCGGCTGTTCATGATCTACTCGGCCGGCAATTTCATCGAGTGCACCACCGACACGCCTTATCTGCAGATCGGCGAACACAAATACGGCAAACCGGTACTCGACCGCGCCATTTCCTTCGACACCGATCTCTACGACGGGCTGAAATGCGGGTTGATCTCGATGGATTCGACCATGCGCTCCAATCTCGGCGTCGGCCTGCCAATCGACCTGATGGTCGCCCGCCGCGACACCTGCAGCGCGGAAGTCAATTATCGGATCGAACCGGGCGAACCCTATTTCCAGGACCTGCGCGAGCGCTGGTCGGCGGCCCTGCGCGAGGCCCATTTGTCGATCCCGCGGCCGCCTTACGGCAATCCGGCCTGATTTCGCGTCAACACCGACTGACGGTTTTTACCTCCGGTTAACAGCGATCGACGATTTGGCCTTTGGCGGGCCGGCATCGACGCGTTTGGCGAACTCGGAAAGCGATTAGCAAGCATTCCCGGATACCGTCGGATTGCAAAAAGTCCGATAGGTCCAGCCAGCACTTCGCTTTAAGGAAATTCATTTTGTCGGTCGTGGCCGCCCCGCGCGCCTCCGAGCATCCGGGATACACCAGTTGGGACCGTGCCCGCTTGAGCGTGGTGGTGCCGATCGGCGTTATCGTGGCGGTGGCGATCGTCTGCATCGTCGTGGCGGTGCTGTCGTCGGCGCAGCGCGCCGACGAATTCGCCATCGCCCACGAAAAGCAGTTGTTCTCCGGCGCGTTGACCGAATACGGCCGGCGTGTGCTGCGCGAAGTCGACAGCGTCGCGACCTCGGAAGGCGCGGTCGCCCATATCCGCCGCAAGCTCGACCAGCCCTGGGTCAAGCAGCGCGCCGGCGCCTGGCTGGAAGGCTTCTTCAAACACGATTACGTCCTGCTGTTCGACGAGCGTGACGAACCGATCTATACGCTCAGCAGCCGCGCCAACGCCAATTCGGATTGGCTCAAACGCGCCCGGCCCGACGTCCTCGACGTCCTGAGCTATATGCGCGGCGCCACCTCGGAAATGCGCGACGCGCTGCGGCTCAATCCGGCTGGCCTGACCGACGGCGGCGCCCATCCACGCGCCGCCGTTTTCCGTCGCGTCGCCGGCCAGCCAGCGGTGCTCGCCGGCGCCGCCGTCGCTTCCCCGGACGGCCTGCCAGCGTCGCTCGACAACGGCGCGCCGATCCTGATGTCGGTGAAATTCGTCGACGCCAACGTGTTGGCCGATATCGCCAGCCAGTTGGGCCTCGATCACCTGCGCGAAGTTGACCACGAACCGATCCCGCAGAGCGACTTCGTTTATCAACTGAATTCGCCGCAGGGTCAGACCATCGCGCGCTTCGCCTGGACGCCGAAGCAGCCCGGCGCCGAAATCGTCCATAGCGTGGTGCCGTTCATCGCGGTGGCGCTGGCCGGCTTTGCCCTGCTCGCCGCCTTCGTGCTGCGCTATATGCGCCGCACCGCGACCGCGATCGCGGCCGGCGAATCCCGGCTGCGCCATCTCGCGCTGCACGATCCGCTATGCGGCCTGCCGAACCGGATCTATTTCGGCGAACGGCTGGAAGCGGTGATCGACAACGTCCATGCGCAGGGCAGTTCGGCGGCGGTGTTCTACATCGACCTCGACCATTTCAAGGACGTCAACGACACGCTCGGCCACCCGGTCGGCGACGAATTGATCCGCAAGGTCACGTTGCGGCTGTCGCACACGCTGCGTAGCGGCGATCTCGTCGCCCGTCTCGGCGGCGACGAGTTCGCAGTGATCTCCGCGATCGGCGGCGACGTCACCAAGATGATGGCACTGGCGCAGCGCCTCATCGCCACGATCTGCGCGCCGTACAATATCGGCGGCCAGAACATCGTGATCGGCGCCTCGATCGGCATCGCCGCCATCGACAAGTCCTGTGCCGGCGCCGCCGACATCATGCGTTACGCCGACATGGCGCTGTACCGCGCCAAGAACGAAGGTCGCAACCGCGCCTGCATCTACGACGCGGCGATGGACGCCGACCTGTCGAGCCGCAAGCTGCTCGAAGCCGACCTGCGCGAGGCCATCGAAACCGATCAGTTGCGCCTCGCCTACCAGCCGATCGTCAATAAAAGCGGCGAGACCGTCGAGGGCGTCGAGGCGCTGTGCCGCTGGACCCATCCGACCCGCGGCGAAATCTCGCCGATGGAATTCATCGCGGTCGCCGAACATTCCGGCCTGATCGTCGAACTCGGCGCCTGGGTGCTCAAGCGCGCCCTGACCGAGGGCAAGGCCTGGCCGAACCTGACGGTGGCGGTCAACGTCTCGCCGCTGCAATTCCGCCGTTCCGACTTCGCCGAACTGGTCGAACGCACGCTGGCCGAAACCGACTTCGATCCGGCCCGCCTCGAACTCGAACTGACCGAAACCGTTCTGCTCGGCAATATCGACACCGCCGAAGCCGGCATGTTGCGGCTCAAGGCGCTCGGCATCCGGTTGGCGCTCGACGACTTCGGCACCGGTTATTCCAGCCTGCTCTATCTGCGCCGCTTCCCGTTCGACAAGCTCAAGATCGACCGCAGCTTCGTGATGTCGATCGAGAAAGCCGCTGACGCCGCCGCCATCGTCCACGCCATCGTCAGCCTGGGCCGCGGCCTCGGCATGAAGGTGACGGCCGAAGGCGTCGAAACGCCAGACCAGCATCTGTTCCTGCGCGCCGCCGGCGTCCATTACATGCAGGGCTATCGCTTCGGCAAAGCCGTGCCGCCGGCCGAGATCACCGCCCGCCTGCGCGTCCACGACACGGTTCAACCGGCTGAAACAAGCGGCGCGCTGGCCCGCGAAGTCACCGACGCGATGGCCAGCTAGAGCCTGAATCCGCCGGCCAGTCGTCCGCCCGGCAATGGCCTCGCGCGTCTTTCTTTGATATGGCCTCGTCCCAGATCAAGACCATGTCAGGGAAGGACATTCGATGACTGCCAAAATCGCACTGGTGACCGGCGCCGGAACGGGCGTCGGACGCGCCGCCGCCATCGCTCTGGCCAAGGCCGGCTATACGACCGTGCTGGCCGGACGGCGCAAGGAACCGCTCGATTCAGTCGCCGGCGAAATCGCCGCCCTCGGCGGTCAGTCGCTGGTGGTGCAGGCCGACGTCTCGAAGCGCGACTCCATTCTGGCTCTTTTCGCCACCGTCAAATCGAAACTCGGCCGGCTCGACGTGCTGTTCAACAATGCCGGACGCGGCGCGCCGCAGATGCCGCTCGAGGATCTGCCCTATGAGGTCTGGCAGGAAGTCGTCGCCACCAACCTGACCGGCATGTTCCTGTGCACCCAGGAAGCCATCAAGATCATGAAGGATCAGAAACCGCGGGGCGGCCGCATCATCAACAACGGCTCGCTGTCGGCGCATACGCCGCGGCCGTTCACCTCGCCTTACACCGCGACCAAGCACGCCATCACTGGGCTCACCAAATCGACCTCGCTCGACACCCGCAAATATGACATCTGCGTCGGCCAGATCGATATCGGCAACGCCGCGACGCCGATGACCGAACGCATGGTCGAGGGCGAAGGCGTGCCGCAGCCCAACGGCAGCATGATGATCGAGCCGCGCATGGACGCCGCCGATGTCGGCGCCGCCGTGGTCTACATGGCCGGCCTGCCGCTTAACACCACCGTGCTGTTCATGACGGTGATGGCCAACAACATGCCCTTCGTCGGCCGCGGCTGACCTTCGACGCGATCGCATCACCGCCGCACGCCACAACCGGCGGCGGCGGTGATGCTCAACGACTAGCGCCGCCGGGCCGATTTCTTGGCGCTTTTCTTGACCGTTTTCTTGGTGGCTTTCTTGCCGGTCTTCTTGACGGTCCGCGTCACGGCCGCCTTGGTCGATTTCGTCTTCTCCGATTTCTTCTTGGCCGCAGGCTTTTTGGCCGACTTCTTTGTAGCGGTCTTCTTTTTGGCGGTCTTCCTGGCCGTCTTTTCAGCCGCCGGCTTGGCCGCTTTCTTCGTCGCCGGCTTTTTATCGCCCGCCGACTTGCCGCCGAAAATCAGGTTCCAGTTGTCCTTATAGGCTTGCGTCACCACCTTCTGGCCTTCGCCACGGCTGTAGCTGGACGAGGACGCCGAGGCGCTCTCGCCCGACGCAGGAGATGCCGCTTCGGCTTTGGGGGTCGTGTCGTTATCCATGATGCTGTCCTTGCCGTGACGTTAACGTGAGCGCCGCCACTATCGATGAGCAGCGGCTAAGCGCCTGTTAAAACGGTGATACGCCCGTCGAGGCCGAACCGGCAATAGTCCCGACAGCAGCGACAGGCGCCGCCGGCCGGCGATATTAGCGATTGCATTGAAGCGACAATCACGCATCCTGCGTGACAGGGCTGAGCGGATGGCACCTCCCGCCGGCATGCATCGGGGGACTATCAGGTGAATCATATCCAATCCGCGTTCGGCATTGTCGCCTTGCTGGTCATCGCCTGGATCATCAGCGAAAACCGCCGGGCCGTCAGCCTCAAGGACACCGCCGTCGCGACGCTGGTGACAATTATCGCCGCCCTGCTGCTGCTCAAGGTGCCGCCGGTCGCCAAAGCCTTTGCTGCGGTCGCCGGCCTGGTCAACGCGGTCAGCGAAGCCTCGCGCGCCGGCACCTCGCTTGTTTTCGGCTATCTCGGCGGCGGCCCGCTGCCCTTCGATCTCAAGAGCCCCGGCGCCGACTTCGTACTGGCCTTCCAGGCGCTGCCGATCGTGCTGGTAATGAGCGTGCTGACCACCCTGCTGTTCTACTGGCGTATCCTGCCGCCGATCGTGCGCGGCTTCTCGTGGCTGCTGGAGCGCACCATCGGCGTCGGCGGCGCGGTCGGTCTGTCAACGGCGGCCAACGTCTTCGTCGGCATGGTCGAAGCGCCGCTGTTCATCCGGCCCTATCTGACGGGGCTGGCGCGCGGCGAACTGTTCATGGTGATGACCGGTGGCATGGCCACCATCGCCGGCACCGTCTTCGTGCTTTACGCCACCATCCTGCGCGACGTCATCCCGAACGCCGCCGGCCATATCATGATCGCCTCGATCATCAGCGCGCCGGCCGCCCTGCTGATCAGCCAGCTGATGGTGCCGGTGGCGGCCGACGAGCGCAGCGACATCGGCGCCATCGAGATCGGCCCGGTCGCCGATTCCAGCATGGACGCGGTGGTGCGCGGCACCGCCGCCGGCCTCGAACTCCTGCTCAACATCATCGCCATGCTGATCGTGCTGGTCGCGCTGGCGCATCTGGCCAACGCCATCCTCGGCCTGCTGCCGGACGCCTTCGGCGCGCCGATCACCCTACAACGCCTGCTCGGGCTGTTGATGGCCCCGATCTGCTGGCTGATGGGCGTGCCCTGGGATCAGGCGATCACCGCCGGCTCGCTGATGGGCATCAAGACCGTGCTCAACGAACTGATCGCCTATGTCGAACTCGCCAAATTGCCGGCCGGCGCGCTCGACGATCGCTCGCGGCTGATCATGCTCTATGCGATGTGCGGCTTCGCCAATTTCGGCTCGCTCGGCATCATGATCGGCGGACTGACGGTGATGGCGCCGGAACGGCGCGCCGACATCGTCTCGCTCGGCGGCAAGTCGATCGTCTCCGGCACGCTGGCGACCTGCCTGACCGGCGCGGTCGTCGGCCTGATCAGCTAGCCTGGGCGAGCCGCCGGATCTTCATGAACCGCACGACGCGCTGCGCGGTCGCCGCGTCGATCGCGACATAGTCGCTACGTTCCGGCGGCTTTTCGTTGTCGAACAATCCGGCCTTGGCGATCCGCAACGTGATGAAGGCATTGGCGACCTGCCACGACAGGTCGACCGCCCGCAGCAGCAGCAGCGCCGACTGAATCTTGCCGCCGGTCACCAGATTGAACGTATAGAAGCGGTCGAGGCCGAGCAGCGCGGCAAGCACGGTCGTGGCGTCCAGCAGCCGCTTGCGCGACACCAGTTCGCGAATGATGTCGTCGGCTCTCAGGTCGCCCTTGCGAATGCCTTCGATATAAGCGTCGGTCAGTTCGGCGTTCTTTTGCCGATCGAGCGCCCATTCGTTAATCTGCCGCTCGACCGCGGCATCGTCGATATGGGCGGCGACATCGCGCAAGCGGCTGGCCATCTCATCGGAAATCAGCGGCAGCAATTTGCCGATCGACATCAGCGACAGATCGGACCGCGCCACGACCAGTTCCTGCAGGTCACCGTCGCCGTCGGTCTTGTCGATCAGCTTCTCCATGCCGAAATCGGAGAATTGCGCGCCGCGATTGCCGGCCAGCGTCAGCATCGTCTGGCGGTCGCCGCGCGTCACCACAACGTCGGTCACCGGCGGCGTCACCGTATGACGGCCGGCAATGGCGTTGAGATGGGCCTGCGAGCTGCCCTTGGCGACGTCGATCAAAGTACGTTCGGTCAGGCCGCGATAATCCTGAATGATCGGCCGCGCCACCGAAATGTCGGTATCGCTGGCGAAGCGCTCGGCGACGCCCAGCGGCAATTTATCCAGTTGCGAAAGCTTGGCGGCGGCCGAGGCCCGGTCGGCGGCACCGATCCGGTCGACCAGCTGGGTCACGACTTCGTTGAACAGATATTGCTCGGCCGGTGTGCATTGATCGGCATGTTCGATATAGGCGTCGGTGATCCGGCGCAGCAATTCGACCCGCTTGTCGGAGGCCGGCTCGGCCGCGAGAGCGGCAAGGTCGGCGGCCAGTGCAGAACGAGTCGATTCCGGTTGCAGTTCTGCCGCCATTGCCAAACCTCGATAAAAAGCCTGTCGTCCCCGGCGCCGCCGCCGTCGGCCGATATATTGCATTTGAATTATTAAATCGCGATAAAGCAAAACCCGGGGAACTGCGGTGCCGATATACGATTTTCTAACCCTGTAGGGCTGGTTTGTTAGCCTGGTTTACCAAGCAAGCTTTGGGGCCGGCGGCATGGGTGCGCGGTCTGATGTCCCCGCCCCAGCGCATACCGCGGTTGGCGAGCGCGGCCGCCGTGCTCATCGCCGTCTGGCTCGGTCCGGCCTGTCCCGTTTTCGCCGAACCGATCCGGATCGTTGCCTTCGGCGACAGCGCCACCTCCGGCTGGCTGGTGCCGCGCGGCCAGGATTACCCGGCGCAAATGCAACGCGCGCTGCGCGCCAAGGGCTATGACGTCACCGTCAAGAATGCCGGCGTCGCCGGCGATACGGCACGCGGCGCATTGCGGCGCTTCGACGACGCCATCGATCCCGGCACGGCAATCTGCCTCGTCGAATTCGGCACCAATGACCGGCGTCAGGGCGCGTCGCTCAAGGTTGTCGAGGCGCGGATCGCCACCCTCATCCACGCCTTGCAGGCCCGCGGCATCGCGGTGCTGGTCATCGGCCTCGGTTCGCTCGATCTCGCCGCGGTGGCGCGCGTCAACCACGCCGCCTATGCGCAATGGCGTCTGCCGCCCGGCCGCTACCGGGCCCGCGACGGCGCGCATTTCAACGGCGAAGGCTACGCGATCCTGATCGAACGAATGCTGCCGCAGGTCGAAGCGCTGATCGCCCAAACCGGACGGAAACGGAATCGATAAGCGGTTACCGTGGCGCGGCCGGCTCGCGCGTCAAGGCCCAGGCCAGGAAAGCCAGCACCACAAAGCCGACGCCGATGTAATCGAGCGTGTCGAGATAGCCGCGCGCGAACATCACGCCGCCAAGTCCCGAGCCGATCGCCTGGCCGACGTAAAGCACCGATGTATTCAGCGCCACCGTGGCACTCGCCAGCGGCGGCGCCGCCGCGACCAGACGCGCCTGCTGGATCGAGTTGATGGCGGCAAAGCCGAGCCCCCAGACGATCGCACCAGCCAGCATCATCGCGAACAGCCCGGCGCCGACGGCCCACAGCACCATACCGAGCAGAACCGACCCCAGAAAAATCGCGGCGGTCGCAAAGCCGCCCAGCCGGCCGACGATACGGCTGGCAATGACATTCCCGATGAAGCCGGCAATGCCGTAGGCCGCGAATATCAGCCCGATGACGTTGGCGTCGGCGCCGATGAACGAATGCGCCAGCGGCGCGAGATAAATAAAGACGGTGAATTGCCCCGACGTCGACAGCAACGTAATCAGCAGCAGCAGGACAATGCGGCGGTGCCGGGCAATCGTGCCGAAGCTGCCGAGCGACAAGGGCACGCCGCGCAGCCGCGCCGGCAGGGTCAGCGCCAGCAGCACGCAGGGCAGCAACGACGCCAGCGCCGCCACGCCGTAAGCCACCTGCCAGCCGCCATGCGCCGCCAGCAGCGTCAGCATCGGCATGCCGCCCGCCACCGCCAACGACCAGCCGAGGAAGACGAAGGAAATCGCGCCGGAGCGTTGCTCGACCGGCACGATCATCGCGACGGTGCTGGCGGCCTGCGGCGTGAACACAGCGGCCACCGCCAGCATGACAAGCCGCAAGGCGAGGACCGTCGCGTAATCCGGCGCCAGCGCGGTCGCCGCCTGACCGACCGCCAGCACCGCCAGCGTCGTCACCAGCAACAGGCGCCGGTCGAGTGTGGTCGTCAGCAAGGCCATCAATGGCGAGCCGATGCACAAAATGACCGCGCCGAAGGTCATCAGCAGACCGACGGCGCCGATCCCGACATGCAGACCGTCGGCCAGCGTGGTCAGCATCGCCGCCGGCGCCAGGATCGAAATGCCGGTGGCGAAATTGCCCAGCATCAGCGCGATGCGCGGAAGCCATTGTCGCATGAAAAACCCGAGGTGAGAGAAACACGGCCCGTTGACATAGGCCGGGCCCGGCCGGGGCGCCACCCGTTATCTCGGCGTTATCTGACCTGCCGATCGGCCGGCAGACACGCAGCGTCATCCCTGCCCCGCTCCGCGGCGCATGCCTGCATCCCGCCCGCCAACCCCGATTACGATTGCGCCGCGCCGCCGCGTCTGAGCATTATCGCCTGCATAAGCGGCCAAACGTAGAATAATCTCACCGCCAGGGGCATCCGGGGACGTGAATTTGATCGATCAAGCCAAACGCCTGCTGCCGGGCCTTGCCATCGCCATCGTCATCACGCTGGGCGCCATGCTCTTGCAGGCGGTCGAAGTGTATTTCGTCGGCCAGCCCTATCTTGAAGCCCTGGTGCTGGCGATTCTGCTCGGCGTCGTGGTTCGCACCTTCTGGACGCCGGGACCGGGCTGGCTGCCGGGCATCAATTTCAGTGGCAAGTTCCTGCTCGAAGTCGCCATCGTCATGCTCGGCGCGTCGGTCAGCGCCGGCACCATCGTCGCGCTCGGGCCGTTCCTGATCGTCGGCATCGCCTGCATCGTCGCGGTGTCGATCGGCGTCAGCTATCTGGTCTGCCGGGCGCTCCGGCTGCCGCAGCGGATGGCCATCCTGATCGCCTGCGGCAACTCGATCTGCGGCAACTCGGCGATCGCGGCGGTCGCGCCGGTGATCGGCGCCGACCGCGACGATATCGCTTCATCGATTTCATTCACCGCGGTGCTGGGCGTCATCGTCGTGCTGACGCTGCCTTTGCTGGTGCCGGTCCTGAATCTGTCGCTGACGCAATATGGCGTGCTCGCCGGCCTCACCGTTTATGCCGTGCCGCAAGTGCTGGCCGCGACCCTGCCGATCGGCGCGCTCGCCAACCAGGTCGGCACCGTCATCAAGCTGGTGCGGGTCCTGATGCTCGGGCCGGTGGTGCTCGGCTTCTCGCTGTTTTCCGGGCGGCTGCGGCCGGCGCATAACCGGCCGAACAGCCGGCCGCAACTGCTCCAGCTGGTGCCCTGGTTCATCCTCGGCTTTCTGGTGATGCTGGCGGCCCGCTCGCTCGGCCTGATCCCGCTCGCCATTCTGCCAGGCATCACCCACACGGCGGCGGTCCTGACCACGCTGGCGATGGCCGCGCTCGGCCTCGGCGTCGATATCCGCGCCGTCGCCCGCACCGGCCCGCGCGTCACGCTGGCGGTGATCGTCTCGCTGATCATCCTCGCGATCATGAGCTACGGGCTCATCCGGCTGACCGGCATGGCATGACGGCTTGATGCCAACGGACTATAGCGGCGCCGACGAATGCCGCGAACGCAGCGATGCGCCAAGAACCGGAACACAAAGCCCTTTAGTCCGGCGGCGATGTCCGCCATCGCTCGGCCAGCATATCGCGGAACTTCTGCGCCGCTGGTGACAGACGCGCCGACCGGCGCTCGATCAGGCCGATGGTGCGTTTGACCTCGGGATCGTTGATCGGCTTCGTCACGATCGTCGGATGGCCGCTCGGCGGCGTCGCGAGCTTTGGCAGAACCGAGATCCCCAGGCCTCGTTCGACAAGGCCCAACGACGTCGTCAGATGGTTCACTTCGTAGAAGAACTCGATCTGAACCTTGGCCTGCGCGAGCGCGCTGTCCAGGATCGTCCGGTTGCCGCTGGTCCGGCTGACGCCGACGACCTTTTGTCCCTGCAGGTCCTTCCAGCCGACGCGCCGACGCCTGGCGAGCGGGTGATCGCTCCGGCATGCCAGCACGAAAGGATCCTCGATCAGCGGCGTGAACAGGATGTCGGGGTGCGAACTGCCGGTCAGATTGATGCCGAATTCGGCTTCGCCACGCGCAACGCTTTCCAGGGCCTCATTGGCCGACAGATCGAGAATCCGAAAGCGATAATGCGGATATTGCCGGTTGAAGCTTTCAATGACCCGCGGGAGAAAATAGAACGCCGCGGTCGGCACACAGGCAATCGTCACCTGCGCCATTTTCCGTTGTCCGCCGCCGGTCAAGGCCCCGACCGATTCCTCCAGTTCGTCGATGAGGCGGCGGGCCAATGGCTCGATCGACCGGCCGATCTGAGTCGCCGCGACATGCCGCGTGGTCCGCTCGATCAGCGGCGCGCCGACGGCGGCCTCCAGCGACTGGATGCGGCGTGACAGCGCCGGCTGAGACAGGTTCAGAGCCGCGGCCGCCTTGTGAAACCCGCCGAGATCAAGCACGGCCAGAAAGGCCCGCAGATCCAGCAATTCGAAATTGATGTGCATATTGGATCAATCGCTCCAATCTTTGCATTTTACAGCAGGCGAGTTTTATTCTTGGATCGGATCAATCGCAAATATTAATTCGCCACCGCGGAGCCGACATGTTCGAGGAACGACGTATCCCTTGCACCTTGATGCGCGGCGGCACCTCGCGCGGTCCGTTCTTTCTGGCCTCGCATCTGCCGCGGGATCGCGCCGAGCGGGATGCGTTGCTGGTCTCGGCAATGGGCGCAGGTCATGAACTGCAGGTCGACGGCATTGGCGGCGGCAATCCGCTGACCAGCAAGGTTGCGATCGTTGGGCCGCCCAGCGTTCCGGGTGCGGATGTCGATTATCTGTTCGCCCAGGTCAAAGTGGCGGAGCGTCTCGTCGATACCTCGCCGAATTGCGGCAACATGCTGTCGGCGGTCGGCCCGTTCGCGATCGAGGCCGGGCTGGTTTGCGCCGAAAACGGCACAACGAAGGTCCGCATTCACAACGTCAACACCGGCAAGATCATCGAAGCGCGGCTTGCGACGCCGCACGGCCGCGTTTGCTACGAAGGCGACACCGTCATCGATGGCGTGCCCGGCGCTGCCGCCCCGGTTCACCTTGCCTTCGCGGATTCGGCCGGCGCCAAGACCGGCAAGCTGTTCCCGACCGGTCACGCGACCGACCGCATTCAGGATGTCGACGTCACCTGTATCGACGCGGCCATGCCGTTGGTCATCATCCGCGCCGACGATCTCGGCAAGACCGGATATGAGTCACCGGCGGAGCTTGACGCCGATCGGGCCTTCATGGTCCGGCTGGAAAAGATACGGATAGAAGCCGGCGAACGGATGGGCTTGAAGAACGTCGCCCAATCGGTCATTCCGAAACCGGTCCTGATCGCCGCGCCTCGAAGCGGCGGCACGATTGCGGCCCGTTACTTCATGCCCGCATCCTGCCACAAGGCGTTCGCCATAACCGGCGCTGTCGGGTTGTCGACGGCCTGCGCCAAGCCCGGCACCGTCGCGGCCGCCTTGGTTGGCCCTCTCGAACTGCCGCGCACCGTCGCCATCGAACATCCGTCAGGCCGGCTGGAAATCAGCCTGGAGACTCAAGCCGGCCACGTCGAGCCTGTTGCCTCACTGGTTCGCACCGCCCGCCGCCTGTTTGAAGGCGCGGTATTCGCCCGGATTGAAGTTGGGTCGCAACGCGCCGACGCAGCCTGATACGCATCTTCGGTAATGGCCCATAGTGGGCCCATGTCCACTTCGGATCGTTCATGCCGCGACAGCGCGGCACCCGCACCGACGCTTGTCCGTTGTGGCCCCGGAAAAAACGAAGGGCGCGCGGGACGCCAGGATGACGGCGGACTTGCGACTCTATCACCATTCGACAAGCCTCGATGTCGCGAGGCGTCGAGACCCGTGGGTCCTTCGGACCCCTGGCGTTCCGCGCGCCCTTCGTTTCTTCAGGGGATGCGCATCGGCAAGCGGCGGCCTGCCCGGGGCCTTTCAAGAATACGGGCGATGACGCGCGCCTGCGTCTTGTCATTCCGGACGCCGCGACAGCGGCGATCCGGAATCCGGATGCGCCCTCGGTCGCCTCTGGATTCCGGGTTCGCGGCCAAAAGGCCGCGCCCCGAAATGACGGATGCTAATGCAGCACGAACTCGCCGTTGACCGGCCGCAGCTCCGCCGGCTTGATCAGCCGGCAATGCGCCACCTCGACCGAATGCAGCGGACCTTCCAGTTTGGCCTGCCAGAATTCGAGAAACTTCTGCAATTCCGGAAATTTCGGAAACAGGTCGTAGGCCTGCCAGACATAAGACTGCAGCAGCCAGTGGTGGTCCGGCCGCCGGTACAGAATATGGGCGGTGGTCAGACCATAGCCTTCGACCTGCTTCTGAAAGTCACTCGAAACGACAGAACCCATTGCGCCCTCCATTTGAATCGGACGATCAAGTCTCCAGTCCCGGCCTTAAGCATTGCAAGCCGAAACGGTGAACAAACTGTTTAAAATCAAGGCGTTAGCAGCAATGGCGCGGCGCTGCTAACAACCGTCCGGCCTGGCGCGGCGGTGCTGGCCCCGGCGTCCACGCCGCCCATTAACCATGCAATGGCCGCCGCCAAATTGAGTTGTTGGCACTCGTCGAGAATGAGTGCTAAAAAATTTTCGGAAGCCCCTTGCGGGCGAATTTTGCTTGCCCCATCTGCTGTCCAGATGCCGGCAGGGGTCGTGCCGGCACCTATTCAGACGACCAGAAACGCCAAAGTATTCAACATCTTAGGAGGACTGCCATGAAGTTCCGCCCGCTTCACGACCGCGTCGTCGTCAAGCGCATCAATGCCGAGGAAAAGACTGCCGGTGGCATCATCATTCCCGACACTGCGCAAGAGAAGCCCTCGCAGGGTGAAATCGTCGCCGTTGGCCCCGGTGGCCGCGACGAGAGCGGCAAGCTGATCCCGATCGATCTGAAAGTTGGCGAAGTCGTGCTGTTCGGCAAGTGGTCGGGCACCGAGGTCAAGATCGACGGCCAGGATCTCCTGATCATGAAGGAGAGCGACATCATGGGCGTCATCGAAGGCGGCGCCAGCAAGAAGAAGGCCGCTTAAGCCTTGCCAGCCATCGCGCTTGAGGCGCCCGCCGACGGCGGGGGTCCGGAGGCGCGTTAGCAGTTCATAACTCCCCATCCTGCGAGACGCCCGCCGCGCGGGCTCCTCGGGATGGTGATCGAAACCTCAAAGGAAACGAACCATGTCCGCTAAAGACGTAAAATTCGGCGTTGACGCGCGCGACCGCATGCTGCGCGGCGTCGACATTCTCGCCAATGCCGTGAAGGTCACGCTCGGTCCGAAGGGCCGCAACGTCGTCCTCGACAAGTCGTTCGGCGCCCCGCGCATCACCAAGGACGGCGTCACCGTCGCCAAGGAAATCGAACTCGACGACAAGTTCGAGAACATG
>WGNB01000031.1 GCA_016124795.1 Rhodopseudomonas sp. | reverse complement strand
GCATCTCGCCGTCGATGTCTTTGACCAGACGGGACAGGTCACGGATCTTGCCGTCCTCTCCGATGATGCCGGGCTTTTCGCGGCCGGCTGCGCCGTAGCGGACGAGCTTCATGATGGGGCTCCCTTAAACCTGCGTTCTGGGTGGATTCTGAGCGATTCAAATCGGTTGGGAATATGCGATGGCGGAGGGGCCGGGGGCAAGGGCATGGCCGCTTCTGTCCCGGCGGGCTGTCTGCCTGGCCAGGCGGGCAATTGTGCCGATCGGTCAGCGTTGGTCGGTTGTGGGCTGCGCGCTGTCGGACGATGGGCGCGAATCCGACGACGGGGTTTCAGCCGTTGGCGGCTTGGCATTCGTGGGACGTGCGGCGACGCCGCAGGCCGGCATGGGTGTGCCCGGCATCAGCAATTGCCAGAGCCGGCTGAGATCGGAATCGGTTCGGCAGGGGCGGCTGATCATCGGCTTGCTCGGTGGGTTCGGCGGCGTTCCCGGCCGGCCGTTACGTCTCGTGCCCTGACTTATAAAGCTGGACGTCGCTGTCGGCGACCGATTTCTCGATCGTGTCCCGGCTACCGTCGGTTGCTGCACTGCGGTCAATCGCGTCGAGCCGCGCCGCCGTGGCTTTTGGCCGGTCGCAGCGCTCTCAGAAAACCTGACGGGACGAAGGCTTGGCGGTCGTTTGATGGTCTCGCGTCATATCGACCGTCGCGCGCCGTCGGACATAAGTCAGGGCGCCGATATAGACCAGCAGGCCGCCGGCGGCCACCAGCATCCAGTTCTGGCCGGCCAGTCCGAACAGCCAGCAATTGCCAGTCAGCCATTCCTGCACGGTTTGACGATGCCTCCGGAACCCTTTTACGCGAACGCAGGATAAATCTGGCGGAGCGTCAGGTTCAGTAAATTGAAAATAAATAGCAGGGTGTTTCCTGAGCTTGGCGGCATAGTGATGCGGGATCGGCTGTCGGCATCTTGGTTACCGAAGTGCGACCAAATTAGCCGCCATTCGATATTCGTTTTTATGAAAAGGCTAAACGGTGGAGGCTAGACTGGCGTCGTGTCTGGCGGCTGCCGGTTGCCGCGGGCGGGGCGCGGGGCGAATGACCGTGGCCATATCAGGCCGGCATGATGGGTCGACAGTTCAAGTCGAGGATATCATGGAAAGCGTTGCTATCGAAGAACGGCGCAAGGTGCAGCGTCACCGGACGCTGAAAGCTGGCAGAATTCACTTCAACCGTGCTTCCACCATTGATTGCCGGGTGCGCAATCTGTCGGCCGAGGGCGCCGGTCTCGACGTCGTCAGTCAGGTTGGCATTCCGGACCAATTCGTCCTGGTCATTGAAAGCGATCACCTGACCCGTAAATGTCATGTCATCTGGCGGACCGCGACCCGCCTGGGCGTTGCATTCGACCCGGAATCGCCGGTTTTCTGAGCGTCGGCGGGTATCGTCGAACGCGGGCGGCCAGCCTCGCGCCACGCCGGCGCGGGTATGGTATTTCTGTGCTCTTGATCGATTGGTTGCCGGAGCACGGGCCGCCGCTGATTACCGCTAAATTGTAATCTGAAACTATATCGCCGTTTGGGGTCTGCTTTTTATATCATTCCTTTCGGGTTTGAGGTCTTTTGCGACTCGCCGCCATGTGTCTCCATAAGCCAGCGTCAGTCGCGCATTGACGTGAAAACTTGGGGGGCGCGTTTCATGGAGTGGAATCGCCGAACGTCAGGTTTGCTGGGCTGGGCGGCGGTCGCCGGATTTATCGCCGCGACCGGGGCTGCGAATGCCGGCGGTTTCGCCATTCGCGAACAGAGCACCTATGGACAAGGTTCGTCATTTGCCGGCATTGCCGCCGGCGGCGCGCTGTCGTCGATGTTCTGGAATCCCGCGACCATCACACAATTCAACGGCAAGGCGGTCGAGCTGGGCGCGGCGGCGATCTTGCCGCATGTGTCGCACAGCTACACCACCGCGACCGATGCGACCTATGGCAACGCACCGGGCAATAGCGGCATCGATACCGTGGTGCCTTCCGGCTATGCGTCGTGGCAGCTCAACGACCGGTTCTGGCTTGGCTTTGCCGTCAACGCGCCGTTCGGTCTCGGCGTGCATTTTCCGCAGAATTGGGCCGGTGGGCGCTATGCCAGTGGCGAAGCCGCCAAGCTCGAAAGCTATAATTTTTCGCCCACCGCCGCCGTCAAACTTGCCGACTGGGTCAGCGTCGCGGTGGGTTTGCAGGCGCAATATTTGAAGGTGTCCTACGATGCCTTGCTGACGCAGACACCCTTGGTGGCCGGCATCAACGGCGCCGGGTGGAGCGCCGGCTGGACCGCCGGCATCACGCTGACGCCGACGTCAAGCACGACGATCGGCATCGGCTACCGGTCGGCGCTGAACCAGAAGATCAACGGCAACCTCGACGCTCCGACCGGCTTTCCGGCGACCACGCGCGGTTCGGTCAACCTGGTGCTCGACTTGCCGGATGTGGTCACCGTCGGATTGCGGCAAGTCATGACCGATCGTTTCACGCTGCTGGCCGGGCTTGAATGGTCGAACTGGAGCCGCATCGGCACCGCGCGTCTCTACCAGGCCAATGGTGCGTCAGCCACCGTCGGCGGGTCTGCCGTCAGTTTCCCGTTCGAATATGGCGACGGCTGGTTCTATTCGCTGGGCGGCGAATACGTCATCGATCCGATCTGGACCGTGCGCGGCGGCATCGGCTTCGAGACGAGCCCTGTGACCGATACGGTCCGTACGGCGCGGCTGCCCGATAACGATCGCATCTGGTATTCGGCCGGAGCCAGTTACAAGCCGCCGAGCGTCAATGGTGTGGTCTTCGACGTCGGCTATTCATTCATCGACGTCAAGGATGCGCCGGTATGTCTCGGGCCCGCGGCTGCCGGCGGTTGTCCGAGTAATCCGTGGTCGTCGACCACCGGTGTCTATGTCGGCACGGTCAATAGCTACATCAATATCGTTTCGCTCGCGTTGCGTTATCGGTGGGACGACGTGCCGATAAAGCCTTAAGCTAGGCGAGTGCGCGGCAAACGAACAAGGCCGGCGTCGATGCGCCGGCCTTGTCGATTGGGCAAATGGCCGGCGCTAAAACGCGCCGGGGAAGAAGCCGCCGTCGATCAGAAGATTCTGACCGGTGATGTATCCAGCCTGGCTCGAGCACAGGAAAGCGCAGGCCGCGCCGAACTCGGCCGGGTCGCCGAAGCGCTTGGCCGGAATCGTTGCCATGCGGGCGGCGGCGATTTCGGCGACGGTCTTGCCGGCCTTCTCCGCGCCTTTGGCAAGCGTGCCCTGCAAGCGGTCGGTATCGAAGGCGCCCGGCATCAGGCTGTTGATGGTCACGTTCTTGTCGGCGACGGTGCGGGCGACGCCGGCGACGAAGGCGGTGAGGCCGGCGCGCGCGCCCGAAGACAGATCGAGGCCGGCCAGCGGCGCCTTGACCGCACCCGAGGTGATGTTGACGATGCGGCCGAATTTACGGGCCATCATCGGGTCGATCACTTTCTGGATCAGTTCGATCGCCACGATCATGTTGGCGGTGACGCCATCGATCATCTGCGCGCGCGATAGTTCACGGAAGTCGCGCAAGGGCGGACCGGCATTGTTGTTGATCAGGATGTCGGGCTCCGGACAGGCGGCGAGCAGGGCCTTCTGGCCTTCCTCGGTGGCGACGTCGGCGGCGACCGGAATGATCCGCGCGCCGGTCAGGCTTGCCAGTTCGCCGGCGGTGACGCTCAGCATCTTGGCGTCGCGGCCGTTGATGACGACCTCGCAGCCGGCTTCAGCCAGGGCGCGTGCGCAGGCCTTGCCCAGGCCCCGGCTCGACGCGCAAACGATGGCCTTCCGGCCCGCAAGTCCAAAATCCATGAGTTCCTCATTGGCGAATTAACGGTGTGACCGTGAGTGTTAGAGTGGTGGCCGTGGGCGTCAAGGGTTGCCGCTGCGGACCTGAGGTACTGGAAGGCCGCTCGGGAGCAGGCCGCCGTGGCCGCGATCCGACCGGTGCGACGGACAAATTGCATATTCCGATCGCCGTTAACCCGGCTTGGGACAAGGCGTGACTCACGGGCGCGTTGTCGCCAGACTGTCGCACAGCCTTGCTACCTCGGTCATCGCCGTCAGGACAACGCGATTCGAGGGGCAAATGCTGCGCGATCCCGCCAAAGATGTAATGGAAAAGGCCTATGCCCGCTGGGCGCCGGTCTACGACATTTTGTGCGGGCCGGTGTTTCTCAACGGTCGCCGCGCCGCCGCCAAAGCCGCCCATGAAGTTGGCGGCCGCATCCTGGAAATCGGCGTCGGCACCGGTCTGTCGTTCGACGATTACGATGCGTCCACCGAAATCGTCGGCATAGACATCTCCGAGCCGATGATCGCGCGGGCGCGGGAGCGCGTGGCGACCGGCCGCTATCCTTACGTCAAGGAACTGCGGGTGATGGATGCCGGCGCGCTGGACTATCCGGATGCCTCGTTCGACTGCGTGGTCGGGCAGTTCGTGATTACGCTTGTCGATAATCCCGAGCGGGTGTTGAGCGAATGCGCCCGCGTGTTGCGCCCCGGCGGCCAGATCATCCTGGTTAATCATCTTTATTCCGAGAAAGGTCTGGCGGCCGCCGTCGAGCGCCTGCTGGCGCAAAAGGCGCGCAAGCTTGGCTTGCGGCCCGAGTTTCCGTTTCAGCGGTTGGCCGATTGGGCCAGCGCGCATGGCGGCGCCGAGGTGATCGAGCGCCGCAAGGTCAAGCCGTTCGGCGTTTACACTTTGGTGCGTTTTCGCCGCGCCGATGCGCGGAGTGTGGCGGCGTAGTGCAGACGACGTTGTCATAAACATGTCATCGGGGGGTGATAATGCACTCAAACATGAAGAATGAACTGGATAGGGTCGCGCCGTGACGGACATCGCCACGCGGCGCTTTCGTGCGCTTTTCATCTCGGACGTCCACCTCGGGACCCGCGGCTGTCAGGCCGATAAACTGCTCGATTTCCTGCGCCATCACGAAGCGGAAACGCTGTATCTGGTCGGCGATATCGTCGACGGCTGGGCGCTGCGCTCGAGCTGGTACTGGCCGCAGCCGCACAACGACGTGGTGCAGAAGCTGCTGCGTCAGGCGCGCAAGGGCTCGCGCCTGATCTACATTCCCGGCAACCACGACGAGTTCCTGCGCGGCTATTACGGCACGCATTTCGGCGGCATCGAGGTGGTGGAAAACATCATCCACGAAAGCGTCGACGGCAAGCGTTACCTGGTCGTGCACGGCGACATCTTCGATCTGGTGGTATCGCAGGCGCGCTGGCTGGCGCTGCTCGGCGACAAGGCCTATGACTTCGCCATCCAGGCCAACCGTTTTTTCAACGCGCTGCGCAAGCTGTTCGGGCGGCCTTACTGGTCGCTGTCGAAGTGGCTGAAGTTCAAGGTCAAGAACGCGGTCAATTTCATCGGCGCTTTCGAAAAGGCGCTGGCGACCGAAGCCAAGCATCATCAGGCCGATGGCGTGATTTGCGGTCACATTCACACGGCCGCGCTGCATAACGATTTCGGCCTGACCTATATCAACTGCGGCGACTGGGTCGAAAGCTGCACGGCGGTCGGCGAGAACTATGACGGCAGCTTCGAGATCATTACCTGGGACCACACCGTGGATCCCAGCAAGGTCAAGCCGGAAACCGACATCGATCACGGCGTCGATGCTCTCATGAACGGTATGCGGCAGGCGGCGGAATGACAGAGCTTGCCGCCCGTCTCCGTCGACGCGGGGACACCGGGTGGCAAACTTCGAGCCGGCCGTCGCGAAATTCCCGTCGATGCGGGAATGAACGGAGTTCAACATGAAAATCCTCGTTGTGACCGACGCCTGGCATCCGCAGGTCAACGGCGTGGTCCGCACTTTGGGTCAGGTCGCCCGCGAGGCCGGGCTGTTCGGCGTGAATGTCGAATTCCTCAGCCCGTCCGAGTTCTGGACCTTGCCGATGCCGAGCTATCCGGAGATCAGGCTGGCGATGCCGGCGCCGGGCGCGGTCGAACGTCGTC
Source organism: Rhodopseudomonas sp. (assembly GCA_016124795.1). Classification (GTDB taxonomy): domain Bacteria; phylum Pseudomonadota; class Alphaproteobacteria; order Rhizobiales; family Xanthobacteraceae; genus Pseudolabrys. The sequence continues at coordinate 20,224 of WGNB01000031.1, read as the reverse complement.
TCGACCGCGCACAACCCGACGCCATCCATATCGCCACCGAGGGACCGCTGGGCCACGCCATGCGCCGCCTGTGCCTCAAGCGCGGATTGCCTTTCACCACCAGTCTGCACACCCGGTTTCCCGACTATCTGGCCGGGCGTCTGCCGGTGCCAGAGAAATGGACCTGCGATCTGACCTGGGCCTGGCTGCGCCGGTTCCATGCCGCGAGTGCGGCGGTGCTGGCGGCGACGCCGACCTTGGCCGACGAATTGACCGCGCGCGGTTTCGGCAATGTGAGGCTGTGGTCGCGCGGCGTCGATGCGCACCTGTTCAACCCGGCCAAACGCAAGCCGCTCGAGCTGCCGGGGCCGGTGTTTCTGACCGTCGGCCGGGTGGCGGTGGAAAAGAACATCGAGGCCTTCCTCAAGCTCGACCTGCCCGGCACCAAGCTGGTGGTTGGTGACGGCCCGGCGCGCGCCGCGCTGGCGCGCAAATATCCCGACGCGGTTTTCGCCGGCGCGATGCAGGGCGAGGACCTGGCGCAGGCCTATGCATCGGCCGACGTCTTCGTGTTCCCGAGCCTGACCGACACCTTCGGCCTGGTGCTGCTGGAGGCGTTGGCCAGTGGCGTGCCGGTGGCGGCGTTTCCGGCCGCGGCGCCGCGCGATGTGATCGGTCCTGCGGCGGTCGGTGCGCTGGATGAGGATTTGCGGCAGGCGTGTCTGACCGCCCTTCAAATCGAGCGCGGCGCCTGCCGGGCTTTCGCCGAAAAGCTGACCTGGGAGGCTTGCGCGCGCACTTTCGTGCGGCACGTCACCGAGGCGACGCAGGGCGCCAAAGCGCTGGCGGCGTGAACGGCCAAGCCGGCATTCTCCAACCGGGGAGAGTGAGCCGCACCCGACGACAGCGGCGGGATTAGCGGTTATGCTGGCCGCATGGGTGCCATCGATACGAAAATGTTGCCGACTGCCGCGGATATTGCCGCCGCAGCCAAACGCCTGGCCGGCATGGCGGTGCGAACCCCGCTGATACAATCGCCGGTGCTCAACGACCGGCTGGGTGCGCGGGTGTTTCTCAAGGCCGAGACGTTGCAACGCACTGGCTCGTTCAAGTTTCGCGGCGCATTCAACAAGATCTCGTCGATCCCGCCCGAGCGCCGCGCTGCCGGCGTCGTGGCGTATTCCTCCGGCAATCACGCGCAGGGCGTGGCGGCGGCCGCCAGGCTCATGGGGATGCCGGCGGTGATCGTGATGCCGGACGACGCGCCGCGCGCCAAGCATGAACGCACTTTGGCGCTGGGGGCGGAGGTCATCAGCTATGATCGCGCCGGCGGACAAGACCGCGTGGCGATCGCTGCGGCCATCGTCAAGGAACGCGGTGCGACGCTGGTGCCGCCCTATGACGATCCGCTGATTATCGCCGGTCAGGGCACCATCGGCTTTGAAATCGTCGAGGATATGGAGCGGCTCGGCTTGAAACCGGACATCGTTGTGATCGGCGCGTCGGGTGGCGGCTTGGCCGCCGGCATTTCGCTCGGCGTCAAGGCGCGGGTACCGGATGCCGCGCTTTATACGGTTGAACCGGAGGATTTCGACGATACCCGTCGTTCCTTCGTGAGCGGACAGCGCGAACATAACGAGCGCGTCAGCGGTTCGATTTGCGATGCCTTGATGAGCCAATCGCCTGGCGAGTGGACCTTTCCGATCAACCAGGCGCTGATCGGGCAGGGGCTGACCGCTAGCGACGCCGAAGTCGGTCAGGCGGTGCGGTTTGCCTTTGAGGAATTGAAGCTGGTGGTCGAGCCCGGCGGCGCGATCGGTCTGGCGGCGCTATTGGCTGGCAAGCTCGATATCGAAGGCAAGACCGTCGTTGCGATCCTGTCGGGCGGCAATGTCGATGCCGGGATGTTTGCGCAATTGATCGGCGGCGCGACGCCCGCATAACAAAACGGCCGCGCCTTTTCGACATTCCGTCGTCAAGGCACGGCCGTATGTTTCGTTAGCGCTTCGCCGTCAGGTGAACAGCGCGATCCGCTCTTCTTCGCTCAGTTCCATGATCGGCGCCAGCGCGTCTTTGGCGGCGTCCGATACGTCTTCGACAGCGGGCTGGGCGGCCGGTTCGGCGACGGTCGCTTCGGCGGCCTGCTGGACAGCCGGTTGGACTTGCAGCGAAGCCGGCGAAGCGGCGGTGAGTTCGCCGGCCAGCGAGTATTCAGCCTCGCTCTGGAAATCGTCCTGGGCGTCGTCGTCCTGGAAGTCTTCGAAGTCGTCCTGCTGCGCGACCTGGACCGTGTCGGTCGCCAGTTCGGCGAGCGCTGCTGCCCGGGCCACCAAGCTGGAGGTCGGAGCGGCTGCCTCGGCTTCCACCTCGGCCGTGGGTTCGGCCTGAATGTCGGCGACTACGACGGTCGGCAGTTCCGCCGCCGCTTCGGTCGGCACCTCGGCGATGGCTTCGGCAACGGTCTCGACAAGATTCTCGGCAAGATTCTCGGTTTGCGGCTCGATAACCGACGGCACTTCAACGATTTCAGCCGCGACCGCTTCGATCGCCGCGACGGGCGTTTCCGTGGCCATGCTGTCGACGACCGGCTCAATGGCGGCCTCGGCATGCATCTCGACGGGCTCAGCGGCCGGAATCTCGGCCACCGCTTCAGCGGTTGTCTCGGGCAAGGTGGTCGCCGAGGTCTCGATGGCCGGTTCGGCAAGCGCGACGGTACGCGATTCCATCGCCAGATCGGCGGCCACCGCGGCTTGCGCTTCCGCCATGGCTTCCGCGATGGCTTCGAGCGAAGCTTCGATTGGCATTGCGTCCGAAGTGTCGGCGTCCGACGTATCGGCAATGACGCTGACCAGCAGATTGGCCGGCGGCGCGATCAGCAGGTCCGAATAGCTCGTGGACGGTTGGTCCGTGCTGCTGTCGTCTTGCGCGAGCGGCTGCGACGGGATCGCTGCCTCGGATTGGGCGGTTGGCGCTGCGTCGAAATCCAGGTCGATATCGAGCGTGACCGGAGCATTCGACCGGCTATAGGCGATCGAATCGATCGCGCTCTGCCGCATCGGTCCCAAGCCGAGATCGAGCGCCAGACCAAGACTGGTATCGGCTTGAACCGGGGCAGGCCGTTGCGTCTGCGGTTCGGCCCGCATTTCGCTGCGCATGTCGGGCGTCGCATCGACCCGAGCGCCGGTCTTGACGTCGGCCTGCAACAGGGCAGCCGCCAGCGCGGCGATCTGGGCGCTGGCCAGTTCCTTGGCTTGCGCCTCGGCGGCGGCATTGGCCGAAGGCTGGTTGTCGTCTTCGTCGAGCCAGAGTTCATAGGGCTCGGCGGTCGATGCGTTGCCCATATAAGCCTGCGGCGTCTGGAGCGACGTTTCGGCAACCGCCGGTCCCAACTGATCGAAGGGGTTCGGTTTGCCCAGCGCCATGTCGAGCAGGCTGAGGGTCGAGCGCGGTTGAGCCGGAGCGACGCGCAAGGTTTGTTCGGTGCGAGGCGCGCTGTTCTTGGTGTCGAACATCGACGCCTGACGCTCGGCCTGAAGCGGCGCCATCAGCAAACGCGACAGATCCTGCATGGTCATGTCGAAGCCGCTCGCCGGCCGGCCTCTGTCCGCACCGACGGCGGCGCGTGCGCCAGCTTGCTGGCCCTGAACCAAAGCGATCTGCGGCGGAGTCATCGACGACGGTCGCGGGATCGGCAGTTCCGGCTGTTCCGGCGGCGGCACTTCCGAAAGCGGCTGGCGATTGGGTGCCAGCAAGCCTTCGATGCGCGCCTGCATGAAGTCGATCAGCGACGTCAGCGTCGCGGCTCTGATCGCGCCCGGGCTATTGTCGAGTTGTGGCCGCGCGGCATGCAAGGTGTTGAGCAGCGCGCGAAGATCCTGCCGAATACGCTCGGCTTCGGAAGGCATCGCCTGATTTCTGGCGGTCCGTTCCAGCCTGGCCAGCGCTTCGAGTACGAGTTCGGTGTCGGTGTGGCGATTGCGCCGGGCGTATTCGCCAAGGAATGCGCGACCGCGCGCGCTGGCCCGCAGGGCTGCGCAAAACGACCGGTAGTCCTCCTCATCCAAGCCGCTCAGATGCGAGGCGCTCAGAACCGCTAAATTCTCATTGGCCATTGTGAATCCAAACCGGTTATCGCAATGCCTTAGTTTATCAATCAAACAGTGTGATTCGGCCAGTGATCGTTTGACGCTATCCGAATCAATACGGATTGGAGTTTATCAGTTCGCATGGGTGTTTTAGTGCCAAAATCACCCCCGGCGCCGCCATTGCGGAGCGATATCGGTTTCGCGCCACGTCTGGCGGCGCTTTATGCGGCGATTTTCGTCCTGAGCGGTATTCAACTGCCATTCTTCCCGGTCTGGCTGAAGGCCAAGGGGCTCGATGCCGGCACCATCGGCGTGGTGCTGGCGATCCCGATGCTGGTGCGGGTCTTCGCGATCCCGGTTGCAACCCGCAGCGCCGATCGTCATGACGCGCTGCGCGCCGCGATCGTCATCGCCAGCATGCTCGCCGTCGCCGGTTATTTATTGGTCGGCCTGGCCGAGGGCGCCGTCGCCATACTGCTCACCTTCGCGTTGGCTTCGCTCGCCGTGACCCCGGTGATGCCGTTGACCGAGACTTATGCGTTGCGCGGCTTGTCGGCGCGCGGCCGTGCCTATGGTCCGGTCCGGCTGTGGGGCTCGCTGGCGTTCATCGGCGGCAGCTTTGGCGCCGGTTTTGCCGCCGACGTTTTGCCGGCACGTCATCTGATCTGGCTGATCGTCGCGGCCAGTGTGATCTGCGCGCTGGCTGCCATGATGCTGGCGCCTGTATCCGTCGGTGACGGCGGGGCACTGTCCGCTGCAGCGCCCCGCAAGAATTTGCTGCGCGACAAAGTCTTTATCGCGGCGGTCGCGGCGGCGGCGCTGATTCAATCGAGCCACGCCGTGTATTACGGCTTCTCGGCGTTGGAATGGCGGGCCCGCGGTTTCGACGGATCGGCGGTCGCGGCGCTGTGGGGCCTGGGTGTAATGGCCGAGATCGTGCTGTTTGCCCTGTCGGGACGGCTGCCGTTGTTTTTCTCACCGGGCGTGATGTTGATATGCGGCGCCGTCGGCGGCGCGTTGCGTTGGACCGCGATGGCCTTCGATCCGCCGGCCGTGGCGTTGCCGATTTTGCAGTTGCTGCATGGGCTGTCGTTCGGCGCGACGCATCTCGGCGCCTTGACGCTGCTGTCGCGTCATGCGCCGCCGGGACAGGCGGCCACCGCGCAAGGCTATCTGGCGATCGCGCTTGGCGCCGTCATGGCGGCGGCGATGGGACTGGCCGGCCTGCTTTACGGCGCGTTCGGCGTCAAAGCCTATGCGGCGATGGCGCTAGCGGCTGTCGCTGGCGGCGCTTGCGCTGCTATAGCGCAACGGGCGTCCGGCCAGCCGGCGCTCTGAGCCGTCTTTGTGACGCACCTGACGGTGGGTGCGATTGTCGGCCTGGATGCGCGGTGTTTCCTCGGCGCAATTGGCGACGATGCCGCGCAGGTCGCGGCCCTGCATGTAGATCATCCTGCGCGACAGGCCGCCGTGCCGATTGATCCAGCGTCGCACCGGTTTTGGATAGATATTCCACAAGGCCTGAGTGCCCAGCCGGCTGGTGACAGGTCTGCCGTCTTCGTCCGGCATCCAGGCGGCGTGAAAGCCGAAGCGGGCCTTGGCCGTGGCGCAAATCCGGTCATGCGGGATCAGGCCGAGAACCAGTGTGCAGGCCGACAGGCAGTTGCCGTCGATGATGACGCGTTCGCCCGACGAGCGCAGCGAGGCGAAGTTCTGCACGTAATGGCCGATCTGTCCGCCGCGGTCCTCGGCGATGCGCATGGTGGCCGACGCCGGCTTGAGCGACGAAATCAGCATCAAGCACACGATCACGAAGACAGCCGCCGCCAATTTGTTGGCGCAGAGCGACAGGCCCAGAAACCCCATAGCTCCAATCCCCCACTGTTTCAGCCGCCTTGCCCGTTGCAGTGGGCAAGACATTTTGAGCCGACCCTGAATCAATTCTAGGACGATTGGCGCGGTGACGGAAAGACTCGATCTGTCGGTTCCCGGCACAATTAGTGAACAAGTTCAGCTGTTTGGATGGAACTTCCGCCTATTTTCTGGGCCTTTCAGGGCTCGCCGCGGCCAGACAGGGATTCGAACTCCGCTTCGGCGGCCGCTCGGGTGCACTCCTCGGCCTTGCGAACGAGCCGCTGCGCGGTTTCCTCGTTCCAGCTTGCACTCGCCATTGCCCGGAACAGGTGCGCATGGGCGAGCAGACGTTCGGCAATTTTCGAACCGTTTGGCAAGGCGACCAGCGTGGGGTTTGCGTGCAGCATTCAGTCAATATGCCCACAACCGCAAGCTGCCGCCTTGATTGGCATCAATTAGATTTCTTGAATGTGTTGGCCGCTGCTATCGCGGCTTGACGATCGCATCGAGCGTGCAACGCAACATCACGGCGCGGTGCCGCCTAGCCCCATAAAACGGGGTCGGCCGGATAAATCCGGCTGCCGTCATAACGCAGTCCGTGATCGCGATCGCGCGCCAGCAGTAAAGGCCCGTCGAGATCGGTGAAACGGCCGGCTTGCGCCACGAGCATCGCCGGCGCCATCGACAGCGACGTTGCCACCATGCAGCCGGTGAAAAGGGCAAAGCCCTGCCGGGTCGCGGCATCGGCCATCGCCAGCGCTTCGGTGAGCCCGCCGGTCTTGTCGAGCTTGATGTTGACGGCATCGTATTTGCCGATGAGCCCGGCCAACGACGCGCGATCATGCACGCTCTCGTCGGCGCAAACCGGAATCGGCCGGGTCATGCCGGAGAGCGCGTCATCGCGGCCTTCGGGCAACGGCTGTTCGACGAGGACGACACCGGCTGCGGCGCAGGCGTCCAGATGGCCGGCGAGGGTGTCCTCGGACCAGCCTTCATTGGCGTCGACGGTCAAGGTGGCGCTCGGCGCGGCCGCGCGCACCGCCTTGATCCGGGCCGGATCGCCGCCACCGACAGCGTCGCCGCCCAGTTTGACCTTCAGCAGCGGGCGGCCGGCGGCCTTGGCCGCCGCCTGCGCCATGGCGGCGGGATCGGCCAGCGAGATCGTGAAGGCGGTGGTCAGCGGATGCGGCGGTTCGAGCCCGGCCAGTTCATGCGCCGGCCGGCCGGCCCGTTTGGCCTCGATATCCCAGAACGCGCAATCCAGCGCGTTGCGGGCCGCGCCGGCCGGCATCGCGGCTTGCAGGCCGATCCGGTCGAGGCCGGCCGCCAGTGCCGGCCGCATCGCTTCGATTGCCGTCGTCACGCTGTCGGCCGTTTCGCCATAGCGGGCATAAGGCACGCATTCGCCGCGTCCCAGCCGGCCATCGCTGTCGCGAAGTTCAGCGACCACGACCACGGCTTCGGTTTTCGCGCCGCGGCTGATGGCGAAAGTTCCGGCAATGGGCCAGCGTTCAATGGCCCAGGTCAGGATGAGGGGCGTTCCCGGCGGCGGATAGTGTGATAAATCGCGTGACAAATGGCCTGACCAGGCGCAGCGAGTTGGAAAAATGGCATGATCGTCGCCGGCGGTTAAATCCTCGACATGTTTGACGGCGATGGTCAAGTATGGCGGATGCGCTGGACATCGATCGGGACTTCGACGATGTCAGGTGAATTCCGGCCCAGGCGCAAAGCGAGCGTAGCGTGAATATTCGGGTAAACGGCGAGAAATTCCTTCAGGACACCGTGCAGGGCGATCGGCTGACCCTGTCGGGCGCCGGCGCCTGGATTGCGATCAATGCCCACACTCTGGAAGTGGCGATTCAGGCCATCAGCCGGCGCTATCCGGCGGTCAAGCATGTGGTCATCGATATGGCCAGGGTCGAGCGGCTCGACACCTTCGGCGCCTGGCTGCTGGAGCGGCTGACCCGGGTCTTTTCGGCACGCGGTTGCGCAACCGATGTGACCGGCTTGAGCTCGGATTACGGCGCGCTGATGAGCGAACTGCGGACCGTCAAGCTGGACGACGGGTCGCGGCGGACCGGCAGCCAATCGCTGTTTTACGCCTTCGCGTCGATCGGCGAGAATATCGCCTCGGTCGGCGGCTCGCTGCTGGCGATCGTCAATATGCTGGGCGCGCTGACCATGGCCTATGCCCGGGTTCTGACCCGGCCGCGCAGTTTTCGCTTCACCTCGCTGGTTCACCAACTCGACAATGTCGCCTGGCGCGCCGTGCCGATCATTCTGCTGATCACCTTCCTGATCGGCTGCATCATCGCGCAGCAGGGCCTGTTTCATTTCCGCAAATTCGGCGCCGACGTTTATGTCGTCGACATGGTTGGCATTCTGGTGTTGCGCGAACTCGGCGTGCTGATCGTTTGCATCATGGTCGCCGGCCGTTCCGGCTCGGCTTACACCGCCGAACTCGGTTCGATGAAGATGCGCGAGGAGATCGACGCGCTCCAGACCATGGGCTTCGACCCGGTCGAGGTGCTGATCCTGCCGCGCATTCTGGCGCTGCTGATCGGCGTGCCGATCCTGACTTTCCTCGGCTCGATGGCCGCGCTTTATGGCGGCGGACTGGTGTGCTGGCTTTATGGCGGGATCGATCCCGAGATATTTCTATCGCGGCTCAAGGAATCGATTGCGCTGAACACCTTCGAGGTCGGCATGATCAAGGCGCCCTTCATGGCGCTGGTGATCGGCGTCGTCGCCAGCGTCGAGGGACTGGCGGTCAAGGGCTCGGCGGAATCGCTCGGCCGTCAGACCACGGCGTCGGTCGTCGAATCGATCTTCCTGGTGATCGTGATGGACGGCATCTTCGCGATCTTCTTTGCTTCGATCGGAATGTAGCCGATGGCGCGGATATCCCCCACGGCTGCGGCCACATCAAACGGTCAAGACCCGCTCGCCGGCCAGATTCCGTTCAAGGGCAATGGCGCCGGAACACCCGAGGTCATCATCGAGGCGCGCGACATCGTCGTCGGCTTCGGCGATCGCCTGGTGCTCAACCATACCAACCTGAATGTCTATCGCGGCGAAATTCTCGGTTTCGTCGGCGGTTCGGGCGCCGGCAAGTCGGTGCTGATGCGCACGATCATCGGGCTCATTCCCAAGCGGCAGGGCACCGTCAAAGTATTCGGCGTCGACATGGACGCGACGTCCGACGCCGGCCGGCGCGCGGTTGAGCGGCGCTGGGGCATCCTGTTCCAGCAGGGCGCGCTGTTCTCGTCGCTGACGGTGAAGGAAAATCTGCAGTTCCCGGTGCGGGAATATCTCAACCTGTCGCAAAAGCTGCTTGATGAATTGGCGATCGCCAAGCTGGAAATGGTCGGCCTCGATGCGTCGGCCTGCGACAAGTATCCCTCGGAACTGTCCGGCGGCATGACCAAGCGGGTCGCGCTGGCGCGGGCGCTGTCGCTCGATCCGGAAATCGTGTTCCTCGACGAGCCGACGTCCGGCCTCGATCCCATTGGCGCCGGCGAGTTCGACACCCTGATCGCCACGTTGCAGCGCACTTTGGGCCTGACGGTTTTCATGGTAACCCACGACCTGGACAGCCTGCACACGGTCTGCGACCGCATTGCTGTCCTGGCCGATGGCAAGGTGATCTCCGCCGGGACCATGGAAACCATGCTGGCGTCCGAACATCCTTGGATGAGGGCTTATTTCCACGGTAAACGGTCGCGGGCGGTCGAACATGCCGTTCCTCAGCCGACCGAAAGTTAGTCCGGAGCCGTTCGAATGGAAACCAGAGCGAATTATGTCCTGATCGGCGTGTTCACGCTGGCGGTGGTGGCCGGCGTGTTCGGCTTCATCTATTGGTTCCAGAATATCGGCGGCAGCGGCGAACGCGCCTTCTACAGCATCGAGTTCGACGGCTCGGTTTCGGGTCTGCGCACCGGCGCCACCGTGTTGTTCAATGGCATCAAGGTCGGCGAAGTGACCGGGTTGAAGCTCGACCCGGCCAAACCGCAACAGGTGCTGGCGACGCTGTCGATCGACAAGTCGGTGGCCGTGCGCAAGGACACCCAGATCGGGCTCGAGTTTCAGGGCCTGACCGGCATCGCCGCGGTGTCGCTGAAAGGCGGCGATCCGCAAGCGCCGGTGGTCGTCGGTACCGACGCCAAGGGCACGCCGCCGGTTCTGGTCGCGCCGCCCGGCGCTACTCAGGACGTGACGCAGGCCGCGCGCGACACGTTGCGCCGGCTCGACGATTTCATCGTCGCCAACCAGAAGGCGTTCCACTCGGCGCTCGACAATATCGACAAGTTTACCGCCGCGCTGGCGAAGAATTCCGACCATATCGACCACATCGCCGCCGGACTTGAAAATCTGACCGGCGGACCGGACGGCAAAGGTGGCGAAATCAACGAGGCAGCACGTTCGATCAAGACGCTGGCCGACAATCTCGACAAGCGCACGGCCGAGATCACCACCAGCATCAACGGCCTGACCAATAACGGGTCACGTCAGCTCGAATCGGTATCGGCTGACGCCAAACGCACCTTGCAGAGCATCGACCGGGCGGTGCGGAACTTTGACCGCAACCCGAGCCGGCTGATCTTCGGTGGCAGCAGCTCGAGCCTGCCGGAATACAAAGGCCGCTAAGGCGGCTGAAATCCCGCCGGGGCGGATCGGCGAGCACTGGCTGGAACCGGCCGGATGCCGGATGGGCACGCTGGCGGTGGCGCGTGCCGGACGAAAAAGCGGCGTTTCGGCGGTTTCGCGACGAAACCGTCATAACTCTGAAATAATCCGAAAAATCATCGCCAAATCGGTGCCGAATCTGTGGGTTTTGCGCAACTTTCTCGGTAATTTCGACGCCGATCGTCTTATATGCAGGTGGCTTGGGCGCGTTCGCAGCTTAGAATGCCAGCGCTTGAGGTATCCGTGTCGATCAGCCATCCGGTCTGGGAGTATTCACGTTTGCGGCGTTTGGGGCGTCACTCCCAGCAGCGCTTGTCCCTGCGCGTTCCCGCGCGGGCGCTGGCGCTCGGATTGACGCTGGCGCTGGCCGGTTGTGCCGGCGGCCTCGGCGGTCTGGTCGGCAAGAGCGCGCCGACCGCCTATGACCTCGACGCCGTGCACGATTTCCCCCGCCATAGCCGGGCCGCGCGTGGCCAGTTGGCGGTGGCGGAACCTGTCGGTCTGGCGGCTTATGACGGCGAAAAGGTCGTGATCCGGCCGAACCCGACCGAGGCGGCCCAGATGGCCGGCGCGCAGTGGCAGGACCGGCTGCCCAAGCTGATGCAGGCGCGCATCCTGCAATCGCTGGAGAACGACGGTCGGCTGCGTGCGTCCGGGCGGGCATCCGACAAGATCGTCAGCGACTATGTGCTGACCAGCGAAATCCGCGCTTTCGAGATCTCGGTGGCCGATGGCGATGCGGTGGTCGAAATCGCCGCCAAGATCGTCGGCGACCGCAGCGGCCGGATCGTGGCGGCGCGGGTGTTCCGGGCGACCGTGCCGGTCACCGCGACCGAAGGCGCGCCGGCGATTGCCGCGATCAACGAGGCTTTTGGCAAGGTCACCCGCGAACTGGTGTTGTGGGCGACCAAACTGGTCTAGCCCCCCATTTGCCGGCCTGTCCGATGGCAGTCGTAACCCGTCACCGATGACGCGGCGGCGCGGCGCAATGGCGCCGCGCTTCTGTGGTTGTGCCGCAGTTCCTGGCGTCACCCCATCCGGCCGAGCGGTGCGTCGACGATCGGGCGTCCGGACAACGCGCCCGGCACTTCGACGACGTCGGTCTTGCCTTCCATCAGGGCGCGGCGTTTGACGAACCAGAAGCCCATGGCGCCGATAACGACCGCTGACAACACATCCGACAGCCCGTCCCAGGTCGAGAACAGGATGACCAGCGATGTGGTGGCGAGAGCCAGCCGCACCGTCAGATCGATACTACGACTCTCCGAATAGGTTGCTTGCAGGCTCCAGGTGATGCCGAGGGTCGATACCATCACCAGATAGGCGGCGCCCAACTGATCGAGGCCGGGGGTGATGACCAGTTCCGGGTGGGTAAAGACGCCGACCATCAGCGCGAACAGCGAGACGCAGATCTGCACCGAGCGCCACAACGTCGTGTAGAACGATGCCCCGGCGATCTTGGACGTAATCGCCGCCGTGATCGAGGTGGGTGGCGTCAATTCGCCGAACACGCCGATGAAGAAGGCGAAGAAGTGCACCGTCCACGGATTGATGCCGATCCGGATAAAGGACGGCGCAATCACGATCGCCACCAGAATGTAAGTCGGAGCCGGCGGCAGGCCGGTGCCGAGGATGCAGCCGAACAGGAAGGCCATGCCGACCATCGCCGCCAGATTGACGCCGGCGGCGTCGATCAGCAGCGCGCCGAGTTTGGTCGGCACGCCGGTGATGACCAGCGCCCCGGTCATGATCGACAGCGTCGCCAGCAGCAGGGCGATGTCGGTGATCATGTCGATATAGGAATCGAGGAAGCGGCGCAGCGGCGCGATGAATTCGGCGAAGGACCATTGGCCGGGGCGCAGCAACGGCACGAGGTTGATGATGAACAGGCCGACGGCGGCCAGGCAGAACATGTAGAGCGCGGCGAACATCGGCGCCAGGAAGATGGTCGCCATCAGCAGCACGAGGCCGCCGACGACGAAGACGAAGGCGCCGAGATTGACCCGGTCGCGCCAGTCGAGCGGCTTGGCGTTGGGGTCGATGACCAGCCGGGTGCGGTGGCGGATCGCTAGCAGATAAACCGAGGTCGACACCGATGCGAAATAGATCAGCGCCGGCACCCAGCCGCGCGCGACCACGTCGAAATAATCGACGCCGAGGAATTCCGCCATCAGGAAGGCCGCGATCCCCATCACCGGCGGCATCAATTGACCGCCCATCGATGAAGCGTTCTCGATCGCCGCCGCCGTTGCCGGCGGCAGGCCGGCGCCGATCATCGAGGGAATCGTGGCCGAGCCGACGGTGATCGAATTGGCCGCGCCCGAACCGGAGATGGTGCCGATCGCCATCGATCCGATCACAGCCGACTGCGGAATGGCGTGATGCGAACGCACCGCGATGCGCTTGGTGGCCCGCAGCAGCGAGTCGATGCAGCCGTAGCCGCGCAGCAGGCTCAGCACCAGCAGGAACGAGCCGATGACGGTGAGCGCGATTTCCGGTAGCCGCGAGAAGATGCCGGTCGCCATTTCGACCGAGGACGCGGTGATCAGGCGGTGCCAGGTCAGGCCGGCGTGATGGAACAGCCCGGGCACGTAATCGCCATAAACGGCGTAAAACACCAGAACGATGTTGAGGATGAACAGCGGCATATGCCGCTTGCGGGCATATTCGATGATCAGCAGGGTCATGATGCCGCCGACCGTCAGGTCCTGCATGTTCCACATGCCGGCGCGTTCTTCGCCGAGCGCCATGTAATTGGTGTTCATGTAATAGGCGCAATAAAGCGAGAAGCCGCAGAACAGGGCGGCGATGACATAATTCGCCCAGCGCGGCAGCGCCGGATAGAGATCGTTGGCGCGCAACGCTTGCAGCGTGAACAGAACGTAAGTCGTCGGGATCATGGTCATGGCGAGCAAGGTCGGCCCGCCGTCGCCGGTCCAGTAGTAATAGAACATGTAGAGGAAGTAGCCGACGGCGACGCCGTAGTAGCCGATGTCGACCAGAAGCGGCGGTCGATGCTCCGCGGCGGGCGCGGTGCTGTCGTTTATCGGGTTGCTCATCGGTTCGCTCATCGGCTCGCTCATCGTGTTCGTCGTCATGGTGCTGGCCGTCGTTGTGCTTGTCGTGATGTCGTTGGGTTTGTTGTGATGGTCGCCGTTGCGCCGGCCGTCGGGACGGCCTGGCGCGCGCTATAAGCACCCGAACGAGGCGGGTGCATTCACGCACCCGCCTCGGCTATTGCTAAACGACTGAAAGTCCGCGCTTACATCGAAGCGACGTGCGAATCCCAGGCCTTGTCCCACAGGCCCTTTTCCTTGAGGAACTTGGCCAGGCCGGGATGGATCGGCACGAGGTTGTAGGTCGACTCGAGCGCCTGCTTCTGGAATTCGGCCATCTTGCCGCCGCCGATCTGGCGGAAGCTCGGATCGGCCTTGGCCAGCTCGTCGGCATGGGCCTCGATGACCTTCAGCATCCGGTACATCTGGTCGGTCGAAGCGGCCTTGCCGAGGTCGAAGCCCCAGTAGAACGGCGAGAGCACGATGCTTTTGACGTAGGCTTCTTTCTTGTGGAAGTTGGCCGGCGGCACTTCCTCGGTGGCGAAGCCCTTCTTCTTGAGCGTGGCCAGTTCTTCCGGGCTCGGATTAAGCGCGGCCCAGTCGACGGCCAGATTGGCTTCCGAGATCCACGGCGGCGGGGTCTTGCCGCCGGCGGCATAGATGATCATGCCCTTGATCGAACCGGATTGCAGTTGCGAGCCGGCTGTCGACAGATCGACCTGTTTGTAGATGTGCTTGATGCCGAGCGCCGCCATCGCGTTTTCGAGATGCTTGCGGGTGTCGAAGGGTAGCGGGCCGGTGTAGACATCTTTGCCGGTCAGATCGCCCCATTTCTTGATGGTGCCGCGGTCCTTGGAATTGATCGCAAGCCCGACGTCGAGCGTGTAGCACCACAGCGACTGCACCGGCTGCACTTTGACGTTGGCCTTGAAGCCCTTGAAACGCCCGTTGTCGGCGGCCAGTTCCTTCAACGCGACGTCCGAACCGTAATAGCCGTCGAACTCGCCGGTGGCGAAGCCTTTGACGGTGGTGACGGCGCCCGGAGTCGGCAGAACGCTGATCCGGAAATCGTCCTTCATTTCCTTGTTGAGCAGATCGGCGAGAACGACCAGCGCCTTGTGACCGGACGAGCCGACCGGGCCGGTGCCCCACTTGATATCTTTCGGCGCGGCCTGTGCCGGCGCGCCGGCGAGGCCGATAATGCCCAGCGTCACCGCGGCGACAATTGCCGTGGTCAGCGCGCGCAGCGGACGCGCGCGAGCCGAATGAATCGTGATCGACATATGTATATCCTCCCAGATATTTTCGTTTTAGGTGGCACTCTCGCGTGCCGGTTCCTCCTTGGCTCTGCCTGTGTTGTTTTTTATCGGCAGAGAAACTTTGAATTGACTGTCATGATGCCGGAATGTTGAACGACAACTCGCCCCACAACGATGCGGTCAACAACACGGCGTTGGCATGTATTAAACGATAGATGCCCGGCTGTGGCAAACTGAAATATCGTTTTCGTAAACATCAATTGCATGAAGATGTGGCAGTGACCGTATAGTCGGGGCTGTCGGCGCTTTGGTAGCGGCGATTATTTGATCCACGGAAATTCTATTGGTTTCCGGATCGCCGCTATGCTTTGTGCAGCGCGGTAAATGGCGCGCGGCGGCGGTCGTGAATGACGGTCGCGCCATCACCTCAGCGCTGTCATTCCAGCGCCATCACCGTAGCGCCATGATCGTGCAGCGGCGCGACCGCGATGTGCCGGCCGTAATCGATGCAGGGTCTTGCATCAAATGAAAAAGGGCGCCCCGCGAGAGGCGCCCTTTGTCGTGATGATAATCGGTGTCGAAAGATCAGTCGAAGCGGCCCGCGGCATGCGCCAGCATGGTGTAGACCTTGCCGGTTTCCGAGGTGAGGTAGGTGCGTGCCACCACCTGACCGCGGTCGTCGCGCGATACCTCTTCGAGCAGCCGTTCGAATTCGCCGATATAGCGATCGACCGTCTGTTTGAATTCGCGGTCGGCGCGATACTTCTTGCGGATCTCGTCGAAGGCCTGCTGGCCCTGCAGCGTGTACAGCCGGCGGGTGAACACGTTGCGTTCGCCGCGCTTGTAACGGTCCCACAGGTCGGCGGCCGCTTCGTGATCGATCATGCGGGCGATATCGACCGACAGTGAATCGAGCGACTCGATCGAGTGACGCGGCGTGCGTTCCTCCGAACCGCGTCCGATGTCGCGCATCGGCGGCGGCGCCGGTTCGCGCGGCAGGTCGCGACCCATCTCCTGGCCGCCGTCGTTGTCGTCGCGCGAGGCGCGGGTCAGCAGATCGCTGAGCCAGCCGCGGCTGTTGCCCGGCGCTGGCTGCGGCTGAGCCGGCGACAGTGACGGCGCTTCGGCCGGGCGACGCGGCGACGGCGCGAAGTTGGCAACTTCCGGGCGCGGCGGGAACGGCCGCGGCGGCATCGGCGTCACGGTGTCGTTCTGACGCGGCTGTTCGTTGCGACCGCCGATCACGGCCAGCGTCGGCTCCTCGCGCTGGCGGCGCTGCGGCACCGGTTCGACCGCGTCGAGATTGCGGCCGTGGCGGGCGACGATGCGGTTGAGTTCGGCCAGGGCCTCGATCTGATCGACGATGACGCGGCGCATCTGCGCGGCGCTTTCGGCGGTCTCCTGCGGCAGATCGAACACGCCCCGGCGCAGTTCGGCGCGGGTCTCTTCGAGTTCGCGCTGCATCTCGGCGGCCATCTGTTTCATGTCCTGGACAGTGGACGTGAAACGCTGGCTGGCGTCGGTGAACAGCGCGTCGGTGTCGTTGGCCGACCGCTCATAGATCGAGCGCATGGTCTGCGCCGCATCGGTGAAGCGCTGATTGGCGTCGCGGAACAGGGCTTCCGATTCCGACGCGGTCTGTTCGTAGACATCGCGCATGGCTTCGGCGGTGCGCTTGCGTTCGTCTTCGGCGTTCTCGCGCACGCGCTCGAACTGCTCGCTGATCGCGCGGGTGCCGTCGGCGCTCGATTCCGACACCAGCCGGGCGACCTCGCGGGCCCGCGTCGAGGCGGCTTCCAGCGACTCGTCGAGCAGGGCCGAGAAGCGCTTGAGGCGCTGCTCGATATCCTCGGTGCGGATGTCGAGGGTGGAGACCAGCGAGTCGAGTTGGACGCGACGCTCGGTGACGGTTTCCTCGGTGCGCTGGTTGCTCTTCTCGATCAGGTCGGCGGCCTTGGCCAGTTCGCGGCCGTGGATGTCGAACTGGGTGCCGAGCTTGCCGAGGTCGGTCACCACCTGGTTGGTGACTTCGCGGAACGAGACGATGTTGTTCTCGACCCGGTCGGTGACTTCGCCGGTCGAGGCGGTGACTTCGTTCATCGCGGTGACGAATTCCGACACCCGCAGCATCAGCGTGTTTTCCAGCGCGCTCATGTTCTCGTGCGAGCCCGACAGCACTTCCTGAAGCATCAGGTTGGCTTCGCGCAGGCGCTCGAACAGCGCCGTGGTGTCGGAGCGCAGCATGTTGTGCGTCTCCAGCATCTCGGTCACGGTGGTGGTGCTGGTTTCCTTCGAGCGCTCGATCGCCTTGGCGGCGGTGTCCTGCAATTCGGTCAGCGTGCGGGTCACCGAGGTGGACGCGTTTTCGCCGGCCTCGTTGATCATGCTGCTGATCTTGGCGCCGTTGTCCATGATGGTCTGGCTGAACACCAGACCCTTGCTCTCGATCGCGCCGAGGGCGGTGTCGGTCGCCTTGGTGATCTCGGTCGCGAACTGCTGGCCCTTCTCGACGATGGCGTGCAGCACGCCGCCGCTCTTGTCGGACAGAACCGAGGTCATTTCGGCGGTCCGCTTGCCGACCGAGTCGGCGATTTCGTCGGCCCGCGCCACGAAGCTGCGGGCGACTTCGTCGGACACGCCGGTCAGGGTGCGCTCGGCATCCTTGGCGCTGGTGCGGATCGCGTCGGTCGTGCTCTGCGCGAGCTTGCCGAGCGAATCCTGGGCTTCGCTCGAATTGGTCTTGATCGCGTCGGTCAGCTGCTCCATGCGCGAATTCAGCGCGTCGGCGGCGGCCTTGGTGCGGGTCTCGATCTGATCGGTGACCGAGACGGCGCGGCTGACCAGCAATTCCTCGAAACGGCCGATGCGGTTGTCGAGGGTGTTGGCGACCTCGGTGGCGCGGGCACCGAGGGTCTTGTCGAGATCGGCGACCCGGGCGGCGATCGAATTGGCGACTTCGGTGCCGCGCGTATCGATGGTGCCGGTGACGGCGCCGATGCGTTCGTCGAGCGCGGCGATCACGTTCTTGCCGCCGTCGGTCAGGGTGGTGGACAGCTGGCCGACCCGGCTGTCGACCAGGCTTTCGAACTGGTTCAGGCGGGTTTCGAGCGTGCCGGTCAGTTCGTTGGCGCGGTTGCTGACGCGGCTGTCGAAGCTGTCGAGATAGGTCCGCATCGCTTCCGATACGTCCTGGGTGCGTTGACCGAGGCGTTCGACCAGTTCGCCGCCATAGGTTTTGACGGTGTTATCGAACTCGGCGACGTGACGGGTGATGAGATTGCCGAGCGACGAGGAATCGCGCGAGATCTTCTCGGACAATTCGGTGCCGCCGCGGTTGAACATGTCCTCGAAAGCCTGCAATCGGGCCGCCAGCATTTCGCTGACCGTGTTGCCGCGATGGTCGAGGGCGGCGGCCAGTTGCTCGGCGTTCTGACGGAAGCTGTCGGATACCGATTTGCTGCGGTCGATCAGCGTGTCGGTGATGTGGGAGCCGGTCTGCTCCATCTTGGCGACGACGTCGCCGCCGCGCAGCGACAGGTCGTGCACCAGCGCGTCGCCGGTCGCCCGCAGCGTCTGGTTCACTTCGGCGGCGCGGCTTGCGATGGTTTCGGCCATGCGGTTGGTGGTGTCGCCGATGGCGCTGGAGATCTGTGCCTGACGGCCGGTCATCAACTCGACGGTGTCGGCGGTCTTTTGCGCGAAGCTGTCGGCGACCTGATCGAGGCGGACCGTCAGCAGGTGCTGCATGCGGGCCGACAAGTCGGCGAATTCTTCGTCAATGTGTTCGGTCTTGAAGGTGAGGCTGTGCGACAGGCGGTCGCTGGCCGCCGAGATGGCATTGGTCGCGCGATCGCTGGTGGCTTCCAGACGCTCGAGCAGGCTCGAACCGCGGTCGCTGAGCGCGTCGATCATCGAATCGCCGGCGTGGCCGAGCGCGAGCGTGATGTGTTCGCCCTTCTCGGTCAGCGAGCGGGTGACGCGCATCGCCACGTCGTTGACCTTGTCGGCAACCAGATCGCCGATCGACGTGATGTCGTTCTGCAAGTCGAGATGAACCGAGCCGATCGCCTTGTGCATCTGCTCCGACTGGCTCGCCAGCGTATCGCGCTGGGTGTTCAGTTCGCCCAGCAGGCTGCGGATGCGGACTTCGTTGTCGTTGTAAGCGCGCTCGAGCGCGGAGACTTCGTTGTGGACCAGGGATTCGAGTTCGGCGGCGCGCGCCAGCGCGCGTTCGACGCCGTCGCCCATGGCGGCGACTTCGCGCCGGATCGCCTGACCGACCGAGACGATCTGGTCGTGCGCGGCGGTCTCCGGCTGCGCCAGCCGCATCGCGACTTCCGCCATCGACTCTGCGACCATGCGCATGTCTTTCGACCGGCTGAACATGTGGGCGATGACGTAGAAGAAGATCACCGGCATGACGATGGCGAATGCGATCGCGGCGATGACCGGCAGGCCGAGGCTTGGCGTGCCGAGCAGCGTGCTCAAAGCTGACGACGACAGCAGGACGAAACCGGCGCCGCCCGCGAGCCAAACCAGGCTGGCGACCGAGGCGATGGCATAAGGCGTGCGGTCGCCGCGGCGACGCAATGTCTGCAGGATCTGGCCCATATGGGCGCGGTCGTCATTGGCCGGCTGACGCGGCGCGACTTCGCTGTCCGGCCACATCGAGGTCTGTTCGGGTTCGTGAAACAGGTCGCCGCTCATCGGCGCGACCGGCGCGTGGTCGAGACCCGTCTCGATCAGCGGTATCTTGCCCAGCGTCGGTTCGATCCGGCGGTCGGATTTGCTCAGGTCGAGCTTGGTGAAATCGGATTTGCCGAAATCGGTTTTGCCGAAGTCCGTTTTGCCGAAGTCCGACTTTCCGAAATCCGTTTTAGCTAAATCGAGTTTGCCCAGATCGGACTTGTCCGATTTGGATTTGCCCGGATCCGCTTTGCCCAGATCGACATGGGCGAGATCGACATGGGCGAGATCGCCTTTGTCCCCATCGGCTTTGCCGCTGTCGGCGGCGTCCGCTTCCGGACCGCGCAGGTTCAGCGCGTCCTCGATGGCGGAAAGCGCCACTTCCGTCGCGTCTTTGGTTTTCTGCGGATTTTTGGCCATTTCGATCGTCGCCTCGTCGTTACGCAGGACAGAAGTAGCAGCCCGAACCGCCTGGACCGGCGGGCCGTGCCGCGAGAGCATAAATCGTCAGAGCTTGGCGGATGGGCGGCCAAGCTCTATCTAGACGCCAAGACTTCACTCTATCGCCTTGGCAATGCGAAAGAAACCGATGCCGACGGGATGTTTTAATCATCGT
>WGNB01000045.1 GCA_016124795.1 Rhodopseudomonas sp. | reverse complement strand
CCTGTCGATCATCCACTTCTGGGCGCTGATCTTCCTCTACATCTGGGCCGGTCCGCACCATCTGCACTATACCGCTCTGCCGGACTGGGCGCAGACGCTCGGCATGACCTTCTCGATCATGCTGTGGATGCCCTCGTGGGGCGGCATGATCAACGGCATCATGACGCTGTCGGGCGCCTGGGACAAACTGCGGACCGACCCGGTGCTGCGCATGATGGTCGTCTCGGTTGCCTTCTACGGCATGTCGACCTTCGAAGGCCCGATGATGGCGGTCAAGGTCGTCAACTCGCTGTCGCACTACACGAACTGGACCATCGGTCACGTTCACTCCGGTGCGCTCGGCTGGGTTGCCTATATCTCGTTCGGCGCGCTGTACTGCCTGATCCCGTGGCTGTGGAACAAGAAGCTCTATTCGCTGAAGCTGGTGAACTGGCACTTCTGGATCTCCACGATCGGCATCGTGCTCTACATCACCTCGATGTGGGTCGCGGGCATCCTGCAAGGCTTGATGTGGCGCGCCTACACCCAACTTGGCTTCCTCGAATATTCCTTCGTCGAGACAGTCGAGGCGATGCATCCCTTCTACATCATCCGGGCTCTCGGCGGCTTCCTGTTCCTGTGCGGCGCGCTGATCATGGCCTGGAATCTCTGGCAAACCGTGAATTCGGCGGAATCGGCTGAGACCGCCGGCGTCGCGCTGGCCCCGGCGGAATAAGGCGGAAACGACTATGTCACTCTGGCAAAAACACGCCATCTTTGAAAAGAACTCGATCATCCTGGTGATCGGCATTCTCATCGTGATCGCCATTGGCGGTCTGGTCGAGATCGTCCCGCTGTTCTACGTCAAGAACACGATCGAAAAGGTCGAGGGCGTGCGGCCCTATACGCCGCTCGAACTCGCCGGCCGCGACATCTACGTCCGTGAAGGCTGCTATCTGTGTCATTCGCAGATGATCCGGCCCTTGCGCGACGAAGTCGAGCGCTACGGCCATTACTCGCTGGCGGCCGAAAGCAAATACGACCGGCCGTTCCAGTGGGGCTCCGAGCGTCAGGGTCCCGATCTGTCCCGCGTCGGCGGCAAGTATTCCGACGACTGGCATCGCGATCACTTGCGCAATCCGCGCTCGGTGGTGCCGGGATCGATCATGCCGGACTACGGCTTCCTGGAGAAGACCGACCTCGACTACGATCATATCGACGCCAATCTGAAGACGCAGGCTGAACTCGGCGTTCCTTACACGGCCGATATGATTGCTCACGCCAAATCGGACGTCGTCATCCAGGCAACCACCGACAGTCCGGATGCCGGCGATCTGACCAAACGCTATCCGAAGGCGCAGGCGCGTGATTACGACGGCGATCCGACCCGCATCACCGAAGCCGATGCCCTGATTGCCTATCTGCAAATGCTGGGCACGGAAGTCGACTTCAAGCTCTACGACGACAAAGCCAATATCCGGTGACGATCATGGACCCGACTTACAAAGCGGTATCGGAATTCGCGCAAACCTGGGGGCTGGTTTATTTCGCCATCATCTTCGGGATCGTGCTGCTCTATGCGCTCTGGCCATCGCGCCAGAAGCAATTCGACGAAGCGGCGCGTGTGCCGTTGCAGGAGGACTGACCGGTGGCTGAAGATCACAAAGAAATCGATCCCATCACGGGGACCGCAACGACCGGCCACGACTGGGACGGCATTCAAGAGCTGAATACGCCGCTGCCGCGCTGGTGGCTGTGGACGTTCTACGCCACCATCGTCTTTTCGATCGGTTATTGGGTGGTCTATCCGACCTGGCCTTTGTTGGCCAAGGCGACCCAGGGCATCACCGGTTGGCACGCCCGCGAGGCGGTCGTGGAAGATCTGGCTGCGCTGCATGCGCTGCGCGGTCCGATGATGGCCAAGTTGTCCAGCGCGTCGCTGACCGAGATCGCGAACGATCCCAAGCTGCTCGACTTCGCTCGCGCACAGGGCCGCGTCGCCTTTGCTGACAACTGCGCGCCGTGCCACGGCGCGGGTGGCGGCGGCGGCAAGGGCTATCCGAACCTCAACGACGACGACTGGCTATGGGGCGGCAAGATCACCGAGATCGAGCAGACCATCCGGTTCGGCGTTCGTTCGACCAGCGACAAGGGGCACCAGGGCAACATGCCGCCCTTCGCCGGCGTGCTGAAGCCGAACGAGATCTCTTCGGTCGCCGATTTCGTTCGCTCGCTGTCGGGTCTGTCGACCGAGCCGGGAGTCGATCTGGCGCTCGGCAAGAAAGTCTTCGCCGACAATTGCGCGGTCTGTCACGGCGCCGACGCCAAGGGCAATAAGGAGCTTGGCTCGGCCAACCTGACCGACAAGATCTGGCTCTACGGTTCCGACAAGGCCACCATCGTCGACGGCGTCATGAAGGGACATGGCGGCGTGATGCCGACCTGGCAGGGCCGCCTGAGCGAGCCGATCATCAAGGCGCTGGCGGTATATGTATACACCTTCGGCGGCGGTCAGAAGTAACCGCAAACGGTGCCGGGTTCCTTAAGTAAGGAATTGATATGACAAGGAAATCCCGGCCTGGCGCCGGGATTTTCGTTTGAGGCAGATCAAGGGCCGGAGGCGCGTCCCGGCCTATGGTCACCCCGCCTCCTTTTAGCGGATCTAAAGATGACTCAACTTGAAGAACTGGTGCGGCAGTCGGAAGTCCCGGATTCCACGGCCTCGCCGGCGACCGACAGCGACCAGGTCGACGACATCCCGCTTTATGCGGCGCGGCGGAAAATCTATCCGCAGAGCACCCACGGCAAATTCCGCACCGTCAAGTGGATCGTCCTCGCGGTCACGCTTGGCATCTATTATCTGTTGCCCTTCGTGCGTTGGGACCGCGGCATCAATGCGCCGTCGCAGGCTGTGCTGATCGACCTGCCGAACCGGCGGTTCTACTTCTTCTTTATCGAGCTGTGGCCGCAAGAGGTTTACTATCTCACCGGACTTCTGATCCTCGCGGCGATCGGCCTGTTCTTGATGAATGCGATCGCCGGTCGGATCTGGTGCGGTTATCTCTGTCCGCAGACGGTGTGGACCGACTTGTTCTTCGCCATCGAGCGCCTCACCGAAGGCGACCGTCGCGAGCATATGAAGCGCGACAGCCTGGCCTGGACGGCGGAAACTTACGTTCGCAAAGGTCTCAAGCACTTCCTGTGGCTGATGGTGGCGTGGTGGACCGGCGGCGCCTGGGTGCTGTATTTCGCCGATGCGCCGACCCTGGTGCGGGAGCTGGCGACCGGGCAGGCCGCGTTTGTTGCTTACCTCTGGATCGGCATCCTCACTTTCACGACTTATACGCTGGCCGGTCACATGCGCGAGCAGGTCTGCCTGTACATGTGCCCATGGCCGCGTATTCAGGCGGCGCTGACCGACGAATATGCGCTCAATGTCACCTATCGCTATGATCGTGGCGAGCCGCGGTGCTCGGTCAAAAAGGCCGAGCAGTTGCGCAGCGCCGGCGCGCCCGCCGGAGATTGCGTCGATTGTCTGCAATGCGTCCATGTCTGTCCGACCGGTGTCGATATTCGCGGCGGCGCGAATTTGGGCTGCATCCAGTGCGGTCTGTGTATCGACGCCTGCGACAACGTCATGACCAAGCTTGGCAGGCCCACCGGGCTGATTGCTTACGATACCGACCTCAATATCAAGGCGCGCAGCGAAGGTCGTAAGCCGTCGTTCAAGCTGATTCGCGGCCGCACGATGCTTTACGCCGCGATCATCGCCGTGGCCGGCGGCATCATGCTCTTCACGCTCGCGACTCGCGACAACGAGGGCATCAGCGTCATCCACGACCGTAATCCGATGTATGTCCAGTTGTCGGACGGCGCGCTGCGCAATGCCTATACGATCCGTATCGTCAACAAGGAACTCAAGTCGCGCGACTTTATCGTTGGCGTTGACGGTCTGCCGTCGTCGTTGGTCGATTTTATCGGTCTGCCGCCGAGGGCTGATGGCCGGCAACTGGTCACGGTCGGGCCGGATCAGACCAAGGAAGTGCGGGTTACTGTCACCGATTACAGCAATTCGCCGCCGGCACCGTCGACCACCGTTCTGTTCAGCCTGATCGATATCGACTCCGGTGCGGTCGCCCAGATGCGCGACCACTTCTTCGGCCCCGAAAGGAAATGACCATGGAACTTCCACGTCCCCGCAAGACGCGCGAACTGACCGGCCGCAAGGTTCTGCTTTATCTGGTGGCGTCCTTTGCGGTGGTCTTTGCGGTCAACGGTTACATGGTCAGGGCGGCCATATCGACTTTCGGTGGCGTCGAAACGCAGAGCTCCTACAAGGCCGGCCAGCAGTTTGAACATGAGGTCGAAACCGCCGAACGGCAGGCGGCTTTGCATTGGCAGGTCGACGGCAAGGTATACCGCAATAAGGCGGGTGAGGCCTTGCTGGACGTGACGGTGCGTGATGCGCAGGGTAAGCCGGTGCCCGGCCTTGCCGCGCTGGCGCGGCTTGCCCATCCGGCCGACGAGCGGCTCGATCATGTCGTGCCACTCGGTAAAATCGGCGCCGGCGCGTTCCATGGCGCGGTGGCGGCCGCGCGCGGGCAATGGGAGTTGCTTATCGATCTCGACCGCGACGGCAAGCGCGTGTTTCGTTCGCGCAGCCGGATAACCTTGGAATAGAAACGGTGCCGGGCGGTGGCGATACCGATGCCGCTGCGTTAATGTCAGTGCCAACGCCGATGCTGATCGCATGACCGAAACCGTCGACCTGTCCCTGTATGCCAAGCCGGAAGCCGATGGCACCGTCGGCATGGATGTCGCGGTCGATGGCATTGCCTGCGGCGCTTGCATATCCCGGATTGAGAATGCGGTCCGTCAGCTGCCGGGCGTGACCGAGGCGCGCGTCAACTACACCAACCGCCGTCTGCATGTCGCCTGGTCGAACGAGCTGGTCGAGCCGTCGCGGATTCTGCAAACGCTCGCCGATAACGGCTACAAGGGCCATCCCTTTGTGGCTCAGCGCGCCGAGCAGGAAGAAGCGGCCGAGGCGCGCCGGCTGACTTTTTGTCTCGCGGTCGCCGGTTTCGCGGCGATGAACGTGATGCTGCTTTCGGTGTCGGTGTGGTCCGGTAACGTCACCGATATCACGCCGGAGACGCGCGACTTCTTTCATTGGGCTTCGGCGTTGATCGCCTTGCCGGCGGCGGCCTATGCCGGCCGGCCGTTCTTTTCCAGCGCATGGGCGGCGTTGCGGGCACGCAGCCTCAATATGAACGTGCCGATTTCGCTCGGCGTTATTCTGGCGCTGGCCATGTCGGTGGTCGAGACCGCCAACCATGCGCAGGATGCCTATTACGATTCGGCGCTGATGCTCCTGTTCTTTCTGCTTGCCGGTCGGACGCTGGAACATGCCATGCGCCGTAAAACCCGTGCCATTGCCGGCAATCTGGCGGCGCTGCGGGCCGAGACCGCGCATCGCTTCGCTGGCGACGAGCTGGTCAGCGTCGCGGTCGCTCAATTGCAGGCGGGCGACCGGGTATTGGTCAAGCCGGGCGAGCGTGTGCCGGCCGACGGCGAGGTGTTGTCCGGAGCCTCCGAAATCGATGACAGCCTCATCACCGGAGAAACCTCGCGCCGCAAGGTTGCGCAGGGCGCGAACGTCTACGCTGGCAGCCTGAATTTCTCCGGCGTGCTGACCATGCGCGTTACCGCGGCCGGCGGGTCGGCGCTGATCGACGAGATCGAAAAGCTGCTGGAGAAGGCGGTCAGCGCCAAATTCAGCGACAAATCGCGCGCCTTGCAATTGGCCGACCGCGCCGCCCGGATTTATGCGCCAATGGTTCATGCCACAGCCGCCTTGACGATGGTCGGATGGTGGCTGGCCGGTGCGTCGTTGCATGATGCCATTGTCACCGCCATCGCGGTGCTGATCATCACTTGCCCCTGTGCCTTGGCTTTGGCTATTCCCGCGGTTCAGGTTGTAGCGTCTGGCGCCCTGTTCAAAGCCGGCATGATTCTCAATGCCGGCGATGCCATCGAACGGCTGGCCGAAACCGATACCGTGATCTTCGACAAGACCGGCACATTAACGCTGCCCGAGCCGCATGTCGTCAATGTCGACGCGGTTGCGCCGGAATTGCTGGACATTGCCGCGCGGCTCGCATTGTCGAGCCGTCATCCTCTGGCGCAAGCGCTGGCGCGCGAGGCCGGCTCTCGCGTGCCGTTTGACGGCGCGATCGAGGAACCCGGTCAGGGCGTTCGGGCCATTATCGATGGCGTCGAGATGCGGCTCGGCAGCGCGGCGTTTTGTGGCGCGCCGACGATCGATTTCGAGCCGGGCCTGTCGCACATTTATTTGACGCGGGCGGGCGAGACGGCGGCCTTTGCCATCAGCCAGAAGCTGCGTCCCGACGCGGTGGAGACGGTTCAGGCCTTGCGCAATCTCGGCTTTGACCTCCGGGTCTTGTCGGGCGACCGCGAACAGGCGGTGCGTCCGGTCGCCGAGGCGCTCGGTATCGCGCAATGGCAGGGCGGCCTGAAGCCGGCCGACAAGATCGCCATCATCGAGACGCTCAAGCAACAGGGCCGCAAGGTTCTGATGGTTGGCGACGGTCTTAATGACGCGCCGGCGCTGGCCGCCGCTTATGTCTCGATGTCGCCGATTTCGGCGGCGGACGTCACGCAAGCCCAGGCGGACGCGGTTTTTCTGGGCGCGCGGCTGATGCCGGTTTATGATGCGATCGAAATATCCCGCAAGGCGCGCCGCCTGATGACACAAAACTTGTGGCTGGCGGCGATCTATAACACCATCGCAGTACCGGTCGCGATCGCCGGTCTGGTGACGCCGCTTCTGGCGGCGCTGGCGATGTCGGGTTCGTCGATGCTGGTGACGCTCAATGCCTTGCGCGCCCGCCGCGCCGGCGTGGCGACCGAGAACTAAAGGCGCTGACGATGAATGTGATCCTCTATCTGTTGCCGGTTGCGCTCGGCCTCGGCTTGCTGGGATTGTTCGCGTTTCTGTGGGCGCTCAAGAGCGGCCAGTACAGCGATGTCGAAGGCGCCGCCTTGCGGGTGCTGTCGGACGACGACATCGAGAAATGAGGATGGGCGGTTCCCGGCGCCGGCCATGCGGCGTCGATGGCCAGTCCAAGCGGCGTTAGTCCGCCAGCGTCACGGTTTCGAATTCCGCCGGCAGGACGATTTCCAGCAATTCGCAATCGTCGGAATAGCCCAACACGGTGTGTTTGATGCGCGGCGGCTGCAACCAGCAGGCCCCGGCATGAAAGGTGTGCACGCCTTCGCCTTCGAACTCGGTTTTGTACCAGCCCTTGAGCACATAGATCATCTGCAGCTCGACGTCGTGGAAATGCGGCGTCGAGACGTCTTCCGGCCGGAAGGGCGGAATGAAGCGGATGACATGGGCCTGCACCATGCCGCCGGTGGCTAACGCCAGGCCGAGGTCGCGATATTGGGCATAGCGGCGCAGACCCTGGTCGAAATCGGCCTCGTTGAGATGGCTGACAGTGAAGCGTTGCGGCGAACGCTTCTTGGCCCGGGTCTGCGTCGTGACCGCCCGGCGGGTATCCGCCTTGCGATTGGCGGCCTTGCGCGGTTGGGCGCTCTTGCCGGCCTTCTTTTCGAGTTTCTTTTCGAGTTTCTTTTCGGCCTTGCGCGCCGCCCGCTTGGCGGCTTTGCGCGCCTTGCGTTCGGCCTTGTCCTTGGCCTTCTCGGCGGCTTTGTCCCGGATCTTGACCCGGGTTCCGTTCGGGCTTGACGGGCCGGCCTTGCCGCTTGTCTTTGAGGCCTTTTTCGCCATTGATGCCTCCCAGCCCCATCAATTGAAACCGTCGAATCGATTGGATCATGCAGCCCGTGACGATGGAAGACCCCGCGACCGCATCCGCCATCCGAATTTTCATCGATGCCGATGCTTGCCCGGTCAAAAACGAGGTCTACCGGGTCGCCGAGCGATACGGGCTCAAGGTCTTCGTGGTCGCCAATTCCTACATGAACGTGCCGCGCAGTCCGCTGATCGAGCGCGTCATCGTGCCGGAAGGGCCGGACGTCGCCGACGGCTGGATCGTCGAGCGCGCTACCGCCAGCGACATCGTCATCACCGCCGATGTGCCGCTGGCCGGCCATTGCGTGCGCAAAGGCGCCGGCGTGCTGTCGCCGACCGGCAAGGTCTTCGACAATGACTCGATCGGCATGGCGCTGGCGACGCGGGATTTGATGACCGAGTTGCGGTCGGCCGGCGCGGTGACGCGCGGGCCGCCGCCGCTGACGCGGCAGGATATTTCGCGGTTCCTGTCGGCGCTGGATCTGGCCGTGGTCCGGTTGCGCCGCGCCGGCCGGAGCTAGCCGGCCGCCGCAATCCGGTATGGCCGTACGACGTTTTGCGGCGTCGCTTCCGAGCGGGCCGTGTGTATAATGACGTGGCTTGTCGCTCTGGCGTGACGTCGGGGTTGGCGGACGGATGCGACCGCCCGGATTGGAGTTTTGATCGACCCCATGATCATGCAGTGACCGGTCCCATGACTTCTCCTGTGTCTCCCCACACCACCAAAGGTTCGGCCGGCGACCGGCTCAAATGGGTCGGCCGCGCGATCCGGCGTGTCGAGGACCCGGTGCTGGTACAGGGGCGAGGCCATTTCACCGCCGATTTGCCGGCCGCGCACTGGGTCCGCTTTGTCCGCAGTCCGGTCGCCGCCGGCACGATCAAGTCGATTACCGCGCCCGATGGCGCGACGGTCGTCACCGCGGCTGATCTCGTCGGCGTCAAGCCGATTACCCCGATGCTGCATAAATTCGAGTACCGCGCGGTCGGCCAGCCGGTTCTCGCGGACGGTCAGGTGCGCTTCGTCGGCGAAGCCGTGGCGGCGGTGGTCGCGGCGAGCGAGGAAGAGGCCGAGGATATCGTCGATCTTGTCGAACTTGATATCGACGAAACCCGGCCGCTGGTCGATTCGCGTGACGCGCTTCAACCCGACGCGCCGCAGATTCATGGCGTCGCGCCCGGCAACGTTATCCTGAAAGGCCAGTTCAAGACCGAAGGCTTCGATGCCGTTTGGTCCAGCGCCGCCAGGATCGTCAAGATCGATGCGCGGTCGCATCGTCAGAATGCGACTCCGATGGAAGCGCGCGCCGCGCATGCGGTTTGCGATCCGTCCAGCGGCCGTGTGACGCTGACCTGCACCACGCAAATGCCGCATCTGGTCCGGACCGCCATCGCCGATCTGCTTGGGATGCCGGAATCCGAACTGCGCGTCATCGCGCCGGATGTCGGCGGCGGCTTCGGCCAGAAGATGTCGCTGTGCACTGAATATGTCCTGCTGGTCTGGCTCGCCCGCAAGCTGAGAAGTTCGGTGGCCTGGACCGAGGACCGGCGTGAGAATTTGATCGCCTCGTTTCATTCGCGCGATCAATACGTCACGCTTGAGGCCGCCTTCGATGCCGACGCCAGGCTTCTGGCGCTGCGCACCGATATCGTATCCAACGTCGGCGCTTATTCCTGTTTTCCAACGACGTCCGGTGTCGAGCCGCTGATGGCGATGGCCGAAATGCCGGGCCCTTATGATTTCCGGCACTATCAATGTCTGGCCCGTGGCGTCTTGACCAACACCTGCACCATGGCGGCTTATCGCGGCGTGTCCCGCCCGATCATCACCTTTACGCTGGAACGGCTGATGGACAAGGCGGCCAAGGCTTTTGCGATTGATCCGGTCGACATCCGCCGCCGCAATCTGATTTCTGCGTTTCCTTACACCTCGGCCATGGGGCTGGTGTACGACGACGCGACCTATCGCGAGACGCTGGAGATGGCGGTGAAAGCCGTCGACATGCCGGCATTCCGTGCCCGTCAACAAGCCGCCCGCGCCAAGGGCAAGTATCTGGGCATCGGCTTTGCGACTTTCTCCGAACGCACCGGTTACGGCAGCCCGGCCTTTGCCGCGCGCGGCATGGAAATCACGCCAGGCTGGGAAACGGTCCATATCACGGTCGATCCGTCCGGTTTCGTCGAGGTGCGGATTGGCTCCTCGCCGCACGGCCAGGGTTTGCGCACGACGCTGGCGCAGATCGTTGCCGATGAAATCGGCGTGCCGCCCGAGATGATAAAGGTCGTGCATGGCGACACTGACACGGCGCCTTATGGCTGGGGCACTTTCGCCAGCCGCTCGCTGGTCATATCCGGCGGCGCCTCGCTGATCGCCGCGCGCAAGGTGCGCGCCAAGCTGATCAAGATCGCCAGCCACATGCTTGAAGCCGCGGCCGATGATATCGTGCTGGAAGACGGTCAGGCGAAAGTCGCGGGCACCGACCGGACCGTGACCATCGCCAGGATGGCGCGCGAGATTTATACGCAGACCCATCGCTTCAAGGGCGAACTGGAACCGGGGCTGAGCGAAAGCGGGACTTACGATCCGCCCGGTACTTTCTCCAACGCCTGCCACGTCGCGATGGTCGAGCTCGATCCGGAAACCGGCTTCGTCAAAGTCGACCGCTATCTGGTGGCGGAAGACGCCGGCCGCATCATCAATCCGATGATCGCCGATGGTCAGGTGCATGGTGGTGTCGCGCAGGGCATCGGCAATGCGCTGCTGGAAGAGATCGTTTACGACGAGGGCGGCGGCATTCTCACCGCCAGTCTGGCCGACTACATGCCGCCGACCGCGCATGAAATTCCGGCGATCGAATTGCACCACATTGAAACGCCGAGTACCGAGTCGATTACCAAGGCCAAGGGTCTTGGCGAAGGCGGCACCATCGGTCCGCCGGCGGCGGTGCTCAATGCCATCAACGATGCGCTGACGCCGTTTGGCGTCGAGATCGATACAATTCCGGCAACGCCGCAACGGATCAGGGCGGCGCTGCGCAAGGCCGAGACCGCAGCATGACCGACAAGACGACGATTACCCTCACCATTAATGGCCGCAAGCATACCATCGCCGTCGAACCGCGCCGGACCTTGGTCGATGCAATCCGCGAAGACTGCGGCCAGACCGGCACGCATATTGGTTGCGAGCACGGCGTCTGCGGCGCCTGTACGGTCATCGTCAATGGCGAGCCGGTGCGGTCCTGTCTGATGTTCGCGGTGCAGGCGGACGGCAAGGAAATCAGGACCATCGAGGGGCTCGCCAACGGTGAGGTTCTGCATCCGATGCAGCAGGCCTTCATGGATAATCACGGCCTGCAATGCGGCTTCTGCACGCCGGGTTTTTTGATGCTGGCGGTTGGTGTGCTGGAGCGGGAGCCGGATATTTCGGATGACGACCTGCTTGATGTGCTGTCGTCAAACCTGTGCCGCTGCACCGGCTATCAGAACATCATCAAATCGGTGCGTCAGGCGGCTGTTGAGATGCGGAAGTGATGCTTTGAGCAGACCCGAAAAATTCGTCGGCCGATCGGTCGCGCGTCTCGAAGATCGACCGCTTCTGCTCGGGCAAGCCCGATTCGCCGCCGATGTGTCCTTTCCCGGACAATGGGTCATGCGCGTGGTGCGCTCGCCGGTGGCGCACGGCAGGCTGGTCTCGATCGACGCCAGCGCCGCGCTGGCGCTGCCGGGCGTTCATGCGGTCTGGACCTTCGCGGATGTCGCCCATATTCCACCGATACCTTTCAGGCTGACGGGCCTGAAGGCGCTGGAGCCTTATCGGCAATTTGCGCTGGCGAAGGATTTTGTCCGGTATGTCGGCGAGCCGGTTGCGGTGGTCTTTGCCGCCAATCCCTATGCGGCCGAGGATGCCGCCGATCTGGTCGAACTCGATATCGCACCGCTTGATTCCATAATCCATGCCGTCGATGAACCGGGCGTTTTTGGCGAGGGCCTGAGCACCGAACCGGATATCGTCCGCAAGGGCTATGGCGATGTTGACGCGGCCTTCGCCGCCGCGCATGCGACCGTTACACTTGAACTGTCGGTTGGCCGCCATACCGGCGTGCCCCTGGAAACGCGCGGCGCCATCGCCCGTTATGACGAGGCGCGCGACGTTCTGGAAATGCACGGCGCCGCCAAGGTGCCGTGGTGGAATCGCGACACTATCGCGCGTCTGCTCGGGCGCGAGCGGCAATCGCTGCAATTCTATGAACGGCATGTCGGCGGTGGCTTCGGCATTCGCGGTGAAATTTATCCCGAGGATGTGCTGGTTTGCGCCGCCGCCCTGCATTTCCGTACGCCGATCAAATGGATCGAGGACAGGCGCGAGCATTTGATTGCCGCCAATCACTCGCGCCAGCAGACCCATCGTATCCGTGCCGCCATCGATGATGCCGGCCGCATTCTGGCGATCGACAACGAATTCTTCCACGATAACGGCGCTTACATGCGCACGCATGCCGCGACCGTGCCGGATCTGGCCGCTGCCATGTTGCCGGGGCCTTATCGTGTGCCGGCTTATCGTGCCGTTGGCCATATTCGACTGACCAATAAAACGCCTTGCGGTACCTATCGCGCGCCGGGCCGTTATGAATCGACCTTCGTGCGTGAGCGGCTGCTCGACGCCATCGCCGCCAAGGTCGGTGTCGACGGCGTTGAAATTCGCCGACGCAACCTGTTGCCGACAAGCGCCATGCCTTATGCGCTCAATCTCGATACGCTCGGGACGCACATCGTCTACGATTCCGGCAATTACGCGCTGTTGCTCGACAAGATGCTCGAACGCGCCGATTGGCCGACCTTGCAAGCCGAATTGAAGGTGCGGCGGGCCCAGGGTGAGCTGGTTGGCTGTGGCGTGGCCATGTTCGTCGAGAAGAGCGGTCTCGGGCCTTTCGATACCGTCCGGGTATCGGTCAAGCCCGACGGCAAGGTCGAGGTGGTGACCGGTGTTGCCTCGATTGGTCAGGGCGTCGAAACCGCCATGGCGCAGATCGCGGCCGATGAGCTCGGTGTCGATTACACCGGCATCGCGGTCATTCATGGCCAGACCGACCGTATTGACCAGGGCGCCGGTGCTTTCGCTTCGCGCGTCACCGTCATGTGCGGCGAGGCGACGCGGCTTGCCGCGGCCGGGCTGCGCGGAAAGATCCTGCAAGTCGCCGCCGAACTCATGCAATGCTCGGCTGACGCGCTCGAAATCGTGAACGGTGACATCAGGCCGGTCGCCGGCGGGCGTGGGCCGTCGATGACGCTGGTTGAATTGGCCAGCGTTCGTTCGGATGAGTTAAGCGTCGAGGATACGTTCGAGTCCCGGCATATGGTCTATCCTTACGGTGTGCACGTCGCGGCCGTGCGTGTCGATCCGGAGACTGCCGGCGTGACGATTGAGCGCTATGCGATCGGCTATGACGTCGGCAAGGCGGTGAATCCGAAAATGGTCGAGGCGCAGATCGCCGGAGGCTTTGCCCAGGGGCTCGGCGGCGCGCTGCTTGAGGAGTTCATTTATGACGAGGCTGGGGAGCCGCTGTCGGTCACCTTTGCCGATTACCTGATGCCGACGTCGCGCGAGGTGCCAGAATTTTCGGTGCTGGTGACCGAAGACGCGCCGAGCCCGCTGAACCCGATGGGCCTGAAAGGCGCGGGCGAGGGCGGCACCAACCCGGTCGGCGCCGCGATTGCCGCCGCAATCGACGATGCACTTGGCCGTCCCGGCGCGGTGACGGAATTGCCGGTGACGCCGCAGCGGCTCAGAGCGATCCTGGCGACAAAGCCTAGCTGAGCTTCTTCAATAACCGGACGACAATGCGCCGTTCGTCCGAGGTCAGCGGCGCCAGTGTCGCCTTGGTGATCTCGGCGGCGACCGACCGCGCCGCCTCGGTCACTTCGCGGCCGCGTTCGGTCAGCGCGACTTCGCGGCGGCGGCGGTCCTTCTGGTCGCTCACGGCGGTGATGAAGCCGCGAAGCCCGAGCCGGTCGACCACGCCCTTGATGGTGGCGGCGTCGAGATAGATCAGCCGGCCGAGGTGGTTCTGCGAACAGGGGCCGACCTCGTGAAGTTTGGCGAGCGCGGCGAACTGGGTCTGGGTCAGGCCCTCGATCATGCGTGACATGAAAATCGAGGTATGGCGCTGCATCGCCACGCGGAGCAGGAAACCGACCTGCTCGTCGAGCACGTAGGCGGTGGGATCGGCCGGTTGGCCAGGCGGTACGACGACTTTCAAGGTATCCCGCGACATGGCCAAACCCCGCAATGACGTTTGGCTTCAATTATACCGTTAAATAGGAGCGCTGCACGTCCTCATTCCCGGCCAGTTCCGGCATCGTCCCGTGCCAGCGGATTTGTCCCTTTTCCAGCACATAGACCCGGTCGGCGACCAATTGCGCGAAATGAATATTCTGTTCCGACAGCAGAATCGACAAGCCCTGTTCCTTGAGCGCGACGATGGTATTGGCCATCTGCTCGACGATCAGCGGGGCGACGCCTTCGGACGGTTCGTCGAGCAGCACCAGCAGCGGATTTCCCATCAGGGTGCGGGCGACGGTCAGCATCTGTTGCTCGCCGCCGCTCATCCGGCCACCCGGCCGGTTTGGCATTTCGGCGAGGTTCGGGAATAGCGCGAACAGTCGCTGCGGCGTCCATAGCGGGGCCGGCGCGCCATCGGGGAAAGTTCGGGGCGGCTGGCGGCCGATATCGAGGTTTTCCAGCACCGTCAGGTCGGAGAAGATCCGACGATCTTCCGGCGTGAAGCCGAGACCACGGCGGGCGTTTTCGAATGGCTTGAGCCGGGAAATGTTCTCGCCGTTGAACCGGACGACGCCGTCTCGTTGCCCGATCAGGCCCATGATGGTTTTCATGGTCGTCGATTTGCCGGCGCCGTTGCGCCCCATCAGGGCGACGACCTCGCCGCGACCGACCTCGAAATTCAGGTCGAACAGGATTTGCGCCGCGCCATACCAGGCGCACAGGCCTTCGACTTTGAGCAGCGCTTCGCCTTTGTCTGGGGTTTGGTTCATGCGCCGGTCCCCGCGAAGGTTTTGCCGGTGCCGAAATAGACTTCGCGCACCTGCGCATTGTCGCGGATCGCGGTGGCGTCGCCATCGGCGATCAATTTGCCGCGCGCCAGCACGATGATGCGGTCGGCGAAAGCGAAGACGACATCCATCGAATGCTCGGTGAACAGCACCGAGATTCCGCGTTCGACCACCAGGCGCTTGACCAGTTCGATCAGCGCGTAGCGTTCGCCCGCCGCCATGCCGGCGGTCGGCTCGTCCATCAATAACAGGCGCGGGTCGTTGGCCAGTGCGATGGCGAGTTCGACGCGCTTGACGTCGCCATAGGCCAGTTCGCGGCTCGGTCGGGCGGCGGCGTCGGCCATGCCGACCTGATCGAGCAGTTCGAGCGCGCGGGCGCGTTGTCGACCGGCCACGGGCCGCCATAGTCGATAGCTGTCGCCGGCGAATGACAGCAGAGCCATCTGCACATTTTCAATGACGGTCATCGAGCCGAAGGTGGCGGCGACCTGAAAGGTGCGGCCGACACCGCGCCGCCAGATCTCGCGCGGCGCGAGTCCGGCGACATTGTCGTTACCGATCAGGATCTCGCCGGAGTCCGGTTTGAGCTGGCCGTTGATCATATTGAAGCAGGTCGATTTGCCGGCGCCGTTCGGCCCGATCAAGGCGAGAAATTCGCCTTTGCCGATGTCGAAGTTGACGTTGTCGACGGCGCGGACGCCGCCGAAGGACTTGGCGACCGCGCGCAACGCCAGCACAGGGGAAGTCGGCGCGGTCATGACCGGCCTCCCACCTTGCGCCACAGCGCATCGAAGGCGCCGACAATGCCCTGCGGGAAGGCCAGCACCAGGACGAGGATGATGCCGCCGAGCAGCGCGCGCCAGTATTCGGTCTGGCGCATCACCATGTCCTGCAAGGTCGCGAACAGCGAAGCGCCGACAATCGGTCCGGTCAGGGTCTGAATGCCGCCGAGCAGCACCATCACGAGGCCGTCAATCGAACGGTTGATGTGGATGGCTTCGGGCGAGATCGAACCCTTGGCGAAGGTGAACAGCCCGCCGGCCACGCCGCAGACGCAGCCGGCGATGGCGAAGCCAATCCACTGGACTCGCTTGACGTCGATGCCGATCGCTTCGGCGCGCAGGCTTGAATCGCGCGCCGCCCGCATGGCATAACCGAACGGCGCGAACAGGAAGCGTCGGAGCAGCAGGACCGCGATCACCGCCAGGATCAGCGTCAGCAGGTAATAGGCCGACGATTGATCGAAGGGCGCCGGCGGCCAGATGCCGATCACGCCGTTCGAGCCGCCGGTAAAGCCCTCCCACTGGAACACCGCGGCCCAGACGATCTGCGCGAACGCCAGTGTCAGCATCGCCAGATAGACGCCGGACAGCCGCACCGCGAACCAGCCGAACAGCAGCGCGCCGGCCAGCGCCACCAGCGGCGCCGCCACAAGCGCGACCCCCATTGGCGCGCCTAGTGATTTCACCAGCAGACCCGCGCCATAAGCGCCGAGGCCGAAATAGGCGGCATGGCCGAATGAATGCATGCCGCCCGGTCCCATGATGAAGTGCAGCGATGTGGCGAAGATCACCGCGATCAGGATGTCGATGCCGAGGATCAGGAGATAAGGCGAGGATTGCGCCAGCCAGGGCAGCGCCAGCAGCAGAATGAGCAGCAACGCCGCCAGTGCTTTCAGCGTCGGCGAGGCCGGGCGGATCGGGTCTTCCGGTTCGGCGATCGAGCGTACCGCCGCCTGCGCTTTGCCGAGCAGGCCATAAGGACGCGTGATCAGGACCAAGGCCATGACCAGGAATTCGGCGACCAGGGTGAACTTGGAGAAGTTGATCGCGATGAAGCCGAAATCGACCACGCCGATGCCGATGCAGATCGCCTTGACCTCGGCGATGACGACGGCGGCGAGATAGGCGCCCGGGATCGAGCCCATGCCGCCGACCACGACGACGACAAAGGCGTCGCCGAGGGCGGTCAGGTCCATGGCGAGATTGGCCGGTTCGCGCGCGACCTGCAACGCGCCGCCGAGGCCAGCGAGCGCCGCGCCGAGCGCAAAGACGCTGGTGAACAGGACCGCCTGATTGACTCCAAGCGCGCCGACCATCTCGCGGTCCTGGGTTGCCGCCCGCACCAGTCGGCCGAAGCGCGTGCGCGCCAGCGCGAAATGCAAGGCGATAAGAACAACCGGTCCGGCGAAGATCAGGAACAGGTCGTAGCTCGGCAAGTGACGGCCGAGAATTTCGACCGCGCCACGCAACCCCGGTGCGCGCGGGCCGAGCAGATCTTCCGGGCCCCACAGCCAGAGCGTGGCATCATTGATCACCAGCACCAGCGCGAAAGTGGCGAGCAATTGAAACAGCTCAGGCGCCCGATAGATCCGCCGCAGCAACACGATTTCGATGATTGCGCCAATGGCCCCGACGATCAGCGCGGTGGCGACGATGCCGCCCCAGAAGCCAAGCGCGCCGCTGAACTGGTTAGCGAAGGAATAGGCAATATAGGTCCCCAGCATATAGAGGGAGCCGTGCGCCAGATTGACGATGCGGGTGACACCGAAAATCAGCGACAGTCCGGCGGCGACAAGAAACAGGCCTGACGCGCTGGAGAGGCCATTGAGGGCCTGAAAGAGGAAGGCGTTGAGGGTCATGGGATTTGTGCCGCAGCGCCTGTAACCCTTTGCCCGTGCCGGCGAGGGCGGATCGCGTGGAGCGTTAGCGATATGCGAGCCGAGCGAGGGGACGAAGTCTTGAAGTCTCGCTCACCCGTCTCACAGATTTCGTCCGTCCGGCACCCTCTCCCCCAAGGGGAGAGGGTCATTGAGTGCGAGACAGGGTGGACGCTCAACTCAATCCGCCGCGGGACGCAGCTTCTTGGTCTCGGCTTCGTTCGGCAGGACCGATGCACCGTCGACATACTTGAAGTCGACCATCGTGCCTTTGCCTTTTTCGACCGCCAGCTTGCCGACATAGGCACCCATCGTCGCCTGATGGTCGACAGCCCGGTACTGGAACGGCCCGAACGGGCTGTTGACGTAAAGACCCTTGAAGGCTTCGACGAGCTTCTCGGTGTCGGTCGACTTGGCCTTGGCGATGCCGGCGGCCAACGACTTGATGGTGACATAACCAACCACCGAGCCGAGGCGCGGATAGTCGTTATATTTCTTCTGATAGGCGGTCAGGAACGCGAGGTAATCGGCGGTCTTGATCTTGTTCCAGGGGAATCCGGTGACGATCCAGCCGGCCGGCGCCTCGTCCTTGAGCGGGTCGAGGTATTCCGGCTCACCCGACAACAGGCTGACCACGGCGCGGCCTTTGAACACGCCACGGGTGGTGCCTTCACGGACGAACTTGGTCAGGTCGCCGCCGAACAGTACGTTGAAGATCGCGTCCGGTTTCGCGTCGTCGATCGCCTGAGCGACCGCGCCGGCGTCGATCTTGCCAAGCGGCGGCGCCTGTTCGGTGACGAACTGCACGTCGGGCTGCGCCTTCTTCATCATTTCCTTGAAGGCGGCGGCCGCGGCCTGGCCGTATTCGAAGTTCGGATAGACCAGCGCCCACTTCTTGGCGCCGGTCGCCAGCGCCGCCGGCATCAGCATTGCCGTTTGCATGTAGGTAGAGGCGCGCAGGCGGAAGGTGTATTTGTTGCCGTTCGACCAGGTGATCTTGTCGGTCAGCGGTTCGGCGGCGAGGAAGAATACTTTCTTCTGCCCGGCGAAGTTGGTGACGGCGAGGCCGACATGGGAGAGGAAGGTGCCGGCCAGAGCAACGACATGCTCGCGGGTCACCAGTTCTTCGGCAACGCGCACCGCTTCGCCCGGGTTGGCGCCATCGTCGCGCGTGATCAGCTCGATCTTCTTGCCGAGCACGCCGCCTTTGCCGTTGATCTCGTCGAGTGCGAGGTCCATGCCCTTTTTGTAGGGGTCGAGAAAGGCCGGCTGCGACTTGTAGCTATTCAATTCGCCGATCTTGATCGTTTCCTGCGCTTGCGCCGGCGTCGTTGCGGTCAGGCCCGAGGCCAGCGCCGTCGACAACGCCAGAGCCAACAGCCCGGCTGACAGTTGCTTACTTTTCATCATCGATCTCCCTGCATGGCGGATGAACCGCGTGACGCGACGCGGCTCCGCGTGTTGAGGTCAAGAGTGTTCTTGTCCCCCGGCTGGGCAGACTTGTTTGTACACAAATAATCCAGCCGAACACCGGAGCTTGTCAAGCATGCGCTATGACACGATTTGCGCCAAGCCTGAGCATTTTGTTTGCATAGGTCGCTTTCGTAAAGTCGCCGCCGACGCGCGACGGCGACTTTACGTTGATCGTCAGCTTTTCGGGCGGTCGCGGAAGCGATCCATCAGTGCCTTGTCCTGACCGCCATCGATTTCGATCATGGTGCCGTTGACCATCTCCATCAACGGCGATGCCAGC
The DNA here is from genome assembly GCA_016124795.1 of Rhodopseudomonas sp. Classification (GTDB taxonomy): domain Bacteria; phylum Pseudomonadota; class Alphaproteobacteria; order Rhizobiales; family Xanthobacteraceae; genus Pseudolabrys. Next base: position 5,816 of record WGNB01000045.1, on the reverse strand, counting down.
ATCACAACGAGGTTGGCGACTTCCTCAACTTCGGCGATACGGCCCATCGGGATCGAGGCCGGGGCCAATTTGTCGGCTTCCTCACGTGGAATCTTCATGTCGCGGGCCATCGCGTCGACAAGGCCTGCCCAGCGTTCGGTGCGAACCGGGCCGGGATTGACGGCAACGAAGCTGATGTTGTCGCGGCCATATTGCCCGGCCAGCGAAAGCGTCAGATTCTGGCCGGCGGCGTTGGCGGCGCCGGGGCAGATTTCCCAATAAGACGGCTTGACGCCGTCATTGCCGATCAGATTGACGACGCGACCGCCACCCTGCTTGACCATGATCGGCAACACGTAGCGCAGGCAGCGCACGTAACCCATAAACTTGAGTTGCAGGCCCTTTTCCCAATCGTCTTCGGTGAGATGTTCGATGACGCCGCCGGCCGCCGAACCGGCATTATTGACCATGATGTCGATCCGGCCGAGCGCCTTGTGTGCTTCGTCGATGAAGCGCTTGGCGTCGGCGTCGCTGCGCAGATCGGCCGGAATGGCGACGATCTTGCGACCGGTCGCCTTGGCGATTTCCGCGGCGGCGGCTTCGAGCGGCTCCTTGCGGCGGGCGCAGATCGCGACATCGACGCCTTCCTTGGCAAGCAGCATGGCGATCCCCTTGCCGATACCTTCCGAACCGCCGGTGACCAGCGCGGTTTTGCCTTTAAGCTTCAGATCCATTGCAAAGTCTCCGTTACGCTATTTACAGGCCTTTATGGGACATCCATCGGCCGGATTCGGCATTGGCGAATAGATCGGCGAGAGCGGCGTTGAAGGCGGCCGGCTCCTCGCTGGTAATAGTGTGGCCGGAGCGCGGGATGACCGACAGGCCCGCCGTCGGCACGATGCGTTTGAGGAAGACGCTCGATTCCAGGCACCAGCCGTCTTCGTCGCCGACCAGTACCAGCAGCGGCGGCTTGAACCGTTTGAGATCGGCTTCCATGTCCCACAAGGTCGGCCGTTTCGCCTGCACAAACCGCATGGTCAGCGCATGGCCGATGGCGGAGTGCTCGCTCAGCATCTGGACGAATTCGGCATAGCCGCGCGGGTCTTTATGCTTATGGGTCTGGCGAGTCGCGCCGTCGGCATAGCGCGGCGCCATCACCGCCATGCTTTCCTTCTCGAAGGCATCGGCGGTGGCGCGCGACTGTGCGCGGCCTTCCTCGACAATGCTGGGGTCCGGGCTCGATCCGTAACCGCAACCCGCGGCGGTCACGGAGATGCAACGCTCGGGATGATGAATGCCGACATGCAGCGCCGTTGCCGCCCCCATCGAATGGCCGACGACATGGGCCTTGTCGATCTTCAAGGCGTTCATCACGGCGATGACATCGTCGCGGGCGATGTCCTGGCTGTATTGGCCGCCATCTTCCGGCACGTCGGACGGCGGATAGCCGCGCTGGCTAAAAGTAACGCAACGATGCGAGCGGGCGAAATGCCGCATCTGCGGTTCGAAGGTGCGATAGTCGCCGGCGTATTCATGAACGAAGATGATTGGCGTGCCCGCGCCAACTTCTTCATAATAAAGCCTGACGCCATCGAGCGTGGTGATATGCGGCATGTCGCCTCGATCTCCCGCCGTCGAATTTATTTGCACGCAAACAAAATTCTAATAGACTAATTTTCGGACTGCAAGCGGGTGCGCCGGGCGCCGCGTAATTTGTAACGAAGTCACGTGTGGCAACAGCCACGGGTGTGACGTTGACATTTGGGAGACCGGCAATGATCCGACCGATCCGTATTCTGGCGGCGCTCTGTGTGGCGATGCTTTGTGCGACCGCTGCGTTCGCGCAAGACAAGCCGAAGATTAAAGTCGGCAGTCTGACAATCCCGGTTTTCGCGCCGATCGTCGTCAATCTCCTGAAAGCGCGCGGTTTCGACGCCGCTCATGGCTTCGATCTGGAAGTCGTCAAATATCCTTCGATTTCAGCTTATTATGCGGGGCTGGCGACCGGCGAAGTTGACGTTTTGCTGGGCGGGCCGACTTATTATCAGAAGCTGCGGCTTGAAGGCGTGCCGATCAAGATCATCAGCACCGGCGCGACCTTGTCCGACCTCGTCGTTCTCACCAAAAATCCCGATATCAAGTCGCTCGCCGACCTGAAGGGCAAGCAACTGGCGGCCGACATGGGCTCCGGCCAGTTCCAGATCATGTCGATCTATGCCTCGTCGAAAAAGATCGACCTCAAGAAGGATGTCCAAGTCGTTAACGCCAACTTCGCGGTTGCTCGTGCCCAGCTGGCGGCCGGTCGGGTCGATGCGGCGATGGTGATCGAGCCGATCGCGACGATGATGATGAAACAGGACCCGGGCCTGAAGGTCATTTTCAACGCCAACGACGCCTGGAAGGAAATGACCGGCAGCAACGGCTGGGAGCTCGTCTATGCCATGCGTGAAGAGACGATCAAGCGCATGCCGGATGCGCCGCAGAAGTTCATCGCCGCGATGCAGGATGTCGCCTCGTTCATGGTCAAGGACACCGACGCGGCCGACAAGATCGCCAATGAGACCACCAAGCTGCCGCCCGGCGTGCTCAAGGCCGCCATTGCCAGCAAGGGCTGGGATTTCCAGGTGAAGCCGATCGCCGACGCCGAACGCAAGGAAATCTGGGACATGTTCGAGCGCGCCGTGAAAGCCGGCTTCCATCCGAAGCTGCCCGACGAAGGCATTTTGTATGGCCCCTGACGAATATCGGGAGCCGGTCCCGAGCTTCACCTTTCCACGGCAGACGCTGGTTTCGTTGCTGGTGTTTGCCGTGTTCTGGGAAGCGCTGTCGCATCTCGCGCCTTATCTCGGCATTCCGCCTTTCGCGGTCCCTGGCCTCTTAAAGATCGCGAGAAGCATCGCCGCGATTACCCCGGTCGATATCGTCGTGACGCTGGCGCGGGTGGTCGGCGCGTTGCTGGCGTCCTTCGTCATCGGGCTTGCGCTGGCGATGGCGATGTATCGGTCGGAGAAGCTGCATAACTATCTGCATCCGATGGTCCGCATTCTGATGGCGGTGCCGGTGGTGTCGTGGATTCTGTTCGCGGTGCTGTGGTTTCCCGGCGTCGAATTCCGCATCGGTTTCGTGCTGGTCGTCGTGTGCGGGCCGGTGTTCCTGATCGACACCATCGACGCGATGCGCGGCGTGCCGCGCGAACTGCGCCAGATGATGCAATCGTTCCGGCCGACCACCTATCAGTTCTTCGTCAAGCTGATGCTGCCGGCGATCGTGCCGACGATCTTCACCAGTTGGAAAGTCAATATCAGTCTGGCGATCCGCGTCGTGACCATCGCCGAACTGGTCGGCGCCGTCACCGGCATCGGTCATCAGTTGTCGGTGGCGCAGGAACTGTTTTCGGTCGCCGATGTGTTTGCCTGGACCATCGTTCTGGTGGTGCTGTTGTTCCTGCTCGAAGGTCTGTTATCGCGGGCCGAAAAGCGGCTGTTGCGGTGGCGGCCATGAGTGTTCTTGCGCCTGAAACGCAGAGCGGTCCGCCGCCGATCGAAGTGCGCGGCCTGCGCAAGGTGTTTCGCCAGGCCACCAGCGGCCAGTCGGTGATCGCCATCGACCGGCTCGACCTCGCCATCGCGCCGCGCGACGTCGTGGCGATTGTCGGCCAAACGGGCTGTGGCAAGTCGACATTCTTCGACATGCTCATCGGGCTTGAAGCGCCGACCGAAGGCAGCCTGCGGATCGGTGGCAAAAGTCCGCATGACGACTTTGATTATTTCCGCGGCAGGATCGCGACCGTGTTCCAGCAGGATCGTTTGCTGCCTTGGCGCACGGCGCTCGATAACGCGAAATTGCCGCTCGAACTGATCGGCATGGCGGAGGATGAGCAGAACAAGCGCGCGCTGGCCTGGCTCAATCGTCTCGGTCTGGGCCAGTTCATCAACGCCTATCCGCATGAATTGTCCGGCGGAATGCGCCAGCGCGTCGCGATCGCGCGTGCCTTCGCGGTGCAGCCCGATATCATGTTGGCCGACGAGGCCTTCGGTCATCTCGATGAGGTCACCGCCGGCGAACTGCGCGACACATTCCTGTCGCTTGCGCGCGAGAGCGGCTCGACCGCGATTCTGATCACTCATCAGCTTGAGGAAGCCATCAGCGTCGGCGACCGTATCGTCGTCTTTGGCAAGTCGGCCCGATTGCTGGCCGATATTCATGTCGCGAAATGGCCGAAGGAACAATACGCGCTGTTGCGCGAGGCGATTCAATCGACCTTGCAGAACAACGCGCCGGACCCGCGGCTGACGCAGGTCTGAACTATAGATCGACAAGGTTGTTGGCGTTGAGGGACCCGGTGCGACGAATTGACATCGCGCCGTCGCGTTTCCGTCACCGCGATGGAACCTGTTTCAAAACTTAAAATAATTTATATCTCACGGCATTGTGAAGCTAACGCTTTACGGGAACCGGACCGATCAGGCCGCCGAAAGGTTGGAGTCGAAATTACGACAGGAGACCAACCAAAAAGGGGCGCGCGTCATGATTATTCGATCCCGGAACTTGCGAGCATTGCTATTCACAGGCGTCGCGTTCGGCGCTGTGTCGATTGGTTTTTTTCCGGCGCAGGCCGGCGGCGTGAACGTCAGTCTCGGCGGGCATAGCATCGTGAGTACGGGCGGCGGCGGTGGCGCCATCGGCGGCGCGGTTGGCGGCGTCGTCGGCGGTGTGACAGGTGGTCTCGGTTCGACACTGGGCGGCGTAACGAGCGGTGTCAGTAACGGTCTCGGTGGCAGCGGTGGTTTCTTTTCCGGCGCCGCGCATGTTCCGGGAAATGCCACCGGCCCGAACTTCTTCTCCGGCGCGGCTGATTTCGGCGAGCGCACCGTCAAACGCGCCACCGATCAAAGCGGTCACCATCATGTTCATCGCTCGGTCAAACGCGCGACCGATAAGCTTGAAGCGAAGATCCCGCACGCCAGGCTCGGCAAGAGCCGCACCGCCAAGGTGACGACCAGCCCGAAGGAGGAAACCGTGCGGGTGCTTGGCCGTAAGGGCGTCAACGTCAAGGTCGTCAACGATCCCGAGGCGGTCGTGACGATCGGCGACGGCCATACCCAAGGCGCGACCGCCGACGTGAAGATTGATCAAACCGGTACGGAGACCCCGGTGACGGCGACGGTGGACGGGCTCAACGCGCCGTCGAGCACCACCGGAAGTTCCGGGAATGCCGGCATCGCCAGCACCAATGTCGGCTTGTTCAATGGTCCCGACACTACAACCGGCAGCCAGAACGGCGACGGTGCGCCGCTGACCGATACCAATGTCGGAATTCTCAACAGCGCGGGCGGGACCACCGGCAGTTCCGGCAATGCGGACAGTCCGGCAGCGGGCACCAATGTCGGCATTCTCAACGGTGCGGGTACGACAACAGGTGATAGCGGCAATACCGGTAACGCCGGCGTCGCGTCGACCAATGCCGGCATCGCCAATTTGAGCGGCAACACCACCGGGCAGACGAATAACAGCGGCGATGGCGGTCTCGCTTCGACCGACGCCGGCGTGCTCAATGGCACCGGCACGGCAACCGGCGACAGCGGCAACGCCGGCACGGCCGGGTTGGCCGCAACCAATGCCGGTGTGGCGAACTTCGCCGGCAACACCACCGGTCAAACAGGCAACAGCGGCGATGGCGGCCTCGCTTCGACCGACGCCGGCGTACTCAATGGTCCGGGCACGGCAACCGGCGACAGCGGCAACGCCGGCACGGCCGGATTGGCCGCAACCAATGCCGGTGTGGCGAACTTCGCCGGCAACACCACCGGTCAAACAGGCAACAGCGGCGATGGCGG
>WGNB01000019.1 GCA_016124795.1 Rhodopseudomonas sp. | reverse complement strand
TTCTTCGGCGTCACGCCGGTCTGGTTGCGGCTGTCGGGGACGAAAATCGCCAGTTCGTCATTGGTCTCGCTCGGCGCATAGAACAGCTTCATGTGCACGCCGGCCGCCGTGACATAAAGATCGTTGGCGAAGGTGCGCGACGGCAGTTGATAGCTCGGCTTGATCGCGATCCGCTCGCCGTTCGGCCCGGTGATGACCTTGGTCTTTTCGTCCGGTCCGATGCCGTCATTGACGCGATTGCGGAACAGGAACGAACCGTACATGTAGCTCGACCGCGCATCGATGATGGTGCCGGTCACGGTCGCGGTCTGGGCGACGCCATGCTCGATATCGGCCTGCGCGATGATCGCGACGCAGTTCGGATTGTCCCTGTCGACATCGAAGGCGCCGTCGGGGCCCGCGACCAGCGGATCGGCGGCCTTGCAGGGCGGCCGGTCGGCTTCAGCGAGATAGCCGTGCACGCCATAAGCATGATCGATGTGATTGTGCGTGTAGATGATCGCACGGATGGGCAACTTGCCCGTCGCCGGCAGCGCACCGGCCTTGCGCAAGGCGGCGATGGTGTCGGTGGTGATGCCCGGATTGCCGAGCGTATCGACGATCACCAGTTCGCGTTGCCCGGCGGCATTCCTGGCCGGGCCCTGAATGACGATGGTGTTGGCGAGGTCATATCCGACCGCGCTGTGCACCTCATAGGTCAGGCCGCGCGGAAACGCCGAATCCGGCAGCGGGTAATGATCCTTCTTCAGATCGTAGATCTTGACCGGTTCGAACCAGGCGGTATGCGCCGACAACAGCGGATTGACCGGCACCAGTTCGGGAATCTGCTGGGCCCTGGCTGAACCCGAAGCCCAGCCCGCCATCATCATCGCGGCCACCCATGCCGCCCCGATCGACCTGATCGTCATGACGCTTCCCCGTTTGCCCGTTTGGCCGCCGCCCCGCGATGCCGTCACCTTTGCATTGGTTGTAATTATTATCAATACTATCTTGAGTTGTATTTACTAAAAACATCCAGTGCCCGGAAGCCGGCCGCCAAAGACACGAAATGTCATTCGATGAAGGTCCGCCCGCCGGGGCTAAACCAAAACCGCAGCGCAGAACGCCGGCTCAGGGCCGAACGACGATGCCGCCGGTCATCGGCCGCTCGACGCCGGTGGTCAGCGGAAAGGTGATCGGCAGGCCGGCAAGCGTGCGCACCGCCAAGTAGGCAAAGGCCTGCGCCTCGATCGATTGCGACTGCCAACCGACCGCATCGGCGCTTTCTACGGTGGCCGGTGCCAGCCGCGCCGCCAGCATTTTCATCAAGGTCGGATTGCGCGCGCCGCCGCCGGCGACGATCCAGGACCGCGGCGGGACCGGCAGCCGTTCGACGACCCGCGCCACCGAGGCGGCGGTCAAAGCCGACAAGGTCGCCGCGCCGTCCGCCACCGACAGCGCCGGCAGGCCGATATTGGCCAGAGCAAAGTCGTTGCGGTCGAGCGACTTCGGACAAGGCTGCGCGAAGAAAGGATGCCTGAGCACACTGGCGATGAACGCCTCATCGACCATGCCACACGCGGCTGCGTCGCCGTCGCGGTCGAGCGGGCTACCCGTCCGCGCCCGCATGAAGTCGTCGATCAGCGCGTTGCCCGGCCCGGTGTCGCAGGCGACCGGATCGCCGCCGTCGACGAAGGTGACATTGGCGACGCCGCCAATATTGAGCACCGCGATCGGATGCGGCCGGTCGAGCCCGCGCGCCAGCGCCTGATGGAACACCGGCACCAGCGGCGCGCCCTGCCCGCCAACCGCGACATCGGCGGCGCGGAAATCGTAAGCCACCGGCAGGCCCAGCCGGGTCGCCAGCGCCGCGCCGTCACCGATCTGCACCGTCAACCGGTCGGCCGGCCGGTGCAGCACGGTCTGGCCGTGAAAACCGACAATGCCGATATCGGCCCGGTCGATCGCCTCGGCCGCCAGAAAAGACTCGACCGCCTCGGCATGGGCGCGGGTAATGAACGCCTCGGCCTGCCCCAACACGCCCGGCCGCGCCGCGCGATCGCTCAAACCGACCGCGTCGGCCAGCGCCTGCCGCAACAGCGCCCGTTCGTCGTCGGAATAGGCCCGGTAACCGACCGGCCCAAAGCCCAGAATGCGCGTTCCGTCGGTCTCCAGCAGCGCCACGTCGACGCCATCGAGCGACGTCCCGCTCATCAGCCCAATTGCCCGCAAAACCGCCCCCAAATCCGCGCTTTACCGGCGTTTCCGCCCGCCGGTTGAATCCGGTCGAGGACCTGATACACCACCCGCCTTATTCGAGCGAGCAGACCGGCGGCGAAGACCATGACCACCTACAAGTCCGATTTCCTGAACATCCTGAGCCAGCGCGGCTTCATCCACCAGGTGTCCGAGCCCGACGTGCTCGACGCCCGCGCCGCCGAGGGCCAGCTCACCGCCTATATCGGTTTTGACTGCACCGCCGCGTCGCTGCACATCGGCTCGCTGCTGCCGATCATGATGCTGTACTGGATGCAGCAGACCGGCCATCGGCCGATCGCGCTGATGGGCGGCGGCACCACCCGCGTCGGCGATCCCTCCGGCAAGGACGAAAGCCGCCGCATCCTCACCGAAGAGATGATCAACGAGAACCTCGTCGGCATCCGCGCGGTGTTCTCCAAGTTTCTCAAGTTCGAGGCCGAGGGCGGCAACGCCATCATGGCCAATAATGCCGACTGGCTGAACAGCCTCAATTACATCGATTTCCTGCGCGACGTCGGCAAGCACTTCTCGGTCAACCGGATGCTGTCCTTCGACTCGGTCAAGATGCGGCTGGAGCGCCAGCAGGAACTGTCGTTCCTCGAATTCAATTACATGGTGCTGCAAGCCTACGACTTCGTCGAGCTCAACGAGCGTCATGGCTGCACCCTGCAGATGGGTGGCTCCGACCAATGGGGCAATATCGTCTCCGGCATCGATCTCGGCCGGCGCATGAACGGCGCGCAGATGTTCGCGCTGACCGCGCCGCTGATCACCACCTCGTCCGGCGCCAAGATGGGCAAGACCGCCGCCGGCGCGGTCTGGCTCAACGCCGATCTGGTGTCGCCTTACGACTACTGGCAGTTCTGGCGCAACACCGAGGACGCCGACGTCGCGCGCTTCCTCAAGCTGTTCACCGTGCTGCCGCTCGACGAGATCGCGAGGCTTGCGGCGTTGCAGGGCGCGGAGATCAACGAGGCCAAGAAAGTTCTGGCCACGGAAGCGACTGCGCTGCTGCATGGCCGCGATGCCGCGACACAGGCCAGCGACACCTCACGCAAGACTTTCGAGGAAGGCACGTTCGCGCAGGACCTGCCGACGGTCGAAGTGCCGCGCGCCACGCTCGACCAGGGCATCGGCGTGCTCAATGCCTTCGCCGACATCGCCAAGCTGGTGTCGTCGAACGGCGATGCCCGCCGTCAGATCAAGGCCGGCGGCCTCAAGGTCAACGACGTCACCGTCGTCGACGACAAGATGATGCTGACGACCGGCGACCTGACCGCCGACGGCGCGATCAAGCTGTCGCTCGGCAAGAAGAAACATGTCCTTTTGAAGCCGGTGTAAGGCCCGGCAGAAGCTTGTCCCCAGGCTTTGCTGAAAACCTCTCCACAGCCCGTCGCTAATGCAGTTGCCCGGCCGGTCGGTACCGGGTCATAAACGGTGCCCCGAGATTCGGCCTCGCCGTCTTGGGCTTACGGTTTTCTGCGAACGGGTGCGCCATGTCTTCTGCTGCTTCGACCGATCCGGTTCTGTCCCTCGCGATCTTCCGCCGGATCGCCGACGAATTATCGGTCAAGCCCGAACAGGTCGCGGCGGCGGTCGAACTGCTCGATGGCGGCGCCACCGTTCCCTTCGTGGCGCGCTATCGCAAGGAAGCCACCGGCGCGCTCGACGATCAGCAATTGCGCACGCTCGAAGAGCGGCTGAAATATCTGCGCGAGCTGGAAGAGCGCCGCGAGGCGATCCTCAATTCGGTGCGCGAGCAAGGCAAGCTCGACGCCGCGCTCGAAGCCGCGATCCGCGGTGCCGACAACAAGGGCCGGCTTGAGGATATCTATCTGCCGTTCAAACCGAAGCGCCGCACCAAGGCCGAGATCGCCAAGGAAGCCGGCCTCGAACCTTTGGCCGACCTTCTGCTCACCCAGCCGACCACCGATCCGCAAACGGCGGCCGCGACCTTCGTCAACGCCGACAAGCAGGTCGCCGATGCCGCCGCCGCGCTCGAAGGCGCGCGCGCCATTCTCGTCGAGCGCTTCGCCGAAGACGCCGATCTGGTCGGCGCGCTACGCGAGACGCTGTGGACGCAAGGCCGCATGGTGTCCAAGATGCGCGAAGGCAAGCTCGAAGCCGGCGCCAAGTTCTCCGACTATTTCGACTTCGCCGAGCCGCTCAACAAGCTGCCGTCGCACCGCATCCTGGCGCTGTTCCGCGGTGAGAAGGAAGAAATGCTGAGCCTGCAATTCGAAGGTGAAGCCACGCCCTCGCCGCCCGGCGTGCCTGGACCTTACGAACTCAAGATCATGCATCGCTTCGCGATCGCCGACAGCGGGCGCGCCGCCGACCGCTGGCTGCTCGACACCGTGCGCTGGGCCTGGCGCACGCGCATCCAGTCGAATTTGAACATCGACCTGCGGCTGCGCCTGCGTAACGCCGCCGAGGAAGAAGCCGTCCGGGTTTTTGCCAGCAACCTGCGCGATCTGCTACTCGCCGCGCCCGCCGGTCCCCGCGCCACCATGGGGCTCGACCCCGGCTATCGCACCGGCGTCAAAGTCGCGGTGGTCGACGCCACCGGCAAAGTGGTCGCCACCACCGCGATCTATCCGCACGAGCCGAAGCGGCAGTGGAACGAGTCGCTCGCCATTCTCGGCAAGCTCGCCGTCCAGCACAAAGTCGAACTGATCGCCGTCGGCAACGGCACCGCCTCGCGCGAGACCGACAAGCTCGCCACCGAACTGGTCAAGCTGCTGCCCGATCTGAAGATGTCGAAGATCGTCGTGTCGGAAGCCGGCGCGTCGGTCTATTCGGCGTCGGAATTCGCCTCGCGCGAATTGCCGGAACTCGACGTCACGCTGCGCGGCGCGGTATCGATCGCCCGCCGCCTGCAGGACCCGCTCGCCGAACTGGTCAAGATCGATCCGAAGTCGATCGGAGTCGGCCAGTACCAGCACGATCTGTCCGAACACAAGCTGTCGCGGTCGCTCGATGCCGTCGTCGAGGACTGCGTCAACGCCGTCGGCGTCGATCTCAACACCGCCTCGGAACCGTTGCTGGCGCGGGTCGCTGGCATCGGCGTCATCCTGGCCGAGAACATCGTTCAGCACCGCAACGCCAACGGCCCGTTCCGTTCGCGCAAGGCGCTCAAGGACGTGCCGCGCCTCGGCGCCAAGGCCTTCGAGCAATGCGCCGGCTTCCTGCGCATCCGCGATGGCGACGATCCGATCGACGCCTCGGGCGTGCATCCGGAAGCCTATCCGGTGGTCCGCCGGATTCTCGCCGCGACCAAAAGCGACATCAAGGTGATCATCGGCAACGCCAGCGAACTGCGCAAACTCAAGCCGCAGGATCTGACCGACGACACCTTCGGTCTGCCGACCGTCACCGACATCTTGCGCGAACTGGAGAAGCCCGGCCGCGATCCGCGTCCGGCGTTCAAGGCGGCCGAGTTCAAGGAAGGCATCGAGGAGATCAAGGACCTCAAGCCGGGCATGATCCTGGAAGGCGCGGTCACCAACGTCGCCGCCTTCGGCGCCTTCGTCGACATCGGCGTCCATCAGGACGGCCTCGTCCACGTCTCGGCGATGTCGCGCAACTTCATCAAGGACCCGCGCGAGGTCGTCAAGCCGGGCGATATCGTCAAGGTCAAGGTGATGCAGGTCGATGCCGCCCGCAAGCGCATCTCGCTGACGCTGCGGCTCGACGACGAGCCCGGCAGCGACACGGCCAGCGCCGGCGCGCCGGTCAAGCGCGACAGCAAAGGCAAGCTGCGCACCGATCAGCCGCGCAAGGCCCCGGAACCCGCCAACAACGCCTTCGCCGAGGCAATGCGGCGCGCCGCCGAGCGCAGCGCGCGCCGTTAAGCTGTGGCGTCGCAACCTCGACGCCAAGGACGCTATTTGGCGTTATTCGGAACGGATCGTCGCGGCCTTCACCGCGGCGGCGGCGCGAAGTTCGGATCGAAAGTGCCCGGCGACGGAATGAACTTGCGCAACAGGCCCGGCGCGATCGCGCTCACCGGATTGACCGAAATACGCGGCGAACTCGGCGGCCCGACCGCTTCATAGGTGATGCCGACCAGCCCTTCGTTGCTGCCGCCGAGGAACAGGCCGACGATCGGAATCTGACCGAGGCCGAACATGTTGTTCAGGCCATAGAACGGCACGAACGTGCCCCGCAGATGGACGTCGTTCCTGGCGTAATCGACATTGCCCTCGACCGTCGCGCCTACCATCGGGCCGCGCACAATGCCGTCGCGCACCGCCATCTTGCCGGGATAGCGGGTGAAGCCGGCGCTCATCTCGGTGAAGGCGACGCCGCGTCCGGAAGCGCCGGCCGCCCCCGACACGATACGGTCAAGCGCCGGCTCGCCGCGAATGGTGAAATCGCGGATCGTGATGGTGCCGACCTGCGGCGTCTGCTCCTGCGTCGGCGGATCCATCGCCACCCACATCTTGCCGCCGAACATGCGCGGATAGGTATCGGTAAAACGGAACAGCGCGCCGGCATCGTCGGTTTCGAAGAACATCACCTGATGATTGTCGCGCGCCCGCAACCGCATGTCGCCGTTGAACGGCGTGTCGCTGCCGATCTTCGACGTCATCGAGAAGGTCCGGATGTGGCCGGCCCGCCGCGACAGCCGCAACACCAGCCCGCGCAGCGTCTCGCCATTCAGTCCGGCGACGGTGCCGAGCTTGATATCGAGATCGAGGTCGGTCTGCTTCTCGTTCGACTTGGTCTTTTCCGACTCGCCGGCCAGCGACGACTTGACGAAATTGCGGCCGTCATAAACGTCGCCGCGCATCACGACCCGCAGCACGCCATCGCTGTTGCGGTCGGCCTTCAAAGACACCTTGTCGCCATCCGACAAGGCGAAGACCGGAAATTGCGCCGACTGCAATGAACCGTCGCTGCCGAGCTCAATCGAACCTTTGACATTGGCGCCCGACCCGCTGATGACCAGATCGTCGAAACGCATCGATTTTCCGGCGCCGTTGACCATGGTGTAGGTCGCCTTCGCCGGCTTGCCAGCCGGCTTGATCCAGCCCGGCAGCAGATTATCGATCTTGACCGGCGTCAGGTCGGATTCGACGTGCAGGGTTTCGTCCTTGACGTTCTCGCCGACCGCGGCGGTGACCTTGACCGGAATGGCGCCGGTCACCGCGCTGCCGAGATCGATGCCCAGACGACGCCGCGCCGTGTCATCGATATTGGCCTGCATCTTGAGTTCGGCGACGGCATCGCCCTTCTTCTTGCGGACGTCGATGCTGGCTGGCGTGCCATTGATCTTGACGTCGCCCTTGATCTGATAGCCGTCCGACGAGGCATCGACCTTGAGCGACGACGCCTCGATCTTCTTGCCGAGCAGCAATTTGTCGGCGGCGAAATTGTTCAGTTCGGCGGCCACCGCGTAAGTGACGCTGTCTTTCGCCTTCTTGTCCGCCAGCGTCAGGTTGACCGTCGCCTGGGCCGAGATCGTACCGCGGCTGCTGGCGGGATCGAGCGACAGGCCGACCTGATCCTTGAGCGCGGGGCTCGACAGCAAAGCCGCCGCAGCCGGCACGGTGCCGTCGATGCGAAAGCGAGCGCGCGCCGGCGGCGGCTTGATGTGCGTATCCGGCACCTCGAAGACGCCGTCGGTGACGCTGAGCTTGCGGCCCGGCGCGACCTCGACGGTGCCGCGCCCGAGACTGACGGTGGCGGTCGCGCCGGTGATATGCGCGCTGAGATCGGCGTCGCGGATCGCCGGCAGTTCGTCGACCGGCCGCACGGTGCTGCCGCTGGTTTCGATGTCGATCGCCAGCCCGTCGTCCGGGGTCGGCGGCCCCCCCTGCTTGAAGTCTTCCAGATTGGCGTTGCCGGCGACAACGATGCGCTGGACCATGCCGCCGCTGATATGGCCGAGCACCCATTCGCGCACGTCGGCGGCGGCAAAGACCGGCCACAGCCGTTTCATCACCGCGACCGGCATCCGGGTGCCGGCGACGCCGAAGGCCAGATGCGGTTCGCCGGAGAAATCCAGACTGCCGGTGACCGCCATGCCGATGTTATGCGCCGGCCGGGTATCGACCCGGCTGAAATCGCCCTGATCGAGATCGATGCGCTTGCGGCCAAAATCGATACGGGCCCGCACCGCCGCCCGGTTCAACGAGAAGCCTTCCTGATCGGCGCTCGGCCCCATGATGACCGGATCGATCACGGCGTCGCCGCGCGTTACGCTCAGCTGCCAGGGGCCGTCCTTGGCCGCCGGCGGTTCGAGCACCGCGCGCATCGTGAACTGGTTGCCGCTCGACTGAATCTGGAACGGCACCAGCAGGCTGCGGCGGTGAATGTCCCAGTTGAAGCGGAAATCGGCACGGTCGATTTCGATCAGCGAGTTCTCGTTGTCGCGATCGACGATGGTGCCGGGCGAAGTGTAAAGCTCGCCCTGCACCGACTGCGGCGTGCCGTCGGCGGCGACGTCGGCGCGAATGCTGGCCGAGATCGGCAAGTTGATATCGATGCTGCTGTCGTTGAGCCGAAGAGCCAGCATCATGTCGCGCGTCGACACCTTGCGCGCTTCGATGCCGACGGCGCGCACGCCATCGGCCAGCGGCCGCATCGCCGCGCTCAGGATCCAGGCGCGATCCGGGTTGACCGATTCAATCTTGAAGATCACGCCGCCCTGCGCCGGCCGCGTCAGACTCGCGTTGATCTTGTCGAAGGTCCACCGCTTGCCGTTGCGGCGGTCGTCGACGATCAGGTTACCGTTCTTGAGGCCGAGTTCGCGCAGGTCGTGACCGTCGAGGCCGCTGGTGCCGACATCGTCGATCCAGGCCATGATGCCGGCGACATCCTTGATGCCGGCCGCCGCGCTGTCGACATCCGGGTTCGCCGGCGTGCCCGGCGCAGCGACACTGGGCGCGGCCGGCGCCAGCGCTTTCGACGCCACCGCGATCGGCCGCTTGTTGGCGCCGGCAAACACCGTCACCCGGCCATCGTCCTCGATCCGCACCGCCATCTCGGCGCCGACCAGATTGAGGCTTTGCGCGCGTATCTTGCCGCTCAGCAGTCCGGCGCCGGACAGACCGACTTCGGCCTTCGGCGCGCTGGCGACGATAGTGCCGTCGGAATCGCGCACGACGATATCGCGCAGCCGCAACGAGGTGCGGCCCTTCTCGTCGCGTTCAAGCTGGGTGCCGCCGACCGACACCTTGTCGGTCGCGCCGAAGTTCTCCTCGATCGCGGCCTTGAGGAAAGGCGTTGCGATGTCGAGTTCGATCGGACCGCTGTTGAGACGCCACCACAGGCCGAGCACGGCGACGCTGACCAGCCCCACCGTAATGGTGACGCCCCAGAACAGCCGGCGAAGCCAGCGATGGCGCAGGAACCGCCCTAGGCTACGCCGCATGACGTGCAAACGGCGACGCCATCCGGCCGGATGAGCGTGCTGCCCGTGCGGACCATGCGGGGCGTGATCGGCATGGTGACCATGATCGTGGTGACCGTGATCGGCATAATGGCTGTGACTGGGTTGCCGGCCATGCCGCGCCGCGGGCTTGGCGACGGAATGAGTCTCAAGCCTCGGCGGATAACGGCGATGGTGGTCCTGACCTGTCATGCCCTTATTGTGTGCCCACGCATCCTTGTCGTCCCTGTGACGCCACCCGCTTCTCCGATCATGCACCGACACGCCGCGCGATGGGCGGCTTTCCCGGTCGGGCCGAGGTCTGGACCGGCCACGGTGCCGGCCTATTTGCATACCGTTTGGACGATTCGCCACGCGGCGCGGCGAAAACTTCGGACGGACGGATGTTGCATCCAAGCGGCGCAAATGTCATGGGCGTCACTTTAACGACATTGACCGTCCGAAAGCGACCAAAGGAAGGCACATGGCAGCGAAGAAGACACAACGCCCGGCCGGTCCCCAGGACAAGGCCACAGGCGACGATGTTCTGGTTGTCGGCGCCAAGGCGCCGGCCTTCAGCCTGCCGCGAGACGACGGCGGCAAGGTTGCCCTGAAGGACTTCAAAAACCGCAATCTCGTGCTGTACTTTTATCCAAAGGCCAATACACCCGGCTGCACCCAGGAGGCGATCGCCTTTTCGGCGCTCAAGGCCGCTTTCGCCAAAGCCGGCACCGACATTCTCGGCGTTTCGGCCGATCCGGTCGCGGCTCAAGCCAAGTTCAAGACCAAACACGATCTGACCATCGCGCTCGGCTCGGACGAAACCAGGACGATGCTGGAGGCCTATGGCGCCTGGGCGGAAAAATCGCTCTACGGCCGCAAATTCATGGGCGTCGTCCGCAAAACCGTGTTGATCGATGCCGCGGGCCGGATCGCCAAGGTCTGGCCCAAGGTCAAGGTGCAAGGTCACGCCGAGGACGTGCTGGCGGCCGCCAAGGCCCTGTAATCCCCTGCGCCGACTGCGGAAAAACGCCGCGGCCGGACCGGTTTCGCGGCGGTTTTACCGGTTTTTTAACCATATGGGTTTGATATCGGGGCTCTGGTTTAGCCTAGCTCTTGGCCCTTTCTCCGCGGTCGAGCCGGCGCGGAGCGTTCATGTCGCATTCTTCTTATTCCCATTACGAATATTCCGGCGCCGCCGCCGCGCAACGCCCGCAATCGACCGAAGCCGTATCGCGCCACCTCACCCGCGCCCATGCCCCGCAACAGTCGCGCGGCGCCCGTGGTTACACGCTGACCCATGCCGGCCACCAGATCCGCATCGGTCCGGTGGCGTTCTGGATCGTGGTCGGCACGCTGGTGATCATGGGCGTCTGGTCGATCGCCACCGGCACCTACTTCGCGTTCCGCGACGACGTGTTGACCGGACTGATCGGCCGTCAGGCCGCCATGCAGTTCGCCTATGAAGACCGCATCGCCGAATTGCGGGCCCAGATCGACCGCATCACCAGCCGGCAACTTCTCGATCAGGAGCAGTTCGAACAGAAGCTGCAAGGTCTCTTGCGCCGTCAGCAATTGCTCGAACAGCGCAGCTCGGCGCTGACCGGCGACAACCTGACCACCGGTTCGATCAAGCCGGCGCGGATCGCGCCGCCGGCAGCCCCCCGCCGCGCGCCCAAGCCGACGCCGATCAACGACACCGTCCTGTTCGTCGCGCCGCCCGACCGCGAGGCCCGCCTGCAATCGCGTGAACTGTCGTCCGGCAACAGCCGTTATGCCAGCAACGTCACGGCCGGCGGCCTCAATGGTCTCCTGACCCGCGTCTCGCTGTCGCTCGACAAGGTCGAACTCAAGCAGACCGCGACGCTAACCGATCTGGAAGAACAGGCCGACACCAAGGTCCGGCGCATCGGCGGTGTGCTCGCCGATCTCGGCGTTCATGTCAGCAAGGCTTCGGGCCGCGGCACCGGCGGGCCTTACGTGCCGCTGCGCGCGCCGCGCGCCAATGCCAGCGCCTTCGAACGCCAGATCTACCGCATCAACGTCGCCCGCGCCGAAATCGCCCGCTATACCCAGGCGCTGGTCACCGTCCCGGTGCGCAAACCGATCGCCGGCACCGTCGACATGAGTTCACCGTTCGGCGTGCGGCTCGATCCGTTCCTCGGCAAGCCGGCGATCCATACCGGCATCGACCTGCGCGGCGACACCGGCGAAGCCGTGCATGTCACCGCCAGCGGCAAGGTGACCCGCGCCGGCTGGGCCGGCGGCTACGGCAACATGGTCGAGGTCGATCACGGCAACGGCCTGTCGACGCGCTACGGCCACATGTCGAAGATCGAGGTGAAGGTCGGCCAGCATGTCACCATCGGCGAAACCATCGGCCGGGTCGGCTCGACCGGACGCTCGACCGGTCCGCATCTGCATTACGAGACGCGCATCAACGGCGAACCGGTCGATCCGCAAAAGTTTCTGCGCGCGGGCTTGAGGCTCGGCAGCGCGATCCTCGGCGCCAATACCTGATTCAATATCCGATAGTGGAAGGCCGATCGTCGGCGCGCCGCTTGCCGCATCATGCCGGCGCCAGCGCACGATCCGGGACGTCGCGCTAGTCGACGTCCTCGATCGTTTCCGGGCCGCCGCCGAAGGCCTTCTGTGCCAGCGCCGCCTGCATGAAGGGGTCAAGATCGCCGTCGAGCACGGCGCCGCTGTCGGAGGTCGACACGCCGGTGCGCAGATCCTTGACCATCTGATAGGGCTGCAACACGTAAGAGCGGATCTGGTGGCCCCAGCCGATATCGGTCTTGGCGTCCTGCTCGGCTTCGGCGACCGCCTCGCGCTTCTTGACCTCGCGCTCGAACAGCTTGGCGCGCAACATGTCCCAGGCCATCGCGCGGTTGCGATGCTGCGAGCGGTCCTGCTGGCACTTCACGACGATGCCCGACGGTTCGTGCGTCAGACGCACCGCCGATTCCGTCTTGTTGACGTGCTGACCGCCGGCGCCGCCGGAACGCATCACGTCGGTGCGCACGTCCTTCTCGTTGATCTCGATCTTGATGTTGTCGTCGACCACCGGATAGACGACGACGCTGGCGAACGAGGTGTGCCGGCGCGCATTGGCGTCGAACGGCGAGATGCGCACGAGACGGTGCACGCCGTTCTCGCTCTTCAGCCAACCATAGGCGTTGTGGCCCTTGATCTGTACGGTCGCCGACTTGATGCCGGCGCCTTCGCCTTCGCTCTCTTCGAGCCAGTCGACCTTGTAGCCCTTCTTCTCGGCCCAGCGCACATACATGCGCAGCAGCATGCCGGCCCAGTCGTTGCTTTCGGTGCCGCCGGCGCCGGCATGAACTTCAAGATAGCAATCGTTGGCGTCGGCTTCGCCCGACAGCAGCGCTTCGAGTTCGCGGCGGGCGACCTCGCCCTTGAGACCCTTGAGCGCGACTTCGGCGTCGGTCACGGTCGCGGCATCGTTCTCGGCCTCGCCGAGTTCGATAAGGGTCAGGCTGTCTTCAAGTTCGCGCTCGATCCGGCCGATCGCCTGCAACTGGTCTTCCAGCGCATCGCGCTCGCGCATGGTCTTCTGCGCCTTGGCGGAGTCGTTCCAGAAATTGGGGTCTTCGGCCGCCTTGTTCAGTTCGGCGAGGCGTCGCGTCGCGGTATCGACGTCAAAGATGCCTCCTCAGCAGCCCTACCGACTGCTTGATCTCATCGACGAGATTCTGTGTTTCCGCGCGCATAACCGTCTTCGGCCACCGCAGTGGCGCCTTTCCATGATTTGCGAGAGGGATGTAACGGTCCCGGCGCGCCGGCGCAACCTCTGTGCCGAGGCTCCACCTGCGCGGCCGGCTCAGACCGTCCGATCAGTATAGGCCGCCGGTACCGGAGCGCACCGCGCGGCCGGATTCAGGCGACACGCCTTGCTGACTGGTGCCGAAGAAGCCGGAACCGCCCTGGCCGGCGCCCTGCCCGCTGTCGAAGCCGACCACCGAATAGCTGTCGGCCGGCCCGGTGCCGGGCTTGTAGGCTTCCAGCACGACCTTTTTCGTGTCGGGACCGGCGCGCAACCCGGTCTTGAGATCGATCCGGACCAGCTTGATGCCCGGCGGCACGCGGAATGGCACGCCCGGCTTGTCGGCGAGCGCGACCTTCATGAAGTTCTTGACGATCGGCGCGGCCAGACCGCCGCCGGTACCGGCGCGGCCGAGCGTGCGCGGCTTGTCGTAGCCCATGTAGACGCCGACCACGACGTCGGGCGTGAAGCCGATGAACCAGGCATCCTTTTCATCGTTGGTGGTGCCGGTCTTGCCGGCGACCGGCTTGCCGACTTCCTTCTGGAATCCGGCATTGGCGGCGGTGCCGCGCAGCACCACGCCTTCCATCATCGAGGTGATCTGATAGGCGGTCATCGGATCGATCACCTGCTGGCGGCGATCGATCAGCGACGGCTCGGGCTGGTTCTCCCACTTCTTGGCGTCGCAGCCGATGCATTCGCGCTCGTCGTGACGATAGACGGTGTGCCCATAGCGATCCTGAATACGGTCGATCAGCGTCGGCTTCACCTTCTTGCCGCCGTTATCCAGCATCGAATAAGCGGTGACCATTCGCAGCAGCGTGGTTTCGCCGGCGCCGAGCGAGAACGACAGGTAAGGCGGCAGGTTGTCGTAGACGCCGAAGCGCTTGGCATATTCCGCAATCAGCGGCATGCCGATGTCCTGCGCCAGACGCACGGTCATGACGTTGCGCGAGTGCTCGATGCCGAAGCGCAAGGTCGACGGTCCGAAGAAGTTGCCTTCGTAGTTTTCCGGCTTCCAGACGTCGAGGCCGGGGCCCTGCTCAAGCTCGAGCGGCGCGTCGAGCACCAGCGTCGACGGCGTATAGCCATTGTCGAGCGCGGCGGAATAGACGATCGGCTTGAACGACGACCCGGGCTGACGCAGCGCTTGCGTAGCGCGATTGAACTGGCTCTGGTCGTAGGAGAAGCCGCCGACCATGGCCAGCACGCGGCCGGTCCACGGGTCCTCGACCACCATCGCGCCGGAGACTTCCGGCACCTGACGCAGAATGTACTGGCCGTCCTTCTTGTCCGACGGCTCGGCATAGATCACGTCGCCGGGCTCCAGCACCTGGCTGACCTTGGTCACCGGCTTGCCCTTGGTCTTGGCCCACTTCATGCCATCGAGCGGGATGATCGCGGTGTCGCGTTGCCGCTCGACGCGGCCGGCCGGATCGCGGCCCGGCTGCAAACCGATGCGCGCGGCATGGTCGGTGACTTCCAGCACCACGGCGGCGCGCCACGGCGCGACATCGTTGAGCACCTTGACGTCGGCGACCTTGACGCCCCAGTCGCCGGTGGAGATGTCGATCTTCTTGATCGGGCCGCGCCAGCCGTGCTGCTCGTCGAACTTGACCAGTCCGTCGATCAGCACCTTGCGCGCCAGCACCTGATCCTTCGGATCGAGCGTGGTGCGCACCGACAGGCCGCCTTCGTAGAGCTTCTTCTCGCCGTAGCGCTCGTAGAGTTCGCGGCGCACTTCCTCGGCGAAATATTCGGCCGAGAAAGTATGCGCGACGGTCGGCTTGGTGGTGACGCCAAGGCTGGTGCGCTTGGCCTTCTCGGCATCGGCCTGCTTGATGAAGCCGGCTTCGGCCATGCGGTCGATCACCCAGTTGCGGCGCTCGAGCGCGCGTTCGCGCTGGCGGAACGGGTTATAGTTGTTCGGCGCCTTCGGCAGCGTCGCCAGATAGGCGACTTCCGGGATGGTCAGTTCGTTGACCGCCTTGTCGAAGTAGACCAGCGAGGCGGCGGCGATGCCGTAAGCGCCGAGCCCGAGATAGATTTCGTTCAGGTACAGTTCGAGGATCTTGTCCTTGGAATAGGTGCGCTCGATCTTGAGCGCCAGCAGCGCTTCCTTGATCTTGCGGGTCATCGACACTTCGTTGGTCAGCAGGAAGTTCTTGGCGACCTGCTGCGTGATCGTCGACGCGCCCTGCGGACGACGGCCGGTGCCATAGCTCTGGATGTAGTTGAGGCCGGCGCGAACGATGCCGGTGAAATCGAGACCGCCATGCTGATAGAAGTTGCGGTCCTCGGCGGCCATGAAGGCGTGGATGACGAGCTTCGGCACCGCCTGGATCGGCAGGTACAGCCGGCGCTCACGGGCATATTCGGCGACCAGCGAACCGTCGGCGGCATGCACCCGGGTCATCACCGGCGGCTCGTAGTCCTGCAACTGCGAATAATCCGGCAGGTCCTTGGAATAGTGCCACAGCAGACCTGACACCGCGGCCACGCCGACGACGAACAGGATTGTGCCCGCCGTAAACAGAAAGCCGAGGAAGCGCAGAATAAATCTCATCAGCGAAGAGTCCCGGTTCGATCCGACTGTCGGCACGGGCTTTGGCCCGAACCCAAACCACCGCTTTGGTCGTCGCCGCCTATAGCGCAAAAACGGACAAGCGTCTGTGGTCGCTCGGTTTTATGTTGAAACTGAGGCCAGCCTGGGGTCATTGCCGGTCAATTCCCTTTCGGCGCCGCGCCGCCGGCCACCCGCGACGCAAAGAAGCGGTCGACCGCTTCGGACAAAGCGCGCGCGGTCTTGGCCCGCCAGTCGGCCGAGGTCATCAGCTTCAGGTCGTCCTTGGTCGACATATAACCCAGTTCGACCAGAACCGACGGTACGTCCGGCGCGGTCAGCACCTTGAAACCGGCCGATTTCAAAGGGTGCTTGTGCAACCGCGCGGTGCCCTTGAGTTCGCCGACCGCGGTGCGGGCAAACAGCGTCGAATAGGACTTGGTCTCGCGCTGCGCCAGGTCGACCAGAATATTGGCGACGTCGTCGGGCTCCGCGGTCAGGTCGACGCCGGCGATCACGTCGGCCTTGTTCTCGGATTCGGCCAGACGCGCGGCTTCCGCGTCGGAGGCATTCTCCGACAAGGTATAGACGGTGGCGCCCTCGGCCTGGCCCTCGCCTTTCGGGATGGCGTCGGCATGGATCGACACGAACAGGGCCGCGCCCTGCGATCGGCCGAAGCGGACGCGTTCACTCAGCGGAATGAAGGTGTCGTCGGAGCGGGTCATCGCTACCCGGTATTTGCCGGACCGTTCCAAGAGGCCGCGCAGGGTCAGGCTGAATTTCAGCACGACATCCTTTTCCAGCTCGCCGCTGGCGGCACGCGCGCCGGTATCGATGCCGCCGTGACCGGGATCGATCACGATCAGCGGCCGGGTATCGCCATTGGCTTTCGGCGTGACCTCGCTGTTGCGGATGCCGGCGCTGCGCACCGGCCGGGTGCCGATCGCGATATTACGCAGGAAGCTGGCTCGGTCAGTGGCCGACAGGTCCAGCACCAGGCGCGCCGGCTGCCCGGCCTCCGCCGCCAGCACGAAAGCCTTGTCGATGGCGACCGGGCCCTTGGTGTCGATGACGATGCGCGAACCGCCCTGCATGATCAGCCCGAAGCGAAACGCCTTGACCAGTCCCCGGCCATGTTCGCCGACCTTGTCGGGCAGCCGGAAGGCGACCTGCGGCAGATCGACCACGATCCGGTCGGGATTGGCCAGCGCAAAGGCCGTAACCTCGATCTTGTCGGTCAGGTCCATGATGAAGCGGGTCTTCTTGTCGTCGCCGCCGACCCGCACCGCGGTCGCCGCCGGCAGATTGGCGGCAGCCGTCGCCGCCGCTTGCGCCGCGCTGACGCCGGGCTCGGCGGCCCGCGCCGCCCCAAGGCCAGCCCCCGCCATCGCCATCGCCAGGGCGCAAACCAGCAAGCCGCCGATCATGGCGGCCGGCCGGCACGCATAACTTGCAAAATGGTGTCTCGTCACCGAATCCAACCCTCTTGGCCGTGGTTTACCCCATTAGGACGGCCTTGGGTTAACGGAAGTTGGCCCGCAGCCGTGGTTTTAGCCATCCTGTTGCGGCGAGGTCGCGGAAAACCGCCAAAACCGGGGCAAACGCCTGGAACCGGGTCTCGATAGAACCCTCAACGGAAAAATGCGCCAATGGCCCGAAACGGCCCCGCTTCCGCCAATCGGACCTGGAAAAGCCGCCAATCCCGGTCAAAACCGTAAAATAACGCGGCTGTGACCGCGCTGGCGCGGCATCAGGCCCCTCACCCGCCAAGCCTCGCTTGCTATTGGGAGATTCCAGCCGTACATAGAGTCTGCTGACGGTTAAAGTTCCGGTTGTGCCGCGTTCGGGCCCCCGGCCCGCCAGTCCAGGATCGGTCCCTCGAGGAGGCAGGCCGGACGGACGGCGAAGCGAGCCGAAACCCTTTGTAGGACACCCGGAACTGCGTCCGGCCACACGGGCCTTGCGCATTGCGGCCGTCAGCGAATGACAAACCTCGGCGGCGCTGTTTTGGCGCGGCCGCAGCGCTACGGGTCGCACTATTCATGCTGCCAAGGTCGCAGCAAAGGCAATTTAAGGTCCAACGCTTTCGCGAAGCTTTCGTGACTGCGCGCTTTGCTATGGGTCCGATTGCCTTGAGCCCAACCGCTTTGGACCTTGACCGCCTTTCGCGTGAACACGCGCCCCAATCCCCTAAACCCCATCAGGCGACCTCCCATTCGCGCCGCTTTGTGCCGCTCAGCCCTCGGGTCTCGAACCCGATGGTGTCTTGGCGCGAGCCCGCCGGCCGGATCGCCTCAGTGAGAATTTTCAATGCCCGACAAAATGTTGATCGACGCGACCCACCCGGAAGAAACACGGGTCGTGGTGCTCCGCGGCAATCGCGTCGAAGAATTCGACTTCGAGAGCGCTAACCGCAAGCAGCTTCGCGGCAATATCTATCTCGCCAAAGTCACCCGCGTCGAACCGTCGCTCCAGGCCGCGTTCGTCGACTACGGCGGCAACCGGCACGGCTTCCTCGCCTTCTCGGAAATCCATCCCGACTACTATCAGATCCCGGTCGCCGACCGTCTGGCGCTGCTGGCGCAGGAAGAGCGCGACGCCAAGGCCGCCGAAGCCGACGCCGATCACCGCGCCAGCCGTGGCAATGGCCGTGGCGGCCGTAACCGGCATCGCCGCTCCGGTTCCGACCGGCCGCGCGATCCGAGCCGCTCCGAGCCGGTCGCCGCCGAGGCCGGCGACCAAACGCAGCCGGATCTGGCCGTCGGCGACACCGAGGCGTTGAACCTCGGCGAAGCCGCGCTCGGCGGGCTGCCGCCGGAACACGATCACGGTGCCGACCGGTCTGCGGATCAGGCGACCGTCGGCGAACTGCCGGTGTCGGATGCCGAATTCCCGGCCATGGAAGCCCCGGTCGAGGCCAGTGCCATTCCGGCCGGCGAACCCGGCGCCGACGTGCCGTCGCTGCTGCCGGTTGCGCCCGCCGCCTACGAGCCGCCGGTGCAAGACGTCGCGCAGGTGACCGCACCAGAAGCGCCGCAAGAAACCGCCGCCATTGCCCAGACGGAAAGCCCGTCCGACGCCACCGAAGCCGCGCCGGTGCCCGGCGGGTTCCCGGAAGGCGGCGACGACCACGCCGAGACCGGCGATGAAATGCTGCTGCCGGATGCCCAGTCGCTGGCCGCCAACCGCGACGACGACGAGCATCAGCACGACGACGACCGACATGGCGACAGCCAGGGCGACGAGCACCATGACGGTGACCATCATGGCGATGAACACCAGGCCGCCGCCAGCCAGGGCGACGACCACGATGACGACGACGACCATCACGAGGAAGAGCACGTCGAGTCCGTCGGCGGCGCCGACGCGCTCGAGGAAGCGCAGGAGCGCGCGCCGCGCTTCCGCCGCAACTACAAGATTCAAGAGGTCATCAAGCGCCGCCAGGTGATGCTGGTGCAGGTGGTCAAGGAAGAGCGCGGCACCAAGGGCGCGGCGCTCACCACGTATCTGTCGCTCGCCGGCCGCTATTCGGTGCTGATGCCGAACACCGCGCGCGGTGGCGGCATTTCGCGCAAGATCACCTCGGGCGAAGACCGCTCGCGCCTGAAGGAAATCGCCCAGGAACTGGAAGTGCCGGAAGGCATGGGCGTGATCCTGCGCACCGCCGGCGCCTCGCGCACCAAGATGGAAGTCAAGCGCGACTTCGAATATCTGCTGCGGCTGTGGGAGACCGTGCGCGACCTGACGCTGAAGTCGATGGCGCCGATGCTGGTCTACGAGGAAGGCTCGCTGGTCAAGCGTTCGATCCGCGATCTCTACTCCAAGGACATCGAGGAGATCATCGTCGCCGGCGACGAAGGCTACAAGGAAGCGCGCGACTTCATGCGCATGCTGATGCCGAGCCATGCCAAGAACGTGCGGCCCTATAACGACAGCCAGCCGCTGTTCACCCGCTACGGCATCGAGACCCAGCTCGACGCGATGTTCCAGCCCACCGTGCAACTGCGCTCGGGCGGCTATATCGTCATCAACCAAACCGAGGCGCTGGTCGCCATCGACGTCAACTCCGGCCGCGCCACCCGCGAACACCACATCGAGGACACCGCGCTCAAGACCAATTGCGAAGCCGCCGACGAAGTCGCCCGGCAGCTGCGGCTGCGCGATCTTGCCGGTCTTGTCGTGATCGACTTCATCGACATGGACGAAGGCCGCAACAACCGCACGGTCGAGCGGCGCATGAAGGAAGCGCTCAAGCACGACCGCGCCCGCATCCAGGTCGGCCGCATCTCGCATTTCGGCCTCTTGGAAATGTCGCGTCAGCGCATCCGCACCTCGGTGCTGGAATCCTCGACCGAGACCTGCCCGACCTGCGGCGGCCTCGGCCATGTCCGCTCGGTCTCTTCGGTCGCGCTGCAATTGCTGCGCGCCATCGAAGACACGCTGAACAAGGGCGCGACGCATAATCTGATCGTGCGCACCCGCTCGGAAATCGCGCTCTATGTGCTCAACCACAAGCGCGCCCATCTGCGCGCGCTGGAAGAACGCTTCCGCATCACCATCACGGTTTCCGCCGACCCGACGGTGAATGCCCAGGTATCCTACGTCGTCGACCGCGGCGAGCAGATGCACACGCCGGACGCCGCCAAGGCGATCGCCGCCGCCGCGCCGACCGTCACGGCGGTCTACGAGGAAGACGATTACGTCGAGCCGGAGCCCGAACTGGACGAGGACGACGACGGCGAAACGATGATCGGCGCGCACTCCTCGCTCGAGGAAGTCGACAGCGAAGCCGAGGACGACGACAGCGAAGCGCGCGCGGACACGCAGGCCGACAATGGCGGCGACAACGGACCGCGCCGGCGGCGCCGGCGTGGTCGCGGCCGTGGCCGGGGCGGCGAAGGTCGCGGTGAAGGTCGTGGCGAAGGCCGCGACGCCGCGATGCGCGGCCCGCGCGACAACGCCATGCCGGGCGAGGAACCGCTCGGCGAACATGCGATCGCGCACGAAGATCATGACGCCGGCTCGCCCGAGGAAGACGGCCAGCCGCGCGCCGAGGGCGCGCCGGTCGCGGCCGAAGGCGGCGAGAACGGCGACGTCCGCCGCCGCCGCCGGCGTGGCCGCCGCGGCGGTCGCCGCAACCGGCATCGCGACGGTGACGCGCCGATGCAGGCGGGCGACGACGTCAACGGCATCAATGGCAACGACGCCAGCGACGACGACGAGAACGACGCCGCGCCGGAATTGCTCGAGGCCAACGGCGTCGAGCCGGAACTGGTCACAGCGGTCGAGGATCTCGACCGGCCGCCGGCCGCCGCGCCGGTGCCTGACGCCGTCGCCGCAACGTCAAACGGTTATGAGAGCGCTCCGGCCGCTGCCGAACCGAACGCCGCCGGCGACAATCCGCAGGAAACGCCGCGCCGCCGTTCGACCATTCGCGAACCCGCGCCGGTTGCCAGCAGCGGCACGACGCCGACGGCCGCCGCCACCTTGCCGACGCCCACCCCGGTCGTCGTATCGACCGCCAGCACCGACGCCGCGCCCAAGCGCGGCTGGTGGGGCAAGCGTCTGCTCGGCGACAAGAGCTGAGCCGGCGACGACGACTCGCGGCGCATCGAAGGCGCGCCGCCGATGACAGAAATAAGACGCCTCCGGGACAACCGTCCCGGGGGCGTTTTGCGTTCGCCGCCCCGCGGCATTATGAAAGCGACAAACATCGCCAATCGACACAACCGAACGCCGCGAGTTGAACACCGATCATGAAGTCGCAGTGGAACGAGGCCGACGCCGCAGCCACCGTCGATCGCTACGCCCAAACCGGCATTGCCGCCGATCTGGCCTTGCGGGTCTACACCACACAGTTGCTTGGCCGCGATCCCAAGCTGGTGCTGCACGGCGGCGGCAATACTTCGGTCAAGACAAAGATGACCGATCTGATCGGTGACGCCACCGAGGTTCTCTGCGTCAAAGGTTCGGGCTGGGACATGGCGACCATCGAACCGGCCGGCATGCCGGCGGTCCGGCTCGACGCGCTGCGCCGGCTGCGCGCGCGCGACGCGATGGCCGACGACGAAATGGTGCGGGTGCAGCGCGCCAGCTTGCTCGATCCGATGGCGCCGAACCCGTCAGTCGAAACGCTGCTGCATGCTTTCGTGCCGCATGTTTACGTCGACCACACGCATTCCGCCGCCGTGCTCGGGCTAATCGACCAGCCGGACGGTCCGGCACGGGCGCGCGATGTTTACGGCGCGCGCATGGGCATCGTGCCTTACATCCTGCCCGGCTTCGGGCTGGCCAAGAAATCGGCCGAGGTATTCGACGCCGATCCGAAGGTGATCGGGCTGATCCTGGAGAAACACGGCATCTTCACCTTCGGCGCCGATGCGCGCGAAGCTTACGAACGCATGATCGAGATGGTGACACTGGCCGAGGAAGCCCTGCGCACCAACCGCAAGGCGGTATTCGTCACCGCAACGATGCCGCAGCAGATCGCGTCGGTCGCCGAGATCGCACCGATCGTGCGCGGCGCCTGCGCGCTCGCCGACACCAGGAACGAAGGCGCGTGGTCGCGGCTGATCCTCGATTTCCGCAGCGACGACGCGATCCTGAATTTCGTCAACGGACGCGACCTGCCCGATTACAGCCAGCGCGGCGTCATCACCCCCGACCACACCATCCGCACCAAGAACTGGCCGCTGGTCGTGCCGCCGCCGCAAGGCGGCAAGGAAACAGACTTTGCCACGGCCACCCGTCAGGCGGTGTCGGCTTTCGTGGCGCAGTACCGCGACTACTTCGCCCGCAACAATGCGCGGGTCGGCGGCAGCCGCATCATGCTCGAGCCGACGCCGCGCGTCGTGCTGGTGCCGGGGCTCGGCCTGTTCGGCCTCGGCGGCAATGCCAAGGCCGCCAGCATCGCCGCCGATCTCGCCGAGGCCGCGATCGCGACCATCACCGATGCCGAAGCCATTGGCCGCTTCGAGTCGATCCCGGAAGCCGACATGTTCGACTGCGAATACTGGCCGCTCGAACAGGCCAAGCTCGGCGCGGCCAAACCGCTGCCGCTGGCCGGCCAGGTTGCCGTCATCACCGGCGGCGCCGGGGCGATTGGCGCCGCCACCGCCCGCGCCTTCGCCAAGGCTGGCGCCGAAGTCGCCCTGCTCGACCGAGACCTGACAGCGGCCCAGGCGCAGGCCAAGACCATCGGCGGCGCGGCGCTGGCGATTGAATGCGACGTCACCGACGCCAGGTCGGTGCAAGCCGCCTTCGCGCGGGTCGTCAATCGCTTTGGCGGCGTCGATATCCTGGTGTCGAATGCCGGCGCGGCCTGGCAAGGCAAGATCGGCGAGGTCGACGAAGCGATCCTGCGCGAGAGCTTCGAATTGAACTTCTTCGCCCACCAGAAAGCGGCGCAGGCCGCCGTCGCGATCATGCTCAAGCAGGGCACCGGCGGCTGCCTGCTGTTCAACGTATCGAAACAGGCGGTCAATCCGGGCGCCAATTTCGGTCCCTACGGCCTGCCGAAAGCCGCCACCTTATTTCTAGTCCGGCAATACGCGCTCGATTACGGCGCCGACGGCATCCGCGCCAATGCGGTCAATGCCGACCGTATCCGCTCCGGCCTGTTGACCGGCGACTTCATCAAGGATCGCGCCAAGGCGCGTGGCGTCAGCGAGAAGGACTATATGAGCGGGAACCTGCTCGGCCGCGAGGTCACAGCCGAGGACGTCGCGCAGGCCTTCCTCGCCCAGGCTCTGGCGCTCAAGACCACCGCCGATATCACCACGGTCGACGGCGGCAATATCGCGGCGGCGCTGCGCTAACCGCTATGTTGCAGCGCATCGCTGCCGCCCCGTCAATTGTGGCGATGCGGCAAAATCGCGGCCCCACCACACTTTCGCCAAACCATGCTAGGATCACACGCGACAAACGATCCGCACGATCCGATTTCACTTTACGACGATAATGGAGCGACGCCGATGCAATCGACCAAGGCAACCCTGCCCGTGGCAGCCCTCAGCCTGCTGTCCGCGCTGCTCATGGTCGCGCCCGCCTTCAATCAGGCTCATGCGGCGACCAAAGAGCAGAAAATGGAAACCTGCAAATTTGGCGCCGACAACGACAAGCTCGAAGGCAAAGAGCGCGCCGCCTTCATCAAGAAGTGCATGGGCAACGCCAATTACGAGCCGGCGGCGCGCAAGGCTGCGATGAAGCAGACCGCGACCAAGAAAAAGCCGGCGGCCAAGAAGCCGGCCAGCCCGACCGCCGCGCCGCCCGCCGCGATGATGACGCCGTCGGGCGAAGCGCCGGCCGGCGGCGAGAAGTAACGACGCGGCAAGGCCGATAGCGGGCCGAGCGTTTCAGGACAGCTCCGCGCTATCCCGGCTTCGGCCCGCAGAACGCCGATAAGATCATGGGCCCCACTCGAGCGGTGCGGGCCCATTTCTTTGCCCGCGTCACGATCCGCGCGCGCCGCTCAAGCGGCCTTCGCCAGCGGCCGTTCCGGCGGCGTCACCTTGAAGGTCCGCAACTGGCCGCGCCGCAGCACATCGATGTCGATGGTGCGGCCGATCCGTTCGCTGTTGAGCAGCCGGACCAGATCGTCGACGCCGGTCACCGGCACGCCATCGGCACGCACAATGACATCGAGACTCATCAGCCCGGCGAGTGCGGCCGGACCCTTGGCATCCAGCGCCGTCACCATCGCGCCGGAGGTATTCTCGATGCCGGCAAACCGCGCATGATTGCGCGCGACCTGCACGGTCTGACCCGACACGCCGATATAACCCCGCCGCACCCGGCCGTGCTGGATCAATTCGCTCAGCACGAATTGCGCGGTGTTGGACGCGACGGCGAAACAGATGCCCTGCGCGCCGCGGATCACCGCGGTGTTGATGCCGATCACATCGCCACGCGACGACACCAGCGGCCCGCCGGAATTGCCGGGATTGAGCGCCGCGTCGGTCTGGATGACGTCCTCGATCAGCCGACCATTGCGTGCCCGCAATGAGCGGCCGAGCGCCGATATGACGCCGGCGGTGACGGTCGATTCAAAGCCCAGCGGATTGCCGATCGCGACCACCAATTGACCGCGCTTCAATCGCTTTGAATCGCCGAGCCGCGCATGCGGCAGATTGCGCGCGGAACCGGCGCGCAGCAAAGCCAGGTCGGTGTCGGGATCGACGCCGAGCGAGCGCGCTTCCATGACGCGGCCCTCGGCATCCATCAGCCGCACCTCCTTGGCGCCTTCGACGACGTGGCAATTAGTCAGCACCAGTCCATCGGGCGCGATCACCACGCCGGAGCCGGTGCCGCCGGGCTTGCCGCCCGCGCCGCGCGTTTCGACGCGCAGCACGGCCGGTCCGACCTGGTCGGCAATGTGTGTTACGGCATTGGAATAAGCGTCGAGCAAGTCGCTGTCGGACGCTACCGCATCCGACTCGAACTCGTCAGGCGCGCGATCGCTTTCGGAAAAATCGAGCATGGTCGTCTTCTGGGGTTCGTATTGACGAAGCTCGATGTAGGTATCGCCCCTCGGAAATGGAAGAGACCGCCCGGCCGGGCGCCGGCAAGGCCCTCGCCGCGCCGGAAAGGCCCATAAAATCAGGCGAAATGTCAGGCCACGCTGACGGCGGTCTGTCCGGCCGGCACCGCGGTGTCGTCACACTCGATCGCCGGCAGACGCGGCGCGAACATCGCGCGGATATCGCCGGCCGCGCGCGGCGGCGAAAACACATAGCCCTGGATCTGCGTGCAGCCGGCATCGCGCAATTTGGCAACCTGCGCGACCGACTCGACGCCCTCGGCGGTGGTCGACATGCCGAGTGCATTGGCGAGCGCAACAATGGCGCGGATGATCGCCAGACTTTCATCGCGGGCGCCGACATCGTCGATGAACGACTTGTCGATCTTGATCTTGTCGAAGGGAAACGCCGCAGATAACTGAGCGACGAATAGCCGGTGCCGAAATCGTCGAGCGACGTGCGCACGCCCAACGTCCGCAGATTTTGCAACATCGCCAATGCGCCATCGGCGTTGTCGAGGAAGATCGACTCGGTCACTTCCAGTTCGAGCCGGGCCGGCGGCAGACCGCTTTCGGCCAAGGCCGAAACTACCGTCGCCAGCAGATTCTGGTTCTTGAATTGCGCCGGCGATAAATTGACCGCCACCACCGTATCGGCCGGCCAGCGCCGCGCCTCGGCGACGGCGGTGCGCAACACGAACTCGCCGATTTCATCGATCAAGCCGGCGGCTTCGGCCACCGGAATGAATTCGGCCGGCGAAACATAGCCCCACTCCGGCGACTTCCAGCGCGCCAGCGCTTCGCAGCCGGCCAGCGACCAGCTATGCAGATCGACCAGCGGCTGGAACGCGACTTCCAGCTCGCCGTTCTGCAGCGCGGACCGCAGACCGTCCTCCAAGGCGCGGCGACGGTGCGCGCCGGCTTCCATCTCGGCCTCGAAGAAGCGGAAGCAACCGGCGCCATCGGCCTTGGCGGCGTAAAGGCCGAGATCCGCTTTCTTCAGCAGGCTGTCGATCTTCCAGCCATCGTCCGGCGCGATCGCGATGCCGATGCTGGTATTGATCGCGATGTCGCCCTGCTCGAGCCGGAACGGCACCTTGAAAGCGTCGAGAACCTGACGCGCGAGGATCATGGTATCGGTCGGCAGCACCGGATCGATTTGCAGGATCGCGAATTCATCGCCGCCCAGCCGCGCCACGATATCGCGATCGCGCGCGCAGGCCTTGATCCGCTTGCCGACGCTGGCCAACAATGCATCGCCGAAAGCATGACCACGGGTATCGTTGATCGACTTGAAGCGATCAAGATCGAAGCACAGCAGCGCCGCCGACTGGCCGTTGAGGCGCGCCGCCGACAGCACGCGGTCGACCTGCTCGCAGAACGCCAACCGGTTCGGCAGGCCGGTGACGATGTCGCTATAGGCCAGATGCGTGATGCGCTCTTCGGCGAGGCGCTTTTCGGTCACATCGGCGCCGACGCCGTGATAGCCGGTGAAAGTGCCATTGGCATCGAACACCGGCTTGGCCGACAGCATCCAGTATTTCCGCGCGTCGCCAACCCGCATCGGCACCACGATATCGCGGAACGCCGATTTGCGCGTCATGTGATTGAGAACCTCAACCACCTGTGACGGATTATAGCCGGATTTGCCGGACAATAATTCGGCCAGCGGCGTTTCCTGCAATTGCGCCGGCAGCTTGCCGGCGGCTTCGGCGAAGCGATCCGAGACGTGACGCAGGTTGCCGCTGGCGTCGGTCTCCCACAGCCAATCGCTGGCGTGTTCCTGGAAATCGGTCAGCAAGAGACCGATCAAATCGCCCTGCGCCTCGAGCTTCATCTGGTTGCGCAAATGCTGAACGAAGACGACACCGCGCGCCACCAGATTGCGCGACAGGAAGAAGGCGTAAGTCAGCAGCAGGATGCAGATATAGGCGAATTGGGGCTGCCCCGAGGACAGCAGCCCGACCGCGGTTTCGCCGGCCATGAGCCAGGTATAGGCCAGACCGCCGCGCGGCAAGGTCGACATGCAGAACGCGCCGCCCGACATCATGCCGGTCATCAGGAAAATCAGAAACAACTGGGTCATCAGATCGGCGCCGGGCAACAGCAGCATTGGCAAGGCGCCCCAGGCCATCGCCAGCAAGGCGCCATGCGATTCCACTTGCCGGACGCCGCGCGCCGATACGCCGCTCGGCACGCTGGTGCGCGAACGCAGCCAGGGCATCAGGCCGAGGCTCGCCAGAGCAACAACGGTCATCGCCCAGACCAGCAGAAACGGCCGCGACGCGATGTCCCAGAGGAAATGCACGACGACGGCGACGTTGGCCAGATTGATCGAGATGGTCAGCGGCGTCAGTTGGACGATGACGTTAACCTGTGCCGCCCGAACCTTGCGGCGCTCCGGCTCGTCGAGATCGCTGATATTAATGGACGGCCCGAATAAAAATTCCGACACGGCCCTGAAGGGCATGGCTGGAGTCATCGCGCAATACCGAAGACGATGGAAAAATAAGCGGGGCAGCCAACGCCTCTAATGCAGGCTCCGGTGGTATTAGTGTCAGACAAACGCTAAATATCGATGACGCAAACTCATAAGGCGAAATGATAAACTGGATTATATTTACAAACCCTTGAGCTTACACGTCGTCCCGCGAATGCCGATCGGTTACGTTTGATACAATTTGACCGGCAATCTTGAAAACTCCGCAAGCCCGCAGGCGTAGGCTGTCGCCATGACAGTTCCTTCATTCGTCCCGGCCACGGCGGCGCCGCCGCCATTCCGGACATTCATGGGCAACGCCGCCCCGGCCAAGATCGCCGCGCCCCGCATCCATCACCGCATCGTCCGCGCGCCGGCCAAGGCCGTGCTCTGGGTCCGCAAAGGCGACGCGCGACGTTTCATCACCGCGGCGACGATCCTGATCGCGATCCTGTCGGGATTGTTTTTTATGCTGCCGGCGATACGCGCCCATGACGCAGCGGTCGCCATGGCCAAAGCGAAAGCCGCGAAGGCCTTGGCCGAGTCGAACGCGCGCGAGGCGAAGGCCCGCGGCATCGGCTCGATCGTCTTTTCCTCGAACGACCGGCTGTGCGAGGAGATACAATTCGACAACAGAACCGGACGCACGCTGGCGATCAATCAGGTCGACTGCGAAAGCCGGCTGACGCCGCCTGTGGCGGTCGATCCCTTGGCCAGCAAGGCCTCGCGCATGCGCGACGTGATGACGAGTTTCGGCCGCTAGGCCAGGCACCGTCGTTGACCGGTCGCGAAGGCCGCAATTTCCGCCATCGGCTTTGCCCTCGCCTGATCGCGCCGTCGCGTACCGATCCCGGTCGACCGCAGCGACGCCGGAACCAAGTCTGCCATCGACCGTTGACTGCCCACTTGCGTGACTAATCCGCATGCTGGGAGGCTTCGACCATGGCTACCGTTATCGACTCCACCACCGTCAGCGACGCCGAAGCGGCCGTCAGCTGGCGGGCCATCATTGCCGGTGCGATCGCATCGGCCGCGTTGACGCTGGTGCTCGTCGCCTTTGGCGTTGGCGTCGGCTTTTCGGTGATCTCGCCATATAGCGGACAAGGTCTGTCCGCGACCGGCTTCACCATCAGCGCCGGCATCTATCTGATCGTGATCGCAATGCTGTCATCGACAATCGGCGGCTATCTGGCGGGCCGTCTGCGTCCGCAATGGCCGACCGTGCATTCGCACGAACGCTATTTCCGCGACTCGGCGCACGGCTTTGTCACCTGGGCTTTGGCCACCGTGGTCACCGTCACCGTGCTGGGCGGCGCGACCTCGGCCATCATCGGCCAGACCGGCGCCGGCCTTGCGTCGGCATCGAGCACTGTCGCCGCCACCACCATCGACCGGCTGATGCGACCGGCGCCCGCCGTCAACGGCGTGGCCGCTGTCCCGCCGGCGCCGACCGCACAACAAGCGCAGCGTCAGACGAGCGAAGCCGCGACCTCGCCGACCGCGACCGGCCAAACCCCACCGCCGCTGCAAGGCGGCAGCATCACCGCGCCATCGCCGACGCCGGCGAACG
Source organism: Rhodopseudomonas sp. (assembly GCA_016124795.1). Classification (GTDB taxonomy): domain Bacteria; phylum Pseudomonadota; class Alphaproteobacteria; order Rhizobiales; family Xanthobacteraceae; genus Pseudolabrys. The sequence continues at coordinate 152,699 of WGNB01000019.1, read as the reverse complement.
ACGTTAATCGCAGCGAACTGGGCCGCCTGATCGCCAACGGACTTGGCCGCCACGGCGCCGTCTCCGCCGCCGACCGCGCCTATATCGCCAGCCTCATCGTCATGCACACCGGCCTGACCCAGCCGGAAGCCGAACAGCGTGTCGATCAGGTGATCGCGCAAGCCAAATCGGCCACCGACGCCGCGCGCAAATCGAGCGCCGCTTTCGCCTTCTGGCTCGCCTTCGCGATGCTGGCCGGCGCTTTGTCGGCGGCGCTGGCCGCTATCGAAGGCGGCAATCTGCGCAACCGCGATTGGTATCTCACCGATGCCGAACGCGCCCGGCTTGCCGCCGCCCGATAAACTCACTCGAACCGACAGGAGAGCCACATGCCTATTCTGCTCTGGTTGCTCGGCGTACCCGTCAGCCTGATTCTGGTGCTGATGCTGCTCGGCGCCGCCTGACCTGCCGATCCGGACTGAACGCTCAACGACAAACCCCGCCGCGCTCATCCGAGCCGGCGGGGTTTGCCATGGGCCAGATCGTGAAACGTCTACGGCGCCGACCAGGCGACATAGCGGTCGCGGCGATGGTTCATCCAGATCACCGCATTGATCGCCACCGCGCCGACCACCGAGGCCAGCATCGCCTTGCCGTCGATGACGAAATAAGACACCGCCAGGATGGTCAGATCGATCGCCATTTGCAGCTTGCCGGCGCGGATGCCGTAACGGTCCTGAACGTAGAGCGCGAGAATATTGACGCCGCCGAGGCTGGCCTGATGGCGAAACAAGGCGAGAAAGCCGACGCCCATGATCAATCCGCCGAGCAGCCCGGTATAGAACGGATCGACCGCGGCAAACGAGATGAAATGAGTATGGGTTTCCGACATCGCCGACACCAAGCCGACCGCGCAGAAGGTCTTGACGGTGAAGCGCCAACCCATCCGCATGAAAGCGAGATAATAGAACGGCAGATTGATGACGAAGAAGGCGACGCCGAACGGAATGCCGGTGACGTAATAAGTCAGGAACGCCAGACCGGCGGTGCTGCCGGTCAGAAGCCCGGCCTGCTTGAACATGGCGATGCCGAACGACACCAGCAGCGTGCCGACGACAATCGCGAAGATGTCCTCGATCAGACTGTGGCGCGGCGCTTGCGGATCAACGGTGCTCAATCGACAGTGCTCATCGGCTTTCCCGGCGCGCCAGGCCGGTCAATCGCTTTGCAGGATGACGTTCTTGACCATCGGATAGATCTGGTTCTGCCAGGTCCGGCCGGAGAACACGCCGTAATGGCCGACGCCGGCCTGCATGTGATGACGCTTGCGATAGGGTCGCAACGACGTGCACAGGTCGTGCGCGGCGAGCGTCTGGCCGACGGCGCAGATGTCGTCCTTCTCGCCTTCGACGGTGAACAGCATCGTGCGCTTGATCGCGGCCGGCTCGACCTTCTGGCCCTGATAGGTCAGTTCGCCGAGCGGCAGCGCGTGGTCCTGAAACACCAGCTTGACGGTTTCGAGATAGAACTCGGCGGCCAGATCGAGAACCGCGAAATATTCGTCGTAAAACGCCTTGGTCTGGGCCGCCTTCTCGTTGTTGCCCTTGGCGATGTTTTCGTAAAGCTCGCGATGCGCCTTGATATGGCGATCCATGTTCATCGCCATGAAAGCCGACAACTGGACGAAGCCCGGATAAACCCGGCGCCCGCCGCCGGCAAAGCGCGCCGGCACCGTGCCGATCATGTTGTTCTCGAACCAGTCCATCGATTTGCTTTTGGCCAGTTCGTTGACCTTGGTCGGGCTGACGCGGGTGTCGATCGGCCCGGCCATCAGGGTCATCGAGCGCGGCTGCGCGGGATGCTCGCCCTGCGCCATCACGCTCGCCGCCACCAAGGCGCTGACGCAAGGCTGGCAGACCGCCACCATGTGCGCGCCCGGCCCGATGGTTTCGAGAAACTTGATGAGATGCGTCGTGTAGCTGTCGAAGCTGAACGGCCCGTCCGCCAGCGGCACGTCACGGGCGTTATGCCAATCGGTAATATACACGTCATGTTCGGCCAGCATGGTGCGCACCGTGGCGCGCAGCAGCGTCGCAAAATGGCCCGAAAGCGGTGCCACGATCAGGACACGCGGTTGATCCTGGTCGATATCTTTCTTGAAGTGCCGCAGCGTGGCGAAGGGCGTGACCAGGGCTGCTTCTTCGGTGACGGCGACTTCCTGGTTGCCGACCGTGACGCTGTCGATGCCGAAATCCGGCCGGGTGTGGCTCAACCCGGCGCGGGCGATCATTTCGTAAGCGGCGGTCAGATTGCTGAGCGGCGACGGCCGGGCCGCACCGTTGAGGTGCGCGCCGACTGTCTCAAGCGCAAATTCGGCAAATTGGCGCACCGGACTCATCATGTCGGAATGCGCCTGATAGGCTTGGTACAGCATTCATTCCCCGGTTGGCCGCAGCGGACCTTAGCATAACGCTAATCCTTTTCATGCTGCACTGCGAGATAATATTGTCACTGGCCGGCTCTGGGGACAAGGCGGCAGCCATGCCGTTTTGCCACACGCGAAGGTATTGATTAGTCAGAACTTTCGTCTAACCTGCCGGATGCCGGGCCGACTTCAAGAAGGGACATCATTGTCCAATGTCCAATGCTGCGCCCACCCCAGCGGCCAAGACCCCGGCGAAAGCCAGCGGTAAAAGGCCGACCCTTACCATCGCCAGCAAGAATTACGGCTCGTGGTCGTTGCGCGGCTGGTTGCTGTGCAAGTTCGCCGGCCTCGATTTCGAGGAACAGAGCGTCGCCAGCGACGATCCGTCGACCCGCGCCGAACTGCTGCTGCTGTCGCCGTCGTTCCTGGTGCCGTGCCTGACCATCGACGGCATCAAGGTCTGGGACACGTTGGCGATCGCGCAGTTTCTCAACGAGACCATGCCCGAAGCCGGCCTGCTGCCGACCGATAAAGTGGCGCGCGCCTATTGCCGCTCGATCTGCGGCGAGATGCATTCCGGCTTCACCAATCTGCGTTCGGCGCTGCCGATGAATCTGAAAGCGCACCATCCCGGCTTCAAGATCTGGGCCGGCGCGCAGGCCGACATCGACCGCGTGGTGTCGATCTGGCGCGAGTGCCTCGCCAAGAGCAAAGGCCCCTTCCTGTTCGGCAAGAAGCCCGGCATGGCCGATGCGATGTTCGCGCCGGTCGTCACCCGCTTCATCACCTATGACGTCAAGCTCGACAGCGATTGCGCCGCGTACTGCAGGGCGATCATGGCGCTGCCGGCGATGAAGGAATGGATCGAGGGCGCCGAAGCCGAACCGGACGAAGTCGTCGAACTCGACGTCGAGTTCTAGGCCGCGCCACCCGCTCTTTCTTGACTGGAATAACGATCGTCCGGACCCGTCGCCGGCGCGACGGCGTCGCGCCGCGTCGCATCGTTCTAGATATCATTATGGCGCGCGAGCGCCGTGACGCAGGCCATCGATCAGCAGCGCCACCATCCGCTCGGCGTGGCCGGGGCCGTCGTTGTAGACCGACATACACAGGCTCGCGACCGCGCCAAGAATTTCATCGCCATCGACATCGGCACGGATCTGGCCGGCGGCCACCGCGGCATCGAACAAGCCCCGAAAGGCCGGCCGCAGCCGCCGGTCGAAATAACCGATCAGGCCGTCAAAGGCCGGATCGCCGGAATGCAGTGCGCTCGCCAGCCCGCGCTTGGTGGCGATGAAACCAGTGAACCGCTGCATCCAGCTGGCCAGCGCTTCGAATGGCGGCTGGGTGGCGGCGAAAACCGCCGCGGCATCGGCGCAGGCATCCATCTCCCGACGAAACACCGCGGCGATCAGGTCGGCGCGCTGCGGGAAATGGCGATAGACCGTGCCGACGCCGACGCCCGCCTGCTCGGCGATCGCGCGCACCGGTGCACCGACGCCGGCGGTGACGAACACCGACTTGGCCGCTTCCAGCAGAGCATCGAGATTGCGTTGGGCGTCGGCACGGACCCGCCGCTCCGGCTTGTCGCCGGCGGCTAACATACTGTTTTGGCTGTCCGATTTGTCGATCACCGGGGACCTGTCACGCCCACGCAAATACATCTTGTAAACGGAACATCGTTCCGGTTACAATACGGAATGTCATTCCGTTTGCCGCAAGCTACCGCCCCGGCCCGGAGCTGACAACCCATCACATCATCGCCATCCCATTCACAGGACATCACGATGCCCGACAAGCCCGTCGCCCTCGTTACCGGGGCCAATCAAGGGATCGGCCTCCAGATCGCCAAGGACCTCAGGACACACGGCTTCACGGTGCTGATTGGCGCGCGCGATCCGGAACGCGGCATGGCCGCCGCCTGGGAAGTCGCCGGCGGCGCACAGGCGATCCAGCTCGACGTCACCGACTCCGCTTCGATCGCCGCCGCCGCGGCGCGCATTGAAAAGGACTTCGGCCGCCTCAACCTCCTGGTCCAGAACGCCGCGATCTCCAATACCAGTCGGCAGTCCGGCCAGTCGATCGAGGACTATGCCCGCACCACACGGCCGAGCAACGTGTCGCTCGATGAAATGCGCGCGGTGTGGGAGACCAACGTCTTCGGCGTGCTCGCCGTCTATCAGGCGATGCTGCCGTTGCTGCGCAAGGCGCCCGATGCCCGGATCGTCAACGTGTCGAGCGGCGTCGGATCGCTGACGACGAATTCGGACCCGGCTTTCGCCTACCGTTCGATCTTCGGTCCGGTCTATCCGGCGTCGAAGACGGCATTGAACGCCCTGACCGTCGCGATGGCCATCGAACTCGAAGCCGAAGGCATCAAGGTCAACGCGGTGTCGCCCGGCTTCACCAGCACCAACCTCAATGGCTATGCCGGCACCGAAACGGTCGTCGAAGGCGCGCGCGAGGCGGTGCGGGTCGCCCTGCTCGGCCCGGACGGTCCGACCGGCACATTCACGCGCTGGGACGATGTCACCATCCCGTGGTGATCGACCGCGCCCGATGCCGAGCCGATGAACGGCGCGACACGCACGTTCACCGATAAACATCGACAGTGAGAATGAAACGGCTGAGCGGAACGCCGCTCAGCCATTGTTTCAACGTGGCGTCTTCATCGAGGCCGGCGGGCATCGACGCGACCTTGCGCCGGCCTTCGGTCATTTGCGCGACCACCGCCGCGTAGCGCTGCATATAACGCGCATATTGCGAACGGTTGCTGTGCCCCGACACGAGAAAAATCGTGTCATAGGTCACGCCGCCGTCGAAACAGCGCCGGTTCTGCATGAAGTAACTGGCGCAGCGGTCGGGCTGCGACCGGTCATGGCGCAAGTCCCATACCAGCACCGGGTCCGTCGACAGCACCAGAACGCGCCCGGCGCCGTTGCCGCCGATGAAATCGATGATCTGTCGATAGGGCACGACCGCGTTGCGCTTGAAGGGCCGCGCGGTCCGATTGATATTGGCAATCGCGCCGACCGACGTCACCAGCAGCAAGGCGAAAATGACGACGGCGCGGCCGGGGCCATGCGCGGCGTCCTGCCGGTCGATGAACTGCGTCAGCATCGTGACGATGGCCGGCATCAGATAAAGAAACGAACGCGGCTCGGCAAAGCCCGCCAGCGCCATGACCGGAACAGCCGCCAGCATCGCCAGCATCAGATGCAGCGGATCGGCGGGCCGCCCGCGATCGATGGCGGCCACCAGCGCCAGCGGCCAGATCGCCAGCGCCGGCAGGATCAGCCAGGCATTGCCGACGCCGACGCTGACCCCGCCCAGCAGGCCCAATAGATTCATCGCCGCGGCATAACCGGCGCCGAAGGCGAAGACGTGGACCTCAACCATATGCCAGCGATGCGCCGCGATCGCAAAGGCGGTCACCAGGCCGAGGCTGCCGAAGGCCACGGCGATGCCCCAGTAGGCGGCCTCGAACCGTGGCCTGAATTGGCGTTCGAGACCGTAGCGATAAAGCATCAGCGCGAGACCGACGAAGACCGCGAGAAAGTTGGTCGATGCGGCCAGCCCGAGAGCGACCGCCGACCACAACCGCGCGGCCCGATTGCCCGCCGCGACATACAAGATCACCGCAAGCCCGGTCAGCGCGGCGAACAAGGGATACCAGCGGATCGCATCGCCCTGGCTGATGGCCATCGGGCACAGGCCGAACAGAACGACCGCGACCAGACGGATCGACGGCGACGGCGCAGCAACGCGGCGCTGGCGGATGAGGCTCAGGCTCAGAACGTGAAACAGCGCGAAGGCCAGTCCGGTCAGGCCCAGACTGCAAAGCCGCAGGCCCCAGTCGGCGAAGCCGAGCCGCGCCAGACCGTAGAACCCGAGAAACGCCAGCGGCGGATGAACGTCGCCGCCGTTCAGGAAAAACAACACGAAATTGAGCGCCGACGCGGTGCGTTCGGCGACCGCCCGCGTCAGCAGTTCATCGTCGAAGGCAAAGCGCCAGACCCGACCGGCGGCGACACTCGTGGCCACGAACAGACCGAAAGCCGCGGCAACATCGAGCGCGTAGCGGCGCGCGGCGACGCCGTAATCGGACGAGAATGCCGGACGCCAGTGCCTCAGCGCCATCGTCGTCTGGGCCCCTCACCCCGATTGGCCTGCCCCGGTTATTTTATCGCGACCGTCTTGAAGCTCTTATTCCAATCAGCCCTTCAACCAGTGCCCGATCCGCCCGACGGCTTCGTGCATTTCCTCGGCCGAACCGGCGTAACAGAAGCGCAGATAGTGCTTGCCGTCGATCGGATCGAAGTCGAGGCCGGGCGTCGCCGCGACGCCGGCTTCGTTCAACATGCGCTTGGCGAAGTCGAGACTGTCGTCGGAAAACCGCGCGATATGGGCGTAGAGATAAAACGCGCCATCGACCGGCAGGAACCGGTCGAGCCCGGCTTTCGGCAAGCCCTCGGTCAGAATGCGGCGGTTCTCCAGATAGCCGTGCTTGACGCCTTCCATCTCGGCCTTGCCGTCGAAGGCGGCTTCCGCCGCGATCTGCGACAGCGACGGCACCGAGATTGCCAGGTTCTGCTGCAAGCGTTCGACCGGCCGCACCAGCGGTTCCGGCACCACCATCCAGCCGACGCGCCAGCCGGTCATGCAGAAATATTTCGAGAACGAGTTGATGACCAATGTGCGGTCGGACAGCTTGGCGGCGGTCTCGGCGGCAAAGGCATAATCGAGGCCGTGATAAATCTCGTCCGAGATCACCTTGATGCCTTCCGCCTCGGCGGCATCGATCAGCGCCTTGAGCGCGGCGGCATCCATCATCGTGCCGGTCGGATTGGCCGGGCTCGCCACCAGCAAGCCTTGCAGCGGCTTGGCGCGATGCGCGGCGATCAGCGCTTCCGGCGACAAAGCCCATCGGGTCGCCGCCGAGGTCTCGATCAGCACCGGCTCGCAGCCGAGCGCCGACAGGATATGCCGGTACGGCGGATAGCCCGGATTGGCCAGCGCCACCCGGTCGCCCGGCTCGAACAACGCCAGAAACGCCAGGATGAAGCCGCCGGAAGAGCCGGTGGTCACCACCACCCGGCCGGGATCGAGGTCGAGGCCGTGGACCTCGCCATAATGGCGGGCGATTCGCCGCCGCAACGACGGCACGCCGAGCGCTTCGGTATAGGCAATGCGTTGGCCAAGCGCCGCCCGCGCCGCCGCCAGCGCGGTCGCCGGCGCCGGCCGGGCCGGTTGACCGACTTCCATGTGGACGATCGACCGCCCTTGCGCCTCCAGCGCGGCGGCCGCCGCCATCACGTCCATGACGATAAAAGGCGGCACATCGCTGCGTTTGGACGGCTGAAGCAGTTTTTGGGCGATTTCGAGCATCAAGTTTGGTCCATTCGGTTCGTCGCGAGCGGCTCACGGTATGGGGTTCAGGCCCGCGGTTCCAGACCGGGGCGGCCCGCCCGCTGCCGCTCTCGCCCCGCTGTCGCCGCATTCAAAATGCTTTCTGGCGACGTATTCGGCAAAAGCCCGTGCGGCATGACCGCGCCATGACCATAACCCGTTTGTGAAACCGACCCGTTCTTGAAATTGACCTGTTCGTGAATTTCAGTCGCGTTGACCGCCGTGTTATCCGTCACCTAAGTTCGCGCCATAAGCGCTGATCGTCGGGCGTTGATCGTTGGGCGCTGACCGCTAATGAAAGTGACTATGTTCGACCTCGGCACACCTATCAGGACCGGCGACGCCAAACCAGACTCCCGGCCTGACTCGGCCGGCCGCCGTCTTGTCCAGCGTTTCGCGCGCGGCCTTTCGATCGTCACCGCGCTGGCCGTCGCCGCCACCGGCATCAGCCCGTCAGCCACGGTGCCGGCCTATGCGCAGGACCAGTCGACCCGCGGCCTGCCGATCATCCGCGACACCGAGATCGAACAGCTGCTGCGCGACTATGCCGAGCCGATCCTGCGCGCGGCCGGCCTCGGCAAGCAGAACGTCAAGGTGGTCATTCTCAACGACCGGTCCTTCAACGCCTTCGTGATGGATGGCCGCCATATCTTCGTCAATGCCGGCGCGCTGTTCGAGTCCAAAACGCCGAACGAGATCATCGGCATTATCGCGCACGAAACCGGCCATCTGGCCGGCGGCCATCTGTTGCGGCTGCGCGAGCAACTGGCCACGGCGCAGACCGCCTCGGTGGTCGCGCTGCTGCTCGGCATCGGCGCGGCGGTGGCCGGCGCGCGCTCCGGCAGCGGCGGCAATGTCGGCGCCGCCGCGATCATGGCGCCGCAATCGGCGATCAACCGTTCGCTGCTCGCCTATGTCCGTACTCAGGAAGACCAGGCCGACCACGCTGGCGTCAAATTCCTCACCGCCACCCATCAGTCGGCGCGCGGCATGCTCGATCTGTTCAAGCGGCTGAGCAACGAGTCGCTGTTCAATTCGCGCTTCATCGACCCCTATCTCCAGACCCATCCGCTGCCGGCCGATCGCGTCGCCGCGCTCGAACAGATCGCCAAGGCGAGCCCCTATTTCGGCGTCAAGGATTCGGCGGCCTTGCAGGCCCGCCACGACATGATGCGGGCCAAGCTGTCTGGCTTCATGGACCGGCCCGGCACCGTGGCGCGGCGTTATCCGTTGAGCGACCAGAGCCTGCCGGCGCGTTATGCGCGCGCGATCTCGGTCTATCGCAACGGCGACCTGCGCCAGGCGATCGCGCAGATCGACGGTCTGATCCACGCCCAGCCGGAGAACCCCTATTTCTACGAACTCAAAGGCCAGGCGCTGCTCGAAGGCGGCCGGCCGGCCGAAGCGGTCGCGCCGCTGCGCCGCGCGGTCCACCTGTCGCATAACGCGCCGCTGATCCAGATCCTGCTGGCGCAGGCCTTGATCGCCACTGACCAGAACAAGGTCGCCGACGAAGCGGTCAACCTACTGCGCGCGGCCTTGATGCGCGAACCGGACGCGCCGGAAGCCTATGCCCAGCTGGCCATGGCCTATGGCCGCAAGGGCGACATCGCCCATGCCGACCTCGCCGCCGCGCAAGCCGCCTTCGCCCGCGGCGACCTCAAGACCGCCCGCCAGCTCGCCACCCGCGCCAAGACCCGGCTGGCGATCGGCTCGCCGGCCTGGGTGCGCGCCGACGATATCGTCAATGTCAGACCCAACGCCAACGCGCGTCGCTAACCATGCATTTCACGTTTAAAGGACGACCCATGATGACCTTGAGCCCGCGAGCCCTCACCCGCGCCGTTGCGCTCGTCGGCGCCGCGCTACTGACGCTGAGCCTGCCGCACGCGCTGCGCGCCGCCGAATTCTCGGCCCCGCAGCGCGGCGAGATCGAGAAGATCGTGCATGACTATCTGGTCGCGCATCCGGAGGTCTTGCAGGAAGCAATGGCCGAACTGGAAAAGCGCCAGGCCTCGGCGGAAAACGAAAAGCATCTGGCCGCCGTCAAGCAGAACGCCACCGCGCTGTTCTCGTCGCCGAACCAGGTCACGCTCGGCAATCCGAAAGGCAACGTCACCTTCGTCGAGTTCTTCGATTACAACTGCGGCTACTGCAAGCACGCGATGGGCGACATGATCACCCTGCTCAAGGACGATCCCAAGCTCAAGGTCGTGCTCAAGGAATTCCCGGTGCTCGGCCCCGGCTCGGTGGAAGCCGCGCAGGTCGCGGTCGCCGTGCGGATGCAAGCTCCCAAGAAATACCTCGAGTTCCATCAGAAGCTGCTCGGCGGTCGCGGCCAGGCCAACAAGGCGGCGGCGCTCGCCGTCGCCAAGGAGATCGGCCTCAACATGACGCAGCTTGAAAAGGACATGACCTCGCCCGAGGTCAAGACCACCTTGCAGGAGAACTTCAAACTGGCCGAAGCGCTCGGCATGAACGGCACGCCGAGCTACGTCATCGGCGATAACGTCATCGTCGGCGCGGTCGGCCTCGACGCCTTGCGCGAGAAGGTCAACACCTCGCGCTGCGGCAAGGCGAGCTGCTGAGTCCCGCGAACGGGCGCAGTGCCGCGATAAGCGCCGCACTGCGCCGAAACGACGTTCCATTCAGGTCCGGGGAACCCGGTCGCGGCAGGTAGCCGGCTCCCGCTGGGTGGGCAGCCTGAGCCGGCTTGTCAGGGCCGGAGCGCCGGTATGCCGGGCTTCCCCTCGCCGCCGGAGCCCCCTATAAAGCGCGACGGTTTCACACCATGACAGGTCCCAGCACGGGCCCCATGGCAGGCTACGGGCCGTGCGAAACCTGCCACGCAACCGCCGGGACTCCATGGATCAGAAGATTTTCGTCCTCAACGGACCGAATTTGAACCTGCTCGGCACCCGCGAGCCGGAAAAATACGGCACCACCACACTCGCGGACGTGGAAAAGCTGTGCCGCACCACATGCGCGCGCTTCGGTCTCGGGCTTGAATTCCGCCAGTCCAATCTCGAAGGCCAGTTGGTCGACTGGATCCAGGAAGCGCTGACCTCGAAAGCCGCCGGTCTGATCATCAACCCGGCCGGCTACACCACCACCTCGATCGCCATTCTCGACGCGCTTTTGATGTTGAAAGTGCCGGTGATCGAAGTTCACATCACCAATATTCATGCCCGCGAATCGTTCCGGCAGCACTCTTATGTCTCGAAGGCCGCCCGGGCGGTGATGGCCGGTTTCGGCGTCGACGGCTATGCGCTGGCGATTACCGGCATCGCCGGCATGATCGGCGCCACGGAACGGTAACACGGAAAGCAGCGATACCCGCGCGAAGGCCCCGGCCTTGGCGAACCAAAGGTCCGACGCAGACATTATCGAAACGGCGGCACCACGATCCGATCCCGGTGAACCGGCTTTCGCAGACAGTTCCGCGCCCGACCAAAGATGTTATGGAAGCCTCGTTTAAGTCAAAGAAACGGATTTTGATCTAATGGCCAAACCGCCGAAATCATCGCTCGTCGACCACGACGTCATCCTCGAGTTGAGCAAACTCCTGAATGAGACCGGTCTGACCGAAATCGAAATCGAACAGGACGGCCAGCGCATCCGCGTCGCGCGCGGCGCGGTCGCCGCCGCCGCGCCGGTCATCGCCGCTGCCGCCCCGCGCGCCGCGGTCAGCGCGCCGCCGGCCGACGTCGCGTCAGCCCCCGTCGATCCGGCCAAGCATCCCGGCGCCGTTCTGTCGCCGATGGTCGGCACCGCTTATGCCGCGCCCGAACCCGGCGCCAAGCCTTTCGTCGAAGTCGGCCAGACCGTGAAGGCCGGCGAGACGCTGTTGATCATCGAAGCGATGAAGACGATGAACCAGATTCCGGCGACCCGCGCCGGCACCGTCACCAAAATCCTGTTCGACGATGGCCAGCCGGTCGAATTCGGCGAGCCGCTGGTTATTGTTGAGTGAGCGGCAACGTCCGCCAACTTTTCTCCGTCACCCTGAGGCGCGCCAAGCGAGCCTCGAAGGGCGACGGTCCATACGCTGACGAATTTGCCCGTTCATCCTTCGAGGCCCGGCCGCGCCGGGCACCTCGGGACGACGGATCAAGGGTGCGCCTGAATGTTCGATAAAATCCTCATTGCCAATCGCGGCGAAATCGCGCTCCGGGTGCTGCGCGCCTGCAAGGAACTCGGCATCAAGACGGTCGCGGTGCATTCGACCGCCGACGCCGACGCCATGCATGTCCGCTTCGCCGACGAGAGCGTCTGTATCGGACCGCCATCGGCGAAAGACTCCTACCTTAACGTGCCGGCGATCCTGTCGGCCTGCGAGATCACCGGCGCCGACGCTGTGCATCCCGGCTATGGCTTCCTGTCGGAGAACGCCCGCTTCGCCGAAATTCTTGCCGATCACGGCCTGCACTTCATCGGCCCCAAGGCCGAACATATCCGCATCATGGGCGACAAGATCGAAGCCAAGCGCACCGCCAAGCGGCTCGGTATCCCGGTCGTGCCCGGCTCCGACGGCGGCGTCACCGACGACGCCGAAGCAACCCGGATCTCCGCCGAGATCGGTTATCCGGTGCTGATCAAGGCGGCGGCGGGCGGCGGCGGCAAGGGCATGCGCGTGGCGCGCTCGGCCGAGGAACTGTCCGGCGCGCTGTCGACCGCGCGCGCCGAAGCCAAGGCCAATTTCGGCAGCGACGCCGTCTATATCGAGAAGTATCTCGGCAAACCGCGCCACATCGAAATCCAGGTGCTCGGCGACGGCAAGGGCAACGCCGTCCACCTCGGCGAGCGCGACTGTTCGCTGCAGCGCCGGCACCAGAAGGTGCTCGAGGAAAGCCCCTCGCCCGCGCTCAATATCGAAGCCCGCAACAAGATCGGCGAAACCGTCGCCAAGGCGATGCGCGAGCTCAAGTATCTCGGCGTCGGCACCGTGGAATTTCTCTACGAGGACGGCGAGTTCTATTTCATCGAAATGAACACCCGCATCCAGGTCGAACACCCGGTGACCGAAATGATCACCGGCATCGACCTGATCTTCGAACAGATCCGGGTCGCCGCCGGCGCCGAACTGTCGCTGAAGCAGAGCGACATTGAATTCCGCGGCCACTCGATCGAATGCCGTATCAACGCCGAGCATCCGGTGACCTTCCGGCCCTCGCCCGGCAAGATCCTGCATTATCACGCGCCCGGCGGCCTCGGCGTGCGCATCGATTCCGCCGTCTATCAGGGCTACAGCATTCCGCCTTATTACGACTCGCTGGTCGGCAAGCTGATCGTTCACGGCAAGACCCGCCAGGAAGCGCTGATGCGGCTCAACCGCGCGCTCGAGGAAGTCGTGGTCGACGGTATCGATACGACCTTGCCGCTGTTCCGCACGCTGGTGCGCGAGGCCGACATCATCGACGGCAATTATCACATTCACTGGCTGGAACAGTTCCTGGCCAGAGGCGGGATGACCGCTTGAGCGAGCGCCGATGAACCGAAGCCGTCGCACCTTCGGAGGACTGCAACCGCTCCTGCTCGGATTTGGCTTCGCGCTGCTCGTCGCCATCAGCGTCGCGACCGTGATGCTGGTGCAGCGCGCGTCGAACGACGCGCAACTGATCGCGCAGACGCTGAGCGAGCAGAACATGCTGTCCGATCTGCTGCTGAGCATGCGGCGCGCCGAGAGCAGCCAGCGCGGCTATCTGTTCACCCAGAACGACGCCTATCTCGACGAATTCCGCGAATCCGAGCCGGTGGCGAAAAAGCTCGTCGACCAGTTGCAGGATCTGGCCAAGGGCAACGCGGCGCGCCTGACCGTGCTCGACCGGGTCAGCGATCTGGTCGATACCAAATTCGCGGAGATGAACAAGACCATCGCCCTCGACAAGGCCGGCGACCACGACAAGGCGCGCGCCGAAGTGCTCGACAACAGCGGCCGCATCCTGATGGCGAGGCTCCGCGCGGTCATCGAGGACGCCATCGCCGGCGAAGGCAAGGTGGCCGACGAACGCTCGGCGCTGTCGCGGCAGACCAACACCATGCTGCTGATCGTCACGCTGGTCGGCGCCGGCCTGATCGTGCTGATCGGCTTTGCCTCGCTGGTGCTGGTCCAGCGCAACTACCGGCGCGCCGAAGCGGCGCGCCAGGAACTGGCCGACACCAACGCCAATCTCGAACGCATCGTCGAATATCGCACCGCCGACCTGACCGAGGCCAACGAGGAGATCCAGCGCTTCGCCTATATCGTCAGCCACGACCTGCGCTCGCCGCTGGTCAACGTGATGGGCTTCACCTCCGAACTGGAAGCGCTGCGCAAGGACATCTTCGCGCACGTCGAAACGCTCACGGCCCGGCTGGCCGATCTTGACCGCGCGGCCGCCGAAACCGAGACCACGTCCGAGACGGATAAGCTCCGCCAGTACGGCGCGGATTTCGACGAGGCGATCCGCTTCATCAAGACCTCGATCGCCAACATGGATCGCCTGATCAACGCCGTCCTGAAATTGTCCCGCGAGGGCCGCCGGCAGTTTCGGCCGGAAGTCATCGATATGAATGCGCTGCTGGATACGATCGGCCAGAACGTCGGCCACCGCGCCGCCGAAATGGACGCCACCATCACGCTCCACCCGCTGCCCGAGGTCGAAAGCGACCGGCTGGCGCTGGAGCAGATCTTCTCCAACCTGGTCGACAATGCGCTGAAATACAGCCGGCCCGGCGTGCCGCCGACGCTCGATGTCTCCGGCAGCGCGACCGCGACCGACGTCACCTATCAGGTCAAGGACAACGGCCGCGGCATCGGCGCCGACGACCACCAGCGGGTCTTTGAATTGTTCCGCCGCTCCGGCCGCCAGGACCAGCCTGGCGAAGGTATCGGGCTCGCCCATGTCCGGGCGCTGGTCCGCCGCCTCGGTGGAACCATCACCCTGAGTTCCGAATTGGAACAGGGAAGCATTTTTACGATTAGGCTGCCACGCTGGTGGTCCGCTGGTACCAGGAGCGCCGCATGAATAGTCAGTTCGCCGAACGGCCCGTCGAAATCGTCATGATCGAGGACGACGAAGGCCACGCGCGGCTGATCGAGAAGAATATACGCCGCGCCGGCGTGAATAACCCGATCATGTCCTTTGCCAACGGCACCGAGGCGATCAATTACCTGTTCGGCGCCGACGGTTCCGGCTTCGTCAACAAGGGCAAGCCGCTGCTCATTCTGCTCGACCTCAACCTGCCCGACATGACCGGCATCGAGATCCTCGGCCGGGTCAAGACCAATGAGCACCTCAAGCGGATTCCGGTGGTTGTCCTCACCACCACCGACGATGCTGTTGAAATCCAGCGTTGCTACGACCTCGGCTGCAATGTCTATATTACAAAGCCGGTCAATTACGAGAATTTCGCCAATGCCATCCGGCAATTGGGTCTGTTCTTCTCGGTCATTCAGGTCCCGGCGACAGAATAATTGATTGAACCGACAAAACGACGAGTCCGGAAAACAGGGCGATTTATCAGATTATATGCCGCGCAAGGTTCTTTATATCGACGACGACGAAGGCCTGCGGACGCTGGTCAGGCTCGGTCTTGGCCGCCAGGGCATCGAAGTCATTTCAGCGGCCGACGGTGAAGCCGGCCTGAGCCTGCTCAACGAGCACGCCTTCGACGTGGTCGCGGTCGATCTCATGATGCCCGGCCTGTCCGGCATCCAGACCACCGAACTCATCAACAAGATGCCGAACCACCCGCCGGTGATTGTGGTCACCGGGTCTCAGGACAGCCGCATGGCGGTCACCGCCCTCAAGGCCGGCGCCTTCGACTATGTCGTCAAGGACGTCGAGGGCGAATTCATCTACCTGCTGGAAGCCTCGTTCCGCGCCGCGGTCGACGCGCTGCGCACCCGCCGGGCCAAGGAAGCCGCCGAGGCCGAGGTCCGCGCCGCCCGCGACCGCTTCGAGGCGCTGGCCGCCGAGCGCGCGCTGCTGATGCGCGAGGTCAACCACCGCGTCGGCAACAGCCTGCAACTGATTTCGTCGCTGCTGACGATCCAGTCCAATGCCGCCGGCGACCCGGACGTCAGCGCCGCGCTCAGCGACGCCACCGGCCGCGTGATGGCGGTCGCCCAGGTCCATCGCCGGCTCTACACCTCCGACGACATCAATTCGGTCGCCGTCGACCAATATCTCGAAGCGCTGGTCGAGGACCTGCGGCGTTCGTCGGAAGGCGCCGGGCTTGCCCAGCTCAGCCTTGCCGCCGAGCCGATCCAGGCCAGCCCCGACCACGCCGTCGCCGTCGGCATGATCGTCAACGAGCTTGTCACCAATGCGCTGAAATACGCCTATCCCGACGGCAAGGGCGCGATCCGCGTCGCCCTGCGCCGCGACCCGGAACAGGCCGGGCGCGCGCTGCTCAGCGTCGAGGACGACGGCATCGGCATGGCGGCGTCCGCCGGCGCCAAGGCCGCGTCCGGTTCCAAGGCCGGTAAACCGGGCGGCAAAGCGGGTGGCAAGTCGGGCGGCCTCGGCCAGCGCATCGTCCGCTCAATGGCCGAGAAGATCCGCGCCACCATCGAGACCGGCGCCTCGCCATCCGGCGGGCTGCGGGTGGAAGTGGCGTTCGATCTCGCCGGACAAACCCCGGCGCACCGGGCCGAGGGCTGACGTCAGGCCTCGGTCAGCCGCGCCAGCAGCTTGCAGACCTGCGCCGGATCGTAGGGCTTCGGCACGAAGATCGAGCGCGGCACCATCTGCCCGAGGCCGGAACCGCTATAGCGGCCGGAGGCGTAGACGATCGGCATGTCCGGCCGCTTCTGGCGGACCTTGATCGCGAGTTCGGTGCCGTCGATCCCGCCCGGCAGATTGATATCGGTCAGCATAACGTCGACCGGGCCGCCGGATTCGATATAGGCGAGCGCCTCCTGCCCGGTCGCCGCCTCGTGCACCTTGAATCCGCAGTCGCTCAGCATCTCGGTCACCAGCTCGCTGATCAGGACTTCGTCCTCGACCAGAAGCACCGAAATGGCATTCGCTGTGCATTCCATGATGGCGATATCCCGTCTCGCGCAACCCGCACGGTATCAACCCTCACACCGGCGAACCGTTCAAACTTTTGGAAATTTCGCCCCATGTTGGTTAGCCCGGGGTTAAGATCGCCTCGGCGACGTCAATCGGGTAACATCGGTTCACATGGCCAATCGTGAGAACAATCTCGACATCACGCCGGAAGTGCTGCTCAAGGCCTATGCCTGCGGCATCTTTCCGATGGCGGAAGACGCCGACGATCCGGCGCTGTACTGGATCGAGCCGGACCAGCGCGGCATCATTCCACTGCGCGGCTTTCACGTCTCGTCGCGGCTGGCCCGCACCGTGCGCGGCACGCCCTTGACGGTCTGGGTCGACCGCGACTTCGACGCCGTTATCGACGGCTGCGCGGAACCCAAGCCCGACCGCGCCCGCACCTGGATCAACGGCCGTATCCGCAAGATCTATCGCGGCCTGTTCGATCTCGGCCATTGCCATACCGTCGAGGTTTATGACGGCGATGCTTTGGTCGGCGGACTTTATGGCGTGACGCTCGGCCGCGCCTATTTCGGCGAGAGCATGTTCCACCGCGTCCGCGATGCCTCGAAGATCGCGCTGGTGCATCTCGTCGCGCGGCTGCGCGCCGGCGGCTTCACGCTGTGCGACACGCAATACGTCACCGATCATCTGAAAACCTTCGGCGCGGTCGACGTGCCGAAGAAGCGCTATCACCGGATGCTGGAAGAAGCGTTGACCGGCCTCGCCGATTTCGACGCGCTGCCGGTCGACCGGCCGGTCAGCGGCGCCGACGCGCTTGCCATTCTCAGCCGGGACTAATCGCCGATCGCGCGGGGCTCAGGGCCGCAACGCCGGGTTCAGCGCCGGCACCATCGCCGCGCTCGGAATCCGCGGCCGTGGCCGCGGCAGCTTCACCGCGATCGTCGGCGGACCGCCGGCCGCGGGCCCGGCATCGGCGACGCTCGGGCTCTGATTGCCTTTGCAGTCGGTCAGCCAGACGTCATAGATCGGATGTTCGACGGCATGGAGACCGGGACTGGCGGCAAACATCCAGCCGGAGAAGATCCGCTTGATCTCGCCGGTCAGCGTCACTTCGTCGACCTGGACGAAAGCGTCGGTGTTCGGCGTTTCGGTCGGCGGCCGCGAATAACAAACCTTCGGCGTCACCTGCAACGCGCCGAACTGCACCGTCTCGTTGATCGCGACGTCGAAGGAGATGATCCGGCCGGTGATCTTGTCGAGCCCGGAGAACACCGCCGTCGGATTGGCGATGCGCTGCGGCGGCGGTTCGACCACGACTTCGTCGCTGGGCGGCGGCGCGGCGGCGGCCGGCGGCTGTTGCGGCGTGCCGCCCTGCGGCGCGGTGTTGGCCTGCTGCGGCGTGCCCGGCGGCTGGCGGATACCGGGCGGCAGACCCGGCAGCACATTGGCCGGCGTCGTCCCCGGCGCGGCATTGCCGGGCGCGGGCGCGCCTTGCGTCTGCGCATTGCCCCGCGGCGGCGCGGCAACGACGCCGGGCGGCGGCGGCAGCGATTGCGACTGGATGGTGCCGCCACCGGGCCGACTCTGCGGCGGCAGACTCATCGGCGTGTCCAGCGGTCGCGCCGGCGGCTGATCGGATCGCGGACGATACTGATCGTTGCGGCTCGGATAATAAGGCTGGCTGCCCGGCCCGCGGTCGACCGGCGGCGGCAACGGCCGGCTGTCGGGCACGTCCTCCGGCGGGCGTGGCGGCGGATCGGAAAAGATCGAACCGAACTGCGCCCGAGCCGGCGTCATCGACAAAAGCGACCCGGCCCCGGCCAGCACAAGCGGCGCGGCCCATGCGGCCACGACCAGCGTCACCAGGGAACGCTTTGCAGGCCGGCCAGTCGTCAATCTGATGCGCGCCATAAAACGGGACTTCTCCGCTTGCAATAAACGGACGCGGATTCGCGGGTCTACGAAGCGATGCGTCCGGTTAACATGGCGAATGCGGCGGCGGAAGGGCGGGACGCCACCGCCGGAACCTTGCGGTCCGGCGCGGCGCGTGGGGCAAGCCGCACGGGGCTCGCGGGCTTACGGCGCCCAGGCCTTGTAGTCGCCGGTGGCTTTCGGCCGGCGGCCCTGCGCCAGTGTCGAACCGGTCGGACGATAGGCGCCGGCGGTGCCAGTCATGTTCTGGCGATGCGGCTTCTGCCAGGCGCGCGGCTGGTAGTTTTCCTGCGTCGGCGGCGTATCGACGGTGTGATGCAGCCAGCCATGCCAGGACGGCGGCACGCTCGAGGCCTCGGCATAGCCGTTGTAGACCACCCAGCGGCGCTCAAACAGCAGGACCGGATCGATCTTGCCGCCCTTGGTGCGGTAATAGGTGTTGCCGAATTCGTCGCTGCCGACCTTCTCGCCAAACCGCCAGGTCCAGAACTGGGTCCCGAAGGTCTGCGAATTCCACCAGGTAAACAGCTTCAGCAGGAAACTTTTCATCGCCGCCGCGCATTCTAGAATGGAGACGTCGCCGTCGCGAAAACGATGGCGCGTTTGGAGTCGTGCGTTTTTGCCACCCCCCGGCGCTGCTGTCCAGTGCGGCGCCCGCGCAGAATGCCCTTATTTCCCGCATATTTTCGAGGCCCAATGACACGATGGATTCGGTAAGATCGGCCCTGATCGCCATCACCGTGTGGCTCGCCTGGCTGCCCCGGCCAGTGGTGGCGGTGGTGATTGTCGTGCTCGCCGCCGGCATCGCCTACTCGCTGCACAAGACGGTGCGGCGGTTTCTCACCTTGCTGCTGGCCGACCGGTTTCCTTACGGCCTGACCGTGCTCAACCAGATGCGCGGCGTCACCCGCCTCGCCTTGCTGATCGTGGCGATGGTCATCGCCATCCCGGTGGCGCCCTTCGACCCCGACACCGCCGACGTGCTGGCCCGGATGCTGCTGATCGCGGTGATCGGCCTGTTCGGCTGGACCGCGGTCACCGCGCTCAACATCGCCTGTGACCTTTATCTGCGCCGCTTCAAGGTCGACACCTTCGACAACCTGCTGGCGCGCAAGCACCTCACCCAGGTCCAGGTGCTGCGCCGCACCGTCGACGTGCTGGTGCTGATCGTCACCGTCAGCGCCGCGCTGATGACCTTCGAACCGGTCCGGCAATATGGAGTCAGTCTGTTTGCTTCCGCCGGCGTTGCCGGTCTGATTGCCGGTCTCGCCGCCCGTCCGGTGCTGTCCAACCTGTTCGCCGGCGTGCAACTGGCCATCACCCAGCCGATCCGCATCGACGATTCGGTGGTGATCGAAAACGAATGGGGATGGATCGAGGAAATCACCTCGACGTATGTCGTGGTCAGGGTCTGGGACCTGCGGCGGCTGATCGTGCCCTTGAGCTATTTCATCGAGAAGCCGTTCCAGAACTGGACTCGCGAGAATTCGACGATCATCGGCAGCGCCTTTTTCTATGTCGATTACCGCACGCCAGTGGCGCGGCTGCGCGCCGCCTTCGAGGAGATCGTCAAAGCCTCGAACCACTGGAACCGGCAGGTGGTCGTCTTGCAGGTCACCGACGTCCGGGAGCAGACCATGGAGGTGCGCTGCCTGATGAGCGCCGCCAATGCTTCGAAAGCCTTCGACCTGTGCTGCGAGGTGCGCGAGAAGCTGATCGACTTCATGCAGCGTGAGATGCCCGAGGCCCTGCCCCGCCAGCGCGGCTTCGTCGCCTTCGCCGACGGTCAGGCGCCCGCCCGTGGCCAGCCTCCGGGCCGCGACGAAACCGCGATCCGGGAATGGCCGGCCGGCGGCGACGGCAGCCGGCCACGCCAGACGCCGCCGGCGTTCCAGCCGTCGCAAGCCGCCACCGCCAAAGGCTGAGCCATCGCCAGAGCGACTGTGGCCGCCCGATCCCGTCACCATCCAGCCGGGAGCGGCCCGGGACCGGTTGGCCGAATCGGGCGCGGCGCGACAGCACGAGCCGGTCGCCGATCCGGCCGGCTTTACCGGCTTGCCTTTACCGGTTCCCGGCTTATATGGTGCCTAGGAATTACGCAGCGCGATGACGAGTCGAGCAATTCGCAAGGTTCGAATGGCTTTTTCGGGCGCGCGCTGATTTCGCAATGACAGTGCCGGGCGTAAGAAAGGCGGGCCTCCTGTGGGTCCGCCTTTTTCTTGAGCCTTTGACTTCTTGAGCCTTTGACATCGTGAGCCTTTAACGGGCCGCGTGGCCGGACCACCGGCTGCCGCCGGCCCGCCGCGAATCCCCCATATCTGGTAGTTGCGGCACCCGAGAGGGGCCACCCCAGCGCAGGGCGTTTGTCAAGGACGGCGATCCACAGGCCTGCCCGTTCCACGCATGCCACGGATGCCGGGCCAAGCGGGCTCACGCCCCCTCGCCCCGTGCCCCAATACCGGGTTTGCCGCTTCGGTTGAATTCACAGCTGGGGGCCGACCGCCCGCGTTATCCCCGACACCGCCGACCGCCGCTAAGGCTCTGGCGCGCTTTCGAGAATCACCGACTCCGGATGCCGGAACGCCGGATTTATCCAGCTCTTATCCCCGGTTCCGCCGCCCGGTACATGAATATGTGGATAGCCAGCGATCCCCATTTTACGTCATTTTTCCTTCATTCGGTCAGGCATAAAAGCCTAGTCGAACCGACCCCGAAAAGCGCTTCCTGCGACGCCGTCGAGGCTCAATACTGGCCTTGGGCTCGCCGGTGGTTGTCCCCAAAATTCCCCAACGACCCACAACATTTAGGGCTTCATTAAGTCTTCACCACTATTTCTTGACGACGAAGACGAGGCCTCTTAAGTTTTGTGTCCGTTCGGCGCGGCTCATGTTTCAGTACCGCCCGGGCCCCCAAAGCGACGCGATGTCGTCTTCATCCCACGCCAGTTTTGGTGTCCGGGAATAGAGATTTGCTGTGTGCCGGGCACCTCAAAATGTCCGGAGAGTAACGGCGCCGAACGCGAGCGCCGACCATGATCAAGGCGGGTAGTCGAGCAGCGTGGCGAATGCGTTCACGGCGGACTTTTACCGGTCCATCTGGAATAATCGTCGGCGGTCGAGTGCCGCCCGGACACTAAAGGGCTTGAACGATGCGGATTGAACGGCGCTACACCAAAGATACTGATCTGACCGAGGGCTCGGCTTATGCCGGCATCGAATTCCGGCTGACCACCTCGCAGATCAAGAATCCGGATGGCTCCATCGTCTTCAAGCTCGACAATGTCGAGGTCCCGGAATTCTGGTCGCAGGTCGCCTCCGACGTGCTGGCGCAGAAGTATTTCCGTAAAGCGGGCGTGCCGGCGCGCCTGAAGAAGGTCGAAGAGAATACCGTGCCGTCGTTCCTGTGGCGCTCGGTCGCCGACACCGAGGCGCTCGAGGCGCTGCCGGAAAAGGAACGCTATATCGGCGAGCATTCGTCGAAGCAGGTATTCGATCGTCTGGCCGGCACCTGGACCTATTGGGGCTGGAAGGGCGGCTATTTCGATTCGGAAGCCGACGCCCGCGCCTTCTACGACGAACTGCGCTACATGCTGGCCAACCAGATGTGCGCGCCGAACTCGCCGCAATGGTTCAACACCGGCCTGCACTGGGCCTATGGCATCGACGGTCCGGGCCAGGGCCACTATTACGTCGATTACCAGACCGGCAAGCTCACGAAGTCGAAGTCGTCCTACGAGCACCCGCAGCCGCACGCCTGCTTTATCCAGTCGATCTCCGACGATCTGGTCAATGAAGGCGGCATCATGGACCTGTGGGTGCGCGAAGCGCGCCTGTTCAAATACGGCTCCGGCACCGGCACCAACTTCTCCAATCTGCGCGGCGAAGGCGAGCGCCTGTCGGGCGGCGGCAAGTCGTCGGGCCTGATGTCGTTCCTCAAGATCGGCGACCGCGCCGCGGGCGCGATCAAGTCGGGCGGCACCACGCGGCGCGCCGCCAAGATGGTGATCGTCGACGTCGACCATCCCGATATCGAGAAATACATCGACTGGAAGGTGCAGGAAGAACAGAAGGTCGCGGCGCTGGTCACCGGCTCCAAGATCAACCAGAAGCACCTCAAGGCGGTGATGAAGGCCTGCGTCAATTGCGAGGGCCAGGACGACGACTGCTTCCTGCCGGAGAAGAACCCGGCTTTGAAGCGCGAGATCAAGCTTGCCCGCAAGGCCTTCGTGCCGGACAACCTGATCAAGCGCGTCATCCAGTTCGCGCGCCAGGGCTACAAGGACATCGACTTCCCGCTCTACGACACCGACTGGGATTCGGAAGCCTATCTCACCGTCTCCGGCCAGAACTCGAACAACTCGGTGCGCGTCACCGACGACTTCCTGAAAGCCGTCGAGGCCGACGGCCAGTGGGACCTGACCTTCCGCAAGAACGGCAAGACCGCCAAGACGGTGGCCGCGCGCGAGCTATGGGAAAAGATCGGCAACGCCGCCTGGGCCTGCGCCGATCCGGGCCTGCAATATCACACCACGGTCAACGACTGGCACACCTGCCCGGCCTCGGGCCCGATCCGCGGCTCCAATCCGTGCTCGGAATACATGTTCCTCGACGACACCGCCTGTAACCTGGCGTCGCTGAACCTGCTGACCTTCCGCGACAAGCAGACCGGCGCGTTCCAGGTCGAGTCCTACGAGCACGCGGTGCGGCTGTGGACCGTGGTTCTGGAAATCTCGGTGCTGATGGCGCAGTTCCCGTCGAAGGAAATCGCCCAGCAGTCCTACGAATTCCGCACGCTGGGTCTGGGCTACGCCAATATCGGCGGCCTGCTGATGACCTCCGGCATTCCCTACGATTCCGACGAAGGCCGCGCCTATGGCGGCGCCTTGACCGCGATCATGACCGGCGTCTCCTACGCGACCTCGGCGGAGATGGCGGCGAGCCTCGGCGCCTTCCCCGGCTACAAGAAGAACCGCGAGCACATGCTGCGCGTGATCCGCAATCATCGCCGCGCCGCTTACAACGAGCGCACCGGCTATGAGAAGGTCGCGACCGCCCCGGTGCCGCTCGACCACGCGGCCTGCAAGGACCAGACGCTGGTCGCCCGCGCCAAGGCGGCCTGGGACCGCGCGCTCGAACTCGGCGAGGCGAGCGGCTTCCGCAACGCGCAGGTCTCGGTGATCGCGCCGACCGGCACCATCGGCCTGGTGATGGACTGCGACACCACCGGCATCGAACCGGACTTCGCGCTGGTGAAGTTCAAGAAGCTCGCCGGCGGCGGCTACTGGAAGATCATCAACCGCGCGGTGCCGGAAGCCCTGCGCACGCTCGGCTATTCGGAAAGCCAGATCGCCGAGATCGAGGTCTACGCGGTCGGCCACGGCTCGCTGGCGCAGGCGCCGGGCATCAACCACACGACGCTCAAGGCCAAGGGCTTCACCGACGAGGCCATCGCCAAGGTCGAAAAGGCGCTGCCGACCGCCTTCGACATCAAGTTCGTGTTCAACAAGTGGACGCTCGGCGAAGCCTTCTGCCGCGACACGCTGGGCATTTCGGCCGAGGACATGGCCGCGCCGACCTTCGACCTGCTCGCCGCGCTCGGCTTCTCCAGGCGCGACGTCGAGGCCTGCAACATCCATGTCTGCGGCGCGATGACGGTCGAAGGCGCGCCCCACCTCAAGCTCGAGCACTATCCGGTGTTCGACTGCGCCAACCCCTGCGGCAAGATCGGCAAGCGCTATCTGTCGGTCGAAAGCCACATCAAGATGATGGCCTCGGCCCAGCCCTTCATCTCCGGCGCGATCTCCAAGACCATCAACATGCCGAACGACGCCACCGTCGAGGACTGCAAGCAGGCTTACATGCAGTCCTGGCGTCTGGCGCTCAAGGCCAACGCGCTCTACCGCGACGGCTCCAAGCTGTCGCAGCCGCTCAACGCGCAACTGATCGCCGACGACGATGACGACGACGATATCGACGCCTTCATCGACAAGCCCGCCGCCGCCCGCGTCGCGGCGATGTCGGAAAAGGTGGTCGAGAAGATCGTCGAGCGCGTCACCGTGCTGCGCGAGCGCGAGAAGCTGCCGGCCCGCCGCAAGGGCTATACCCAGAAGGCGGTGGTCGGCGGCCACAAGATCTATCTCCGCACCGGCGAATACGACGACGGCCGGATCGGCGAGATCTTCGTCGACATGCACAAGGAAGGCGCGGCGCTGCGTTCGCTGCTCAACAACTTCGCGATCGCGATCTCGCTCGGCCTGCAATATGGCGTGCCGCTCGAGGAATATGTCGACGCCTTCACCTTCACCCGCTTCGAGCCGCAGGGCCCGGTGCAGGGCAACGACACCATCAAATACGCGACCTCGATCCTCGATTACGTGTTCCGCGAACTGGCGGTGAGCTACCTCGAGCGTTACGACCTCGCCCATGTCGACCCGAGCGAAGGCGGCTTCGACGCCCTCGGCAAGGGCGAGACCGAGGGCAAGGCGGCGTCGAGCATGATCTCGAAGGGCCTGACCCGCTCGCGCGCCGACAAGCTGACGGTGATCGCCACCCCGGCCGCGCCGGCCAAGGCTTCGGCCGGCGGCAACGTCACCGCCTTCTCGGGCGCTGCCGCGCGCGGCGAGGCGCATGGCGGATCGATCGGCGCCACCGCGCTGAAAGCCGCCGAGCCGGAAGCCAAACTGTCGCCGGCCCAGGCGCTCGAACACGCCCACGCCATCGACACCCAGGACGCCAAGGTGCACGCCAAGGCCGCCGCCACCGAGCGCCGCGCCGAAGCCCGCGCCAAGGGCTACGAAGGCGAAGCCTGCGGCGAATGCGGCAACTTCACGCTGGTGCGCAACGGCACCTGCATGAAGTGCGACACGTGCGGCGGGACCAGCGGGTGTAGCTGATACGTCACGGCCCAGAAAAACCGACCAATTCGGCCTAAAGTGCACCAGCATTCCGCCAAAGAATGCTGGTGCTCTAGCCCAAAAGACGCATATATTATTTTCGATTTTTAAGAATATGACCGCATGGGCAGCTAAGCCCATAGTCGGATAAGCGGCCTATGAGACGTTCCATTGAACACAAATTAACGGCTCGAGCAATTCGCTCTGACCTCGATGGATTTTCCCTGCTGAACCGCCTTTATCAAGAATTGCAGAGCTACACGAACACTGACATCATACTAAATGTTTCGGAGCTTTCTTGGCTCGACGGCCATTTAGCTGCGCCACTTTCAATTGTAATACGGCGCGCTGAAACAAATGGAAACAAGATAAAGGTTGCTGGCGTGCAAGAGGCGATTTCACGCACCTTATCTCGCAATCGTTTTCTCGAAAGCCATATTGAAGATAAATATAAAACAACTATCCCACTAACAAAGTTCGAACTTAACCAAGCCGTCGAGTTTTCTCTTTTCGCAAAGAAGCACCTTGACCGACCAGAAATCCCGAAGATGACGAAAGCCCTCAGGGGGAAATTTTTCGAAGGAATCGATGAATTATTCGCAAACTCGGCATTGCATTCAAAATCCGGAACTGAAATTTCCGTTTGCGGGCAATTCTTTCCTCACAAAGACCGACTAGACTTCGCCATAGCCGATGGCGGGAGAAGCATTCCAGGCTCATTAGCCGCCTCGAAAATAAAATACGAGAACGATTTAGCCGCCGTGGATTGGGCTATGCAGCCTTACAATACGACACGACAAGGCGACATTCCAGGCGGCCTCGGATCAAAGGTCCTAAGAGAATTTATTGCCTTGAATAACGGGAGGCTACTCATCATTTCCAGTGCAGGTTATTGGTGCCAGGCAGGCTCTGCGATTACAAAGGCACTACTGAGACAGCCATTCCCGGGAACTGCCGTCATTCTCGAGATAAACACGGCAGATAAAAACGCATACGACCTCGTTAACGCCCCGAATCCGCACGATATTTGGTAAAATGAAATGAAAGAAATAACAATACGCATTGTCCAAGTAGTCGACGGAGGAATTTGCGTGTCCGCGCAAGATGGAAATCGCGTTCATGACGCCATTCGGGGGGAGATCGAGAAAGACAATAGAGTAACAATATCGTTCTCTGGCGTTACACGGATGACGACAGCCTTTTTGAACGCCGCTGTCGGCCAGCTATACGGAGAATATTCCGAAGAACAAATACGCCGTCACCTCGCCCCTCCAATTGAAGCTGAACCTTGGCATCTTAACAGATTAAAATTAGTCGTTGATCGCGCCAAAATGTATTTCAAAGATCCAGCGGCGGCCCGCGCCGCATTTTTACGTGCGACAGGAATTGAAGAAGATGAATAGCATTATTGATGCATCAAATATGAATTTAGATAAAACGCGCATACTGTTTGATACCAACACATGGATTTTTATTTATGGATTTGGCGGCAATTCTGCGGCTGAAAAGGCAAGAGCCTACAGCGACGCTTATTCAAAGCTACTGAAGAGCACAAATAGAATTGTGGTCAATGACTATGTCCTTGGTGAGTTCTGCAACAAATGCGCGAGATATGAGTACGAGATTCGCCGAGACTCCGATCCAAAATTTCCGGCATTTAAAAAATATAGATCAAGCTCTGATTTTTCTGACGTGATGGAGTCAATCCGAGACACCTGCTTTCATATACTGGATGACAGCGACTACATTCGAGTAGGCGTTCAAAGCTGCAATGTGCACGAAGCAGTCGATGGCTTCTGCAAAGGAACGATGGATTTTTCTGATTTGATACTTGTCGAGTATTGCCAACTCGAAAATCTATTCTTGATGACCGACGACGCCGACTTTAAGGGCTGCGGAATAAATATAATTACGCACAACAGGAAGCTTTTGAAAGGCTAGCCCGTAGGGTGGGTTAGCGCCGAAGGCGCGTAACCCACCGCGCAAATAACTCCAACATCAATGGTGGGTTACGGCGCGACGCGCCTACCCCCCCTACGGGCTAAATTGAAGACAATTCAGGAGAACCTTGGAGACAAGATTAGCACCAAACATTTTATAACCAAGGTCGACAATCGAATTTGGAATCGTGGATTCTACCTAATGGATAGCAAAGACTGGCTCACAGCTTTTCTGGGATTCCTGCTTGGCATCCCCAGCTCTATTATAGCCACATGGATACTGGGATCACTCCTGCCGATTGCAGCGGGATATCATTTCATAAGAGTGCTGACAGTCCTCCGCAGGAGTATTCGCACCGACGATCTTTTTGATTTGCCGTGGACACAAGAATGGGACGTTCACGCAGAGAAAAGGCCTAGAAGCTTCCCAAGCGCGATAACAGTCTATCGATTCACAAACCTTCTCGCTGCCGAATTCAAGGAGGCAGACGATACTGGTCGGGGCATCTATCGCGTTGTTGGCATAATTGATGGCAACAAGATTACTGGGACGTGGAAGGACCGAAAACAACTTGGGTACTATGGAACTTTCCAACTGCTGATCTCTCACAAACGAGATGAGGCAAAGGGAAAGTGGGTAGGATTCTCGGCAAAGAAATCTCTCGTAAGATCAGGCAACTGGGTTTGGAGGCCTCAACACACCCTAGGCGGCCATGGCGGACAAGGCTTACGTAAGGCAGATTAGGCAGCCCATAGGGCGGATTAGCGAAGCGTAATCCGCCATTTGGTGCTTTTGGCCGGCGCAATACGCTGCGCGATTGAGCCCTACAAACCGCCCCCCTGTCATCACCGGGCTTGTCCCGGCCATGACGGCTAGACTGTTCGCCATGACCATTTCGGCGACGGCCGTCCGCTTTGACGACAATACGATGTGGTTCGACCTAACTAACGGCCGCACGCTCGGCGTGCCGCTAGCTTGGTTTCCGCGCCTACTCAACGCGGCGCCGGACCAGCCCGTAGCCCGTAGGGCGGGTTAGCGCCGAAGGCGCGTAACCCACCGCGCAAACAGCTCCAACATCAATGGTGGTTTACGGCCCGACGCGCCTAACCCACCCTACGGGCTTCACCGGCCCCCTCCGATCCAGCCAGAACATTTCGCGTTCTCACGATCTTCGCCACGGACGACCCCCTTCCAGACCGGGGCGACTGGAAGACGGCAGCTCTGTGAGGAGCCCCAGCTTCTCCAGGCTCTTGTCTCGAGGACAGGGTTATGGTTGATAGCGCCATTTTCCATCAACGAGGCGGACATCGCAGCTTCCGCTCCCCCGCCAGCGATGCCAGGTCACGCATAGCGAATCGCCCCGCCGGGTCCACACGCCGACGTCGCTCTTATACGGGGCACGGCAATCGCTGCACGAGCCGCGCGCGCTACCGTCCGGGCGATAGCGAACGACGAAGTGTTGGCCGTACTTGTTAACGCCACTCACGATGATCGCGTTCGCCGCGAAAACCGGAGCTGCCGTCAGCAGCCCTACCGCCGAGCAGATTGCGACAACCTTATGACGCATAAATTGCTCCTTCTCCCTCTAGAACTCGGATCACGTAAGGCAAATCAGCCTTGCTGCTTCGCAAGCTAACGACAGGCTCGTAGCCCGTAGCCCGTAGGGTGGGTTAGCGCCGAAGGCGCGTAACCCACCATTGAATAATCCCGGCGCAATACGCTGCGCCATTGCACCCTACAAACCGCGCCCTGTCATCACCGGGCTTGTCCCGGTGATCCCGCTTAGGGATGCATTGGCCCTCTAAGCGAGATGGCCGGGACATAAGGGCGTTTACGCCCGTCTTCGACGGGCTATGCCCGGCCATGACGTGTGAGGCGTCATCCCCCTGTCACCTCTCCGCCGCATTCGCCTTCCACACTTCACGGCATGACGCCGCCGATCCGCTGGAACTACGATCGCGCCGAGACCATCGCCGATGCCGTTGTGCATGGCCTTGGCATCGCCTTTGCGGTTGCCGGCGGCGCGGCGCTGATCGTCGTCGCCGCGCTCTACGCCAATGTCTCGCAAGTGACCGCCGTGTCGATCTATAGCGCGGGCCTTGCCGCGATGATCGGCTTTTCCGCCGCCTATAACCTGTGGCCGCTGACGCCGGTGAAATGGTGGCTGCGGCGGCTCGACCATTCGGCGATCTACCTGCTGATCGCCGCGACCTACACCGCCTTCGTGCTGCCGATGCGCGGCGCCGCGCCCGACGCGATCCTGGCTGTCCAGTGGCTCGCGGCGGTGGCCGGCATCACGCTGAAGATTGTCTGGCCCGGCCGCTTCGACCGCGCCGCCATCGCGCTCTATCTCGTCATGGGCTGGAGCGGGCTCGCCGTCATCGGCCCGATGGCGGCGGCGCTCGCGCCCGTCACCCTGCTGCTGATCGCGCTCGGCGGCGTGCTCTATTCGGTCGGCGTCATCTTCCATGTCTGGGAGAGCCTGCGGTTCCAGAACGCGATCTGGCACGGCTTCGTGCTGTCGGCCGCGTCATGCCATTACGCGGCGGTGATGACCTCAGTGGCGTGACGCCGCGCCCTCACACCCAGCGCTTGATCGGCCCAACCTGCTTGGTCGTATTCGGCAGTTCGACGAACGCCTCGTCGACATAGCACCAGCCCCAGCCTTCCGGCGGATCATAGCCCTCGATGATCGGATGGCCGGTGGCATGGAAATGCGCGGTGGCGTGCCGGTTCGGACTGTCGTCGCAGCAGCCGACATGGCCGCAGCTCCGGCACAGCCGCAGGTGCACCCACCAGTCGCCGGTCTTCAGGCACTCCTCGCAGCCCTTCGCCGACGGCGTGACGATCTTCACCTGATCCGCATGCGCGCACTTCGCCACCATCGCCTCGCCTCCTTCGCCAGCGGCCTTGCGCCGGCATTCCACGACCCTTCGGCGCGCAGTCTAGCCCGCCGCCGCCGCGCGCGGCCCCCAAAAAAAAGCCGCGCACCGCCACTCGACTTAAATCCTACAATAGATTAAATTCCCCTCACCTTGCTCATCGAGGGGCGTCTTCCGGAGACGATCCCGTCAGGCGGAGCAAGTCGCGTCGCCTACGGGCGGGGCTCGTAACCCCGCACTCGGGGGGCCTCGGGCAGCCGTCCGTCCCCACTACGGGGGACCGCCCTTGAGTGGGCTGGACGCGGTGTCGGTGAAGGCGGACGAAAGCCAGCCGGAGGTCGCTTCGCTCCACAAAGGCGGCGATCGGAACCGGCGCCCCGCCCCCTCGGCTTGTCCTGGGGCGCGGTTCGGGTTTGATGCCATCCCCCGGGCGCGCCGGCGCGGGCCGGGAACGCGAACGGCTGCCCGGCTGAATGGACGCCATGACCCAAGGCCACGTTGCGTCCTTGCGCCAATCGCTGTCTAAGAGCGCGAGGCGCCCTCGTCGCGCCAACCGATTCTGGAGCAACCCGATTTTGACTGACGGCATGACGGCGGACATCGCGCAGGCGTCCGCGACAACCTTCTATTGCGGCATCGACTTCGGCACCTCGAACTCGACCGTGTCGCTGGCCACCGCCGACCGGCATTTCTCGGTACCGGTCGAGGGCGACGCCGAAGCGATCCCGAGCGCGATCTTCTTCAACTTCACCACCGGCAAACCGAGCTTTGGCCGCGCCGCGATCCGCGACTACATGAGCGGCGAGAACGGCCGCTTCATGCGCGCGCTCAAGAGCGTGATCGGCCGGCCGATCTTTCATGAGAAGACCTATATCGGCAAACGCCACGTCACGCTGGCCGATATCCTCGGGCTGTTCCTGCGCCACCTGAAAGCCACGACGGAAAGCCAGATCGGCCGCGACCTCGACAGCGTCGTGCTCGGCCGTCCGGTGCAGTTCATCGAGAACGCCGCCGATCTCGACCGCAAGGCGCAGGCCGATCTCGAAGGCGCCGCGCGCAAGGTCGGCTTCAGGCACATCGAATTCCAGTTCGAACCGATCGCCGCCGCGCTCGAATACGAGACCGTCGTCACCGGCGAGCAACTGATCCTGATCGTCGATATCGGCGGCGGCACCTCGGACTTTTCCATCGTGCGGGTGGCGCCGGACCGCATCGCGCGCAACGACCGTTCCGGCGATATCCTCGCCAATCGCGGCATCAGGGTCGGCGGCACCGATTTCGACCGCGCGCTGTCGATGCAGCAGGTCATGCCGGCCTTCGGCCACGGCTCGCACTATGGCGACAAGCACATCGAGATGCCGAACGGGCTCTATGTCGATCTGTCGACCTGGTCGAACATCAACGCGATCTACGACCGCAAGATTCACGCCGACGTCAAATTGCTGCGGCGGCAGGCGGAGTCGCCGGCATTGCTCGACCGGCTGCTGGCGGTGATTGAAGGCCGCGCCGGCCATCGGCTGATCGGCGATATCGAACGCGCCAAGATCGATCTCAGCGCCACGGTGCAGACTGAGATCGCGCTGGATTATATCGAGCGCGGTTTCTCGCTGCCGGTCCGGCGCGACGATTTCGTCACCGCGATCGCCGACCTGATGGCCCGGATCGAAGCCTGCATCGGCGCGACGGTGGCGGATGCCGGCATCGCGCCGAACGGCATCGACACGGTGTTCCTGACCGGCGGCAGCTCGATGGCGCTGCCGGTCCAGGCGCTGGTGCGGCGTCTGTTTCCGCAAGCCCAGGTCGTCAGCGGCGACGTCTTCGGCGCGGTCGGCAAGGGCCTCGGCCTCGATGCCCGGCGCAAATTCGGCCGCTGAACGCGTTATGGCGCGGCGCGACGACACCTGCTAAGGGCCCGCTGATGTTCACTTATCCGCTCACCGTCGAATTCCACACAACCGCGCCGCCGAACGCGGTCTGGGCCGCGCTCGAAACCGTCACCCGCTGGCGCGAGGTCATCCCCGATCTCGGCACCGCCCGACTCGAACCGGATGGCCGGCTCGAAACCGGCAGTGTCATTCACACCAGCACCGGGCCGGCGCAGGCCCGCGTCGACATGGAATATCACGTCATCGAAGCGCAAGCCCCGCACCGCCTGACGCTCGAGACCGAAACCTATGACTGGGTCGGCCGCACCACCTACGACATCGCCCCGGAAGACGCCGGCGCGATGGTCACCGTGGTCAGCACGATGCAGGTGTCCGGCATTTTGTTGCGAATTCAGATGCTGGCGGTCGGCCGCACCCTCAACAAGCAGCGCGCCGCCGCCTTGCGCGCCCGCACCATGGCCTTGCTGACGCTGGCCGAGCAGATGGCGCAGCACAGTTGAGCGCACGCGCGTCGCTTCCATGCACGGAAGGGCCTGGCCGACGTCTCAGTTTCACCATGAACGCAAGCGCAGATGGCGCGGTTATGCTACCTTCGCCCGTCGCCGGATGTCCCGCATGTCGCGTTTGATTGCCAGTCTTGTCTCCGTGGCACTGGCCGTCACGCTGGCCGCTCCGGTCCTTGCCGAGCCGGTCCACAAGAAAGCGCCGGCGAAGAAACACCGTGTCAGCCGCCATTGGCACGGCTACGGCTTCTTGCCCGGCTACCGGCCGCCCGAGGTTATCGAACGCGAGCGCGCCGAACATTACTGGTCGACCCGCCCAAATTATTACGGTCCCGCCCACCCGCAATTTTATCACGGGCGCTGGAACGGCGGCGGCTTCGGCCCCTGCTATACGTCGACGCCGATCGGCTATGTCTGGAACTGCGGCAACTGACGCAGCGCGGCGACACGAACCGGCGACACCGAGAACAAGCGGCTAGGCCCGATCCTTGACGTCATAGACCTTGACCTGGGCCTGGGCGTCCTGGTTCTTGAGTTCGAGGCCGGCGCGCAAGGCCGCGGTCAGCGTGCCGTATTCCGACACGAAACGGCCCCCGACCTCGACGACATAACCTTCATGTGCTGCGGGATGTTGAGTGACGGCTGCATTATGCATCGCTCGCCTCATACATTGATGCAAGTCACCGATTCAGATGCGGCTTCCCCGGTCCCCGATCGTGACGATCTACAAATCTAGCGCGTCAATAATTGCCAGTCGCTTAAGCCCGACGGTTAATCGGCGCTTCCACATGGCGCGCGCGGAGCCGAAACCCGCATTATTCTTCCTTCTCGGTGGTAAAATAAAGCGGAAAACCATTGGCCTTGCCGAGGTCGGTCGCCTCGCGGGCCTTGGTTTCGGCCACATCGCGGCTATAGACCGCGATGACGCAGGCCCCCTTCTGGTGCGCGGTCAACATCACCCGAAAGGCCTGACTTTCGTTCAGCCTGAACACCGCTTTCAGGACCTCGACGACGAACTCGCGTGGCGTGAAGTCGTCATTGAGCAGAATCACCTTCCACATCGGCGGACGCTGCGGCTTGGTGCGCGCCTGAAGACGTTCGGTCGGCTTGGTGGTGGTTTTCGGCGCGGCGGCTTGCGGGTCCATTGCCGCTATATTTGCCGATGCCACCGCATCGCCACAAGCCGGGCCATACCGATTTGTGCACCGTCTTCCTCCGCCGGCTGCCGTGTCCGGTTCAAAACGCTGCCCGGAGAAAGCCCTACCCCATGGAACTATTGGCACTGACGGCAGTTGTCAGGCGGCTATATGAGGGGGACCTATGCCGATTAATCGCAATATTCTATTGGCCGTTGTCGCCGCGCTTTGCGTGGTCGTCGGCATCCTCGGTTACAAAGTCTACGAAGACCATCGCGAACCGAAAGGTGTCCAGCTCAACATCGGGCCGCACGGCATCTCGATCGACAAGAAGTAGTGGCGCGGCCATGCCGTCCGCGACTGTGTGATCGAATGTCTTGTTATTGAATTATCAACCGTCTTGACCGGCTCGCCGTAGCCCGGTGGACTGCGAATATCCTGATAATCTGGAAGCTTGCGCCCATATCGCACCATTCGCGGCGGCGATTATGTCAGTAGTGCTGCTTCATTTTCATGATCGTGACGGTATGGTTTTTTTCACGTTTTGGGTGACGCCATACCGGCAAAG
The DNA here is from genome assembly GCA_016124795.1 of Rhodopseudomonas sp. Taxonomy (GTDB): domain Bacteria; phylum Pseudomonadota; class Alphaproteobacteria; order Rhizobiales; family Xanthobacteraceae; genus Pseudolabrys. Next base: position 118,138 of record WGNB01000019.1, on the reverse strand, counting down.
CCTTCACGGCGAAACGGATGACGCCACCGGACAGGTCTGAAAATACCCAAGGACAAGAATACCCAAGGACAAAAATACCCGAAGACAAGAACCGAACGACGCAAGAGGCACAGCCTCCGATCGACCGGCGGGCCACACGGCAAACAAAGCGCCTGTTTCCGAAGCCCAACGACTCGATCGACAAGTTCCGGTCCAAACGTGCAGTCGATGGAGCTCTCCATGCAGATCGACCACCGCGGTAAAGGCAAGACATCCCGGCCGGTTTCGCGATCGGGCCGGATGCCCCCGGCCCGGGCGGGCAGTCCGCAAATGCCGGGACTGCCGATCGGCCGCACCGTCGGGCAAATGCGTCAGACGAATTGCTGCGCGCAATGCCACGAGCCGCTCATATTACCCGAATGGACGGAGTGGCTCGACGTCGGTCGCGCCCGTCATCTGTGGCAATGTGAAGTTTGCGGCTATGCCTTCGAAACCACGGTTCACTTCGCAGCAGCGTAGCGCATGATTCCGAACGCGCCCGCCGGGCCGCCCGGTGCAGGACGACGTTTTCGGCCCCATCATGCACACGCAAGAAAGGAGCTGGCTTCAGACGCGCGCGCCCACGCCCCGAGGCCCACCTGGCGGCGCCGTCGCGTAGCAAGCCGGCTCCTTTCGCTGCATTTATCGCAAGCTCAGCCGGATGCCATCAACGCCTGACTTGCAGCGGCATCTCGATCGACGACTCATCGAATGACGATGCCCGCGATTCCGGCCGGGCACGACCCGGCCGGCGCGTTTATTATCCAGATACCGGATATTGCCCGATTACCGGCAATGACGGCTCGCCACGCGATAGTAGCTGCCATCGCCACGCCGCAACCAGCAACGATCATGGTACCAATAATAACCGCGATGACGCGGCTCCATCTGCGATCCGAGCGCGGCGCCGGCTGCTGCGCCGATGATGCCACCGGCCACCGCTCCGCCAGCTCGGCCGGTCGCAGCGCCACCGATGATCGCGCCAACGCCACCGCCGATAATCGCGCCGCCCAAGGTGTTGTTCTGGGCGTGCGCCGGCAACGGCGCCGCAATGCCTGCCGTCAAAGCCGTCAAGGCAAGCAAGGCCGCCGCCGTCATTTTCCGATTCATGAAAGTCACTCCGCTATTTGTTATGCGGCCGAAACTTAGACAAAGCGATTGGATTTTTCAAATCACGCGCGGCCAGAGGCAGCATACGACGCGGTCGGCCTTCGATCAGGCCGCTTCCGTCGTGACAGCCGTCGTCAGGGCCGGCATCTCACCGCCCATCGCCCCGAGCGAATCCATCGCCTCGACCAATTCGAGGAAGGCCGAGCCCGGCAACGGTGGCGCGAACACATAACCTTGCGCCGAACGGATGCCGAGGTCGCGCAAATGCACGACCTGTTCAAACGTCTCGACACCTTCGGCCACCACGTCCATTCGCATATTGTGCGCGAGGTCGACCAGCGTTTCGACGATCGTGGTGGAATTGCGGTCGGTGCCAATGGCGTCGACAAACATCTTGTCGATCTTGATGATATCGACGCCGAGCTTGAGCATGTAAGACAAGCCGCTATGGCCCGTGCCGACGTCGTCAATCGCGATTCGAACGCCCAGGTCCTGCAAGGCCGCGATGACCTGCCGGGTCAGCGTGAAATTCTGAATCGGATCGCGCTCGGTCACTTCCAGAACGACTTGCGACAGCCTGATCGGCGACGCCGCGAACGTATCCCGCACGTCCTTGACGATCGTCTCGTCGCTAAACAGCATGCCGGCGAAGTTAAACGATATCTTCAATGCCGGACGACTGCCGACGACTTGGCCGGCCTCGGCGCACACCCGCCGCATCAGATCGAAGGTCATGGGCCTGATCATGCCGCTGGTTTCCGCCAACGGAATGAACACGCCCGGCGGCACCAGCGTGCCATCGGGCTTGCGCCATCGCACCAGCACCTCGGCGCCGCGCAGTTGGCCGGACCGGATATCCACGATCGGCTGATAATACGGCACGAACTGACCGGCGGCGAGCGCGCGCTCCATCTCGGCGACCGGGTTGTTGGGCGAGCGTCGCGGCGTCAGCACGCTGAAACCGGCCAGCGCCGCCACGATCAGGCCGGTGATCAGCAAACCGATCCATTTCAGGTCGCCCTGACCGGCCATGATCTGGCCGCGCGGCGTCATCACGCTGACGTTAAAGCCGAACTTGCTCGAGCGCTGGGTGGCGATGAACAGGTTGTCATAATGCTCGTTCGGGCGTTCGCCGATTTCGCCGATCGTCGCGCCTTCGCCGGTCTCCACCAGGACATAGGCGCTCGACAATTCGCCGGGCCGCATCACCTGCGGCAGAAACAGGCTGGTCGGCACCAGGGCCGCCAAGGCGCGGCCGTTATCGCCGGCGCGGCGCAATTCGACCATGTGCTGGCCGTCTTCGGTTTCGACGATATCGAGCGAATACGGGTTGGTCCCGGTCAGAAGCTCGGACGATATAACGCGCTGGTCCCGCGAACCGGATCCCCTGTTGCTGCACAGGGTCTGATGCTGCGGCCCGACCACACCGATTTCCTTGATCGGAGGCGTGACGAAGACGGCGCGCTGCATGATGCCGATGGCGTCAGGCCCGCATTGATCGACCCCTCGGGCCGCCAGTTTATCGAGCACATGCACGACCTGAACGGCGCGCTGTTCGGCGAGCGCGACTGCGCGCATGGCGGTGCCGATGGTCTCTTCCTGGCCTTGCCGGTCAATCACACCGCTCAGCCAGAAATTGAACGCAACCAGAGGAGCCCCGGCGACCAGAACGCCGACCGCGATCGCAATAATGTTTTGGCGCGTAAATCCGCGCACGAACGAACCCATTCTAGCTCCGGCTAGCCTAACCATTCTGGTGCAAGCCAGTCAGCCATGCCGCCGTAAAGAGCGGCTTAAGCCCGCGCCCGCCCCCTCTCGCAAAGCGCGAAAAGCGGTCATCCGGACGGGTTATGGTTAGCGACCGGTAAAATTTTGAGATAAACGGGGTTATCGTCGCGGCAAATGGTGAAAATTCGGTCCAATCGTCCATCGTCTTCTGGCACGATGGCTTTGGACCCGACGCACCGTTCGCGATCAGCCCAAGGAGCAGAGCTTATGAGTTTTTCGCCGCACGACGATCCCGAAGCGGGCAATGCCTATCAATGCGACGCCATCGCGCAAGTGGTGGTGCCGCGCACGGTCGATCTCGGCGACGGCTTTTCGGTTCGGCGCGCGCTGCCGTCGGCGCGCTCCCGCATGGTCGGGCCCTTCATCTTTTTCGATCATTTCGGCCCGGCCGAATTTCGCGCCGGAACCGGCCTCGATGTAAGGCCGCATCCGCATATCGGCCTGTCCACCGTCACCTACCTGTTCGACGGCGAGATCATGCACCGCGACAGCCTCGGCACCGCCGTCGCGATCAAGCCGGGCGAAGTCAACTGGATGACCGCCGGCCGGGGCATCGTGCACTCCGAACGCACCGATACCGGCCTGCGCACCACCGGGAGCCCGATCCATGGCTTGCAGATGTGGGTCGCCCTGCCGCAAGCCAAGGAAGAAATGGAAGCCGGCTTTGCGCATCATGCGACCTCGGAATTTCCAATGGTGCAGGATAACGGCAAGACCGTCCGTGTTGTCGTCGGCTCACTATACGGGACTTCGTCTCCGGTACCGGTGGTGCATGAGACCATCTTCGGCGATGTCTTCCTCAAAGCCGGCGCCACGCTGCCAGTCGATGCCGACCACGAGGAGCGCGCGCTTTATGTCATCGATGGCGCCATCGACATCGCCGGTGACATATTCGAGCCCGGCCGGCTCCTGGTATTCAAACCGGGTGACAGGATCACCGTCTCAGCCGCCTCCGACTGTCACTTCGTTATTGTCGGCGGCGCGCCGATGGACGGGCCCCGCCACATCTGGTGGAACTTTGTGTCGTCGCGCAAAGAGCGTATCGAACAAGCCAAGGCCGACTGGAAGGCCGGACACTTCCAGAAGGTGCCCGGCGACGAGATAGAGTTCATTCCGCTGCCGGAACGATAACGGTTCCAACGGGTTCCCTCTTGGACCGTCGCGCGGCCTCCCGCCGCGCGGAAACCGCGTCTGCTATGGCGGCAGGCACCAAGAGGGCACGCCCGATCCGATGTTGACCCGTTTACTGACTTATTGGCAGCGCGTGCGGGAGAGCCTTTGGGCCCTTCCGCTGCTGATCGTTCTGTGCGCGGGCGGTCTCGCCTTTATCGCGCTCAACGCCAGCTATTCGAATCCGTCCATCCTGGTCCTGTTCGGCGGCAGTAACGCGCAAGCGCCGGACTTCCTATCCAGCCTGATGACCGCCATGATCAATATGGCGACACTGGCGGTCTCGATCACCATGGTCGTCCTGACGCTGGCCGCTCAGCAACTCGGGCCGCGCCTGATCCGCAGCTTCATGAGCAACCGGCAGACTCAAATGTCGCTCGGGCTGTTCATCGGCACGGTGGTTTATCTGCTGCTGGTGCTGCGCAGCGCCTATGGCAACCAGAAGATCGTTCCTAATATCGCAGTCACCGGCGGTACCTTCTTGGTCCTATTGTCATTGATCGCCCTTCTGCTGTTCGTCCATCATCTGGCGCGCTCGATCGTCGCCGATAATGTGGTCGAGCGAGTCGGCCAGCAATTGGACCGCGACATCCGGCGGCTATGTCCCGACGAAAGCGACCATATAACGGAAGCTACCGAAATCGACCGCAAGGGCGCGGCCGTGGTGATCAACAATGGCGGTTACGTCCAAGCCATCGACCACCCGGCGATTGCCGCCGCCGCAGAGAAAGCCGATGTGCGCGTCTCGCTCAATCTGCGCGCCGGCCACCACATTGTCGCCGGCGTTGTCGCTGCCTACGTGACGCCGAAATCGCGGCTCACTGACGAGGTCAAAGCGGCGATCCAGAACGCCGTCCTGACCGGCAGCGAACGAACAACGGTGCAGGACCTCGAATACGCTGCAAGGCATCTCGTCGAGGTCGCCTTGCGCGCACTATCGCCCGGGATCAACGACGTCTTCACCGCACTCGCAGTCATCAACCGCCTCGCCTTGTCGCTGCGTCTGATGATGCGGCGCGGGACACCGCAAAGCCAATGGACGGATTCCAACGGCCACATTCGCGTCGTCGCACCCGTATCGTCATTCGAAGGCGTAACCGATGCGGCCTTCAATCAAATCCGACAAAACGCCGACGGCAAAGCCGCGGTTCTTATCCGCATGGCGGAAAGCATCGGTATGTTGCTACAACAGGCCGACGACGCGCATCGTCCCGCACTGGAGAAGCATCTACAGCTGGTGCTCGATGCCGGAAACCGCGACATTCCCGAGAAAGCAGACCTCAAGGACCTGGAAGAAAGCGTTCGGCAGGCACGCGCCGAAATCGGCGAAGCGCGCGCCTGATTTATTATTTCTTCGGCAAATCCAGCCTCAGGCTGAGTTCCTTAAGCTGCTTCGGCAACACTTCCGACGGCGCGCCCATCATCAGGTCTTCCGCCTTCTGGTTCATCGGGAACAGCACGACCTCGCGCAAGTTCTCTTCGCCAGCCAGCAGCATCACGATGCGGTCGATGCCAGGCGCGATGCCGCCATGCGGCGGCGCGCCGAGCCGGAAGGCACTCAGCATACCGCCAAATTTGGCCTCCAGCACTTCCTTCGGATAGCCGGCAATAGCAAACGCCTTTTCCATCACCTCGGGGCGATGGTTACGAATAGCGCCCGACGACAATTCGGTACCGTTGCAAACAATGTCGTATTGGAAGGCGTTGATCGACAGCAGCTTCTCGCTATCGCTGGCATCGAGCGCAAGGAACTCCTCGACCGCCATGTTCGGCATCGAGAACGGATTGTGCGAGAAGTCGATTTTCTTTTCTTCCTCGCTCCATTCGAACATCGGGAAGTCGACGATCCAGCAAAGGTCAAAACGATCCTGCGCGATCAGGTTCAGCTCTTGACCGACTTTGGTGCGCGCGGCGCCGGCGAATTTGTAGAAATCCTTCGGCTTGCCGGCGACGAAGAAGCAGGCGTCACCAACCTTGAGGCCGAGTTGATCGGCAATCATCTTGGTGCGTTCCGGGCCGATGTTCTTGGCCAGCGGACCCGCGCCGCCCTCTTCGCCCTCGCGCCAGAAGATATAGCCGAGGCCCGGCTGGCCCTCGCCCTGCGCCCAGGAATTCATGCGATCGGCAAAGGCACGATTGCCGCCGGTCGGCGCCGGAATGGCCCAGACCGCGTTGCCTTCGGTCTCCAGAATGCGTGCGAAGATCTTGAAGCCGGAATCTTTGAAAGCGGCACTGACGTCCTGCATCTCGATCGGATTGCGCAAATCCGGCTTGTCCGATCCGTATTTGCGAATGGCTTCGGCGTAAGGGATCAGGGGAAACTTCGGCGTCACCTTCTTGCCCTTGCCGAATTCCTCGAACACGCCGCGAATGACCGGCTCGACCGCGTCGAACACATCCTGCTGGGTGACGAAGCTCATTTCCAGATCGAGCTGATAGAACTCACCGGGCGAACGGTCGGCACGCGCGTCCTCGTCGCGGAAGCAAGGCGCGATCTGGAAATAGCGATCGAAGCCCGCGACCATGATGAGCTGTTTGAACTGCTGCGGCGCCTGCGGCAGCGCATAGAACTTGCCAGGATGAATGCGCGACGGCACCAGATAATCGCGCGCGCCTTCCGGCGACGACGCGGTCAGGATCGGGGTCTGAAATTCAAAGAAGCCACCGTCCTTCATCCGACGCCGCAACGAGTCGATCACCGCGCCGCGCAGCATGATGTTGCTATGCAGCTTTTCACGCCGCAGATCGAGGAAGCGATATTTGAGGCGGATATCCTCCGGATATTCCTGCTCGCCAAACACCGGCATCGGCAGATCGCCGGCCGCGCCCAGCACCTCGATATCGGTAACGTAGACTTCGACCTGACCGGTCGGCAGTTCCGGGTTCTCGGTGCCCGCCGGGCGCTTGCGCGCCTTGCCGTCGATCCGGATCACCCATTCCGAGCGCAAGGTCTCGGCCAACTTGAAGGCCGGGCTATCGGGGTCCACGACCGCCTGGGTCAGGCCGTAGTGATCGCGCAGGTCGATGAACAGCACGCCGCCATGATCGCGGATGCGGTGACACCAGCCCGACAGGCGCACCTCTTTGCCGATGTCGCTTTCGCGCAGCGCGCCGCAGGTGTGGGAACGATAGCGATGCAGGGTCATGGCGGGTGCGATTCCGGTTATCGATGCGCGTCTGGCGCCGTGTGTAATGGCATTTCTTGCGATTCGGCAGGCGTTTGGCCGCACGGCGCAAGGCGGGCGAAAAACGCATAGGGGGTCCGCCTTGTCAAGGCGACGGCGAGCCAAACCGACCGGCGAGCCGACCTCGAGTGCGGTGCCTGAATAGCCGCCCTGCGTTCCCCGCTCGGTCCTCGACAGACTCGGACCAATCTGCAAACTCAAGGGTCAGCAGTGCCGGAGTGACGATGCCAAATCCCCAGAAAAAATCGCAAAAAACCGCCAAATCCAGCGCAAAGACGGTCGAGACCGAAATGTCGACCGCCGACGCGACCGTGGCGACTTTGCTCACCCACGGTATCGACACGGTCTATGCCCTGCCCGGCGTCCACAACGACCACCTGTTCGATGCTTTTGCCCGGGCTGGCGATCATCTGAAGGTCGTTCATGCCCGGCATGAACAGGGAGCCGCCTATATGGCGCTGGGAGCCGCGCTGGCGACCGCAAAGCCCCAGACCTATTCGGTGGTCCCCGGTCCCGGCTTTTTGAACTCCAGCGCCGCGCTCCTGACCGCCTATGGCATGAACGCACCGGTTCTGGCGATGGTCGGTCAGATCCCGGCCGCCGCCATTGGACGGTCGCAGGGCCATCTTCACGAAATTCGCGACCAGGCCGGCATTATCGCGCGGCTGGTCGATCATACCTCCCGCATTGACCAGCCGGCCGAAGCGGCGGCCAAGACCGCCAAGGCAATCAAATCGATGCATCAGGGCCGCCCCGGCCCTGCCGCGCTCGAATGCGCCATCGATGTCTGGGGCCAGCGCGGCAAGGTCGGGCCGATCCCGGAACCGACCCCACCGCGCGCGCCGCGCATCGACGAAGACGACCTGCGACGCGCCGCCAAGATCCTCGGCAAGGCCGAACGGGTGCTGATCGTAGCCGGCGGCGGCGCCCAGGACGCGTCGCTCGAAGTCACCCTGCTATCCCAGATGTTGCAGGCGCCGGTTCTCTCCTACCGGCGCGGCAAGGGCGTGCTCGACGATCGCGATCCTTTCAGTGTCAATTTACCGCTCGGCCGCGACCTCTGGGGCGAAGCAGATGCCGTCCTCGCGGTCGGCACCCGTCTGCTGACGCCGTTCACGCAATGGGGCATGGACCGCGATCTCAAGATCGTCCGGGTCGATGCCGCCGCCAGCGAACCCGAGCGGCTGCACAAGCCGGCCGTGGCGATGATCGGCGACAGCGCGCCCATCCTGCGCCAGTTGATCGACGCGCTGGCGCGCACCAATCATAACCGCGCGCCGCGCCGGGACGAAATGCTGGCGCGCCAGGCCAAGATGCGCGAAGGCCTCGCCAAGCTCGCCCCGCAACTCGCCTTCCTGGACGCCATCCGCTCCGAGTTGCCGGAAGACGGCATCTTCGTCGACGAGGTCACCCAGTTGGGCTTCGCCGCCCGCCTCGCCCTGCCGATCTACAAGCCGCGGACCTTCTTGTCGCCCGGCTTCCAGGACAATCTCGGCTGGGGCTACGCCACCGCACTCGGCGCGCAACATGCCCGGCCCGATGTGCCGGTGCTGTCGATCAACGGCGATGGCGGCTTCATGTATACCGCCAACGAAATGGCGACAGCGATGCGCCACCGCATACCACTGACCGCCGTCGTGTTTGTCGACGGTCATTTCGGCAACGTAAAGCGCATCCAGGAAGAGCAATTCGGGAGGCTGATCGCCTGCGATCTGGCCAATCCGGACTTCGTCAAATTCGCAGAGAGCTTTGGCGCGACCGGGCGTCGCGCCCACAGCCCCGCCGAACTCAAGATCGCGCTGCGCGAAAGTTTCACCGCGCGTGAACCGACCCTGATCGAAGTGCCGGTCGGACCGATGCCGAGCCCTTGGGAGTTCATCATGATGCCGCCGGTGCGCGGCAAACGGAAAAGCTGATTGAAATTTTTTCCATCATCGATCCGGATGAGGTAAGGCTAATCGTTGATATGTCATTGATCACAACCACCGACGATCTTGCCGCTGTCTGCGCCCGCATGACCGGCCATGCTTTCGTCACCGTCGATACCGAATTCCTGCGCGAGACGACCTATTATCCGCTGCTGTGCGTCGCGCAGATGGCGACCGACGACGAAGCGGTGGTGATCGATGCGCTCGCGCCGGGGATCGATCTGACGCCCTTCTTCCAATTGATGGCCAACGAAAAAGTCATCAAGGTCTTTCACGCCGCGCGCCAGGATATCGAAATCCTCTGGAACATGGCCAAGACCATCCCGCACCCACTGGTCGACACCCAGGTCGCGGCCATGGTGCTCGGTTACGGCGACTCGATCTCCTACGACCAGCTCGTGCAGCGCATTACCGGCGACGTCCTCGACAAATCGAACCGCTTCACCGACTGGACGCGGCGGCCGCTGAGCGATGCGCAACTGACCTACGCACTGTCTGACGTCACCCATCTGCGCAAGGTCTACGAAAAGCTCGCGGCCGATCTCGCCAAACGCGATCGCGCCAGTTGGGTTGAGGCCGAGATGGGCGTCCTGACCTCGCCCGATACCTATCGCATGGACCCGGAGCGCGCCTGGGAGCGTCTCAAAACCCGCGTGCGCAAACCGAAGGAACTCGCCGTCCTGATCGAGGTCGCGGCGTGGCGCGAGCGCGAAGCCCAGACCCGCGACGTGCCGCGGTCGCGCGTGCTCAAGGATGACGTGGTCGGCGATATCGCCACCCAGGCACCGACCTCAATCGAGAAACTTGGCCATCTGCGCTCGCTGCCGAAGGGCTTCGAACGATCGCGCTGGGGCGATGCTATCGTCGAAGCGGTGCAACGCGGCATCGAGCGCGACCCCAAAACCTTGCCGCGCTTCGAACGGTCGCGCCCCGCAGCCAATGGCGCAGCCACCGTCGAATTGCTGAAGGTGCTGCTGCGGATGACGGCGGAAACGCACGCGGTCGCCGCCAAGGTGATCGCCACCGTTGATGAGCTCGACCGCATCGCCGCCGACGACAACGCCGACGTGCCGGCGCTCAAGGGCTGGCGTCGCGAACTATTCGGCGAAAAAGCGATCGCGCTCAAACACGGCAAGCTGGCGCTGGCGATGGAAAAAGGCAAAGTGGTCACCGTCGATAAAAGCTGATCGTCGTCTACCGGAGTGACCATGAATTTCGCCAGTGACAATACCGCGCCGGTCGCACCGCAAATCATGGACGCAATCGCGCGGGCCAGCGACGGATTTGCCCTCGGCTACGGCAACGATGCCTGGACCAAGCGGGTCGAAAAGCGCTTCGCCGAGATCTTCGAATGCGACCTCGCGGTGTTTCTGGTTTCGACCGGCACGGCGGCCAATGCGCTGGCGCTCGCGCATCTGACGCCGCCTTGGGGGGCCGTGCTATGCCACGCCGAATCCCATATCGCCACCGACGAGTGCGGCGCGCCGGAATTTTTCGGTGGCGGCATCAGGCTGGTTGGCCTGCCCGGCGAGGCCGGCAAGATCTCCACGACGACACTTGCCGCGTCACTCGACAAGCCACAATGGGGCGCGCCGCACCATGTCGCGCCTTCGGCGCTATCGATATCGCAGGCGACCGAAGCCGGAACGATCTATCATCCGCAGCAGATCCGCGAACTGGCCGATATTGCCCACGCGCGAGGTCTTGCCGTCCATGTCGATGGCGCGCGGCTCGGCAATGCGCTGGCGCGCATGAATGTGTCGCCGGCCGAAGCGACCTGGCAGGCTGGCGTCGACGCCCTGTCGTTCGGCGCCACCAAGGGCGGCGCGATGGCCGCCGAAGCGATCGTCTTCTTCGATCCGGCGCGCGGCGCCGACATGGCAGCGCGGCGCAAACGCGGCGGCCACCTGCAATCGAAGCACCGCTTCATCGCCGCCCAAATGGAAGCCTACCTGGCCGACGATCTGTGGCTCAAGCTGGCGCGGCACGCCAATACCATGGCCGACCGGCTGGGTCAGGGCCTGATCGCCGCCGGCCATGCACCGATCTGGCCGGTCGAGGCCAACGAAGTCTTCGCCACTCTGCCGAAAACGATTTGCGCGCGGCTCAAGGCCGCCGGCGCGGCGTTCTACGAGTGGGATGCGCATAACTCACCGAAAGGCGAACTGGCCGGGGAAGACGCATCGCTGGTTCGTTTGGTAACCTCATTCGCGACGACGACCGACGAAGTCGACCGCTTTGTCGCAACCGTCACGGCCAGATGATCGTCATAAGCGGGGCCTTTGTCGTCGCCCCACGACCGGCCGCAAGCCGGGGCCATATCATCGCTGACATGGCAAGCCATGACCGCAACCGATGACGCAATCCTGACGCGCTTGCTGCGCCAAGGCTGGGCCGGCCTGCGCGAGCCTCGCATCGAACCGGTCGCCGCCGGCATGAGCGACGCTAGCGTCTATCGCGTCCATCAGGACGGCCAACCGCTGAATTATCTGAAAATCGCCCATGCCGACGCGGCCGCCTTGCTACGCGACGAGATCGCCCGCACGCAATGGCTCGCTGCCCACGGGGTTCCCGTTCCAGCGCTTCTGCGTATCGACGACAGCGCGGACAGCGTCGTCGTCCTGTCGCGCGCACTGCGCGGCCTTCCCGCGACCACCGGCCGGCGACCTCTGCCCGAATTGATCGACGCCATCGCGGCCGGGCTTGCCGCCCTGCATGCGGTGCCGACCTTCGATTGTCCGTTCGATGAAACCCTGGCCATTCGTCTGGGGCGCGCCCGTCGCGCCATCGACGCCGGCGACGTCGACGCGCGCCATTTCGCCGACCGCAATGCCGATGTCGATCCGAACGACCTCATCGCCCGGCTGATCAAGACCCAACCGCCACAGGACCTCGTGGTCATTCATGGCGATGCCACATTGAGCAACATTCTGATCAACGACTGTGGCGGCATCGGTTTCGTCGACTGCGGCAATGCCGGACGCGGAGACCGTTATATCGATCTTGCCGTCACCGCCAACGATATCGACGAGCACTTCGGATCCGAGGCGGTGGCGCGCTTTGCTAAAGCTTATACCGAGCGCAGCGGCGGGCATCTCTGGGATCAGACCAAAGCCGATTATTATCTCGATCTCTACGAACTGTTCTGACGTCCGGTCGGCGACAGCAACCGTCCGGCAGTTAGGCCTCGATCGCCGGTTCGCGTCCGACCAATCTCGCCAGTTGCCGCACCCGGCTGAATAACCGGTCGCTGATCAGCTTGCCGTATTCGCCGGGCAACTTGAGTACCAGCTTGCCGCGCACGACCTGCATCGGCACATCGCCAAGCACGCCGCTCTGGCCGGCGGTCAGGATATAGGCGACCCGCATCGCCGCGCCCAGCACGCGGGCACGATCGAGGATATGCGTGCTGGCCAATTCGCGCAGCCGCATCGGCAATTCGTCTTCGCTCAATCCCGCGTGACGGAAATAGGTCGCCAGCCCGAGATAGGCGCGTCCGGGATGATCGACCGCGACGAAAGCGCCATGCGCGACAATGTTCATCGCCTGCTCGCCGCGATAATCCGGGTGCGCCCGCCAACCGATATCGCTCAGCAGACAGGCGGCATGACGCAGCCGGCGCTCGTCAGCGTTTTCTTCCAAGCCGGAGGTGGCAAAGAACCGATCGGTCCAGGCGATCAGCTCGTCGCTATGGCGCGGCGAACGCGCGCGCAGGAGATTGAGATCGGCCGACGCCGCAATCAGCGGATCTTGGGCACGGCTCCTGGCGTCCAGCAGCGAATACAGCAACCCCTCGCGCACGCCGAGTACCGAGATCACCACATCTTTCGGCTTGATCGTGCGGACCAGATTTTCCAGCACCAGCGCTGCATACGACAACAACGGCCGGCGGGCCGAATTGACCACCTCGATCTTCGATAAGGTTTCGGTATCGACCCGATGCACCAGCCGAGCGAATTCCAACGCCTCGCGCGCCGGCATCCGGTAGTTCTGCATGACGTGGAACGGATAACCGGTCTGCCACATGTGCAGACGCGCCAGGGCGCGCCAGGTCCCACCGACAGCGTAGAAGGTGCGGCCCTCGCCTTCCTTGAGGATACCGAGCCCCTTGAAAGCATCGGCGACAAGTTTCTCGGCTTTCTTGATCGACTTGCCGGAAATATCCTGCAAGGCCAGACCGCCCAGCGGCAAGGTCAGACCATGACGCACGCGCGTCCCGTGAACATCGACCAGTTCCAGCGAACCGCCGCCGAGATCGCCGACGATACCATCCGGCTTGTAGATGCCCGACACGACGCCGAGCGCCGTCAATTGGGCTTCGCGTTTACCGGACAGAATCTCGATCTTGGCGCCGCAGATCCGCTCGGCTTCGGCAATGAAGGCGCGGCCGTTGCGCGCGTCTCGGCAAGCGGCGGTGGCGATCGCCCAGACCTTGCTGACATGCTGAATATCGCAGAGCGCACGAAACCGGACCAGCGCGGCAAGCGCGGTGTTGATCGCATCCTGCGCCAACAATCCGGTGGTCTGAACCTGACGGCCAAGACCGGCCAGCACCTTTTCGTTGAAGATCGGTGTCGGCGAACGGGTCAAACCCTCGTAGATCACCAGACGAACCGAGTTCGATCCGATATCGATGACCGCAATTGCCGGTCCGTGGTCGAGACGGCCCTTGTCCAACGCGCCGCGCGCGCCCGTCCGCTTAAGCCTCTTCAATGAGGCGGCGGATGAGGTTGCGGGGCGACGATTCTTTGAGAGATTTACCACGGCCCGACAAGCTCGGATTGGTCATGAAATACTTGTGGGCGTTGAACGGCTCTTCGCCCGGCGCCGCCTTTATGCGCGTCGAACTGCCATCCGGCAAGACCTTCCAGCTCTGTTCGTTGTCCCGGAAATTGGCCGCAAGAATCTGGCCCAGCACCTGCTCATGCACCGTCGGGTTGAGAATTGGACACAATACCTCGACGCGGCGGTCGAGATTACGCGGCATCATGTCGGCCGACGAAAAATAGACCGCCGCCTTGGGATGTGGCAACGCATAGCCAGCGCCGAAACAGTAAATGCGGCTGTGCTCAAGGAAGCGGCCGACAATCGACTTGGCGCGGATGTTCTCCGACAAACCCGGCACGCCCGGCCGCAGGCAGCAGATACCGCGTACCACCAGATCGATCGGTACGCCGGCGTTCGACGCATCATAGAGCGCGTCGATAATGCCGGGATCGACCAGCGCATTCATCTTCATCCAGATACCGGACGGTTTGCCGGCCTTGGCGTTGGCGGTCTCCTGCGCGATGTGATCGAGAATGCGCGGCCGCAGACTGACCGGAGAGATCGCCATGCGTTCGAGTTCGGCCGGCTCGGCATAACCGGTGATGTAATTGAAGATGCGGGCGACGTCGCGCGCGATCACCGGATCGGCGGTGAAGAACGACAGGTCGGTGTAGATGCGCGCGGTCACTGGATGGTAGTTGCCGGTGCCGACGTGACAGTAAGTGGCCAGCGACCCGCCCTCGCGCCGCACCACCAGCGACAGCTTGGCATGGGTCTTGAGTTCGATGAAACCATAGACCACCTGCGCGCCGGCGCGCTCAAGATCACGAGCCCAGCGGATATTGGCCTCTTCGTCAAAGCGCGCCTTGAGTTCGACCAGAGCGGTCACCGACTTGCCGGCTTCGGCGGCCTCGACCAGCGTCTTGACGATCGGGCTCTCGGCCGAGGTGCGATACAGCGTCTGCTTGATCGCGACCACATCGGGGTCGCGCGCGGCCTGTTGCAGGAACTGCACCACCACGTCGAAGGATTCGTAAGGGTGATGGACCACCAGATCCTTCTGCCGGATCGCGGCGAAAGCATCACCGCCGTGGTCGCGGATGCGTTCGGGATAGCGCGGGTTATAAGGCACGAATTCGAGATCAGGCCGATCGACCTTGGTCAGTTGCGACAGATCGTTGAGCGCCAACACGCCATCGACCATGAAGACTTCGTCGTCGGCGACCGCCAGCGCGCGCTGCACGAAATCGCGCAGTTCGAGCGGCATCGTGGCGTTGAGTTCGAGCCGGATCACCGAACCGCGCCGCCGCTGCTTGAGCGCGGTCTCGAACAGCCGCACCAGGTCTTCCGCCTCTTCCTCGATTTCCAGATCGGAATCGCGAATAGCGCGGAAGGCGCCCTGGCCCTTCACGCCGTAGCCGGGAAACAGCCGGCCGACATGCAATGCGGTCGCCTCCTCCAGCGTGATCAGCCGAATGCCATCACTGCCGCCGGCCGGCAATCTGATGAAGCGCTCGATCTTCTGCGGCATGCGGATCAGCGCGTTCATCGACTTGCCGTCGCGCATCCGCACCAAGTGCAGCGCCATCGAGAAGCCGAGATTGGGAATGAACGGAAACGGATGCGCCGGGTCGATCGCCAGCGGCGTCAGCAGCGGGAAGACATGGGTGAGGAAATGCTCCTCGAGCCAGACCCGGTCGGCCTTCTTCAGATCGGCGCCGTCAAGCAGCGTCACGCCGACGGCGGCGAGATCGGGCCGCAATTCCAGCCAACGATACTGCTGATCGCGCGCCAGCTGGGTGACGGCCTCGCCGATCTTGACCAGTTGCTCGGACGGCGTCAGCCCGTCCGGGCTGCGCGTGGTGATGCCCTGACGAACCTGGCCCTTCAGACCGGCAACCCGGACCATGAAAAACTCGTCGAGGTTATTGGCCGAGATCGACAGAAAGCGCACCCGCTCCAGGATCGGGTGCTGCTCGTTGGCGGCCTCTTCGAGAACCCGGCGGTTGAAGTGCAGCCAGGACAGTTCGCGATTGATAAAGCGGTCGGGGCTGGCGCGCAGACTGGTCTCGGTCGCCTCGTCCGCGGCTGGTTGCAACGCCGCCTCGGCGGTTTCTCCCGAAAGCTGCGCCGGCTCGGCTGCGGAGACAGATTTCTTAGAATTTGCCGTAGCTTGAGCGCGCTCTGCCATAATTACTTCGACCCAATAGCAACATGTCCTAGCCGGCAAAAATGGCGGCTGGATGACCGTTCGCGGTCGGGCTGGCCCCGCTGTCCAGGGCTTGCGGCCACGGCCATCCCGCTTTGTATCAACTCAGCCAGCCAATCGCGACGCTGCCCAGAATAAAGACCCCGAGCAGGAAGCGATAGGCCACGAAGGGCCAGGTCGAGAACCGCTCAAGAAACCGCATCAACCCCCAGATCGCGAAAAACGCCGAGATCGACGCCACCACGATACCGACCGCCAGAACCGACCAGCCATGACTGTCCAGATGCACCTTATGCAGTTCCCAGATTTCCTTCAGACCGGCGAGCGCGATCGCCGGCAGGCCGAGCAGGAACGACAGCCGGGCTGCCTCCTCACGTTTGAAGCCGAGCGCCAACGCCGCAGTCAGCGTCGAGCCTGACCGCGACACCCCGGGGATCAAGGCGCCGACCTGGGCAAGACCGACCAGCAATGCATCCCAAAGGGTCGCGTTGTCGACCGAGCGCCGGTGGCGCGCCATGATTTCCGCCAGCCCCAGCAACAAAGCCATCACCACGCAAGCCCAGCCGACAACGCTGACGCTGCGCAGCGGCGAGCCGCAGGTATTCAAAATCTTGGCCAGAGTCAGACCGGCAATCCCGATCGGGATCGTGGCCAGTACGATCCAGATCGAAAATCGCAAATGACGGTCGCTGAACTGGCCGCGCATCAAGGCCGTCACCGAATTGACCGTCAGGCCCCGCACATCACTCCAGAAATAGCTGACCACCGCAGCCAATGCGGCAAGCTGCATCGCCGCCGAGAACGCCGAACCCGGATCGCGCCAGCCCAGCACCGCAGGGACCAACCGCATATGCGCGGTCGATGAAATCGGCAGCAATTCGGTGATGCCCTGAACAACGCCCAGTACGGCGACCTTGGCGTAGCCCAAAGCCACGAAACCGGTATCAATTCCATTGGCGCAAACGTCTGACATGATCGGCGCATTCATAGTTGGGCGACTGTGTCGGTCGCGCGTTTGATGACGGGGAGGAATTTTACGGCGTTTTTAGTCGAATCGATGCCCGCTCATAGTATTAGTGAATTCGGGGCGCGCGAAGGTGACGGGTTCACCGGTCGGTTAAAAATTTCCTGACATGCCGAAGATCGCAAGCGCAACCGCTGTCCTATGCGCGCTGACCGCCTTATCTGCGGCGGCCGGGCTTTCTCGCGCGGCCAGTGGCACCGAGTGGCAATACTGCCTGGCGCCATCGCACGCCGACAACAAGGTCTACATCTCACAGCCTTTCGCGTCCGACGATTTAGGCTTCGGTGACGGCCAGTTCAGAAAGGCGTTGAACCGGGGCGGCGTCAGTGTCGACGATATTCAATGCCCGCGAGCCGAAACCGCCGACGCCATCGCGGCGATGCGGCGTTATGCAATCACCTTCAACCGCGACAGCGGCAATGCGGTGATATTCATCAGACTCAATCCGGTCGAATAAGCCAATCACTCGGGATCGGCCTGGCCCGCGACGCTACCGGAACAATTCGGCCGCCAGCGCCCGCGTCACCGGACGATGCTGGCGCAACGCCTCTTCGTCGAGCCGCTCAACCGCAGACCGCACACTGGCAAAGGATCGTTCGATCCGGGTAGCGAGATAATTGACCAGCGACGCATCGACCGCCAGTTGCCGGTCCGCCGCCAGCTTGACGATCAAGGCCCGCAGCAGCGAGTCCTCGGGTGCGGCCAGGGACACCACCGGCAAGGCCCGCAAGCGCGACGCCAGATCGCGGATGCGCACAGCAAAGCTGGAGGGCGCGACACGGGCGGTGAAAAGGACGTCGGCCTGCTCTTCGCGTGCCAGATTGATCAGGTGAAACAGCGCCCGTTCTTCAAGACCTTCGGCGTCGAGGTCCTCGACCACCAGCGCGCCGGTGGCAAAGGCCGACGGCAGGTCGGTCTCGCCGAGCAGCTTGGCCGAGAGGATGCGGGCGCCCGACCTCTGCGCCCAGATCGACGCCAGATGGCTTTTGCCCGAGCCTTCGGGACCGACCAGCGCCACCAACCGCGCCGGCCAGTCCGGCCAGCGATCGATCAGCGCCAAAGCCTTGGCGTTCGATGGCCCTTCCAGAAAATCCTCGCGGGCAAAGCTGATGGCATGGTCAAGCGCCAGCACCAATTGACGCGGCGCCAGCGGCAGCACCGGCACGGTCTGCGCCGCCGGCGCCAGGGGCGTGTCGTCCTGGCACGCGCCTGGAGCGACCATGAAGAGATCTCCTTGCGTCACTGCGGCGGCTCACCGGTATAAAGCGAACTCTCAAGATAGCGATTGAGCGCGAAGCGCGCCAAAACGCCAATGGTCGCGGCAAGAGGAACTGCCACCAGAAGCCCGACGAAGCCGAACAAATAGCCGAAAGCCAACAGCGCGAAGATCAACCAGACCGGATGCAAACCGACGCTTTCGCCGACCAGCTTCGGCGACAGCACATTGCCTTCGAGAAACTGCCCGACCAGGAAGATACCGAGCACAACCAGGATCGGCGTGTAATGCGGCCAGAACTGCGCGACCGCCACGGCAAGCGACAGGATCAGCCCGGTCATCGAACCCACGTAAGGGATGAAGGTGATGAGGCCCGAGATCAGGCCGATCAACAAGCCGAAATTGAGTCCGCTGATCGTCAGCGCGATGGCATAAAACGTACCAAGGATCAGGCAGACCGCGCTCTGCCCGCGCACAAAGCCGGCAATCGCGGTATCGGTCTCGCGCGCCAGCCGCCTTACGGTCTCGCGTTGCCGGCGTGGCACCCAGCTATCGACAGTGTCGATCATCTGGTGCCAATCGAAGATCAGATAAAACGCCACCACCGGCGTCACCACGATCAGCGAGAACAGCGACACCAGCGCCCGCCCGCCCGACCATAACGATTTCAGGAACGTCGTGAGCCAGCTCGCCCCTTGCGTCACCAGATCGGTGATCGCCTTGTCGTTGGCCAGACCGGCGCCGACCAGCTTTTGCAGCCAGGGCCAACTCGGATCGCGGACCAAAGCCCTGAGCTTGGTGACGTAACCCGGAATATTCTCGATGAACGACGACAATTGACCGCCCAGCACCGGCGCGACCAACAGGATCAGCAACACAAAGGCCACAACCATCAGCGTGATGATCAACAGCGCCGCCACCAGGCGATGCAGCCCGAGTTGCACCAGGCGATCGGTCAGCGGCGCCAGCAGATAGGCGATGGCGAGCCCCGCGACGAAGGGCAGCAAAATCGGGCTGAGCAACCACAGCACCAGAATGACGAATACCAAGCCGATGAGCCAGAAGTTCATCTGGCGCGGAAGCGGACTGCTACCTGGCGCGGGCGGTCGAGCGGTCGGGTCAACGACCGTATTCTGATCGGCTGTGTTCAATGTCCGGCCGCCGCTGAATTCATGTGACGCACCCATTCCGCGAGATAGGCGGCAATCGACAACAAGGTCAAAGTCGCCACCAGTCCCATCAGAACCAATTTAAAAACCGGCACCTCGATGCCGAACCCCAGCGAACCCAGAACAACGCAGGCAAAAACGATCTGAGCAACAGTATTGAGCTTGGACACCAGCAGCGGCCTGATCTTGAGCGGGTTCCCTATCAGCCAGGACAGCAGGATGCCGCCGACGATCAGGATATCGCGTGACACCACCAGGATCACCAGCCAGCGCGGGATGTCCCCGTTGATCCCAAGGGTCAGATAAATCGACACGATCAAGGCCTTGTCGGCGAGCGGGTCGAGATAGGCCCCCAACTCGGTCGTCATGTGGAAGCGTTTCGCCAGAAACCCGTCGACGCCGTCGCTGACGCCGGCCACGAGGAACAGCACAAAGGCCACCCACATGGCGTTGGATGCAATCGCCCAGACCACAACCGGCACTAAAAAAATACGCCCCAGCGTAATGAGGTTAGGAATACTCAATGATAGTCCCGGCTTGCAAACAAAAGCCCCCGGCGGGAGGACGGATCGCGAACGCTCCGCAAGCCAGAGTATAACGCAGCTCCAGCCATTGCACGAACTGCGATTCCGCCGTAGGACGCGGCAAAATATCCATGCTTCCGCAGCATTTTTGCGCAAGATTGAGGCCGAAAGCCGGCAGCCCCCATTTCGGGCAGGCGCCGGCCTCGACCGAAACGGCGCGCCGAGGGACCCACATGGCCGACAACGACCGCGGACTGACTTACGCGCAAGCCGGCGTCGACATCGATGCCGGTAACCGGATGGTCGATCTGATCAAGCCGCTGGTGCGCGCGACAGCGCGACCGGGCGCCGACAGCGAAATCGGCGGATTCGGCGGCCTGTTCGATCTCAAACGGGCCGGCTTTACCGACCCGGTACTGGTCGCGGCCAATGACGGCGTCGGCACCAAGGTCAAGGTCGCGATCGAAACCGGCCGCCACGACACCATCGGCATCGACTTGGTCGCGATGAGCGTCAACGATCTGGTGGTGCAAGGCGCGGAGCCCCTGTTCTTTCTCGACTATTACGCGACCGGCAAGCTGGAGCCGGAAGTTGGTGCGGCGGTCGTCGCCGGTATCGCGGTCGGCTGTCGTCAGGCCGGCTGCGCCCTGATCGGCGGCGAAACCGCGGAAATGCCCGGCCTTTATCAGGGCGATGATTATGACCTGGCCGGTTTCGCGGTCGGCGCCGTCGAACGCGGCGAGGTCTTGCCAAAAGACGACATCGCCGAGGGCGATGTCATTCTCGGGCTCGCCTCTTCGGGCGTACATTCGAACGGCTATTCGCTGGTACGCAAGGTCGTCGCCAAAAGCGGCCTGTTGTGGACCACGCCTGCGCCTTTCGCTG
The DNA here is from genome assembly GCA_016124795.1 of Rhodopseudomonas sp. Classification (GTDB taxonomy): domain Bacteria; phylum Pseudomonadota; class Alphaproteobacteria; order Rhizobiales; family Xanthobacteraceae; genus Pseudolabrys. The sequence goes on along the minus strand of WGNB01000019.1, from coordinate 97,145 downwards.
CCGACATGAGTCTGGGCGAAGCGATCCTGACGCCGACGCGCATCTACGTGAAATCCTGTCTCGCCGCGATCCGCGCCACCCATGCCGTGAAGGGCTTTGCCCATATCACCGGCGGCGGCTTTCCCGACAACATCCCACGCGTCCTCCCCAAGGGCCTCGGCGCCCGCATCGATCTGACACGCGTTACCGTTCCGCCGGTCTTCAAGTGGCTGGCCGCGGTCGGCAACATCGCCGCCACAGAAATGCTGCGCACCTTCAATTGCGGTATCGGCATGATCGTCGTGGTCGCGGCCAGCGATGCCGATGCGGTCGCCCAGGCTTTCGCCCAAGCCGGCGAGCAAGTCAGCACCATTGGCGCGGTGATCAAGACCGCCTCGGACGAGCGCGTCGTTTATGACGGCACGCTCGATCTGACCTTGTGAGATCACGATCATGAATCGCAAGCGCGTCGCGGTTCTGATTTCCGGTCGCGGCTCCAACATGGCGGCTCTGATCAAGGCGGCGCAAGACCCGGCCTTCCCGGCCGAAATCGCCCTGGTCGCCTCGAATCGACCGGACGCCGGCGGCCTTGCCATCGCACGCGACGCCGGCATCGAGACCGAGGCGATCGATCACACCCGCTTCGGCAAGGACCGCCCGGCTTTCGAACGCGCCCTACAGGACGTTCTGGAAGCCCATCGCATCGAGCTGGTGTGCCTCGCCGGGTTCATGCGGTTATTGTCGCCCGGCTTTGTCGAAACCTGGCAAAACCGAATGCTCAATATCCATCCGGCACTGTTACCGGCCTTCAAGGGCCTCGACACCCATCGGCGCGCGCTCGACGCCGGGGCCAAAGTCCACGGCGCGACGGTCCATTTCGTCGTGCCCGAAATGGACGCCGGGCCCATCATCATGCAGGGCGCGGTCAAGGTTTACGCCGACGATACCGAAGCCGCCCTTGCCGACCGCGTGCTCGCGGTCGAACACCGGATTTATCCGCTAGCCTTGCAGCTGGTCGCGCAGGGCCGCGTCGAGGTTGCCGACGGCCATTGTCTGATCGACGGCCAACGCGTTCCGGAAGCCGGGCAACTATCCCCAACCGAAGACTAGTCCACACACTTCAACGTGAATAAGCCCCCGATCGCGGTGTTGTAACTTGTGCCGCAGGCTCCAGAAGGGGCCATACACAACAAGGGGAACATAAGATGAATGGGCTGCCGGGCACTTCGACCAAACTCGTCTATCCGGGACTGGCCGGATTTTACGCCAACTTCGGCGAAATTGCTTTCGCCGCGATGCGCGTGGTTGTCGGCATTATGTTTCTGATGCACGTCTCATTTAAGTTCAAGATTGGCGCGGCGGCGGTCGCCGCCAACATCATGGCCAAGAACGGCCTCGAGCCGGCGCTGCTGTTTGCCTACGTGACGATGGCGCTTGAGGTCATTGGCGGCGTCTGCCTGATCCTCGGCTTGCTGACCCGCTTCTTTGCCGCCGCGACCGCCATCGAGATGGCGATGGCGCTGCTGTTCGTACACCTCGCCAAAGGCTATGGCGCCGGCGGCGGCGGATATGAATATGTCTTGCTGATCGGCGTCGTTCTGTTCGCCATCGCGATGCATGGCGGCGGCCGCTATTCGCTTGACCGCCTGATCGGAAAGGAACTTTAAGACTCGGCCAGCCGGCGCGGCTCCGCCTCTTTTATGATCAAAAAGGCGGTCGCGCCGGCAAGGTCCGACGCAAGTCACGAACTCTTGTTCAACGGAACAGAATTTCGCCACACATCGCCCTGATGACGCCGCATCCCGTCACGGTCACGCCGTGATAAAGCGCAAACACAAGACAAAGGCGATCGCATGTCTGGCCGCACCGGCACCGAAACCAAGTTAGTCATCCCCGGCCTCGCCGGTTTTTATGCATGGTCCCCCGAAGTCGGCTTCACGCTGGTTCGTCTGATCATCGGCTATATCCTGTTCATGCACGGCTGGGCCAAGGTGAATGCCGGCTTTGCCGCCGAGGTCGCCTTCTTCGTCAAGATCGGCTTTGTCGCGCCCGCGGTCTGCGCCTTCCTCATTATTTTCCTGGAAACCGTCGGCGCGATCTGTGTCGCGCTCGGCCTGTTCACGCGCTTCTTCGCCGCCGCGCTGGCGATCGAAATCGGCGTCATGTTCGTCGCCATCCACGGCCCGCGCGGCTTTTCGGCGAGCCACGGCGGCTATGAATACGTCCTGCTGCTCGGCATCGTGATGTTCGCAATCGCGCTCTACGGCGGCGGCCGCTACTCGCTCGACCGGCTGATCGGCAAGGAGCTCTAAGAGCCCCTACCCGGCGCGGCGGACCCAGACCTTGTTGTCGTGGAACGCCGCGCCGCCGAACGGCGCAATCGAGTCCGCGCCGGTCAAAGTGTTGATGCCGCATCCGTCAACATAGGCGGCATTGGGCCAGATCGATTCCGCGACCAGCACGCCGCGCCGCAACCCCTCGAACAATTTGGCATGTAGCCGGACCTGCCCGCGTGCATTGCCAAGCACGACCGCGTCGCCGTCGGCAATGCCCTGGCCGGCCGCGTCCTCCGGATGGATCAGCACAGTCGGCCGCTTCTCATTGCCTTGGGAGGTCGGCGTTTCAGTAAAGGTCGAATTGAGAAAGGCGCGCGCCGGCGAGGTCGTCATCCGGAATGGGTGCTCGTCGTCGGCCTGTTCGATCGAGGCCCAATGATCCGGCAAAGCCGGCATCGCCGATACCGGCCCGCTGGTATAGGGGCTGCGGAACGGCACATTCGGCCAATCCGGCTTGAAGCGGAATTTGCCGTCCGGCCAGTTGAAGCCGTCGAGGTAATGCGCCTTCTCGAACGGCGGCTGACAATCCAGCCATTTGTCCGCTTCAAGCTGCGCCAGCGTGCCGCGCTTTGAAACGCGCAGCATCTGGTCGATCAACTGCCGCGGGCTCATGGCAAAGCCGGGATGCGTCGCGCCGAGCCGGGACGCCAGCGCGACCACCACGTCATGATTGCTGCGGCACTCGCCGGGCGGTTCGACCAGCTTCGGGCCCAGTACAATGTATTGATGGCCGCCGCCGCGATAAATGTCGTCGTGTTCAGTGAACATTGTCGCCGGCAGCACCACATCGGCCATCGCGGCAGTTTCGGTCATGAACTGTTCGTGCACACAGGTAAACAAGTCGGGACGCGCAAAGCCGCGCTTGACCAAAGTCTGGTCGGGCGCGACGGAAACCGGATTGGTATTCTGAACAAACAAGGCGTCGACCGGCGGACCGCCTAAAAGCGCGTCAGGGTCGCCAGTGAGAATCGCGCCAATGCGCGACTGATCGAGCATCCGCACCGAGCGATCCCAGACGTCGAGACCTTCGATCAGCGTTTTGTCGAGCCGGTAGATGTCGGCGTTCATGTGGAACGCGCCACCGCCTTCGTGCAGCCAGGCGCCGGTCACCGCCGGAATGCAGCTTGCCGCGTGCATATTGGCCGCACCGTTACGCGACCGGCCGAATCCGTAGCCCAGTCGGAAGAATGTGCGCTTGTTCTCGCCGATCAGCCGGGCGAATGCCTCGATGGTCTCGACCGGTGTTCCGGTGATCGCCGAGGCCCATTGCGGATCGCGCGTTTTCAAATGCGCTTCGAGTTCATGCGGCGCGTCCGTGTATTTCGTCAGGTAATCCCAGTCGGCATAACCGTCGCGGAACAGACAATGCATCACCGCGCAGGCCAGCGCGCCGTCGGTGCCGGGCTTGACCAGAACCGGCAGATCGGCCTGTTGCATGGTGCCGTTCATATAAACGTCAACGGCGGCGATCCTGGCGCCGCGCTCCTTGCGGGCGCGGGTAGCGTGCGTCATCACGTTGACCTGGGTGTTGACGGCATTGGTGCCCCAGATCACCACCAGATCGGACTTCGCCATCTCACGCGGATCGACACCGGCGATCTTGCCGGTGCCGGCGGCAAAACCGGCATAAGCCGGGTTGACGCAGATCGTCGAATGAAAGCCGGAATATTTCTTGGCGTGCCGCAGGCGGTTGATGCCATCGCGCTGCACCAGCCCCATGGTGCCGGCGTAGAAGTAAGGCCAGACGCTTTGCGCGCCGTGGCGAGCCTCGGCCTTGAGCAAATTCTCGGCGACAATATCGAGCGCGTCGTCCCAACCGATCCGCCGGAAATCGCGCGAGCCTTTTTCGCCGACCCTTTGCAATGGATAGAGCAAACGATCGGGATGATTGGCACGTTCGGCGTAGCGCGCGACCTTGGCGCAGATCACACCGGCGGTGTAGTCGTTGGCTTTGGCGCCGCGGACCCGGCCGATGGTGCCGCCGTCGAGAATGTCGATCTCAAGCGCGCAGGTCGACGGACAGTCGTGCGGACAGGCGGAATAGCCGGTGGCCTTGACCCCCGGCGGACGGACGGCTTGGTTCATGGGCCGACTATAGCCGCCATTCCGGACGCGGCGAAACCGCGATCCGGACGCCGGACACAGTTTCGGGGAAAGCTTTGAAGCGCGCGGCGACGATAAGCGCGCCGGGCGGAGGCCTCAGACCTCGCTCTCCGTCCGCAGCTTCGAACGCCGCCACCAGCCGCCGACCAACAGCACCAGCACCGCGCCGACCGTCGCCGCGGCATATTCAACCTGATGCGCCACCGCGGCGGTATAGTTCGCCTTCAGATAGCCGGTCACCACCGGGTCGGTCGCGATCACTTCGCCGACAATCCAGCCGAGCAAGGCCGCACCGGCCCAAATCAAAATCGGGAACCGGTCGAGCAGCGCCATGATCAGCGCCGCTCCAGCGACGATCAAGGGAATGCTGATCGCCAGCCCGAGCACCAGAAGCGCCATATTGCCGCCGGCGGCCGCGGCAATCGCGATCACGTTGTCGAGGCTCATGATGATATCGGCGACGGCGACGATCCGCACCGCGCGCCACAGATGCTCGACCGCTTCGGCCTCGCCATCCTCGGGATCGTCCGGCACCAGCAGTTTGACGGCGATATAGAACAGCGCCAGGCCGCCGACGATCTTGAGCCAGGGCAGCAGCATCAGCGTGGCGACCACGCCGGTAAAGACGATCCGCAGACCGACGGCGACGCCGGCGCCGAGGATCATGCCCCATTTGCGCTGCGCCGCCGGCAGGCCACGGCAGGCCATGGCGATGACCAGGGCATTGTCGCCGGACAGTAGAATGTTGATCCAGATGATTTTGACAACCGCCACCCAGAAATCGGCGTGGCCCATGTCGCTCCAGCCGGCGCTGAGCATCGCGGTCCAGGCCGCCGGATCCATCATCTGCGAAAGAAACTGCACGAACCTCACCCCCCGAAATCCGCGGCTCTGCCTGCGGATACCTTAACCGCCAAACGGCGGCCCTTGCCGGGCCGCCGTTTAGCTCATTCGGGGGATTCTTGCCGCGCGCCGGGCTGCGGCGTGTCGTCTCAGCCGACGATCTCGTTACCCGAGAAGAATTGCGCGATTTCAATCGCGGCATTGTCGGCCGAGTCCGAACCGTGGACCGAGTTCTCGCCGATCGACACGGCATGTTCCTTGCGGATGGTGCCGGCATCGGCCTTGGCCGGGTCGGTCGCGCCCATCACTTCGCGGTACTTGGCGATGGCGTTCTCGCCTTCCAGGACCTGCACGACCACCGGGCCGGAGGTCATGAATTCGACCAGTTCGCCGAAGAACGGCCGGGCCTTGTGGACGCCGTAGAACTGCTCGGCTTGCGGCCGGGTGATCAGGACGCGCTTCTGGGCGACGATGCGCAGGCCGGCGGCCTCGATCATCGCATTGATGGCGCCGGTCCGGTTACGCTTGGTGGCATCGGGTTTGATAATCGAAAAGGTACGCTCGGCCGCCATCGGATTTTTCCTTCACTGAGATTGATCGGAGAGTCGCAAGACATTCATTGGAATGCCTCGGTTGCGGCGGCTTATACCGGGGGGCCAAAGGGGCGGCAAGGTCGCCGGAGCGCCCCGATTTATGACCCGTGAGCGGCACCCGCTCCCGGCGCGACCCGCCAGAATCGAGGGCTGACAATGAAAGCGCGCTACCAGATGTTCGCCGGCTACAATGCCTGGTGCAATGAAAGGCTGTATGACGCGGCCGCCCTGCTCTCCGACGCCGATTACCGTGCCGACCGGGGGGCCTTTTTCAAATCCGTGCACGGCACCCTGAACCATATCCTGGTCGGCGACCGGATCTGGATGAAGCGTTTTACCGGCGCCGGCGAGCAGCCGCCGAGCCTCGACGCCATTCTCTATGACGACTTCCAGGCTTTACGGGACGCCCGGCGCTCGCAGGACGTCCTGATCTCGCGCTATATCGACCGCCTCGACAACGACGCCCTGGCCGGCGCGATCCGCTACAAGACCGTCACCCGGCCCCAGATGATCGAACAGCCTCTGGCGCCGGCGCTCGACCATTTCTTCAACCACCAGACCCATCACCGCGGTCAGGCCCACGCTTTGCTGTCGCCGATCCTCGGCAACGACCAGACTCCGAGCTTCGACCTGATCATTTACCAGCGCGAGACCGGCGTGGGACTGAGCAAGGTCGACTAGTGCAGCAACTGTCGTTCCAGGGCGCGCCGAACGCGCGAATCCGGACTTAGGAAATGATCCGCGGAACCGGGGTCTCGATTTCGGGGCCCGGCCGTCGGTCGGCCCCGGAATGACGCGGTCTCGCGCCGGAATTGGGCATTGCCTTGTGCAACGCACTCGTCCAAAAGGCGCGGATGCTGATCATCGATGACCTTACCGTCCGCATCGCCGGCCGTTCGCTGCTTGAAGACGCCTCGGCGCGGATTACCCCGGGTGCGCGGGTCGGACTGGTCGGCCGCAACGGCACCGGCAAGTCGACGCTGTTCAACGTGATCACCGGCGAACTGGCGGCCGAAGGCGGCTCGATTGAATTCCCGCCGCGCTGGCGGATCGGCCGGCTTGCCCAGGAAGCCCCGAACGGTCCGGAAAGCCTGCTCGAGGTCGTCCTGAAAGCGCCGAGCGAGCGCACCGAACTGCTGGCAGAAGCCGAAACCGCCACCGACCCGCACCGCATCGCCGAAATCCAGACCCGTCTCGCCGACATCGGCGCCCACGCCGCGCCGGCGCGCGCCGCCGCCATCCTGTCCGGCCTTGGCTTCTCGACGGCGGATCAGGCCCGGCCCTGCACCGAATTTTCCGGCGGCTGGCGGATGCGCGTGGCGCTCGCCGCCACGCTGTTCTCCGAGCCCGATCTGCTGCTGCTCGACGAGCCGACCAACTATCTCGACCTCGAAGGCACACTGTGGCTGCAGGACCATCTGGCGCGTTACCCGCGCACGATGATCATCATCAGCCATGACCGCGATCTCCTCGACAACGCGGTCAACCAGATTCTGGCGCTCGAGGCCAAGAAGCTGACGCTCTACAAAGGCGGCTATTCCGATTTCGAACGGCTGCGCAGCGAACGGCTTATACTCGACCAGAAGATGATGAAGAAGCAGGAGGCGCAGCGCGCGCACCTGCAAGCCTTCGTCGATCGCTTCCGCGCCAAGGCCTCAAAAGCAACGCAGGCGCAATCGCGCATCAAGATGCTGGCCAAGATGCAGCCGATCTCGTCGATGGTCACCGATGATGTGCATCCCATCCATATCCCGGCGCCGGAAAAACTACTGTCGCCGCCGATCATCGCGACCGACAACGTGTCGGTCGGTTACGAGCCAGGGCGCCCGATCCTTTCCGGCCTGTCGCTGCGGATCGACAATGATGACCGCATTGCCCTGCTCGGCTCCAACGGCAACGGCAAATCGACGCTGGTCAAGCTGCTCGCCGGCAAGCTCAAGCCCGAGCACGGCTCAGTGACACGCGCTGCCACGTTGAAGGTCGGCTATTTCGCGCAGCATCAGGTCGACGAACTCGACATGAACGGCACGCCTTACGAACACGTCCGCCGCCTGATGCCGGACCAGCCGGAAGCCAAGGTGCGCGCCCGCGTCGGCGCCATCGGCTTTGCGCAACAGGCCGCCAATACCAAGGTCGAAAAAATGTCGGGCGGCGAAAAAGCCCGGCTATTACTGGGCCTGTCGACCTTCATCGCGCCGCATCTGATCATTCTCGACGAGCCGACCAACCATCTCGACATCGACAGCCGCGGCGCGCTGATCGAGGCGATCAACGACTTTCCCGGCGCGGTTATCCTGGTGTCGCACGACCGCTATCTGCTCGAAGCCTGCGTCGACCGGCTCTGGCTGGTCGCCGGCGGCCAGGTCCGGCCGTTCGACGGCGACCTCAACGATTATCACCGCTATGTCCTGTCGGACGGCAAGCCGGCGAACAAGGCGCCACCGCGCGTCGCGCCGGCCGAGGCCCGCAAAGCCGCCGCTGAGAAGCGCGCCGAAACAGCGCCGCTGCGCAAGATCATCAGCAAGGCCGAAGCCGACATCGCGCAGCTCAACAAGCAGCTCGGCAAGCTCGATGCGACGCTCGCCGATGGCACGCTCTATACGACCGACCCGGCACGCGCCGCCGAACTGTCGAAGACACGTGCCAACGTCGTCGCCGCCATCGCCAAGGCGGAAGAAGACTGGCTGACGGCGTCGAGCCAGCTCGAAACCGCATAGCCGCGCGATCTTCTAACCGATGTCAAAGGATGTCGGTGGCGCTAGGCCGCCGAACGCCGCGACGGCTTGTTGATCTGCTCGAGTCCGCGGGCCTGCTCGCCGCTGGCCGCGGCGATCCCCGATACGATGGTCGTCACCTTCTTGATCGAGTCGACGATCTCGACCAGCGACGAACCGGCGCTGTTGACCAGAGTCACGCCTTCCTGCACCTGGTTCGAACTATTGGTGATAAGGTCCTTGATGTCCTTGGCCGCCTGCGACGAGCGCTGCGCCAGATCGCGGACCTCCGTGGCCACAACCGCAAAGCCGCGTCCCGCTTCGCCGGCCCGCGCCGCCTCGACCGCCGCATTCAGCGCCAGCAGGTTGGTTTGCCGTGCGATCTCGTCGATCACCGCGATGATATCGGAAATCTTGCGCGAAGCGCCTTCGATGCGCGCCATGGCTTCGACCGCCTGCGCGGCGACCTTGCCGCCACGCTCGGCCACGGCAAAGGTTTCATTGGCGAATTGGTCGGCCTGTGCCGCATTGTCCGCGTTGTGCTTCACCGTCGATGCGATGCCGGTCAGCACCCGGCTCTGTTCGATCTCGGCCTGCTCGCGCTCGGTCTGCGAATATTGCTGGTTTTCCTCATAGAGGCGATGAGCCGCCTCCGCCTGTTCAGCCGCCGCGACTGCCTCACGATGGCTCTTCACCGCCGCCAGACGGCTGGCCTCGGCGCGGGTTTTCTCGGCGACGATGGCCGCGAACATCTTTTCGACGGTCGCCGCCAGCCAGATCAGAACGCCGGCTTCGAGAATGAGAATGACCGCATGCAGTGACAGCCGGAACAGATTCGAGCCGCCCGGATAGATCAAGGACGGCAACAGGAAGTTCAGCGTGATGTGATGGACGGCCACCGCAGCGGCGGCCACGGCGATCACGCTCCAGTCACAGGTCGCGACGAGCAAGGCGAGCGCCGCGAAATAATACATATGCAGGTCGACCTGGACCTCCTGACCGGAGAACACGGCCACCAGAATCGAGATCAGAGCCATCAAGGAGACCCCGGCAACGATACGGGCCTGACCGGAGCCGGAATCGAAATAAGCGACGGCGTGGGCCACGCCGGCGATCGCGAACGCCGTTGCCACCGGCAGCAGGATCGGTTTGCCATAGGCAAGGCACGCCATCGCAATCAGGAACGGCTGCAACCAGATCGTCGTAACAATGATGTTCATCGCCATGCGACGCAGCGACGAAAGATCGAGCATGATGTCAGACATTTTCGTTCCTCAGCGCCTTTTGAAAGCATCCACCCAACCCAAGCGGATCGAGAAGAAGCACCGCGCCCGCAGCGCGCAGTCGTCCGACGAAATCGGGCCCTTGCGATTTGACGACGACAACAAACGAATAGGCCCCGCTATCGAGAACGGCCCCCGCCTCGCTTGCCGCGAGCAAGGAGCGAGATGCCGACCACCAAGGCGGGAAGACGGCTATGATCGAATTACCCTGCGATGCATCCGGGAGCTTCTGGCTGGCGCCAAGGCTCGCCGCGATGCCGGCCATCGAAATGACCAGACACAACGCGATCGGAAGCAGGCGGCGGGCAGCAAACATCAATCGAATCCGGACAGGCGTAATCTCCCTCTGGACGGTTAGCGCCAAAGCCCGAATAATTTACTAAGAAATCACGTAATAAATCTCACGCCGCTGCGGTACTGCCGTCCGCCCGCGGGCCAAAACCAAAGGCCGCCACTAACTCCTTTTAGCGGGCTTCCTGGGCTTCTTTCTCGGCGTGGCTTTTGCCGGTTTGGCCTGTTCGGGCGCGCGACTGATTTCCTTCAGGCGACCGCCGGAAAACGTGTAGATCCCCGGCCATGTCCCGCCGAGATAAGTCAGCACGACCTTGCGATCATTATGATCGCCGACGCCGATGCTGACATTGCTGGCGAGCCCGGCGCGACGCACGACATCGCATTCGGTCATCGCCAACGAGATGCCGCCCGGCAGGGTCTGAATGCCCGCGTCACCAGTCGCGTCGGGCCCCTGCGGCGCAGCGCCGGGGGGCATCGGCGGCCCGGCCAGATCGCCGGCCAACGAGCCGACGCGACGGTCGGCCGGATTGGCAGCCGGAGGAGGCTCCGCAGCGGACGGCGCCGGTTGCGCAGCCGACGCTTGCGGCGCGGCCGCCGGCGCGCAACGGCCATCGGGGCCGACCAAGTCCTCCGGTGCGACCGGTCCGGACGGACCGAGATTCACCACCGTGCCTTCACTCGCCCTGGAGCCGTCTTCACGCGCGAAAAGGCTGAACGGCTTGGCGAACAGCTTGGTGTCACTCTTGCTGTCGAACATATCGGACGTGCCGGAACAGCCGGCCAAAATCGTCGCCAGCGCCGCAGCGCCGGCGAACCCGAATACAATCCGACAACGTGCCAAAACGATTACCCCCGGCAACTGATCTATCGCCTTGTCCCTTAAGACCAATTTTGCGTCATCACAATGGCAGGAGGCAAGGGCGCGGTAAATCGCTACCGATCTTGAGCGTTAAACGGCGGCTGCGGCGGTAAAGCCCCCCCGCAGTCGCGGACCGGCCGATCGCCACCGGTCAGGCCTTTTTGACCCAACGGCCCTGGTCGTCCGGCTGCCAATACGTCGCGGCAAAGCCCTTCGCCTTGGCCGCTTTCCAATGATCGCGTGCTGCCGCGACCGCATCGTCGTCGGTACCGTCAAACACCAGCACGAGACGCTGATAGGCCTCCGCGTCCGCCGGCAATCCGGCGCCTTCGATCAGAAACCGGACGGTGGCGGCATTCGGATTATCGTCGTTGACGGTCAACAACACCGGTTGCTCGGCGGCCTCGGCTTCACGCCACGTCCCATGCGGCAGAAAGCTGTCGTCGCGATAGCTCCACAGATGCGCGTCGAGCGCGTCGATGCACTCTTCGGACGCGCCCTGAACCGCAACCTTCCACCCACGCTCCAGCGACTTCTCCAACAGCGGCGTCAGCACGCCGTCGAGCTTCTGGCCTTGCAGATGATAGAAGAGAACTTCGGTCACTTCTCGTAATAATCCGCCACCAGCCGGTCGAGCAACCGCACGCCCCAGCCCGAACCCCAGCTCTTGTTGATGTCGCTCTGACGTGAATCGAAACCGGTGCCGGCGATGTCGAGATGCACCCACGGCTTGTTGTCGACGAAACGCTGAATGAATTGCGCGGCGGTGATCGCCCCGCCCCAGCGCGTACCGCCGGTGTTTTTCATGTCGGCGAATTTCGAGTCGATCATCTTGTCGTAAGCCGGCGACAACGGCATCCGCCATACCAGCTCGCCCGTCTCCTCGCCGACCAGATGCAGGCGATGGCTGAGTTCGTCGTTGTTGGTGAACATGCCGGCGTATTCCTGACCGAGCGCTACCATGATCGCACCGGTCAGCGTCGCCAGATTGATCATGAATTTCGGCTTGAACCGCTTGTTGGTGTACCAGAGCACATCGGCCAGCACGAGGCGGCCTTCGGCATCGGTATTGATGATCTCGATGGTCTGACCCGACATCGAGGTCACGATATCGCCCGGCCGTTGTGCATTGCCGTCCGGCATGTTTTCGACGCAGCCGATGACACCGACAGCGTTGACCTTGGCCTTGCGCGCGGCCAGCGCTTGCATCAGCCCAACGACGCAGGCCGCGCCCGCCATGTCACCCTTCATGTCTTCCATGCCGGCGGCGCCCTTGATCGAGATGCCGCCGGTATCGAAGCAGACTCCTTTGCCGACGAAAGCAAGCGGCGCGTCATTCTTCTTGCCGCCGTTCCAGCGCATCACAACGACCCGACTTTCGCGCGTCGAACCCTGGCCGACGCCCAGCAGCGCGCCCATCCCGAGCTTCTTCATCTGCGCGACGTTGAGGACTTCGATTGTCACGCCGACTTTCTTGAGCGCCATGGCACGACGGGCGAATTCTTCCGGATAAAGGACGTTGGCCGGCTCGTTGACCAGATCGCGCGCCATCAACACGCCACCGGCAATCGCCGACGGCCCGGCGAAGGCTTTGCGGGCGGCCGCAGCATCGGCCACCGCGATGGTCACGCTCTGCTTGACCGGCCCCGGCTCGGCTTCCTTGCGCTTGGTCTTGTAGCGGTCGAACACATAGCCGCGCAGTTGCATCCCCTGCGCGAGGTCGGCGGCCTGCGCCGCGCTCATAGTCTTGCCCGGGAGATCGGCGAACACGGTCAAGTCGCCCACGCCCTTGGGCAGTTTGCCAAGCGCGATGCCGCCGAGCTTGACGACGTCTTTTTGCTTGAGCTCGCCCGGCTTGCCGACGCCGATTACGGTCAGGCGGTCGACTTTGAGGCCAGCCGGCACGATCAGGTTCAGGCTCGAACCACTTTTGCCGGTTAACTGTTCGGCTTTGGCCGCGCGTGCGACCAGACCCGCTGCCGCACCCAGCGCTTTGGCCGTCGCCGCCCCGAACTTCAACCCTTCGTCGCAGAACACAACCCAGACGCCCTTGGCGGGAGCGACGAAAGCGCCGAATGCGATCTTGGGGGCATCAGCCATGGGGGACGGTCCTTTTTGATGGAATCGGGAAGTCGATCCGGCGGGTCTGGCGTTCCATATGGCGCGCCGTCGCCGGCTGTGCAAAGCCCCGATTGGGGCCGTAGCGAGGCTTTTCACCAGCCTGCCCCCGGTTTGCGAACCGAACCGGGAAAGGCGGCGGTGAGGTCGGATTTCCCGGCCGGCGCAGCGGGCCTCCAAAAAGACCTGAATACCGCCAATTTGCTTGCTCGAATCGGGCCCCGCGGGCTTGCTTTGGTTGCGCTGCAATGGCGGTACCGCCATTAATCGATTATTATGCATGTTCAATGGCTTTGCCTTCCCAGAGCCATTTTGTAGAGGGATCAAGGAGATCCTAAGAGGGTTCGGCATAGAAATGCCCTACGGCGCGGCTTGGTGGGGACCGGGCGCAGCGCTGTCGATCAAACCGGAGCGTCGCGTCAGACCACGTTTCAGGGCGAACCGACAGGAGACATTTCGGCGTCAGCCGGAATGGGATGCCCGGCTCAGGCCGGAACGGGGTACCCGGCGCCAGCCGGGCTGGAGTACGTCGGCTACAAGCCGGAACGGGGAACGACGCCGCCGATGGGGTCCATCAGCCGATATATCTTCCGCACCACGCTCGGTGCCTTTCTGGTCGTGCTGATCAGTCTGACCGCCGTGATCTGGGTCACCCAGGCGTTGCGCGATATCGACTTGATGACCAGCCAGGGACAAACCATCCTGGTCTTCGTCGGCATCACCGGTCTGATCGTGCCGCTGCTCATTCTGGTGATTGCGCCGATTGCGCTGCTGATTGCCACCGCGCACACGCTTAACAAGCTATCGGCCGACTCCGAAATTATCGTGATGAACGCCGCCGGCATGTCGCCGTGGTTCGTGTTCCGCGCTTTCGTGTCGGCGGCGCTGGTCGTGTCGGTCCTGGTCCTCGCGATCAGCGCTTATTTCGCGCCCAAGGGCCTGCGAATGTTGCGCGACTGGCTAACCGAAGTGCGCGCCAACGTAGTCTCGACCATCGTGCAGCCCGGCCGCTTCACGCCGATCGAGGCCGGCGTCACCATCCATATCCGCGAACGCCGTCGCAACGGTCAGTTGGTCGGCATTTTCCTCGACGATCAGCGCAATCCGAAGGAGCGCATGACCGTTCTGGCCGAAACCGGCGACCTCCTGGACAATGACAACGGCACCTTCCTCGTGCTCAACACCGGCGTGGTGCAGCGGCAGGAGGCCGGCAAACACGACCCGGCGATGGTGGCGTTCGACCGTTATGCCTTCGACCTGTCGCAATTCTCGGGCGGCCCGCAGGCGGTGAAATATTCGATCCGCGAGCGCTATCTCTGGCAGTTGATGTTCCCGGATCCGAAGGACCCGCTTTATCTCGAACAGCCTGGCCAGTTCCGCGCCGAAATGCATGATCGGTTGATCGCACCGCTCTATCCGCTCGCCTTCGTGATCATCGCTTTCGCTTATCTGGCCGCGCCGCGCACCAACCGGCAAAGCCGGACGATGTCGATGGTCGGCGCGGTCAGCGCAGTCGGGCTATTGCGGCTTGTCGGCTTCGCTTCCACCGTGTTCGGGGCCAATGCCCCCTGGATGCTGGTCTTGCAGTATATCGCCATGGCCTTCGCCATTGGCGGCGGGCTTTATGTGGTGCAGACCGGCGTGATCCTGGAACCGCCAGCCTTCCTGATGAACTGGGTCAACGCGCTGACCGAGCGCCTCACCCGCCGGCTGGCGACGCCATGAACCCGAGCCCGGCCCTCCCATGACTGTCATCGGCGGAAAACTGGCGCGCTATTTCGGCATGCGCTTCCTCGGCGCGGTGCTGATGGCTTTCCTCGGCATTTTCCTGCTAGTGGCCCTGCTCGACTATATCGAGACGATGCGTCGGGCGACCGACCTGCCCAACATCTCGGCCATTCTGGTGTTCAAGACCTCGCTGTTCCGCGTGCCCCAGGTAACCGAGCGAATATTGCCGTTCTGCGTCCTGATTGGCGCGATGTCCTGCTACCTAACCCTGTCACGCCGGCTCGAACTGGTGGTGGCGCGGGCGGCCGGCATGTCGGCCTGGCAATTCGTGTCCCCGGCGCTCATCGTCGCGCTGCTGCTCGGGGTGTTCGCAACCACCGTCTACAACCCGGTGTCGGCCATCCTCCAGGAGCAGTCCAAACGCTACGAAGCCGAATTGTTCGGCCGGGACCCGGTCTCGGCGCGCGGCGGCGGACCGTTCTGGGTGAACCAGCGCAATGCCGAAGGTCAGGCCATCATCAATGCCAAATCGAGCCGCGATCAGGGTGTTTCGCTGTATGGCGTCACCGTTTTCACCTACGATAACGCCGGTCACTTCACCCGACGGATCGAGGCGCGGGCGGCCGTTCTCGAACCGGGCGTTTGGCGGCTGCTGGATGCGCGAATCTACGAGCTGAAATCACTGCCGGTCGACCAGGCCGAGTTCCGTTTCAAAACCAGCCTCACGCCGGAACAGGTCCGCGAGAGCTTTGCCACCCCGGAAACCGTGCCATTTTGGGATTTGCCGCTGTATATCGAGATCGCAGAACATGCCGGTCTGGTCGCGGCAGGCTATAGATTCCAATTTCAGAAGCTTCTGGCCCTTCCATTTTTGCTGGCGGCCATGGTTCTCCTTGCCGCGGCTGTGAGTCTACGTTTCTTTCGCTTTGGCGGCGTCCAAAAGATGGTTTTGAGTGGCGTTGCCTCCGGCTTTCTGCTCTATATTTTGTCGAAGGTGACCGAGGACTTGAGCAAGGCCGAGCTGATGCAGCCAGTGGCAGCAGCTTGGCTTCCTGTGCTTGTCGGCGGTCTAACGGGGTTTATTGCTTTGCTATTCCAGGAGGACGGCTGATGACGGTGCGAAGTGGCACACGTCCAGCAGCGGCACGGCGCCTGAGCCGAAGCGCCGTTAATGCGATCGCCGTCCTCAGCCTGCTGGTTTTCGCCAGCGCGAGTGCGGTCGCGCCCGCGCGCGCCCAGGAGATCAAGTTCCCGAATCCGCCGCCTCCGCCGGCCCGCTCGAAAATCGCCATCGAGCGCGACAAATCCGGCCAGAAGCAGATGTTGGTCAAGGCCAACGAGATCAAATACGACTACACGAATCATCTGGTCGCGGCGGTCGGCAGCGTCCAGATCTACTACGGCGGCGCTACCGTCGAAGCCGACAAGGTGGTCTATAACCAGACCACCAAGCGGCTGCGCGCCGAAGGCAATGTCCGCCTGAGCGAACCGGACGGCAAAGTCACCTATGGCGAGGTCATGGACCTGGCCGACGACTACCGTGACGGTTTCGTCGATTCATTGAGGCTCGATTCGCCGGACCGCACCCGGATGGCGGCGGCCCGCGCCGAGCGGACCAAAGGCAACTTCACGGTCTTCCATAACGGCGTGTACACCGCCTGCGAGGCCTGTAAGGACGACCCGAAGAAACCGCCGCTCTGGCAGGTCAAGGCCGCCCGCATCGTCCACGATCAGGGCGAGCGCATGATGTATTTCGAAGACGCCCGGCTCGAATTCTACGGCCACCCGGTGGCCTGGATGCCCTACTTCTCGGCGCCGGACCCGACCGTCAAGCGCAAGACCGGCTTCCTGACGCCGTCGGTCATGACCAATTCGAATTTCGGCACCGCCGTCGACATCCCGTATTACTGGGCGCTGGCGCCGGACTACGACGTCACGGTGTCGCCGACGATCACGACCAAGCAGGGCCTTCTGATGCAGGGCGAATATCGCCAGCGTCTGCTCAATGGCGCCTTCGCGATCCGCGGCGCCGGCCTGCACCAGGAAGACAAGAACTATTTCCAGCGCTCCGACGGCACCACGACGCCCGGCTATCGCGACTGGCGCGGCAACGTCGAAAGCTCCGGTCAGTTCGCCCTGACCAATAAGTGGGTCTGGGGCTGGGACGCGCTGATGGTGTCCGACAAGAGCTTCCTGCAAGACTATAACCCGAAGCTGTCGCGCTATCGGGTCAACGATGCGCTGCAATCCGGCGCGTCCGAAGGCGTGTCGCAGCTCTACATCACCGGCAAGGGCAACCGCAGCTATTTCGACGCCCGCAGCATCTATTATCTCGGCTTCTCGGAATCGGATGTTCAGAACCAGATTCCGGTGGTGCATCCGGTGATCGACTATAACTACACCTTCGATCACCCTGTGCTCGGCGGCGAACTGGGCTACAAGTTCAACTTCACCAGCCTGACCCGCAACGAAGCCAACTTCGACGCCATCAACAACGCCGCCTTGACCAGCGGCACCAACGGCCAAAGCTCCTGTCTGACCGCCGACACGGCGGTCAAGACGCCGGCCAACTGTCTGCTGCGCGGCACGCCCGGCACCTTCAGCCGCTTCTCGGCCGAAGCCCATTGGCGGCGCAGCCTCACCGACCGTTTCGGCCAGGTGTTCACGCCCTTCGCCTCGGTCCGGGCCGATGCCGGCTCGATGCAGGTCGCCAACGACCCGAGCGTCGCCAACTACATTCAGACCGGCGACACCAACCTGGTGCGCGCCATGCCGACCGTCGGCCTGGAATATCGCTACCCCTTCATCAGCACGCAGTCGTGGGGCACCCAGACGATCGAGCCGATCGGCCAGGTCATCATTCGGCCGAACGAGACGCAGGTCGGAAAGTGGTCCAACGAAGACGCTCAGACGCTGATCTTCGACGACAGCAACCTGTTCCGGGTCGACAAGTTCTCCGGCTATGACCGCGTCGAAGGCGGCAGCCGCGCCAATTACGGCCTGCAATACACCGCGCAGTTCAACCAGGGCGGCTTCGTCAACGCGCTGTTCGGCCAGTCCTATAGCCTGTTCGGCACCAACTCCTTCGCTCTCGCCGACAACACCAATACCGGCCTCGACAGCGGTCTCGATACCCGACGGTCGGACTATGTCGCGCGGGTGTCCTATCAGCCGAGCAGCATCTACAAATTCACTTCGCGCTTCCGCTTCGCCGAGAACACCTTCGCGATCCAGCGGCTTGAAGTCGAAGCAGCCGCCAACTTCGACCGCTGGAGCACCTCGCTGCTCTACGGCCAGTACGCGGCTCAACCGGATATCGGCTACCTGACCGAACGTCAGGGCATCCTGGGGACAGGGTCGATCAAGCTCGACACCAACTGGCAATTCCTCGGTGGCGCGCGCTACGACATCAATGCCGGAAAGTTCGACCAGACCCGGTTGGGCCTCGCTTATATGGACGACTGCCTGATCCTGGGTCTGAACTACATCACGAACTATACCTATAGCGGCAACGTGACCTCGAACCATCAGATCATGCTGCAATTGAGCCTGCGGACACTCGGCGGCACATCGGTTAGCCAGTCGGTCAGCAGCGTGGGCGGCCTCTGATACGATCGGGCGGCGGCCTTCGCCGCCGCCTGAGACATTTGCGCGCAGTGACGGACGATCGGGTCGCCTGCAACGGCATCCTCGAACAGCGGCCCTGAATATGGGGCATCGAATATGGCGTCCGAGACATTGCCGGCGTACCGAAGTCCGAATGCCGACGCTTAAACGCCAAAGTCTTGACGTTAATTCGTGGCGTTAGAACGGTGGCATCGCAAGACCAGTGCGAGGGCGTCAAATGGCTGCGATCACGACTTGCCAGCGAATATTCGCAGCTCAAAACCCGCCGTCAAAGGCTTGGCTTAAAGTCCTGAGACCGACATTATAGCGCCCGATCCCGACGATGCCCGATACGATGAGCTGAGATAACGGATGACCAAGATGCCGGACCATATCGCGAAGCGCCGTTCCATCCCGCACTGGCTGGCCGCAGCCCTGCTCGCCACCGGCACAATCATGACCAGTCTTGCGGTTCCGCAAGCCGCCAGCGCCCAGGTTGTGGTGATCGCCAACGGTTCGCCCATCACCGAACTCGATATCCGGCAGCGGTCCAAGCTGATGGCGACCTCGACCCATAAGGCGCCAAGCCGCCAGGAAGTCATCAAGGAATTGATCGACGACCGGCTTAAGATCAGCCAGGGCAAGCTCTACGGCCTCGACATGAGCCCGGACGAAGTCGACGCGGCCTTCGCCAATATGGCTCAGCGCCAGCACATCACCGCTGCCCAGTTTGCCCAGGCGCTGGACCGCGCCGGAATCTCGGCCAACGCGGTCAAGGCCCGGATCCGCGCCGAAATGACCTGGAGCAGTTTGGTGCGCGGCAAGTTCGGTACGCTGCTCAACGTCAACGAAGGCGACCTCGCCCAGGCGATGCGCAACAGCAATCAGGCCGAGAATGTCGTCGGCTACATCTACACGCTTTATCCGGTGACCGTCGTCGTCGCCACCGGAGCAAGCCCGGCGGTCGTCGAGCAGAAGCGGCGCGAAGCTGAAAATCTCCGCAGCCGCTTCGTCAGTTGTCGGACTGGACTTCCGCTGGCGCGGGCCTTGCGCGACGTCGCTGTCCGCGAGCCGGTCACTAAAAGTTCGGCCGATCTGCCAGAAGCCTTACGAGCCCTTCTGGCCAAACTCGAGGTCGGCCGCCTCAGCACGCCGGATGTTACGCCGCAGGGCCTGCAAATGTTCGCACTATGCAGCAAGAAGGTGAGCACCGCAGATTCTCCGCTCAAGCGCGAACTGCGCGAGAAGATTTACTCCACCCGCTTCGAGGCCGAAGCCAAGAAATTTCTCGACGACATCCGGCGTACCGCCATGATCGAATACAAATGACCATCGCCCCTGGTCTGCCCCCTACCCGACCCCTGCCGCTCGCCCTTACGCTAGGCGAACCGGCCGGCATTGGCCCCGACCTGACGCTGCTGGCCTGGCATCGCCGGGCCGAGCTGGGGCTGCCGCCATTTTATGTGCTCGGCGAACCGGCCTTCTTCGAACGCCGGGCGCGGGCGCTCCATCTTGATGTCCCGGTGCAAACGGTATTGCCGCCGCGGGTCGCCGAAGTCTTTGGCCATGCCTTACCGGTCATGCCGCTCGGCCTGACCATCGGCGCCGAACCGGGCCTGCCGGATGAAAGCAGCGCGCCGGCCGCCATTGCCTCGATCCGACATGCGGTTGCCGATGTGCTGACCGGCCAGGCGGCGGCCGTCGTCACCAATCCGATCGCCAAGAACGTGCTGTATCGCTCAGGCTTCACCGAGCCGGGGCACACCGAATTTCTCGCCCGTCTCGCGGAAGAGGCGGAAGGCCTGCCGGCCGGTGAGCTGCTGCCGGTGATGATGCTGTGGTCGCCCGAACTGGCAGTCGTGCCGGTGACAATCCACCTGCCGCTCCGGCAGGTGGTGACACATCTGACCACCGATCTGATCGTGACCACCGGCCGGATCGTCGCGCGCGACCTTCAACACCGCTTCGGCATCGTCCACCCGCGTCTGGCGATTGCCGGCCTCAACCCGCATGCCGGCGAAGACGGCGCGCTTGGTGAGGAAGATCGAGACATCGTTGCGCCGGCGGTGGCACGCCTGCAAGCCAAGGGCATTGCGGCCATTGGGCCGCTGCCGGCCGATACCATGTTCCACGACAGGGCCCGGGCCGGCTATGATGTCGCGCTCTGCATGTATCACGACCAGGCGCTGATCCCGATCAAGACGCTGGCCTTCGATCACGGCGTCAATGTTACGCTCGGCCTGCCCTTCGTGCGGACCTCACCCGACCACGGCACCGCTTTCGACATTGCCGGCACCGGCAAAGCGCGTCCCGACAGTCTGGTCGCGGCGCTCAAACTGGCCGCTCGGCTGACAGGCCAGACTGCGAACGCCGCCGCCGCGCCGGCGCTCGTGCCGACACCATAACCACCGATGGCCGACATGCAGCCGGTGACGCCCCGACCATGAGCCAGATCGACGATCTGCCGCCCTTGCGCGAGGTCATCCAGCGTCACGGTCTGACGCCCAAAAAATCGCTCGGCCAGAATTTCCTGCATGACCTCAATCTGACCGCACGGATCGCGCGCGCGGCAGAACCGCTGGAAAACATCACGGTGATCGAGGTCGGCCCCGGTCCGGGCGGCCTGACGCGGGCTCTGCTGGCCCTGGGCGCCCGGCGCGTCATCGCCATCGAACGCGACGAACGCGCCATCGCCGCGCTAGAGGAGATTGCGGCGCGCTATCCCGGTCGTCTCGACATCGTCTCGGGCGACGCCATGACCGTCGATGTGCGCGAACAGCTCGGCCCCGAACGCGCGCGGGTGGTCGCCAACCTGCCCTACAATATCGGCACTGCACTGCTGATTGGCTGGCTCACCACCGAGCCCTGGCCGCCCTGGTACGATTCATTGCTGCTCATGTTTCAGCGCGAAGTCGCCGAACGTATCGTCGCCAAGGTCGGCGACAAGGCCTATGGCCGTCTGGCGGTGCTGGCCGGCTGGCGCACCGAGGCGCGCATCCTGTTCGATGTCGCGCCGCAAGCCTTCGTACCGCCGCCCTCGATCACTTCGTCAGTGGTCAGACTGGTGCCGCGGCCCGAACCGCTCCCCTGCGACCCGGCAGCCCTGCAACGGATCACCGAAGCCGGCTTCGGCCAGCGCCGCAAAATGCTCCGGCAGAGCCTCAAGACCCTCGGCGTCGATACGACAGCACTGCTGGAAACTGCCGGCATTGAGCCAACCGCTCGCGCCGAGGAAATCGACGTCGCGGGCTTCGTCGATCTCGCACGCGCCTTCACCGCCCTGCGGCGGCAATAATCAAGCGAAGTTGCCGCTGGCGGTGAGCAGACTGACTTTGCCGCGGATCATGATGTTGAAAGCGACGATGATGCGATCCTCGGCATCGTCGGAATTGCCGTTATCGACGGCATGCGGCAGATAGCTCGGCCACAATACCATCTTGCCCTTTTCGATCGGTGGCATGAACGAATCCGAATTCAATTCGTTGCGCTCGGTCAGGTCGGGCGCGATCCCGTTGAACAAATGGCGCGGCGACAGAAACATGGTCCGGCCGCAATCTTTCGGTGTCCGGATATAGACCACGCCGCTGAACAGACAATTGGGATGCGTATGCGTATTGTGGCGGCGGTTGGGGCTCGACACGTTCGCCCACATGTTCGACACGTAATGCGAGTCACGCTTGACCTTGTAAACGTCGAGGATCAGCTTGGCTTCCTCAAGGATGATGTCGACCAGTTCCTTGAACTCGGGCAGCGTTTGCAGATGATCGTGCGTCATGTAATTGCGTAGATAAGTCTTGGCGACGAAGCCATCGCCGGCCGCCTGCATCTCCTTCAGCTTCTTCTCGATCCGGTCGCATAGCGTGATATCCGGCAGCTTGCCCGAGAAAAATCCGGTCGGAAACAGCATGAACATTTCACGCGACTGCAAGCCCATCGTGTCTTCCACTTCCCATTGCAAATTTGGCGGCGAATACGAAACCGGTAGGGTCCCCGCAAACCGCCAGAACAATCACACCGCCGGGGCTCAAAAGATTGAGCCGGTCGAGGTGCCTGACATTTTTGCGGTCTTATTGAGACGCAAGAACCATGCGTCAAATATTTTATTCACAGATTAACGACTGATTTATGAAATTGACATGCATCTTAACGCAGAGCATATGCGCGCCAATGACGCAGCACCACCCCGAATGTTCAGCTTAGATGCCGGCCCGATGGTTCGTCGTTACCACTGGTTTTAGATCGCCATCTTCTTGAGATCAGCCAGCAGCCGATCGGCAAAGCTTTCGATATCCAGCATTTTGACCCGCTTCAACCGCTCGGCGGTCAAAATGGCGCGCAATCGGGCAAAGCTGTCGTCGAGGTCGCGGTTCACCAGGATATAATCGTATTCCTGCCAATGCGAAATCTCTTCCGCCGCGTTCTGGAGACGATGCGCGATCACGCTGGCGGAATCTTCAGCCCGCCGTTCCAGCCGCGCCTTCAACTCGTCGGCCGACGGCGGCAGCACGAAAACGGTGACGACGTCCTCGCGCATTTTATCGAGCAACTGGCGGGTGCCCTGCCAATCGATATCGAACAGCACGTCGCGGCCGTCGGCCAGGGCCTTCTCCACCGGCTCGCGCGGCGTGCCATAAAAATTGCCATGCACTTCGGCCCATTCCAGCAATTCGCCGGAATCGCGCATCACCTCGAACTGCCGCTTGGTGCGAAACAGATAGTGTACGCCGTCGATCTCGCTCGGCCGCCGCGTCCGCGTCGTCGCCGAAATCGACAGCGCGACTTTCTGCTCCTGATCGAGAAGATTGCGGGTCAATGTGGTTTTGCCGGCGCCCGACGGCGACGACAGTACCAACATGATGCCGCGGCGTGAAATGCCCGGCTGTTCGCCCATGGCCGGCCGCTGATCACTCAAGGTTCTGCACCTGCTCGCGGAATTGTTCGACCACGCCTTTGAGCTCCAGCCCGATATTGGTCAATTCGACATCGTTGGCCTTGGCGGTCAGCGTATTCGATTCACGGTTCAATTCCTGCGCCAGAAAATCAAGACGCCGTCCCGCCGGGCCGCCTTCTTCGAGCATCTTGCGCGCCTGATCGCCATGCGACGCCAGCCGGTCAAGCTCCTCGCGAATATCGGCCTTAGTGGCCAGCAAAATCGCTTCCTGATGCAACCGGTCCGAGTCGAAACGCTGCGATGCCGACAACAACACCGCCACCTGCTCGTGCAGCCGCGCCTTGATCGCCTCCGGCTTGCGGCCGGGGGCAGCTTCGGCACGGGCCGCCAAAGCGGCGATCTCATCGAGACGGGCGGTCAGAAGCCGGCCCAAGGTCGCGCCTTCGTCACGGCGCATCCGCACCAGATCGGCCAGCAGCGCTTCAAAACCGGCGATGATCGCGGCCTCGGCGGCGCGGCGCTCCTCGGGCTTCTCGTCGTCTTCGGTGACCTCGATCACGCCTTTCAGCGCCAGAATGCCATCGAGCGACGGCCGCGCGGCGCCGACGATCTTGTCGTCAACCTTATCGAGCGTGGCCACGATGGCATTCAGCACGGCCTCGTTGATCTTGACGGTCGGTGCCGCGCCTTTGCGCTCGACGGTCAGGTTGGCATAGACCGTGCCGCGCACCAGCGCATCGCTCGCGCGTTTGCGGACCGCGACTTCGACCGCATCCCAGCCCTGCGGCAGACGAAACCGGATATCGAGGCCCTTGGCATTGACCGACTTGATTTCCCAGCTCCACGCATAGGGCCCGGCATTGCCCTGACCGCGGGCAAAGCCGGTCATGCTCGACAACGTCTTGCTCGACACAGTCATGCGGTATTCGAGTCCTTCAAAACGGCCGTCGGAAATTAACGGCGCGACCATAACGGCGCGCCCGTCGGCTCACAAGATTGCCGGACGAGAAGCCCGGCCACAGCGTTTATGGCTTACCACCGTTGGCGGGCGCCGCTCCGCCGCCGCCCGATGCGGCCCTGGCACGCTCGATCGCTCGCAGCTTGGCCACATTCTTCTGATGCTCGGCATAGGTATCGGCAAACACATGGCCGCCGGTCCCATCAGCCACGAAATACAATTCCTTGGTGCGCGCCGGATTGGCAGCCGCCTCGAGCGAAGCCCGGCCCGGATTGGCGATCGGTCCGGGCGGCAGACCGTCGATGGCATACGTGTTATACGGCGTCGCTTGCTCGATCTCGCTCTTCTTGAGTTGCCGGCCGAGCGGCCCCTTGCCGCCGGTCAGACCATAGATAATGGTCGGATCGGATTGCAGCCGCATCTTGCTCTTGAGCCGGTTGACGAAGACCGCCGCCACGCGTTTGCGCTCATCCGGCTTACCGGTTTCCTTTTCGACGATCGATGCCAGAGTCACCAGTTGTTCCGGCGTCTTAATCGGCAGATCGGGCGAACGATGCGCCCAGACTTCCTGCACCACCTGCCTGTGAGCCTGAACCATGCGGGCGATGATCTGCTGGCGGGTCATGCCAAGGGTGTATTTGTAAGTCTCCGGCAGCAGCGTGCCTTCGCGCGGAATCTCCTTGACCGGGCCGGACAGGTCTTTGCTCTCCAGCAGACGCGCCACGATCTGTTCGGACGTCAGCCCTTCCGGCACGGTGAAGCTATGCTGCACCACCTTGCCGTCGATAATCGTGGCGACCACGTCGGCCATGCTGGCGTGCTGGTCGAATTCATATTCGCCATGCTTAAGCGAGCCGCGCGCGCGCAACGCGAAAGCACCCGCCATGAACGTCATCGGCTGATCGATCACGCCTTCACGCGTCAGCAATTCGGCGATGCCCTTGGTGCCAAGACCGCTCGGAATATTGACGATCTTGTTCTCGGCGAGCGGACCCGGCGCGTCGAACCGCTGCTTGCCAAAATAAACGGCAGCGCCGCCGGCAACCGCGATCAGAACCAGGATCGTGAAAATCGCGTTCCCGACCATGACCAAAGGATGACGGGCGCGCGCCGATCGGCGCTTCGGACGTGGCACCATCTCGGGTTCCAATGCGGCGCGCGGGCTACGCGGCGGCCGGTTGGGCGGCGGCGGCGGGGCCGGCGGCATCTGGCCGGCGCCGCGTGCCAAGGGACCGCGCCCATCACCGGGTCGGCGCGGACCGCCGGCCGAAGGCGGTGGACCGCCAGCGCGCGGCGGCATTCTGCCGCTGCCGCCATTCGGGGGTAAATTGGAATTCAAATGCCAGATCTCACTGTCTGTACCGGCCCGCTACCTTGCCTGTCGGAACCTGGACCGCCGGCCCGGTGCGACAAGCAAACCAAACTGGTGCCTCGATTGGCACAAAAATCTGGCTCAAAAGTCTGGCTCGATCACTAAACCCGAATTCGTCGCCAACAGGCGAAATCTATCGGATGTTTCGCAGCTAAGAAACAATTATGGCAAAACCACGGGACAGCCTGTGCAAGGCTTCCCGCGCACCGTCCGCTCAGGTCAGTAATCGCTCTTGGCGCGTCTTCGATCAGGCCGCGACGCGACGGAAAATCAGCGACGCATTGGTGCCGCCAAATCCGAACGAATTCGACAGAGCGACATCGATCTTGCGCTCGCGCGCCTTGTTCGGCGTCAGATCGATCGGCGTTTCAACCGACGGATTATCGAGATTGATGGTCGGCGGCACGACGCCGTCACGCACCGCCAGGATCGAGAAAATCGCCTCGACCGCGCCAGCCGCACCCAGCAAATGGCCGATGCAGGATTTGGTCGACGACATCGACACGGTGCTGGCGGCATTGCCAACCAGGCGCTGCACCGCGCCCAGTTCGATCTCGTCGCCGAGCGGCGTCGATGTGCCATGAGCGTTGATATAGTCGATGTCGCCAGCGGTGATGCCCGCGCGCTTAAGCGCCATGCTCATGCAGCGAAATGCGCCGTCGCCGTCCGGAGTCGGCGCGGTGATATGATAGGCATCGCCCGACAGGCCATAACCGATCAGTTCGGCGTAAATCTTGGCGCCACGCGCCTTGGCATGCTCGTATTCTTCAAGGACGACGCAACCGGCGCCCTCGCCCATGACGAAGCCGTCACGGTCCTTATCGTAAGGCCGCGACGCCCGGACCGGATCGTCGTTGAAGCCGGTCGACAGCGCGCGCAAAGCGGCAAAGCCAGCCATCGCGATCCGGTTGACCGGCGATTCCGTGCCGCCGGCCACCATCACATCGGCGTCGCCAAGCGCGACCATACGGGCCGCATCGCCAATCGCATGCGCACCAGTCGAACAGGCTGTGACGACGGCGTGATTGGGACCCTTCAGGCCGTGTTCGATCGACACGAAGCCGGAGGCCAGATTGATGATACGGCCCGGAATGAAGAACGGCGAAACCCGGCGCGGTCCCTTCTCGTGCAGGATCACCGCGGTTTCGGCGATGCCCTCGATGCCGCCAATGCCGGACCCGATCATCACGCCGGTGGCGCACTTGTCTTCTTCGGTCTGCGGATGCCAGCCGGCATCGTCGAGCGCCTGCTTGGCCGCGCACATCGCATAAACGATGAACTGATCGACCTTGCGCTGCTCTTTCGATTCCATCCACTGTTCGGGATTATAGGTGCCGTTCGTGCCGTCGCCGCGCGGGATCACGCAGGCGATCTTGCACGCCACGTCTTCGACGTTGAACGTATCGATGCGCTTGGCGCCACTCTCGCCTTTCAGCAGGCGCTGCCACGTCGTCTCCACGCCGCAACCGAGCGGCGTGAGCATACCCATTCCGGTGACGACAACACGTCTCATGACCGGCCCCGTGCAATGATTTATGCTAATTCAAACGCCTTCACGCCAATGGCGTGAACTCGTTCGTCCCCAACGCGCCCCGCCATATCAACCGGTCGACCGGCCTTTCGGCCAATCGACCCGGTGATCGCGGCGCAATCGACCGCGGACGCATTCAGCGCATGCAAACGCGTGCGCGAACGATCAGCTCTTGGCGTTCTTCTCGAGGAACTTAACGGCATCGCCAACGGTGAGAATGGTCTCAGCGGCATCATCGGGAATTTCGCAACCGAATTCCTCCTCGAAAGCCATAACCAGCTCGACGGTGTCGAGGCTGTCGGCGCCAAGGTCATCGATAAAACTCGCTTCCAACTTCACCTTTTCCGGCTCGACGCCCAGGTGCTCCACGACGATCTTGTTCACCCGCTCGGCAATGTCACTCATCGGTCCAACCTCGTGCTTATTAGATTGGGCTGCGACCCGGATCGGATCGCAACCATCGCGGTACGGCCTCGTCGTGGTTGACGGTGGCGTGACGACTTTCGGAAGCGCGCAACACACAATCGCGACACCGCCATCGGCCGCCCCAGCCGGGCCGAAATTCGGTTACCATACTTCAAATGCGTTGACTAGCGCGCCCCAGCGTAGCTGGCCGGGCCGTGAAAAGCCAAGCATTTCCATCTCTTAATCGACGCATAATCATTGCGGAACGCCCCCCGTCAAGTGCCGGACAAGCATTTCGAAAGATCATGCACTAGATCATCGCCATCCCACCATTGACGTGAATGGTCTGGCCGGTGACGTAGTGTGCTTCGTCGGACGCCAGATAGACTGCCGCGGCGGCCACGTCCAGCGGCGTTCCGAGTTTCCCCGCAGGAACCTTCGACATGATGGTTTCGCGCTGTTTCTCGTTCAGCTTGTCGGTCATCGCCGAGGCAATAATGCCCGGGGCGATGCAATTGGCGGTCACGTTGCGCTTGGCGTATTCGGCCGCCACCGATTTCATCATGCCGACCATGCCGGCCTTAGAAGCGGTATAGTTGCCTTGCCCCGGATTGCCGGTGAAGCCAACCACCGACGAAATGCCGATAACGCGGCCGTATCGCCGGCGCATCATCACTTTGACGGCGGCGCGGGTCAGCCGGAAAGTCGCTGTTAGGTTGACCGCGATCACCTTGTCCCAGTCTTCGTCCTTGAGCTGCACGAAGAGATTGTCGCGGTTCATGCCGGCATTGGCGACCAGGATGTCGAGCTGACCCATTTTCTCCTCGGCGTCCGGGACCAGCTTTTCAACCGCATCCATGTCGGACAGGTCGCAGGGCAGCACATGGACGCGGCTGCCAAGCTCGCCCGCCAGCGTATCGAGCGTTTCCTGGCGGGTGCCGGACAAGGTCACGGTCGCCCCTTGTGCGTGCAGCGCACGCGCGATCGCGCCGCCGATGGCGCCGGTCGCGCCGGTGACAAGGGCATTTTTGCCGGTCAGATCGAACATTGCTTAATTCCTCCCGGCTTTGAACGTGGCAATATCGCCCGGCGTGCCGATCGCACTTGAAGTCGCGCCGTCGGCGATCCGCTTGACCAGACCGCTGAGCACCTTGCCGGCGCCGACTTCGTAGAAACTGGTCACACCGGCCTGCGCCATATAGGCGACCGATTCACGCCAGCGCACCGTCCCGGTGACCTGCTCGATCAAAGCGGTCACGATTGCGGCCGGCTCGCTCAGCGCGCTGGCCCGGACGTTGGCGACCACCGGCACCGCCGGCGCATTGACCTTAACCTGCGCCAACGCTTCGGCCATGACATCGGCGGCCGGCGCCATCAGCGCGCAATGGAAGGGCGCGGAAACCGGCAGCAACATGGCGCGCTTGGCGCCCTTGGCTTTGGCGATCTCGACCGCGCGCTCGACCGCGGCCTTGTCGCCGGACACGACCACCTGCCCGCCACCATTATCGTTCGCCGCCTGGCAGACCTGACCCTGGGCGGCTTCGGCGGCCAGCGCGGCAGCCGCATCGAATTCGAGCCCGATCAGCGCCGCCATGGCGCCAACGCCGACCGGCACAGCCTTTTGCATCGCCTGACCGCGGGTCCGCAAAAGCCGGGCCGTATCGGCGACGCTGAACGTGCCGGCAGCGGCCAGCGCGGAATATTCGCCGAGCGAATGGCCTGCGACAAATTGGGCGTCACGCTTGAGATCAAGCCCGGCCTCGGCCTCGAGCACGCGCATGGCGGCCAGCGACACCGCCATCAACGCCGGCTGGGCATTCTCGGTCAGCGTCAATGTCTCGATCGGGCCTTCGAAGATCACGGCGCTGAGCTTGGCGCCCAGCGCGTCGTCGACGTCATCGAACACCGCCCGGGCGACCGCGAACTCGTCATACAGCGCCTTGCCCATACCGACGGTCTGCGAGCCCTGGCCCGGGAATATGAAAGCTGCCGCCATTGCCTGCCCCTGCTGCGTTGTCCCTGCTTATCGGTGGTCATCGCCGCTTACGGCAAGATACCACATCGAATTACCGGCGCTTACGCCCGGAAAGCGGGCCGAAAGACACTGC
The DNA here is from genome assembly GCA_016124795.1 of Rhodopseudomonas sp. GTDB lineage: Bacteria > Pseudomonadota > Alphaproteobacteria > Rhizobiales > Xanthobacteraceae > Pseudolabrys. Next base: position 67,424 of record WGNB01000019.1, on the reverse strand, counting down.
CCGAGGGGGGATGTCAACTGCCGCGGCCCAACTCCGGCGAATAATGCGCGCAGATTGATCAAATTGATCCCCACCCGGTAACCAAGCAAAAAGGTTGGGCGGTTATGGTTTGCGGTGGAATTCCGGAAAACCCGCCATTTGGGCGCCGTGCGCCACACCGAGACCGCGGTGACGTCGTTACACGCCCGGGCAAGCCAAGGCAGGCAATGAGCGATCTGGTAACCGACGACGACATTGCGCGCGCGCGGACCGATCTGGTGTTCCGGCAGCAATTGCTGGCGGAAAACCTCGAGCGCCTGCTCGCCAGGCTCAATACCATGCGCAAGAATGACACGAGTGGCCCGGACAGCGCCCGCCAGATCAAGGAAGGCGTCGCTTTGGCGGTCAAACTTGCCGATAAACTGCAAAAGAACAGCCAGAATCCCGACGTCGTGGCGGCCAAAGCCGGTTGAGGACGCCGATCAACCCAAGGCCGGCGCCCCGCCGGCCGATCACGCGTCAGATTGCTTGCCTTTTGCGCGAAACACCCTATAAACCGCGCATCTTCCGTCGACCCTGGTTGGGGACTGAACGGACGGCCGTTTTCCACAGCGCATGTTTTGAACATTCATCGCGGTGGCCTGATCGGTAGGGCCCTCTCGCCCGGCGTCCCGTGTTTCCGCCTTCTGAGCAGTTTCGAGCCTTTCCCAAAGGGCTCGAGGGGCTAGGCGCCAGGGTCGGGGATCTAACCAGGGAAAGGCATTTCATGCCCTTTTACGAGCATGTCTATCTCGCACGCCAGGATCTGAGCGTGCAGCAGGTCGAGGAATTGACCGCAAAGCTGTCGGCCGTCATCACCGAGAACGGCGGCAAGATCACCAAAACCGAATATTGGGGCCTCAAGTCCCTCACCTACCGGATTTCGAAGAACCGCAAGTCGCACCTGACCTTGCTCAACGTCGACGCGCCCTCGGCGGCGTTGACCGAAGTCGAGCGTCAGGAACGTCTGAGCGAAGACGTTCTGCGTTATCTGACCATCCGCGTCGAAGAGCTGGAAGAAGGCCCGTCGGCGATGATGCGCAAGTCCGATCGCGACGACCGGGGCGATCGTGGTGACCGCGGCGACCGCGGCCGTGGCGGGGATCGCGGCGACCGCCGCCCGCGCCGCGACGACGATTCATCCGATGTTGGCGGGGAGTTTTAAATCATGGCATTCGGATCTTCTCAGGGTGCTGGTGGCGGTGGCGGCGGAGCCCGTCGGCCCTTCTTTCGTCGGCGCAAGACCTGCCCGTTCTCCGGCGTTGGCGCCCCCAAAATCGATTACAAGGACGTGAAGCTGTTGCAGCGTTACGTCTCCGAACGCGGCAAGATCGTGCCGTCCCGCATCACCGCGGTGTCGGCCAAGAAGCAGCGCGAACTGGCGCAAGCCATCAAGCGCTCGCGCTTCCTCGGCCTGCTGCCTTACGTCATTCGCTGATCGGCACACGCCGGTCGGTGGCTTGATTGGTTGATCCGCCATGGCGGATCGGCTCGAACTGAAACGAGGCTTCCGGGACTGATCCCGGGAGCCGATGGTTGGGGCGGCTCTTCCGGTCTACGGAACGGTGCCGTCTCTAACCGCTCGAAGAGCGGGACAGCTCGTGATGATGCCCTTTGTATTGATCGGAATGAGCGCTGGCGCGGCGGCCGCTTTGCTGTTCGCGTCGATCATGTCCGGCACCCTCCTTTCCGTACCGCTGTTTTACCTGACGCCCCTGCCGATCATGATCGCGGGGCTGGGCTGGAGCCATTGGTCGGCGCTGATCGGCTCGGTCGTGGCGGCAAGCGCGCTCGGCGCGATTTTCGGCGGCACTTTCTTTTTCGGTTTCCTGACAGCGGCCGGACTGCCGGCCTGGTGGCTATCCTATCTCGCGATGTTGGCGCGGCCGGCTGCCGCGCCCGAACCCGACGGCAACGCATCTGCGGCGTCGACCGGGCTCGAATGGTACCCGCCGGGTCGCCTTTTGCTTTGGGCCGCGATGCTCGGCGTGACGGTCGCCTTGATCGCCCTGGCCACGTTGATCGTGATCCCGCAAGCGACCGCCGATGCCGAAAGCTTCCGCGTCGCCATGAGGGCCGCACTGGCAACCCTGATGCGCCCCGATCTCGTCGTTGATGGCAAACCGGCGGTGCTGCCGGAAAATACCGGGAACCTGATCGCCGTGATGGCGCTGGCTATTCCGCCGGCCGCCGCGGTGCTCGCAACCATCCTCAATGTCATCAATCTCTGGCTGGCGGGCCGCGTCGTGAAATTTTCCGGCCGACTGACCCGACCCTGGCCGGCGCTCGCCGAACTGACCCTGCCGCCGCAATTTGCCGCTTTACTGATCGCGGCCTTGGTCCTGAGCTTCGTCGACAGCCTGCTCGGAATCGCCGCTGGCGTTTTGGCGGCGGGCCTAGTGCTCGCTTACGGCCTGCTCGGCTTTGCGGTGCTGCACTCAATCACCCAGGGCATCACCAGCCGCGGTTTCCTGTTGTCGGGCGTATATGCCTCGGTTCTCGTTTTCCAATGGCCGATCCTGGCGCTTTGCGTCCTCGGCCTGATCGAAACCGTCATGCACCTGCGCGCGCGAGCCGCGCGCAGGCGCGGATGGGCGCGGCCCGGAGCTTGACCGGGCCCTAAACCATCACCCCTCGAACCCGAACCGATACTTGAACCCAAACCAACGAAACCACATCAAGGAGTAACTACAATGGAAGTCATCCTGCTCGAGCGCGTCGGCCGCCTTGGCCAGATGGGCGACGTCGTGCGCGTCAAGGACGGTTATGCCCGCAACTTTCTGCTGCCGCGCGGCAAGGCGCTGCGCGCCAATGCCGAAAGCAAGGCCCGCTACGAGAGCATGAAGGAAGAACTGAAGGCCCAGAGCCTCGCGCGCAAGGGCGAAGCCGGCAAGCTTGCCGCCAAGGTCGACGGCAAGAACTTCACCGTCATCCGTCAGGCCAGCGAAACCGGCCAGTTGTTCGGCTCGGTCTCGACCCGCGACATCGCCGCCATGATCTCGAGCGAAGGCGCCATGATCAGCCGCACCGCGGTCGAACTCAACGCACCGATCAAGTCGATCGGCCAGTACAAGGTGCCGCTGGCGCTGCACCCGGACGTCGAAGTCTCGGTCACCATCATCGTCGCGCGCAGCGAGGCGGAAGCCGAACGGATCGCCCGCGGTGAAGACGTTACCGTGCGCGCCGAAGATATCGAAGACGCCGAAGCCGATGCCGAAGCCGCACGCGAGCGCGCCGAAGCCTTGTTCGACGCCGAAGAAGAAGATGCCGAAGGCGAAGCCAAGGCCTGATCCAGGGCCGGCTGACCGCCGCCCCAGCAAAAACCCCGCCCTGGCGCACGCCGGGGCGGGGTTTTTTATTGAACCGTTCGATGAGCCGACCGTGGTCAACCGCCTTGGCGGCGTTCCTTCCGGCAGCAATCAGTTAGGCTTGTCGGCCTTGTCGCCGGCCGTCGGTTCGGCCTCGGATTTGGCTTCCGGCTTGGCGTCCGGCTTCGGCTCAGACTTCGCCTCGGCCTCTTTGGCCTTGGGCTTCGGCTCGGATTTGCTCTCTGTCTTGGCCTCGTCGCCGGCCGGCTTCGCTGCCTTGGCGCTAGCGTCCTTGGATTTGGCCGGCTTTTTCGACTCGCCGGATTTGGCGGACTTTTCCTTCGCCGTGCTCTTGGCCGGACGCTTGTCAGTATCACCGGTCTTGACCGGGGTCGGCGTCCCGGTGCTGCCCTTGTCCTCGAGGTACTTCGTGATCAGCGCCGCCGATTCACGGCTCGCCGTATAGTGCTCGCGCAGAAAGCCTTCGAGACCGGACGTCTTGCCCAACCCCTGCGGGGTTTTGTGGCAGATCGCGCAATCCGACGCGAACAGCTGAGCACCAGACTTGCCCTGATCCAGATTCTCCTGCGCCGCCGCCGGAAACGTCAAAAGCAGCGCCCAAATGCCGGCGACCGCCAAAATACCACGATTAATCAATGTCATTGCCTCGAACCCTCTCGACCGGTCGCCGTGCCTGAAGCGCGCCGGCCCCGATAGCCGTCGTCAAAACTGGCATAAGTCGTCTTCTTGATAGCGCATTATCGCGAGATTGTGACCGACTGCCTTAATCCCGACTTTTGATTATTCCGGCGGCGTTCGGTCACGGCATCAGTCCGGCATTATCGCCCACGAACGGGCGAAATCGCGCCTGCCCACCCACCAAATGCCGTTAAAATTGCATAAGTCACCCGAATTTGCGGCATTGCTGTACCATGCAGAGTTTGGTTGAATAATGGCAGGAACGAGATCGAGCCCGCCGCGTTACAGGGAGGTGCTTTGCTACGGTCACCGCGTCCAGGCTTGCCGGCTTTACGGCACACGCTGACGGCATGCAGAGCCCGCGGGGACCTTAAAATCCAACAGCCAGAGCCAGGCGGGTTTTCCGCGAACTGAAAGCTCCTGCTGCCCTTGCGCAACGCCCGGTGTTCGCAAGGATTTTAAACGCACCGACTTTGAACGCACGGACTTTAAGACTCGGACTTTGACGCAGGCTCATTGACACAAAAATGGAGGCGGCCGATGGACCGGTTGCTTCAGTTTCTACTGAAGACCTTTATCCGGCGCGGAACCTTTAGGGTCACCACGTCCCGCGGCACGGTATTAACCTTCGGCGACGGCACCGGCCAGCCGGTTTCGGTCCGGTTTAATTCGCGCGCCGCCGAGTGGGCGATCCTGCTCGATCCCGAATTGAAATTTGGCGAAGCCTATATGGACGGCAGTTTCGTCGTCGAACAGGGCACCATCGCCGACGTGCTGGCGATCGCACTCGGCCAGCAGACCGAAGTGCCCTACTGGGCCCGGCCGCAGTTCTGGTTGCGCTACACCTATCGCCGCCTCGCCCAGTTCAATCCGCGCAAGCGGTCACGCCAGAACGTCGCCCATCATTACGATCTGGACGGCCGGCTCTATTCGTTATTTCTCGACGCCGACCGGCAATATAGCTGCGCCTATTTCGAATATCCCGAACAGTCGCTCGACGACGCTCAACTGGCCAAGAAGCGCCACCTCGCCGCCAAGCTGCGATTGGGACCGGACGCCATCAAGCCGGATCAGGGCGAAGTGCGGCTGCTCGATATTGGTTGCGGCTGGGGTGGCTTGGGCCTTTATCTCGCCGAACTGGGCAAGGCCGATGTGACCGGCGTGACGCTGAGCCAGGAACAGCATGGCATTGCCAATGCCCGGGCGGCCGAAAAGGGCCTCAGCCAGCGCGCCCGTTTCAATCTGCAAGACTATCGCGACATCAACGCCAAATTCGACCGGATCGTATCGGTCGGCATGTTCGAACATGTCGGCGTCAACCACTACGACACCTTCTTCCGCAAGGCCGAGCAACTGCTCAAGTATGACGGCGTCATGGTGCTGCATTCGATCGGCCGCTCGGAAGGCCCCGGCATCACCAATCCGTGGATCTCGAAATACATCTTCCCCGGCGGCTATATTCCGTCGTTGTCGGAAGTGCAGAAGCGGATCGAGAAAACCAAGCTTCTGGTCACCGATATCGAAATCCTGCGGTTGCACTACGCCGAAACATTGAAGGCCTGGCGCGAGCGCTTCCTCGCCCACCGCGAGGAAGTCGAACGCATTTACGACCAGCGCTTCGTGCGGATGTGGGAGTTCTATCTGGCGGCGTCGGAAATGTCGTTCCGCGAGCAGAACATGATGGTGTTCCAGATCCAGCTCACCAAGCGGCAGGATGTGGTGCCGATTACCCGCGACTACATCATGGCCGAGGAAAAACGGCTGCGCGAGGCCGAGGCCAAACGGCAGACGCCGCTGCGTCTCGCCGGCGAATAAGCCGTCGGTTCGAACCGGCGGCGGTAACGCAAGGCGCACCGAAACGGCCGGCGGCCAAGGCTGCCGGCCTTCGTCTTTTCAAACGCACGGCAATTCAAAGCCGCGACATTTCAACCGAGCCCGCGCAGCGAGCGCCGATTTAAAGCAGCGTCAACGTAAAAAACGCGCCGCGTTTTTTTTCGACAGCGGGGACTGTGGAAATCGTGCGCATGCACGATCCGGCCGCCGCGCCTCGGCCAAATCAGTGTAAGCCATGACCCAACAAAGTTTCGTCAAATTGGCGGAACAAGGAACATCATGGCGCCACTCGAATCAGCACTTCGCAAGCCGGTCGATCCGCCGGCCCCGCAATACCGCACCGCACCGCACAACATCGAGGCGGAACAGGCGCTCTTGGGCGCGATCCTGGTCAATAACGAAGCCTTCTATCGGGTCTCCGACTTTCTCAACCCGGAGCACTTCTTCGAGCCGATCCATCAGAAGATCTACCAGCTCGCCCGCGAACTGGTGCGCGCCGGCAAGGTCGCCACGCCGGTCACGCTGAAAACCTTCCTCGACGCCACCGTCGATATCGGCGGCATGACGCTGAGCCAATATCTGGCGCGGCTGGCGGCCGAAGCCACCACCATCATCAACGCCGAGGACTACGGCCGCACCGTCTACGACCTGTCGATCCGCCGCGACCTGATCACCGTCGGCGAGGACATGGTCAACACCGCCTTCGACGCGCCGGTCGATTTCGCGCCGCGCGAGCAGATCGAGGACGCCGAGCGCAAGCTGTTCGAACTGGCCGAGACCGGCCGTTACGACGGCGGCTTCCAGGGCTTCGGCCAGGCGCTGACCACCGCCATCGACATGGCGGCCAATGCCTACCAGCGCGACGGAAAGCTGTCGGGCATCGCCACCGGCCTCGACGATCTCGACCGCATGATGGGCGGCTTGCAGAAATCCGACTTGATCGTGCTGGCCGGCCGTCCCGGCATGGGCAAGACCGCGCTCGCCACCAATATCGCCTTCAACGTCGCCAATGCCTGGCAGGGCGACGTGCGCGCCGACGGCCACACCGAAACCACCAATGGCGGCGTCGTCGGCTTCTTCTCGCTCGAAATGTCGGCCGAGCAACTGGCCACCCGTATCATCGCCGAACAGACCGGCATTCCGTCGAACCAGATCCGCCGCGGCGGCATCAGCGCCGACGAATTCGAGAAGATCAAGGACTATTCGATCCGGCTGCAAAACCTGAAATTGTTCGTCGACGAAACCGGCGGCATTTCAATCGCACAATTGACAGCGCGCGCACGCCGGCTCAAGCGCCAGCGCGGTCTCGACTTGATCGTGGTCGACTACCTTCAGCTTCTCACCGGCTCCAGCAAACGCTCATCGGAAAACCGCGTCCAGGAAATCACCGAGATCACCACGCGACTCAAGGCGCTGGCGAAAGAATTGCAGGTGCCGGTAATCGCCCTGTCGCAGTTGTCGCGTCAGGTCGAAAGCCGCGAGGACAAGCATCCGCAACTGTCGGACTTGCGTGAATCGGGCTCGATCGAGCAGGACGCCGACGTGGTGATGTTCGTCTATCGCGAAGAATATTATCACCTGATGCGCAAGCCGTCAGAAAGCGACCGCGAGAAGTTCGCCACCTGGATGGCCGAGAGCGACAAATTCTACGGCAAGGCGGAAGTCATTATCGGCAAGCAGCGCCACGGTCCGACCGGCACCGTGCAGCTGGCCTTTGACGGCGCGACGACGCGCTTCTCATCGCTGGCCGAAGCCGACCGGCTGCCGGAACGCATCGGCGACTGACCGCAATAACCGGTGCCCGACGACGGGGCTTTATCCGATCCTTGCCCCGTTCTACTGTCCAGACAAACACACGCTGACAAACCGGCGGGCGGGCGGAAACGAATATGGACAGCTTCGACTACGTCATCATAGGCGCGGGCTCGGCCGGCAGCGTGCTCGCCAACCGCCTGAGCGAAGACCCGACAGTCACCGTCTGCGTCCTGGAGGCCGGACCGGCCGACTGGAATCCCTACATTCATCTGCCGGCCGGCTTCATCAAGACCTTCTACGACAGCCGGATCAACTGGTGCTATTCGCAGGAGCCCGGCCCCGGCACCGCCGGTCGCCGCATCTTCTCGCCGCGTGGCAAGACGCTCGGCGGCTCGTCGTCGATTAACGGACATATCTACAATCGCGGCCAGCGCAGCGACTTCAACACTTGGGCGCAATATGGCAACCGGGGCTGGGGCTATGCCGACGTGCTGCCCTATTTCATGCGGCTGGAGCGCCGGATCGGCGACGGTGACGCAACCTTTCGCGGCCGTGACGGCAGCCTGACCGTCACCGATATCGACTGGCGCGACCCCTTGTGCGAAGCCTTTATCGACGGCGCGATCAGCCTCGGCATTCCGCGCAACCCCGATTACAACGGCAAGACCCAGGAAGGCGTTTCTTACGCCCAGCGCACCATTCACAATGGCCGGCGCATCTCGGCAGCGACCGCGTTCCTGAAGCCGGCCATGAAGCGCGGCAATATCACGGTGCGCACTCATGCCCATGCCACGCAAATTCTGTTCGACGGCAAGCGCGCCACCGGCGTCGCTTACGCGGTCGGCGGGCGCGGCGGCGACCACCGCGAAGTGCGCGCCCGCCGCGAAGTCATTTTATCGGGCGGCGCCTATAACTCGCCGCAACTGTTGCAGCTGTCGGGCATCGGTCCGGCGGCGGTGCTGCAATCGCAAGGCATCGCGGTTCGACATGCCCTGCCCGGCGTCGGCGAAGGCTTGCAGGACCATTACGCGCCGCGTTCGGTCGCGCGCGTCAAGAACGTCAAGACCATCAACGAGCGCGCCCGTGGCCTCAACCTCGCTTACGAGGCCCTGAAATGGGCTGCGACCCGGCGCGGCATTCTCGCGCTGTCGCCGACGCTGGTTTATTGCTTCTGGCATTCCGGCGAGACGGCGGAAAGCTCCGACCTGCAACTGACCTTCACGCCGGCCAGCTACAAGGAAGGCGAACAGGGCAAACTCGAGGATGCGCCGGGCATGACGGTCGCCTCATGGCAACAACGACCGGAGAGCCGCGGTCATGTCAGGCTCCATTCGGCCGATCCCTTCGCGCCGCCGGAGATCCAGACCAATTATCTCGACCACGAACTCGACAAGCGCGTCGTGGTCGCGGGTATGAAACTGGCGCGCCGTCTGCTCGCCGCCGCGCCGCTGTCGCCATATTACGACTACGAGGACTTCCCGGGCCCGGGCGTGCAAAGCGATGACGAATTCCTCGCCGCGGCCACCCAGCGCGGTCAGACGACATTCCATCCCGGCTGCACCTGCCGCATGGGCCCGTCAAGCGATCCACTCGCGGTGGTCGACGACCAATTGCGCGTCCACGGCCTTGAGGCCCTGCGGGTGATCGACGCGTCGATCATGCCGCGCATGATCTCGGCCAATCTCAATGCCTCGACCCTGATGATCGCCGACAAGGCATCCGACATGATCCGGCACCGCACCCCGCCCGAACCGGCGGCGGTATAGACCGACTATCGCTTACATGGACGGGCGCGCCTTGTCCGGCTAAACCATAACCATCATGGCCAAGTTCAACGTCTCCACCGCCGAAAACAATAATCCCACGCCCGCGCCGGTGAATGCCGACATCGCCGCCGGACCGCCGACGCCCGAGGCCGGCGGCCTGCTGACGGTCGATCTCGGCGCACTGGTGGCGAACTGGCAATTATTGTCGCACCACTGCGTGCCGGCCGAATGCGCCGCCGTTGTGAAGGCCGACGCCTACGGCTGCGGCATCGAGCCGGTCGCGGCGGCGCTGGCACGCGCCGGCTGCAAGACGTTCTTTGTCGCCGACCTGTCGGAAGCGCGACGGCTGCGGCCGGTCGCGCCGGACGCCACGATTTACGTGCTCAACGGACTGATGCCGGACACCGCGCCGGTCTATGCCGAATTGCGGGCGCGGCCGGTGATCGGCAGCATGCTCGAACTGTCGGAATGGGATGCCTTCTGCACCGGCCAGCAATGGCGCGGCGGCGCGGCCCTGCATGTCGACACCGGCATGAACCGGCTCGGGGTCACGCCCGAGGAAGCCGCGGCAATGGCCTCGCGCATCCGCACCGAGAACCATGGCATCACGTTGGTGATGAGCCATCTCGCCTGCGCCGACCAGCCCGACCACCCACTCAACGCCCGCCAGATGGCGCTGTTTCGTGAAATCCGTATGCTCTATCGCGGCGTGCCGTCGTCGCTGGCCAATTCATCCGGCATCTTCCTCAACGATGCCGCCCATTGCGACGTGGTCCGGCCCGGTGTCGCGCTTTACGGCGTCAACCCGACTCCGGGCTTTGCCAATCCGATGCGGCCGGTGGTCGAACTCAAGGCCCGCATCGCCCAGGTCCGCCTGGTCAAGCGCGGCGAGACCGTCGGTTATAACGCCAGTTGGACGACGCGGCGCGCCACCCGGCTGGCGACGGTCGCGGTCGGCTATGGCGACGGCTACATGTGGGCGTCCGGTTCGAGCGACGAAGCGCCCGGCGGCGCGGCGATTGTCGGCGGCAAACGCTGCCCGATTGCCGGGCGGATTTCGATGGACCTGATCACCGTCGACATCACCGATCTGCCGGAAGGCACCGTTCGGCGCGGCGAAATGGCGACGCTGATCGGCGGCGACCTGACCGTCGATGACGTCGCCCGGGCCGCCGGCACCATCGGTTACGAGCTGCTGACCGCGCTCGGACGCCGGTATCACCGCGACTATCTTAGCGCCTGAGCCAACCCGTTTCCCGCAGCTATTCCGGAATAATGTTCTTGTAATGTTCTCACGACGCGGATAGCGTCTCGTAGAGCATTTCAACTCGATTCCAGTGGGCGGTTTTCGATGTCCCGGCGCGGCCTGTCCTTCATCTGCCAGAACTGCGGCGCGGCCGCATCTCGCTGGCAAGGCAAATGCGAAGCCTGCGGCGAATGGAACACGATGGTCGAGGAAGGCGCCGACCGTCCGGCCGGTCCCGGCCGCAAGGGCCAGAAGGGCCGGCTGTTCAAACTCGAACCGCTGACCGGCGAGGCCAAGGACGCGCCGCGGCTGGCCTCGGGGCTCGCCGAACTCGACCGCGTCACCGGCGGCGGATTCGTGCGCGGCTCGATCCTGCTGATGGCCGGCGATCCGGGCATCGGCAAATCGACCCTGCTCATTCAAGCCACCGCCGCACTGGCGCGGGCCGGCCACCGCGCCGTCTACATCTCCGGCGAAGAAGCCGCAGCCCAGGTCCGGCTGCGCGCCGAACGGCTTGGGCTGTCCGACGCCCCGGTCGAACTCGCCGCCGAAACCTCGGTCGAGGACATCATCGCCACCTTGTCGGAAGGCAAGGTGCCGCGCCTGATCGTGATCGACTCGATCCAGACGATGTGGACGGATCTGGTCGACAGCGCGCCCGGCACCGTCAGCCAGGTGCGCGGCGCGGCCCAGGCGCTGATCCGTTTCGCCAAGCGTTCGGGCGCGGCCATCATCCTAGTCGGCCATGTCACCAAGGACGGCCAGATCGCCGGCCCGCGTGTCGTCGAACACATGGTCGACGCCGTGCTGTCCTTCGAGGGCGAAGGCTCGCATCAGTTCCGCATCCTGCGCGCGGTCAAGAACCGCTTCGGCCCGACCGATGAAATCGGCGTGTTTGAGATGACCGGCGCGGGCCTGCGCGAAGTGTCCAATCCGTCCGAGCTGTTCCTGTCCGAGCGTGACCTCGGCTCGCCCGGCACCGCGGTCTTTGCCGGCATGGAAGGGACCCGGCCGCTGCTGGTCGAGATCCAGGCACTGGTGGCGCCGACCTCGCTCGGCACGCCGCGTCGCGCCGTGGTGGGCTGGGACCCGAGCCGGCTGTCGATGGTCATTGCGGTGCTGGAGGCGCATTGCGGCGTCAAGCTCGGCGGCTACGACGTCTATCTCAACGTCGCCGGCGGCATGCGCATCAACGAGCCGGCGGCCGATCTCGCCGCGGCCGCAGCGCTGGTGTCGTCGCTGGCCAATTCGCCGCTGCCGGCGGACGCGGTCTACTTCGGCGAAGTGTCGCTATCGGGCGCGATCCGGCCGGTCTCGCACACGCCGAGCCGCCTGAAGGAATCCGCCAAGCTCGGCTTTGCCCGCGCCGTTCTGCCAGAAGCCGCACGTGGCGACGCCAATGATGGCAAGGGTGGCGACGGCAAGAGCGGGCTAGCCACCACCCATGTCGGCGGCCTGACCAGCCTGGTCGCGGAAATCGCCGCGCTTGGTAAACCTCGCCAGAACGCAAGCCCCAATAACGGCCATAATGCGGGGCAAAAGCCGACGCAGGGCGGCAAAAGCCGTGGACAAGACGGGTGACGGCACCGCCTCGCCCCGCTATACACTGAACAGGTCGCGGGCCCTGCCGCGCGCTGTGTCCGTTTCGTCAGGCGGACAGAAACGGGCTGAAAATTAAGAACTTAAGATCGCCAATGCCGCCCTGCCCGGAAGCCGGCCTGGTCTGCGGATTCGCCGATGGCGGATTCGTTTGCGCCAGCGATGCGTCAGGCGCGCGTGACGTCACATCGCGGAGCTGTTGAGCGAAATGCCGACCCACCTGTTCACAATGCTCGACGTTCTCCTGCTGGTGGTCATGCTGATTTCCGGCCTGCTGGCTATGATCCGCGGCTTCATGCGCGAGATCCTGTCGATCGCCGCCTGGCTGATCGCCGCCATCGCCGCGGTCTATTTCGCCGGCCGACTTCAGCCGACCGTGAAATCGGTCATCAATGCCGGCGACACCGCGACCACGCTGATCGCCGGCGGCGGCGTGTTTCTCGTCGTACTGCTGATCGTTTCGGTCATCACCATCCGGATCTCCGACATGGTGCTCGACAGCCGGGTCGGCGCGCTCGACCGCACCCTCGGCTTCCTGTTTGGCCTTGCCCGCGGCTTGCTGATCGTCGTCGTCGCCTATGCGTTTTTCGACTGGCTGGTGCCCGTTCGCAAACCGGAGTGGATCGGCGGTGCGAAAAGCGCGGTGGTGCTGCGCGGCGCCGGCGACTGGCTGAAAGGGCTATTGCCGGACGACCTCGACAAGACCATATCCAAGTTCAAGAAATCGAAGTCTGACGAACAGGAACCGCCCGACGCCGGGCCGACGCAGCGGTAATCGCTGACGGGTTTGGCACTGACGGGCGATGTCGAATCGCGTGATACACGACACAGCGCCGTGGCTGACGACGGCGTAAGCAATCGAAAGCGCGCCCGCTTGGCACTTGTTTTGGGAACCCGGTAGCAATGCAAAACGCCCCGCACGATCGTGTACCGGACAACACCCGCGACGCCAGCCATGACGCCTTGAGCTATGACGCCTCGAGCCATGACATCTATGGCGACTTCGACGCCCACGCCGACCGGCTGCGCGAGGAATGCGGCGTCTTCGGTATCTTCGGCCATCCCGATGCCGCCGCCATTACCGCCCTCGGCCTGCATGCGCTTCAGCACCGCGGTCAGGAAGCCGCCGGCATCGTCTCCTTCGACGGCAAACGCTTTCATTCCGAACGTCGCCTCGGCCTCGTCGGCGATACCTTCTCCCGCCGCGACGTCATCGACCGGCTGCCCGGCAATTCGGCGGTCGGCCATGTCCGTTATTCGACGACCGGCGAAACCATTCTGCGCAACGTCCAGCCGCTGTTTGCCGAACTGGAAGGCGGCGGTTTCGCGATCGGCCATAACGGCAACCTGACCAACGGCCTGTCGCTGCGCCGGCATCTCATCCGGGAAGGCGCGATGATGCAGTCGACCTCGGACACCGAGGTGATTCTGCATCTGGTGGCGCGCGCCAACCGCAACCGCTTCGTCGACCGCTTCATCGACGGCCTGCGCCAGCTCGAAGGCGCCTACGCTTTCGTCGGCCTGACCAACAAGAAGCTGGTCGGCGCGCGCGATCCGCTCGGCATTCGGCCTTTGGTGATCGGCAAGCTCGACGGCTGCCCGATCCTGGCGTCGGAGACCTGTGCACTCGACATTATCGGCGCGCAATATGTCCGCGACGTCGAGAACGGCGAAGTCGTGGTGTTCGACGAAGACGGCGCGCAATCGCACAAGCCGTTCCCGCCGATCGCGGCGCGGCCCTGCATCTTCGAATACATCTATTTCGCCCGACCCGATTCAATCGTCGGCGGACGCCACGTCTACAACGTGCGCAAGACCATGGGCGCGGAACTGGCGCGCGAATTGCCGACGGCGGCCGACGTGATCGTGCCGGTGCCGGATTCCGGCGTGCCGGCCGCGATCGGTTACGCCCAGGAGTCGGGCATCCCCTACGAGCTCGGCATCATCCGCAACCATTATGTCGGCCGAACCTTCATTCAGCCGACCCAGGCGATCCGCGATCAAGGCGTGCGGCTCAAGCATTCCGCCAACCGCGCGGTCGTCGCCGGCAAACGTATCATCCTGGTCGACGATTCCATCGTGCGCGGCACCACCTCGCGCAAGATCGTCCAGATGATGCGCGACGCCGGCGCCGCCGAAGTGCATTTCCGGATATCATCGCCGCCGATCACCCACCCGGATTATTACGGCATCGACACCCCCGACCGCGACCACCTGCTGGCGGCGACCCACGACCTGGAAGGCATGCGCAAATTCATTGGCGCGGATTCGCTGGCTTTCCTGTCGGTCGACGGCATCTACCGCGCCATGGGCCTGCCCGGCCGAGACAACGCCAAGCCGCAATTCACCGATCATTGCTTCACCGGCGATTACCCGACCGGCTTGACCGATCTCGGCGCCGAGGAAGGCAGTCCGCGCCAGCTTTCGCTGCTGGCTGAGGCGATCTAGCCGACGCTTTCCTCAATCGTGCGTCAAGGCTGACATGTGAGGTCGGCCTTTGGCCGACCCGCACCCCGGGCTCTTGTGCCGGGCAGCAACGTCTCTTAAACGCTGCGCGGATATCTGGAACAAGACGTCGACGGCCGGATCCCCCCGGCCATGACGAATGAGTAAGTCAATGGCCGAGAACTCCAAACCCCTCTCCGACAAAATCGCGCTGGTCACCGGCGCCTCGCGCGGCATCGGCGCGGCCTTGGCCCTGCATCTGGCCGAAGCCGGAGCCCATGTCGTCGCACTCGCGCGCACCGTCGGCGGACTGGAAGAACTCGACGACCGGATCAAATCTGCCGGCGGCACGGCCACGCTGGTGCCGCTCGACATCAAGGACTTGGACGGCATCGCCCGTCTTGCGCTAGCGCTGCATGAGCGCTACGGCCGGCTCGACGTCATGATCGGCAATGCCGGCGTGCTCGGGCCGCTATCGCCGCTCGGCCATGTCGAGCCGAAGGACTTCGACAATAATTTCGCGGTCAACGTCACCGCCAACTGGCAATTGATCCGCACCATGGACCCGCTGTTGAAGGCGTCGCCCGCCGGCCGCGCGGTGTTCATCACCTCCGGCCTGAGCTGGATGGGCAAGGCCTATACCGGCCCCTATGCCGCCGCTAAGGCCGCGTTGAATACGCTGGTGCAGGTCTATGCCGCCGAGACCGCCACCACCGCGGTCAAGGTCAATGCCTTCAATCCCGGACCGACCCGCACCCGGATGTATACCGCCGGCTGGCCGGGCGTCGATCCGGAAACGCTGCCGCCACCGGAAAAGGTCGCCGCCGCCATCGTGCCCTTGTGCCTGCCGGCCTGCGCCGACAGCGGCAAGGTCTATGATAATCTGGCCGGCAAGTTCCTGAGCTTCACCGCGCCGGCCTGATCCAGCGCCCGCGTTGGCCGTCGGTACGATGACCGGGTCGTCCGCCGTCGCGGATGGCAAGACCGGATACGCGACGTCGGCTCAGTGCTTGAACTTGGCGCGGCCCTTGAACGGATTGTCCTTCTCGCGCAGCGTCAGCCGGATCGGCGTGCCCGGCAATTCGAAACTCTCGCGCAATGAGTTGACCAGATAGCGCTTGTAGGCGTCGGGCACCGCATCGGCGCGCGTACAGAACACCACGAAGCTTGGCGGCCGGGTCTTGGCCTGAGTGATGTAGTTAAGCCGCAACCGGCGTCCGGACACGGCCGGCGGGGGATGGCTTTCGATCGCATGCTCGAACCAGCGATTGAGCGCGCTGGTCGAAATGCGCTTGTTCCAGACCTCGAAGGCATCGACGATCGCCTGCATGAAGCGGTCGAGCCCCTCGCCGGTCAAGGCCGACACTGCGATCAACGGCACGCCCGGCAACTGCGTCAGCTTTTCGCTGGCCTGCTCGCGCAGCAGCGAGATCGCGCCGGCGGTGTGCTCCTTCAGGTCCCATTTGTTGACCGCGATCACGACCGCGCGGCCTTCCTGTTCGCACAGGTCGGCGATCCGCTGATCCTGCTCCTCGAAGGCGTTCTCGACGTCGAGCAGCACCACCACCACTTCGGCGAAACGGATGGCGTTGAGCGTCTCGCTGACCGACAGCTTCTCAAGCTTCTCGTCGACGCGCGACTTGCGGCGCAGGCCGGCGGTGTCGTGGATACGATATTTCTGGCCGTGCCAGTCGAGATCGACCGAAATCGCATCGCGGGTGGTGCCGGCTTCCGACGAGGTCAGCAGGCGTTCTTCGCCGAGCAGCCGGTTGATCAGCGTCGACTTGCCCGCGTTCGGCCGGCCGACGATCGCGACCCGGATCGGGTGTGGTCCTTCCGGTTCGGCGGCCTTGGCCGAGGCCTCGGCGGTCTGCTGCGGCAGCGCCGCGCGCAGCGCATCGTAAAGATCAGGCAAACCTTCGTTGTGTTCCGCCGACAGCGCCACCGGTTCGCCGAGGCCGAGCGAATAGGCGTCGTACCGGCCGGCTTCGCCGGCAGTGCCTTCCATCTTGTTGGCGATCAGCACCGTCGGCTTGCCGGATTTGCGCACGAGCGCGGCGAAGGCGCGGTCGTCAGGGATCGGCCCGGAGCGCGCGTCGATCATGAAGAAGATCGCATCGGCCTGCGCGATCGCGGTTTCGGTCTGGGCCCGCATCCGGCCCGACAAGGTTTCCGGCGCCGATTCTTCAAGGCCGGCGGTATCGATCACCGTGAAGTCGAGATCGCCGAGCCGCGCTTCGCCCTCGCGGCGGTCACGGGTCACGCCCGGCCGATCGTCGACCAGCGCGACGCGCCGGCCGACCAGCCGGTTGAACAGCGTCGACTTGCCGACATTCGGCCGGCCGACAATGGCAACGGTAAAACTCATCGATCGTTCTCAATTCTTTGGCGCGACGGCGGCGCGCCGCAAAACAAATTCTTCGCCGCGACCCGTCATAACCGACCGCGAACGAAGACACTGGCAATAAGTCCGGCCGCAGGCCAGACCGCAGCCCCCAATTCCGACACACCGTCGTTGAAATCAGCGCGTAAAGGTACCCGGCGGCGGAGATGCCGGCCACGGCGCCGGCTGCGACGCCGCGTTTGAATTGGTTTGCGCCGGAGCCGGGGCCGGCCAAGCCGCGGGAGCCGGCGCAGGCTGGGCCGCCGGTGTTGCCGGCGCGGCGGTGGCTTCGGCCGGCGGCTGGGGTTTCGGCTTCGGCTTGCGTTTGACGATGCGCTTCGGCTTCGGTTTGGCCGCCGGCTTCGGTTCCGGCTTGGGTTCGGCCTTGGCCGTATCGGCACCGGTTGCCGCCGGCATCGCGGCGCTATCCACGGTCGGCACCGGCATGGCCGCGCCGGGCTGCTCCTGCTCGCGGCCCTTCATGTATTCGGCCGGAATGCCCTGGGTCACGCCCGGCACGCCATCGGGGAACAGCGGCACACGTTCGCCCGGCAGCTTCTTCTTGTCGTTGAGATGGAAGACGTCGAGCTTGTCCATGTCGAAATCGGCGCAGCCGGACACCGCCGGCGCGATCGCGATCAGCACGGCCAGCGCGACGAGGTGCCGCCCACGGCCCCGCACCGACTTGCGGCGCAAGCGCGCGACCTCGACCGGCTGACCGTTCGCGGCCGAGGACATGCGGTTCGACTTCATGCAATTAGCTCTTTCCGTTCGCGGCCATCAGCGCCGACAGCAGTTCGACGCGCTGCCGCGTGCCCGGCGGCGTTTCGCCATCGCCGGAAATCATGTCGATATAATGCTGCGTGGCCTTGAGATCGTGGCTACGCCACGCCGCCAGAGCCAGCAATTCGCGGGCGCTGTGACGATAAACCCGGCCCGGCGCGCTGATCGGATCGAGGCGCTTCTGCAAATCGGCCAGCGTCGCGCTGTCGACCAGCAACATGCCAGCGCGCAGCGCTGCCAGATCCTGCCAGACCGGGCCCAGCGACGCATCGCCCGCCAGCGCGTCATAGGCTTTGACGGCCTCGGCCGGCTTGCCGGGAGTGGCTTCGGCCAGTTCGGCGGCGGCGCGGAAGCGGCCGAGCAGTGCGTAACCGGCGGGAGCCTCGGCCACCACTTTGGCGAAGGCCTTTTCCGCCTCGGCGTGCTTGCCGGCTTCGCTCAGCGTCACGGCGGCTTCGAAATCGGCGCCGGCGGCGGCCGCCTTCTGCGCCATCCAGTATTCGTATCCGCGCCAGGCCGCGATGCCGACCACGATCAGCACCGCCACGCTCAGGATCAGCGGGTAATAGCGGTCCCACAGCCGTTGCAGCCGTTCGCGCCGGACTTCTTCATCGACTTCACTGAAAATATCGGACACGAATTGCTCCCGGCCTCGTTAGACCGCCCTGACCGACCCATATCGGGCCCAAAATGGCCTGATCCGGTCGTTTCGGGCGGATTGCGGCGTAACCTAGCCATGTGGCGCGCCTAAGGCAAAGCCTTGGCCCGACTAGGTTTAAGATTTCAGGGCTTTAGCGCAAGGCAGCCGGCAAATAAACCGCAAAGGGCGCGGCCCGGCGGGCCGCGCCCCGAAGACAGGCCGGACTACCGCCCTATCAGGCCTTTTTCGCCTTCATCGGATAGACGTGAGCGGCGGCCGGAAAGGCGCGCGAGCGCACCTCGGCGGCATAGTCGGCCACTGCCTTTTCGATGCCGGGACCGAGATCGCCGTAACGCTTGACGAATTTCGGCACCCGCGGTGACAGCCCGAGCATGTCCTCAAGCACCAGCACCTGCCCGTCGCAGGCCACGCTGGCGCCGATACCGATGGTCGGGATCGGCACCATGCCGGTCAGCTTCGCGGCCAGCGGCTCGGCGACCGCCTCGATCACCACCGAGAAGGCACCCGCCTCCGACACCGCCACGGTATCCTGCTCGATCCGCGCCCAGTCGCTCTCGTCGCGCCCCTGAGCGCGGAACGAGCCGATCGTATTGATCGATTGCGGCGTCAGGCCGACATGCGCCATCACCGGCACGCCGCGCTCGGCGAGAAAACGGATGGTCTCGGCCATGTGCGCGCCACCTTCCAGCTTGACGCCGCCGCAGCCGGTCTCCTTCAAGATGCGCGCCGCGCTCATGAAGGCCTGTTCCTTCGAGGCCTCGTATGACCCGAACGGCATGTCGACCACCACCAGCGCCCGCGACGAGCCGCGCATCACCGCATGGCCTTGCAGGATCATCATGTCGAGCGTCACCGGCACGGTGGTTTCCAGACCGTGCATCACCATGCCGAGCGAGTCGCCGACCAGAATGACGTCGCAATATTTGTCGACCAGGCTGGCCGTGTGCGCATGGTAGGACGTGAGCATCGCGATCGGCTCACCGCCCTTGCGGGCGCGGATATCGGGCGCGGTCAGGCGCTTGACGTCGCTTTGAATCGACATGGCTCGTTCCTTGAATAGTGGCCGTTACAGCCGGGCCTTCGGTCGCGATCGTCGGCGGCTATCGTCCGAACACTTTCACGCCGATCACATAGGGGTGGAAGTACAGGCCGAGCGCGACAAACAGCGCGACGCCAAACACCACCACCGTCACATCGTTGCGCCAGCTCCGGGGCGCGACACCCGGACCGTTGTCGCCGCGCCGTTTGGCGGCGATGCGGGCAAACACGCCCCAGGCAAGAAACGATCCGAACAGCAGAATCGAGCCGAGATCGCCGCGCACTAAAAGATGCGCCAGCGCCCAGGTTTTGACCGCGACCAGCATCGGATGCTTGAGCGCCGTCTTGATATGGCTCGGAATGAAGGCCGCGACGATGACAATCGATGCCAGCAACATCAAGGTGATGGTGATGTGGCGCATGAAGACCGGCGGCGTCCACACCGCGATCCATTCATGCGCGCGATACTCGCTATAACCCCAGACGATCAAGGCCAGGCCGATAATCGACACCACCGAGAACAGCGCGCGATAACCGTTCAGGCCAAGCTGGGCGATGGCGCCGGCGCGCGCATCGCGGCGGGTGATGAACAGGTGCGATCCGAGAAAGACCACCAACCCGACGATGAGTACCACGAGGCCCATGCTGAACTCGCTGATCCGTTGACGCTTTCATGACCGACCCGGTCGAGGCGGCGCAGTAGAGGCGATGGCGGCGGTCATTGCAAGCCGTCCCGGTGCATGACGCCGGGCGCCTTATCACAGCTTTACCGTCACGACCTCCGCTTGTCGGCGGCCAGGAATCGATCCAGCCAATCGACCAGCGCCACCACCGCCGGCGTGGTGGCGCGACGGCGCGGACTGACCGCCTTGATCCAGAGATCGGCTATCGCGAACTCGCTCAGCAACGGCACCAGTTGGCCAGACGCGATCAGATCGTCGGCCATGTAACGCGAGACAATGGCGATGCCGGCGCCGTTGGCGGCGGCCCCGGTCAGCATCTGGCCGTCATTCGATGTCAGGCGCGGACGCACCGCGATTGTGATCGGACCATGCGGACCGACGAAGGCCCATTCATTGCCGGTCGGAATGAAGCTGAGACAATCGTGGTCAAGAAGATCGCGCGGTGTCTTTGGCGCGCCACGCCGGGCCAGATAATCCGGCGACGCGCACAGGATACGGGGCAAGGGACACAGCGGCCGCTCGATCACACCGGCAAAGGCCTGCGGCCAATAGGCGCCGATCGATACGTCGAAGCCTTCGACAATCGGATCGACGATGCGATCGAGCAGCACCACCTCGAGCCTGATCTTGCGAAACTCGGCCTGAAAGCCGGTGAAAGCTTCGCGCAGCCGCAACACCGTGAACGACGTCGGCGCTTTGATGCGCAGGAAATCCTCAAGATCGCCGGGCGCCTGCGCCTGCCCACGGATCAAGTCATCGAATTCGGCGATCGGCAGCCGTGAGCGGTCGAGATAGCGCACGCCGGCCTCGGTCAAGGTCAGGCTGCGTGTCGAGCGACGGAACAGGCGGACGCCGAGTTGCCGTTCGAGCTGGCCGACCCGTTTGGTGACCACCGAGGGCGCCAAGGCCATATCGCGGGCCGCGCCGGAAAAGCTCCCGGCCAAGGCCGCGGCCTGAAAGGCCTTAAAGTTCAGATAGATATCCATTATCTCACGCGATCCGGACGAACTGAAACCCTATTCTGGTTCATTCTAACCCAGATCGATGGATATTACGGTGCAGAAAAACCGGCCCCGTCTCCCGACGATGGTCGGCGACAACACGTCATTGGAAACGGCAAGGCAGCTCCTTATGGCAACCACCGCACGCAGTCTCACCGAACCGGCGCGCCAGACTCCGATCACCGGCGATTACGATGTCGTCGTGCTCGGCGGCGGACCGGCGGGCCTCGCGGCGGCGGCCGCCGCCGGCCAGCATGGCCGCAGCGTGTTGCTGATCGAACGCTATGGCTTCCTCGGCGGCATGGGCACGGCGGCCGGCGTCACCAATTTCTGCGGGCTGCACGCCAACGTCCATGGCGACATCCGGCAGGTCGTACATGGCGTCGCCGATGACCTGCTCGCGCGTCTCGACAGACTGGGCGGCCTCAATCCGCCGCATCTGGTGTTCGGCAAGATCCTGGCGCAAGCCTACGACACCGCCGCCTACAAATGCGCGGCCGACGACCTGCTGCTGTCGCACAAGGTCGACATTCTGTTTCATGCGCTTGCCACCGGCGTCGTCATGGATAGCGAGCGTCGCATCAAGGCGTTGCTGACCGAAACCAAGTCCGGCCGTAGCGCCATCCTCGGCCGGGTCTTCGTCGACGCCTCGGGCGACGGCGACCTTGCCGCTTTCGCTGGCGCCCGCTTCGAAAAAGGCGACGCCAACGGCGACACACTTTATCCGACGATGATGTTTCGTCTGAACGGCGTCGACGCGGCCAAGGCCGGCGAAGCCTGGCGCAGCATCCCGCTGCTGATGGACGAAGCCGAGAAACGCGGCGTCAAATTTCCGCGCAAGGGCGCGATCGTACGGCCGCAGAAGCACTCGATCGAATGGCGGGTCAACGTCACCCAGATCAAGAACGCACAAGGCCGCGCGGTCGACGGCAGCGACGCCGCCGAGTTGAGTCAGGGCGAAATCGAAGGCCGCCGTCAGGCGATGGCATTCTTCGATTATCTGCGCCGTGAAGCGCCCGGCTTTGCCGATGCCTATGTCGTCGATATTCCGCCGCAACTCGGCGTGCGCGAAACCCGCCGCATCGTCGGCCCCTATCAACTCACCGCCGACGATGTCGTCAATTGCGCCAGCTTCGACGACACCATCGGCGTCAATGGCTGGCCGATCGAGAACCATGCCGCCGGCGACGTGATCTGGCGCTGGCCGGATATTCCCGGCTCGCGCGGCTTCAATCACCTGCCCTATCGCATGCTGCTGCCGCAAACCGCCGACGGCCATGTCTACGACAATCTCCTGGTCGCCGGACGCTGCGCCTCGATGACCCATGAGGGCCAGTCGGCCGCACGCGTTTCCGGCGGCTGCTTTGTCATGGGCCAGGCCGCCGGTACCGCCGCCCATCTTTCGCTTGCCGGCAACGGCGCGGTCGCGGATATTCCGCTGCAAATGCTGCAAGACACGCTGGCCGGCGATGGTGTCTATCTCGGACGCGACGTCGCCTGAGACGAAGCGCCGATCGACCAGAATACTGCCAATCAAAAAACCTGTGAGGAAAGCCCGATGCGAAAACCGATGTTGAAACGACTTGCCGTGGCCGCGCTGGCGCTGGCGGCCATCGCCCTGCCGGCGTCGGCCCAGGCGCAGACACCGTCTTGGCCGCCGAAGACCGTGCGCATCATCGCGCCATTCGGCCCGGGCTCGACGCCCGACATCGTCGCCCGCATGATCGCCGACGGCCTCGGCAAGCAATATCCGGACAGCGTCTTCCTGGTCGAGAACAAGCCCGGCGCCAGCGGCAATATCGGCACCGATTTCGTCGCCAAGGCCGCGCCGGACGGTTCGACCATCGGCATCTCGATCGGCGGCCCGCTCGCCATCAACACGCTGCTGTTCTCCAAGCTGCCATACGATCCGCAAAAGGACATCGCGCCGATCACGCAGCTCATCACCCAGCCGAGCGTGCTGGCGGTCAATCCGAAGCTGAATGTCAACAGCGTCGCCGAACTGGTCACGTTGCTGAAAGCCAACCCCGGCAAATACAACTTCGCCTCGATCGGCAATGGCTCGCTGTCGCAATTGGCGATGGAAGCGGTCGCGCTGAAGTCCGGCACCAAGATCGTCCATGTGCCGTACAAGGGTTCGCCGGCCGCCGTCACCGCCGTCATTCGCGGCGATGCGCAAATGGGTTGCCTGCCGGCAATCTCGGTGATGGTCCAGGCCGACAAGGGCAACGTCAAGGCGCTGGCTGTGTCGACGGCCAAGCGCTCGCCTTATCTGCCGAACCTGCCGACGCTGAAAGAAAGCGGCATCGACGTCGACGCCGACGCCTGGATGGGACTGATCGGTCCGGGCGGCCTGCCCAAGCCGATGGTCATGGCGATCAACAAGGATGTCGTCGCGATCATCAAATCGCCGGCGGTCGCCGACAAGCTCGCCAAAGTGCTGATGCAGCCGGTCGGCAACAGCCCGGAAGAATTCCGCGCCCGCATCGATGGCGAAATCACCCGCTGGGCGCCGGTCATCAAGGCGGCCAACGTGAAGGTGAACTAAAACCGCCGCCCGCGAAAATGCGCCAACGCGTCATGGCCGGGCCCGACCCGGCCATGATTGGCTCACACACCGGATTGGTTATCGAGCGCACCGAAGAAAGCACGCGCGCACGACGGGCCCATATCCATCGGTCCGCCGGGCATGACAGCCAAGGCCTTTACTCGGCCTTGCTCTTCACGTCCTTGATGTCGTTAAAGACGATGCCCGGCGCGCGCTCGGACGTATAATCGAGGATGAACTGGTTGCGCGCCATGAACACCCGGTCGCCGTCGAGGTCCTCGGCGCAGGACGAATAATTCGACTGCACGAAGTCGTTGAGCTTCTTGTCGTCGTCGCAGGAGATCCAGCGCGCCATCTGGAATTCCGGCGTCTCGAAGCTGATCTCCAGCCCGTATTCCGCGTCGAGCCGCACCTTCAACACGTCGAGTTGCAACGGACCGACAACGCCGACCATGGCCGGCGCGCCGTCGAGCGGGCGGAACGCCTGCACGACACCCTCTTCCGCCATCTGCTGCAAGGCTTCCTTCAGCTTCTTGGCCTTCATCGGATCGCCGAGCTTGACCCGGCGCAGGATTTCCGGCGCGAACATCGGCACGCCGAGGAACTTGATTTCCTCGCCTTCGGTCAGGGTATCGCCGATGCGCAAAGTGCCGTGGTTGGGGATACCGACAACGTCGCCGGCGTAAGCCTCGTCCGCCACCGAGCGGTCCTGCGCGAAGAAGAACTGCGGCGCCGACAGCGTCATCGGCTTGCCGGTGCGCACCAGTTTGGCCCGCATGCCGCGGCGCAGCTTGCCCGAACACAGCCGGGCAAAGGCAATACGGTCGCGATGGTTCGGGTCCATGTTGGCCTGAATCTTGAACACGAAAGCGGACATGACGTTTTCGGTCGGCTCGATTGTGCGGGTCGCGGCCTGCTGCGGACGCGGCGACGGCGCGAATTCGGCCAGCGCATCGAGCAGATCCTTGACGCCGAAGTTCTTCAAAGCCGAACCGAAATAAACCGGCGTCAAATGGCCCTCACGGAACGCGGTGAAGTCAAACGGCCGGCAGGCTTCCTTGACCAGCTTCAACTCCTCGGCGATTGCGTCGGCATCGAGCATCGGATTCTTCGCGGCCAGCATCGGCAGATCGAGGGCCTGCGACTTGGCGTCCTTGGAGTCCTCGGTCATCAGCCGCATATCGCCACGCTTGATGTCATAGGTGCCGGCAAAGTCGCGGCCCTGGCCGATCGGCCAAGTCATCGGCGTGGTGTCGAGCGCCAGCGTCTTCTCGATCTCGTCGAGAATTTCAAACGGGTCGCGGCTTTCGCGATCCATCTTGTTGATGAAGGTGATGATCGGAATGTCGCGTAGCCGGCAGACCTCGAACAGCTTGCGGGTCCGCGCCTCGATACCTTTGGCGCCGTCGATCACCATCACCGCCGAGTCGACGGCGGTCAGCGTGCGATAGGTATCTTCCGAGAAGTCCTCATGGCCCGGCGTGTCGAGCAGGTTGAACACCTGGTCGTTATAATCGAAGGTCATCACCGAGGTGACCACCGAAATGCCGCGTTCCTTTTCGATCGACATCCAGTCCGAACGGGTCGAACGGCGGTCGCGCTTGGCCTTGACCTGACCGGCGAGATTGATCGCGCCGCCGAACAGCAGCAGCTTTTCGGTCAGGGTGGTCTTACCGGCGTCGGGATGCGAGATGATCGCGAAAGTCCGCCGACGTTTGACCTCGGCGGCCAAGGGCGACGATTCGGCGGCGGCGCCGACCGCGTCGGCGGCCGGTTCGGGCGAAATAAGGCTCTGGTCCATGCGCCCGCATGTGGCAGGGAAACCGCCAGATTTCAAGACTTTTCCCTGCCCCAGGCCTCGGGGTCCGAGGCCATGACGACCGGGCTTGCCGGCCAGGGCGGCGCGTCGATGACCGCCGCCCGTGCCAGCTCAGGCCGCCACCGCCGGAGCATCGACCGGGTGCTGTTTGCGGGTGCCGACCGCGATCCGGTTCCAGACGTTAATGGCGCCGATCACCATGATCATCTTGGCGACATCGGCTTCCGAGAAATGGCGGCGCAGCGCCTCGTAGTCGGCATCCGGCGCCCGCGTCTGCGCCACCAGCGTCAGCGAGTCGGTAAAAGCCAGCACCGCGCGTTCGGCTTCGCTGTAGACGGTTGCCTCGTGCCAGGTCGATACCAGATTGATCCACTGCTCGCTCAGTCCGTCGGCACGCGATTCCTTGACATGCATGTCGACGCAAAAGGCGCAACCGTTGATGATCGAGGCGCGCAGCTTGATGAGATGAAACAAATGCGCCGGCAGCCCGCTGTTCTTGCAATGCATCTCCAGGGCGATCATCGCCTTGGTCGCTTCGGGCGCGACGCTGTAGAAATCGAAACGCGCGGTCATGCTTTACTCCTTTTGCCAGGTATCGGATCGATTGCGTTCGTGAAGATCGAAGAAGGCGCAGGTTCGGTTGGCGATCGCCTTGCCGAGCGCCGTGCCGCCGCCGCCGGCAAGATCGGCGATCGTGACGTTCTTGAGTTCGGCGCGATAAGCGCGCTCCGCCTTGAGCATCGCGGCATTGACGGCGCAGGGCATCTTAAAGAAATGCGGCGCGACCGGCGACGGCCCGCGCTGACGGATTTCCGCGCAGCGAAACGCCGGCCCGGGTCCTTCGACGGCGGCGACGACGTCGAGCAGCGTGATCTTGTCCGCCGGCCGCGCCAGCTTGTAGCCACCTTTCGGTCCCGGCACCGAGTCGAGCAGCCCCGCTCCGGCCATCGCCTGCAAATGCTTCAACAGATAACTCGGCGAGACGCCGTGAAATTCCGCCAGAGCGGCCGCCGACAACACGCCGGTCGGCGTCAGCCCGCTCAGCAGCAGAACGCAGTGAATCGCCTGCTCGACGCCGTCGCCCAGCTTCATGGCGCGCCCGCCTCCGCCCGAAAGCGATGTCCGTTTCTAATCATGGATATTTTATATCCATGATTAAGGTCGCTGTCAATCGTCGCACGGGACTTGGGACCTCACGCCGCGCGCCCGTCCCGCGATTGATCTTGCTCAAAGGCCGGCCCGGCGGGCCCGGCTAGATTATCGACGCAATGAAAGGGGCACAGGCCAGACCATGTCGGAACTCCGTTCCATCCTTCATCCGACCGATTTCTCCGACGCCAGCGCCGAGGCTTTTGTCCATGCCTTGCGCATCGCGCTCACCGCGCAATGCAGCCTGACGCTGCTACACGTCGCCGACACCGCCGATACCCGCGATTGGGCAACCTTCCCGCATGTCCGCATGGCGCTCGCCAATTGGGGCCTGATCAACGAACAGGAGCCGGAAGCGGCGGTCGCGGAGCGGCTTGGCGTCGCAATCGCCAAGATCGAACTGGCGCCGCAATCGGCCATCGACGGCATTCTGCAATATCTCGACGAACATCCCGCCGACCTGATCGTGCTCGCCACCCAGGGCCGCGACGGCACCGCCCGCTGGCTACAAGGCTCAGTCGCCGAAGCGATCGCCCGCGAGTCCAAGACCGCGACCTTGTTCGTGCCGAACGGCGCGCGCGGCTTCGTCGATCCGCTGCGCGGCGAAATCCACCTCAAGCGTCTGCTGATTCCGGTCGACCGTGACCCGAAGCCGGCCGCCGCCGTCGGTGCGATCATGCGCTTTGCCCACTTGCTGGTCGGCCCGCAGGTCGAGGAACGGCTGTTCCATGTCGGGCGCGATGCGCCACAATTGCAGCACCACGCCAAGCCGCACCTGCCGGTGCCGGTGGCGGTGGTCAGCGGCGATCCGGTCGACGGCATCATCAACGAGGCCATCGACTGGCAACCCGACCTGATCGCGATGCCGACCGCCGGCCGGCACGGCTTCCTCGATGCGTTACGCGGCTCGACCACCGAGCGGGTCATCCGCCAGGCGCCCTGCCCGGTGCTGGCGATGCCGGTCTGACCCGCAAGGCGCGGTCATCCAAAGACTTCATAAAAAAAGCCCCCGGCACGCAACACGCGCCGGGGGCTATATGATCACAAGTCCGGAAACGTTCGCGTCAGGCGCCGGCCGCGCCGGGCTCCAGCGCTTCGCCCTCGCTGATCGGATGCGCCATGGTGTGATGCAGCGCTTCCTTGTCGAGTTCGCCTTCCGAACGGCTGATGACGATGCAGGCCACGCCGTTGCCGACGAGGTTGGTCAGCGCCCGGCATTCGCTCATGAACTTGTCGATGCCGAGCAGCAAGGCCAGCGAACCGATCGGAATATCCGGCACGATGGCCAGCGTCGCCGCCAGCGTGACGAAGCCGGCGCCGGTCACGCCGGAAGCGCCCTTCGACGTAATCATCGCGATGCCGAGAATGCCGAGTTCCTGCCAGATTGTCAGGTGCGTATTGGTCGCCTGCGCCAGGAACAGCGTGGCGAGCGTCATGTAGATATTGGTACCGTCGAGGTTGAAGGAATAGCCGGTCGGAATGACCAGACCGACCACCGGCCGCGACGCGCCGAGATGCTCCATCTTCTGGATCAACTGCGGCAGCACGGTTTCCGACGACGACGTACCGAGCACGATCAGCAGTTCATCCTTGATATAGCCGATGAAACGCACGATCGAGAAACCCGACAGACGCGCGATCGCCCCGAGCACGATCAGTACGAACAGCACGCTGGTCAGATAGAAGGTGCCGATCAAAGCCACCAGCCGCGTCAGCGAGCCGATGCCGTAAGCGCCGATGGTAAAGGCCATGGCGCCGAAGGCGCCGATCGGTGCGACGCGCACCACCATGCGAATGATGCCGAAGAATATCAACGCCGCCTTGTCGATCACATCGGCGATCGGCTTGCCGCGTTCGCCGAGACCGGCAATGGCAAAGCCCGACAGGATCGAGACCAGCAACACCTGAAGCAGATCGCCCTTGGCCAGCGCATCGAAATAGCTGGTCGGAATGATCGCCATCAAATGCGCGACGATGCCGTCATCCTTGGCGCGCGTGACGTAGCTCGCCACCGACTTCATGTCGAACGAAGCCGGATCGATATTGAAGCCGGCGCCCGGTTGCAGCAGCTCGCCGACGAGCAGCCCGATGGCCAGCGCCAGCGTCGACACGACTTCGAAATAGATCAGGGTCTTGATGCCGACGCGGCCGACCCGCCGCAGATCGCCCATCGACGAGATGCCATGCACCACGGTGCAGAAGATGATCGGCGCGATCATCATCTTGATCAAGGCGATGAAGGCGTCGCCGAGCGGCTTGAGCGCCTTGCCGGTGCCGGGGAAATAATGCCCCACCAGAACGCCGAGCAGAATGGCGATGAGTACCTGAATATAAAGGACTTTGTACCAGGGCTGATGGGCGCGCCCGGTTGAAGCGGCCGGAGCCTTCGAAAGGGTCATGATCGTTTCCGCTATGCGAGACGGACTATGGTGGGGCGGGTCTTTGCGCTCCGGCGATGAAACCTGTCAATTGGCCGCTCGGCGGATATCCCGGCCGGCAGACGGCGAAAGCTCCAACAGCGAACGATGCGCCAGGCGATATCCAATCCTGCTCCACCGCAGGAACCCTGTATTTGCGGGCTTATGTTTTCGAAACGTCATATTGGGCCGTTAGCCTCATTGGAATCGTCAGGATTCTCACGGGGCTGCCATGCCTTTTCGCATGAATATACTTGTCGGCCTGGCCGGCCTTCTCGCGGTCGCCATTGCCGGAACGTCGACGGTCGCCGCAGCCAGCGCCGCCGTCGGCGATCCCGTCGTGCAGGTCAATACCGACGACAAGGCCAAGGCCGCCCATATCGTCGCCTCGATAGATATACCGGCCGCGCCGCTGGTCGTCTGGAACGTGCTGACCGACTGCGCCCGGATGCCGGAGATCCTGCCCAATCTGGAAAGCTGCCGTATCGTCGATCGCGACCCGGCCGGCAAATGGGACGTCCGCGAGAACGTCATCAAATGGGCGCTGCTGATGCCGAAGCTGCGCATGCTGGTGCGCAATACCTTCGAGCCCGGCCGGCTGCTGACCTTCAAACGCATCAGCGGCGACATGCGGATCAGCCAGGGCCAATGGAAGCTGGAACCTTACGCCAACGGCACCCGGCTGTCCTACGATGCCTTGATCGCACCCGGCTTTCCGGTACCGCAATTCATGATCCGGCAGGCGGCGCAATCCGACATGCCCAATCTGTTGCGCGCCATCGGCAAGGCCAGCGTCGAGGACGCCGGCAGGAAATAAGGCCGCACCCCATTCATTGGCTACCGCGCGAATGAACGGCACCGCGTATCGGCGCTAGCCGAGCGCCGCTTGATACGCTTCCGGCTTGAAACCGACCAACAGTTTGCCGCCGGGCAGTTCCAGTACCGGCCGCTTGATCATCGACGGCTGCGCCAGCATCAGCTTGATCGCCTTGGCCTCGGTCAGGTTTTCCTTGTCCTGGTCCGGCAGCTTCTTGAAGGTGAGACCGGCGCGATTGATCACGCTCTCCCAGCCGGCCTTCTTGGTCCATTTCTCCAGACGATCCTTATCGATGCCGGCGGTCTTGTAATCGTGGAAGGCGTAATCGACGCCGGCCTTGTCGAGCCAGGTCCGCGCCTTCTTCATCGTGTCGCAGTTCTTGATGCCGTAAATCGTAATGGCCATGCGCGCCTCCTGATCGAACAGCTTAGCGCAATGGACGGCCGAACCGTTACCGGCCCGGCCGCCATCCACATGGTTTCGCACTAGGCGGCGCGATAACGCGCCGCCGGCTGGCCGTTGAAGAAATTCGGCAGCATCGCCTTGCGCGCGGCGTCGAAGGCTTCCCACTGCCCGGCGTCCGGCAGCGGCGGAATGGTGACCGGCTCGCGGCGGTCGAAGCCGACCAGCGCGGCGTCGACCATGTCGCCGACATCCATCACGCCCTGCAACTGGTTGACGTCGCGACCGGAACGCTCCCAGATTTCGGTGCGCGTCGCCGCCGGCAGCACCGCCTGCACGTAAAGACCCTTGTCGCCAAGCTCGATTTGCAGGCTTTGCGAAAAGCTCAGAACGAAGGCCTTGGTCGCCGCATAAGCTCCCAGCGAAATCTCCGGCGCGACGCCGAGCACCGAGGCGATGTTGATGATCGCACCCTCGCCCTGCTTCAAAAACCGCGGCACCACGGCGCCCGAGAGCCGTGTCACCGCCAGCACATTAAGGCGGATCAACCGGTCGACCGCGTCGAGATCCGGATCGGCGAAACCGCCCGGCGCGGCCATGCCGGCATTGTTGACGAGGATGCCGATCCGCCCGTCGTCGCGCAGCCGCTTTTCGACGACCGCCAGGTCGGCGCTGTCGGTCAGGTCGGCGCGCAGGACACCAACGGCAACGCCGGTCTC
Organism: Rhodopseudomonas sp.; assembly: GCA_016124795.1. GTDB lineage: Bacteria > Pseudomonadota > Alphaproteobacteria > Rhizobiales > Xanthobacteraceae > Pseudolabrys. The sequence goes on along the minus strand of WGNB01000019.1, from coordinate 36,335 downwards.
GCGGCGCAGACGCTGCGCCAGCTGTTCCATCCGCTCCCGGTCACGGGCGACTAGCACCAAATCGTGGCCACGGCGGGCGAAGCGTTCGGCATAGGTCGCACCGATACCGGACGAAGCGCCGGTAATCAGGACGGCGGGGCGGATTTGGGTCTGTTGGCGAGCATTTTCTTGGGTCTGTGTCATGACAGTCTCCTATTCATGATATTCGTAATGTTTGTATTCATGATATATATCCTGTATACTGTCAACCGAGGACAGAGCCGGAGAGGAAACAAAGTGAAAGTCAGCAAGGAAAAGGTAGCGGAGCACCGGGCGCACATTCTCGACGCCGCCGGCCGGCTGTTTCGCGAGCGCGGCTTCGACGCCGTCACGGTCGCCGAAATCATGAAGGCCGCCGGTCTCACCCATGGCGCCTTCTACGGTTACTTCCCATCCAAGGAGGCGTTGGTGGCCGAGGCGGTCGGCACCGCGCTGACGCCGTCCGCCGCTGCACCATCATCAGCCTGGATAGCGGCCTATGCCGACAGTTACCTCAGCGCCGAACACCGCGATAATCGTGACGATTGCTGCATGTTTTCGGCGGTCGGCACCGAAGCAGCGCGCGGCTCGCCCGAACTGCGCCAGGTCATGACGCAATCGACCCGCCGGCAACTCGACCGCTTCACGGCGGCGGCCGAAGGCGACAGCGCGCAGGACAAACGCCGCGCCGCGATCGTCACCTGGTCGGCGATGGTCGGGGCGATGGTGCTCGCCCGCATCGTCGACGACCCGGCGCTATCCGATGAAATCCTGACGCAAACCCGCGCCGCGCTGCCGCTGGCTTGAAGCATCAGGTTTGCCGGCCCGGTTCACCGCCATTCGCGAAAGCCGGAGGACACAACCGAACAAGGACCCAAGATCGAATAGACGCCATACGCTCGCTTTAGATCAAGGCATCCGCAGATTAAGGCATCCGCGGCGATAACCGGGACGGATGCCGTTGATGATCGCGGTCCGGGAAGCCCCTGTGCCGGCCATCGTCGTCAGCCTTGCGGCCCACCGGGCGACCGGCGATCGTTTGCATCGTCTGGCCAAGCTTGACTGGACGCTCGACGGCAAGTTCGGCAACGACCTTCATCACGTTGCCGCCGATAGGCCGACAGCGATCATCGCCAACCACATTCAGCGAACATTGATGGAAGCCTATGCCGCCGAGGTCGCGGACCTCGAGATCAAAACGGCCTGGGTCGCCGATATGCCTTGCCCGCCCCGCAACCGTCCATCGCAATATCTCGCAGGCATCGTCAACGACGCCTCGGCCGGACGGGCCTACCACTTAATAACTGCCGCCATGCCGTTGCCGCGCTTTTCAACCGGCCATGCCTAATTTATCCGCTTGCCAGTTTTGGGACGATTTGTTTATTTGTCCCTGAGTAGAAGCGGCCAGGGTTAAAGTCCCGGGGCATTGCTCGGCAAAGTTCGAACATCTCGTTCCGGAGCCGGCGCTTTGTTTCTCTCAGCCATCCCCTCTTTGCCTGTTGCCCACCGGCTCGACCGGACCGCGGTCCGTTGCGCCGGTTGCGTCCTGCCGCGACGGCGGTTCCGCGCCGCGCGGTTTTCCGGGAGTAGAAGCAGTCAACGCCATGCGGCGTCGGTCATTGCTCCTCACATCAGCGGCCTTGGCCGCGACACCCGATGGAGACACCCATGACAATCCAGACTCCGACCAAAGCCGCCTATGGCCTGGCCGAACTCAATCAGGAAGCCGGTTTCGGCGGTATCGGCGGTCTCAAGGACCGTCACGTACCGCGCATCGACCTGAGCAATTTCGAGGCCCGCAAGGCCGAGATCGCCGACCAGTTGTGGAACGCCTCGACCGAGATCGGTTTCTTCCAACTGGTCAATCACGGCATCCCGCAAGCGCAAGTCGACGACGCCTTCGACATGACGGCGCGCTTCTTCGATCTGCCGCACGACGCCAAGGCCAAGATGCCGCTGCTCGGCGGCACCAATGCCGGCTGGGAATACAAGGCCCAGGTGCGGCCCTCGACCGGCACCGCCGACAACAAGGAATCCTACCAGATAACCCTGCCCCGCATGGCCAAGCTCTGGCCTAACGGCTCCGATCTGCCCGGCTTCAAGGCCACGATGCTGGCCTTCGAACGCGCCAACTGGGCGGTCGGCATGAAGGTGCTGTCCTGCTTCGCGCTCAAGCTCGGCTTCGCGCCGGACTTCTTCACCGAATGCCACGACCCGCTGTCGCCGGAATACCAGAGCACGCTGCGGCTTCTGCATTATCTGCCGATGGTCAACGCCAAGCCGGAGGACTTCACCGGCTGGCGCGCCGGCGCCCACACCGACTTCGACTGCCTGACGCTATTGCATCAGAAAACCGGCCAGGGCGGCCTGCAACTGTGCCCCGGCAAGGAAGCCGGCGCGAGCGAGTTGGAATGGACCGACGTCGAACCCTTGCCCGGCGTCATCACCTGCAACATCGGCGACATGTTGCGGCGCTGGAGCGACGACAAGCTGTTGTCGACGCTGCACCGGGTGCGGATGCCGCGCTCCGACGAATATCTGGGTCCGCGTTACTCGCTGCCGTTCTTCTGCCAGGCCAACAAGGATGCGATTATCCAGGGCCCGGGCAAGAAGTACGATCCGATCACCGCGCACGACTACTTGCAGCAACGCATCGCCGCCAACTTTGCCGGCTGAGCCATAACGGGCTATCGGTTACCGGGCGGAGGACGCTGTCAGGCGTCCTCCGCCTTTGTATTTCCTATTGGCCACCACCGATCATGACCGTCCGCCCGATCGTTCGTTACCCCGACCCGCGCCTGTCGATGCCGGCACAGCCGGTCACGGCCTTCGACGGCGCCTTGCGCAATCTGGCAGCCGACCTCCTGGAGACGCTGCACGCGGCACCGGGCATCGGCATCACCGCGCCGCATATCGGCGTGCCGCTGCGTCTGGTCGTGCTCGACCTCGGCCCGGACGACGGCCCGCGCAGCTATGTCAACCCGGAGATCGTCTGGGCCTCGCCCGAGATGATCGAACACGCGGAAGGCAGCGTCTCGATGCCGGGCGTCAACGACAATATCCAGCGTCACGCCAGCGTCCGCGTCAGCTATCGCGACCTCGAAGGCCAGCCCCGGACCGAAGAGGCACAAGGTCTGCGCGCCGTCTGCCATCAGCACGAGATCGACCAGCTCGACGGCCTGTTCTGGCTGCAGCGGCTATCGCGCCTCAAGCGCGAGCGCCTGATCAAGCGCTTCGCCAAACTGTCGCGCGGCTGAGGTTAAAGGCGCCGGCCTATTTGAGCTTGAGATAATCGATCCAGACCACGGAGTGATCCTCGACCACTTTCTCCGGCAGACGGGCGTCGAGCACCAGATCGGCGGCCACCACGTCATCCCTGGTTTTGACAGTCAGCTTCTTCACCACCGGCTTGAACAGGTCGATCTTGTTGCTGTTTTCAGCAAGCGTATCCTTGTATTGGTCGATCAGCTGCTGCACCTGCTGCGTTGTTTCGTTAAGAATTCTATCGTGGAACCAACCCACGAAGAAACGATCCTTAACGGTGTTTTTCGGCCGAACCATTACATGCGTTGGATAGGCAATCGCCCTGAGATTCTGGGTATTAAGCGCCAGATGCAGGTCGATCTTCAGGTCGGCATGGATGTACGGAAAACTGCATTGCCAGGCGTCGGCGCCGATGGTCGCAAATACCGGCTGCTGCGAACCAACCGCCGGCCGCGTAAAGACGTTAACCGAGGTCACCTTAACCTGGGACGAGCGGTTCTCGCAGGTGTCGGTCACCGTGTTGATGAAAGCATCGACGCTCTTTTGCAGATTGGCGAGTTTGGTATCGAACTGGAGATGGAAGTTGAACAGCTTCGACCACGCCGTACCGTCGAGACAGGTTTCGACGTCGAACTTGAACGGCTTGCCCTGCAACGATTCGAAATGATGCGGCTTTAAATAGATGCCGCGCCGCTGGCAGACCTTGCCCAGCGGAGTATCCGCGGTTTGCGCGAACGCCGCCTGCGTCACCGAGACAACGATAAGCGCGGCAACCGACGCGCCAAGACGGAGCGGAAAAGACTGCATTGATCCCCCCAATTTGCTACACAACCCATACGCGCAACATTACCGTTGGCAATCAGCTTTGACAATCGACGCGATGCGCCGCATCGCCGGCGCGCGCCTGAATTGCCGATGATGAAATCGGCGGCCCTGGAAATTCACGCCCCTTATGCAAAGCCAAGCATGGCCTTTTGCCAAGGCGCGCTTATTTATGCCGGACCTTGTCTGGACAGGACCGTCACACCGCGACAGCCGATGGCGGCGAACAGGAGATAGCGAATGAGCGACACGCCCAATTACACGCCGCCCAAGGTATGGACCTGGAACAAGGAAAACGGCGGCAAGTTCGCCAGCATCAACCGGCCGATCGCCGGGCCGACCCATGAGAAGGAATTGCCAGTCGGCAAGCATCCGCTGCAACTTTATTCTCTGGCGACGCCCAACGGGCAAAAAGTCACCATCATGCTCGAGGAATTGCTCGCGCTCGGCCACAAGGGCGCGGAATATGACGCCTGGCTGATCAAGATCGGCGACGGCGACCAGTTCGGTTCGGGCTTCGTGTCGGTCAATCCCAATTCGAAGATTCCGGCGCTGATGGACCGCAGCGGCGCAAAGCCGATCCGGGTATTCGAATCCGGCGCGATCCTGACTTACCTCGCCGAGAAATTCGGCGCCCTGTTGCCGACCGATCCGGCGGCGCGCGCCGAATGCTTCTCCTGGCTGTTCTGGCAGATGGGCTCTGCGCCCTATCTCGGCGGCGGCTTCGGCCATTTCTACGCCTACGCACCGACCAAGCAGGAATATCCGATCGACCGCTTCTCGATGGAGGTCAAGCGCCAGCTCGACGTGCTCGACCGGCAACTGGCCGACCATGAGTTCATCGCCGGCAAGGACTACACGATTGCCGACATCGCCATCCTGCCCTGGTACGGCGGCTTGGTGAAAGGCTGGCTCTATGGCGACTCCGCCACCTTCCTAAGCGTGCAGGACTACAAGAACGTGCAACGCTGGACCGACCAGTTGCTGGCGCGGCCGGCGGTCAAGCGCGGCCGCATGGTCAACCGCGTCTCGGGCGATCCGGCGAGCCAGTTGCACGAGCGTCACGACGCGTCCGACTTCGACACCAAGACGCAGGACAAAGTCGCGACGCCCGCTTGAGCTAAGCGCCGCCGATCAGCCTGAGCCAGGGCGGCACATGGAACAGGCCCATGAGCAGGTACATCGTCACCATCCCGCTCATGGGCGTTCCGCCGCTTCCCATCGCGCAGAGCCCGTTGGCCATGGCATCGCCATGACCGCTGCTGACGAAGGCCATCGCGGCGAATGTCGGCGTGGCGGCAAGGCCGAGCCAGACCCGGCTCGCCGCCAGCACACGATCGGCGACCGCGCCCTCAGCCACGGTCGTAACGGTCGTGATGACGCCACCAGACGCCCGCCTCCTCATTGCGCCCTTTCGGTGCGCGATCGAGCCACTGATACATGCCCCACAAGCCGTCGAGCCCGCGCGCGTAGGTCGAATACGTGTGATAGACGACGCCGTCCTCGAGCACGAAAGCGCTCATGCCCGGCCGCTCGCGCACATAAGCCACCGGATCGGCGCCGGCCATCGCCGCGTTCTGGAGGACGACCTCCGGCATCACCGGCGCCGTCGTATTCGCCGCCATCGACGAGCCGTCGGCCGCGTCCATCGCATGGCCGCCACGCGCGTAATTATATTCGATCGTGCCGCGGCGCTGCTGCTCCTCGGTGAAGGAGACGTTGAAGTCGTAGTTGAAGTCGCCGCTCTGCGAGGACGCCCAGGGAAACGTCCAGCCCATGCGCTGCTTGAACGCCTGCAACTTCGCCGCCGGTGCGCGCGACACCGCCGAAAAAGCGACGTCGTGATTCTGGAGGTGAACGACGACGCCATTGAAGCTGTCGGCGATCGCCGAGCAGGACGCGCAGCCGGCCTTGTAATCGGGGCCAAACATGAAGTGATAGACCATCAATTGCGAACGGCCGCCGAACAGGTCCTTCAGCGTCTTGCCGCCGTCTTCGGTCTCGAAGGTGTAGGTTTTATCGACGCGAACCCAGGGCAAACGCTGACGCAGACGCGCCACCTCGTCGCTGCGCCGCGTCAGGTCCTTTTCGGCGGCGAGCAGATCGAGCCGCGCGTCCAGCCAGATGTCGCGTGTTCCAATCGCATGTGTCATGGCCTGTCTCTCCTTTGATGGTCCGCAAAGCCGAAGACTTGTCCGCGACGGCTTGTCGGACGTTGCCGGTGCGATAGATTTACGGCCGGCGCAGCAATGGCCGGGAGTGACAACTGTGTCGGGATTGTCGAAGCGGGAACTGCGATGGACTCGCTGATCAACGCCGCCAGCCGCGCCCTGGCGATGGGCGATCCGCTGCATGCCCTCAACTTCATCGCCGTGCGCGACGATCCGCCGGCGCTGGCGCTGCGCGGCATCGCGATGGCGCAACTTGGCGATCTTCCCCGCGCCAAGACCTTGTTGCGCCGCGCCGCCCGCGCCTTCGGACCACGCGAACAAGCCGCCCGCGCGCGCTGCGTCGTTGCCGAAGCCGAGATCGCGCTAGTCTCGCGCGATCTGAATTGGCCGGTCAAGGCCTTGGAGACGGCGCAAGCCGCGCTTGAGAAACATGGCGACCGCGCCAACGCGGCGCACGCCCGATATCTTGCGATCCGCCGCCTTCTGCTGATCGGCAGGCTCGACGATGCCGACCGTTTGCTGACCGGGTTCGATCCGGCGCCGTTGCTGCCGGCCTCGCGCGCCGGCCTTGAACTGACGATCGCCGGCATCGCCATGCGACAGCTGAAGATCGAGGCGGCACGCGCCGCACTGACGCAAGCCGCCGAAGCCGCGCGGCAGGCGCATATCCCTGCGCTGATCGCCGAAGTCGCTCAGGCGGCGCAAACCCTCGACCGGCCGGCGGCGCGGCTGATCGCGCAACAGGCCGAGCGCGTGCTTCAGCTGGACGAGGTTGAATCCCTGCTGGCATCGAAGACGCTGGTGATCGATGCCTGCCGCCGTGCGGTTTGCCAGTCCGGCCGCGTCATCGCGCTCGACACGCGGCCGGTGCTGTTCGCGCTCGCCCGCGCCATGGCGGAAGCCTGGCCCGGCGACGCGCCGCGCGCCACATTGCTCGCGCGCGCGTTTCGCGCCCGACACGCCGATGAATCGCATCGCGCCCGGCTGCGCGTCGAAATCGGCCGGCTGCGCAAGGCGCTTGTTGCGATCTGCGGCATCGACGCGACCAAGGACGGTTTCGCGCTGGTGCCGCGCCGCGGTCGCGACGTCGCCGTGCTCGCCCCGCCGACCGACGAAGCCCACGCCACCGTACTGGCGCTGCTCGGCGACGGCGAAGCCTGGTCGAGTTCAGCGCTGGCGCTGGCGCTCGGCACGAGCAGCCGCACCGTGCAACGCGCGCTCGACGAACTGGCGGCGGCCGACAAGGTGCGGGCCCTTGGCCAAGGCCGGGCGCGCCGCTGGATGGCACCGCCGGTGCCGGGTTTCCCGACAAGCTTGTTACTCCCGGCCGCGATGTCGGATGGCTAGGTTGGCTGTATCATGCAATCAACAAAGGATGCCGCGATGAAACAAACCTCCGCAGCCATCGTCCGCGAATACGCCTTCCCGGATGTGACGACGGTTCACGGAGTCAGCTTCGATGGCGCCCATATCTGGATCGCCACCGGCGACACCCTCAATGCCGTCGATCCCGACAGCGGCGAAACCGTGCGCAAGCTCGACGTCCGCGCTCAAGCCGGCACCGCCTTCGATGGCCGCTATCTGTTTCAGATCTTCGGCGACCGCATTCAGAAGGTCGATCCGCAAACCGGCGATGTCGTCGCGACCATCCCGACACCGGAAGGCGGCGCCGCCGGCATGGCCTGGGCGGAAGGCTCGCTGTGGGTCGGCCAGCATCGCAACCGCAAGATTCATCAGGTCGATCCGGAGACCGGCGCGATCATTCGCACCCTCGAGTCGAACCGCTTCGTCACCGGCGTCACCTGGCTCGGCGACGAACTCTGGCACGGCACCTGGGAAGCCGATCGAAGCGAATTGCGCCACGTCGACGCCAGAACCGGCGAGGTCCTGGAGCAGATCGACATGCCGCCATCGATGATCGTGTCCGGACTGGAATCGAACGGCCGCGACACGTTCTTCTGCGGCGGCGGCACTTCCGGCAAGGTGCGCGCGGTGCGGCGGCCGGCCTGACGCCGGCTGCGTCGGCGCTGCCGGCGGGTTACGGACGCGGCACTACTTACCCTGCTTGGCTGCCAGCCGCTTGACCAGCGGATTGGGCTCCGGTTCGGCGATCTTCGAGAGCCGGTTCCGATCGCGATGGGTGAAGGGCTCCGGCCGGCCATGCACGGTCAACACCGTGTCGGTGACATAGCTCCACGACCCGTCGGCGTTGAACTCGATCTCGATGCGATAGCTGTCGGTGCGAAAGGCGTATTCGAGAAACGCCGTCGAACAGATGCCGTACTCGGTCTGGCCGCGCGTCGCGGTCAGCACCAGCCGGTCCGCGTCCGGCGTCGCCTGCCCGGACGCGATCGCGATCTGGCCGCGCGGGATCGCAAGGGTTTGCAGCACCAGCCCGGTCGCCGGCTCCCACAGCCAATAGCCGACCTGGTCGTGGAAGGTGATGTCCTCTTCCTCGGTGTTGATATGGATGTGGTAGCGCAGGCCGTAGAACAGTTGCGGCCCGTTGGCCTGCGGATCGATCGGCTCAAGATCGATGCGCTCGATATAGACACGGCGTTCGGGTCCACCGGCCTTCGGGTTGACATCGACGCCGGTGCGCGCTTCCCAACTGCCGGCCAGCCGCCGCAACGGCCCGAGATTGGCCAGCGTATCGGGATCGACGTCGGACGGTTCGGTGAAAATATCATCCGGAAAAGCCGGCATTTTCATTTTGCAAACCTCGTTCCCATTCGATAACCGGCCAACCATTATAGCATTATGTTGTCGATCGAAACGCGGTCACGCTCAAGAATACAGCTTTTCACCGCGCGGGCCACGACCGGACGAATTGCGCTTCGTCATTTCGCCACATGACCTAAGCCAACACACTGCTCGCGCACCCGACGGTCAGCCGCGCCCGCAAAATCAAACGCAATTCAGCCAGACAGAACGATCTAGCGCGCAGACCACAGATGCAAGAACGCCATGGGGCCGACATCATCGAACTTATTGTTTAAAGCAATTCTCACGATGCCAATTCAAGAAATGTGGGTGCGGCCGATCTGAGGCCCGCGCCGGCGGAATTGCACGCCCGGACTTGTTAACAAACGCTCGTATGCCATCTTGGTCATTCGCATGCCGAGAGATAAGTATTTCAAGATCATCCGACAGGCTTATAAGTCCACGATCAAACATCCAATGCGCTGTGCCGGATAACGCAATTCCGTTATTCACAATATCCGGACCGCTCGCCTCGACCGGACGAATGTGAGCCGCAGCGACCTCCGCACGACCGCCACCGTTAATAAAGCTTAGACCAGTGACCGCACAACGTTGCTCGTAGGCACGCAACACGACACGCCGGAAAACACGATCCCGCACAATCCTCGATACGGTGAAATTCGTCCGATTCCGCTGCTCATCGTATTGAAAGGGCGCATGGTCTTCCTGAAATCCGGATGGCGTCAGTAAATTGCCGACACGCGGCAGCAACTGCGTATCTTCGTCAAGACCAAGCTCGACAATACGCCTGAAATCGTCTGGAGAAATCGGCCGGACGGCAGACTGAGCACGGCCCGACAGCCGCCCACTTTCATTCAAAACGCCGCGTTCAACCGGCCCAGCAGAATCATTAAATGGGACAGGATTGGGGAAATCGAGATAACTCCCGGGCTCGACCAATGCCAAATGCATGTCAGGAGCTTTCGGATCCGAAATCACTTGCTGAATCTTGGCCACAGCAAAATAACCGCGCGAGCCGACGACTTTCGTCGGCTCGTAATAAATAATCCAATCACCGATGCAGGCTCTAACGCGGCCTAGGTATTGACTGGGAAACTGATAGCGTTCAGCAGGACTATCATCGTAAATCGAATCCGAACGATGGATAAAGACCCCGAACGCCATGGTTTTTATCCACCTTTTTTAGAACGAACCCCAACGATCCGCTCCCCTCCACTACCACTCGATTGTTTTGGCCATGGCAACGCGCTGATCTAACGACTAAAGCTTTTCGGCGCTGCGTCAAGTACCGTCGCGGCGGTCCGTCCGAAATTCAGGCTCTTGATTTCAAACGTGCGTTCCGACGCGCCACGATTTGCTGGGTTCCCGCGACGATCGATACCGATCGGTCGATTTACAGAATTCGCAGCGACAAGACATCACGTACTCGCCTGCAAAAATGCCGCCATCACCCAAGGCGCCCCACTAAGCAGCGTCTCGCGTCATCGCCTCGTCGGCGTGAAAGAGCGTCTGCAAGTGCTTGATGTCCCGCTTGGGCGGCGCGCCAAACATGCGGGTGTATTCTCGACTGAACTGCGAGGCACTTTCGTAGCCGACCTCGAAGGCAGCGGCCTCGACGTTGAACGCACGCGAGATCATAAGGCGGCGCGCCTCCAGCAGGCGGAGCTGCTTTTGATATTGCAGCGGCGTCAGCGACGTCAGCGCCTTGAACTGACGATGGAAGGCGGAGGGGCTCATCTGGGCGACCGCGGCCAGTTCGGCGACCCGAACAGCTTCTTTAAAGCGATTTCGCAAGCTGTGCATCGCGCTGATCACGCGCCACGACGGCCCGTTTGCCAGAGTCAGTCTGGCGACATCTCCGCCATGAGGGCCGGTCAGAAGCCAATAGCAAATCTCCCGCATAATGATCGGGTGGAGCGTTGGAATCGCCTTGGGCGTATCGAGCAGCCGGACCAGGCGCAGCGCGCAGTCGGCCAGCGGGCCTTGAAAATCCGTCACGAAGACGCCGCGGCCGGGCTCCCCGCTGGCTATTGGCGGCGTGTCCAGTCCCTCCGCGACGCTCCGCATGATCGCAAGATCCAATTCGAACGCGAGGACAAGACACGGCTCCCCAGGGCTCGCTTCAACCACCCGGCCGATCGACGGCGTCTCGACGCCGATCACGAGCGCCTGCCCTGCGGTGTACTCAAGTCGGTTGTCGCCGAACGTCGCCCATTTTGCGCCTTGCGCCACGATACACATGGCCGGCTTGAAGATCATGTGGCTCGGCGGCTTCGGATGATCCGCTCGCATGATGGCCAACCCGTCGATGGCCGTCATGAACAGGCTCTCGCCGGGCCGGCGATCCGTATAGCGCAGGAGCGCTTCCGCCAATTGATCGGGCATGCCGGCCCTTTCCATTCAGGTTGAAATCACCGGCGAGGATAGTCCCGTGAAGCAGGAATAGGCAAGAAACGGGCGAATTCCGCCATTCCGCTTTCCGGCCTTCGGCCACCATAGTCGATCAGCGCACAGCGGAATGACGTCGCGGGTAGCGTCCGGATTGAGAGGGCATCATGTCGATGGCGACGCACTCGTCTCTGCGAAACCCGGCCCATAACAAGGCCTACGTCATCACCGGACCGACCTCCGGGATCGGCCGCCGGACGGCCTTCGAATTGGCCAAGCACGGGGCGGTCGTGCTGGTCGGCCGCGACCGCGAAAAGCTCCGCGAGGTGCAAAAGACGGTCGAGCAAAAAGGCCAGCACGCCGTGTCGGTCGTGTGCGACCTGTCGGATCTTGCGAGCGTGCGGCGGGCGGCCGCGGAGATTGTCGCGCTCCATCTCCCGATTGCCGGGTTGCTCAACAACGCTGGCATCATGCAGATGCGCCCGGCCAAGAACGCTCTGGGCTGGGACATGACGTTCGCGACAAATCACCTCGGCCCCTTCGCACTGACCGAGGCGCTCGCGCCGCATCTTGCCGATGGCGCTCACGTCCTCTTTGTCGCCTCCGCGGTAGAAGATCCCGAGCGAAAGCCTGCCGTGTCTGCGGGGTTTCGCGGTGGCCGCTATATCTCGGCGGAGGCCAGCGCACGCGGCGAGTGGAAACCTGGCGGCTCCGCGAAACCGGGCTTCGACGCCTATGCCACATCCAAGCAGTGTATCCTTGCCGCGGCGATGGCGTTCGCCCGCGAGACTCCACGGCTGTCGTTCAATGCGGTTGAGCCGGGGTTCAATCCGACCACCGGTCTCGGCGGCAGCGATGTCGGCGCCTCCGTGCGCTTTCTGCAGGCATACATCATTCCGCTCCTCGTACCGCTGCTCATACCCTTCGTGAAGATCTTGAGCACCCCGAGCCGGGCGGCGCGCGTGATTTCTAAAATTCTGATCGATCCATCCGGTCAAACCGGCGTCTACTTCGACGAGCGTGGCCGGCCGATGCAAGGCTCCGCGCTCGTGCGCGATCCGAAATTCCAGGACCGCGTCGTTGCCGAGACTCGCGCATTACTGTCGACGGTCCCGCGCTAACGCCGCTCTGCTGCCGATATCGGTCCAGGGACCTTTCAGGGACTATCGAAGGCGAGCAATGGATTAGCCTTCGCTATCCTGTCCGCGTCTGTACCTACCCGGGCTTTTCTCCGCCTCTACTCCCACTCGATCGTCCCCGGCGGCTTTGACGTCACGTCATAGACCACGCGGTTGACGCCCTTCACCTCATTGATGATACGCGTCGTGGCAAATGTGTGTTTTCATTTTCGACAGTGGAGCGCGACCGCATGGTCAACCGCATCAATGGCGAGCCGGCGATTCAGCTGCACGAGCGGCACGACGCGAAAGATTTCGACACGAAGACACGCGACAAGGTGGCGAAGGTGGGGTAAAGTTTGTTACTTTCATTTGAAACGGAGAGTCTCACTCCTCCCCGCAGAAAAGTATTCAACGGATACTCTGCCAACGCATAATGCGTAACATGCCATGCTGAGCAAATTTGCAAATATCATCGAATTTGCAGGGCTGATTCTTGCATTCACAGATTATTTCGGTTTATCGAGATATATGGAAGATGCCGTTGATAAAGCACGGTTGATTCTTGGCTACGCAATATCGAAGTTCGGGTTTTTCAAACCCATTCGAGGAATTGCATTATTTTTCTTGCCGGCTGAAATTAAATCAGCGTTCCAGGCAACAACTGCAGTGGCGAGTGTTGCAGCTTCGCCCATCGCATTTGCTTTAAGCTTCATAATTCTGTACGGACTAGCGTACGTTGGTGAAGCGGCCGGACTTGTTGCAACCGACCCATTCGACACAGTTGCCTTATTACTTTTCTACATCGCCAGCATCGCGCACGACCTAACAGACCCGCTACAAATTCATATTGGTTTCAATGCGACTTCCGCAATTGGCACTGCTTTATTTATGGCGATCACTACGATCTTTGGATTCGTATCTCTGTCGATTTCGATTTTGGTCATGATTATAATTTTGAATTTGCTTCATAAACTGTTGCGAGCCCTCGATTGGCCCCGACAAGGGACTATAGCAACAGTTGGCCTAGTTCTCGCGGTTACAGGATTCATTTTAAGTTATTTCACCGAACCTGCATGCCACTGCGAGAAGTCGTAATTCTCACTCCCACTCAATCGTCCCCGGCGGCTTCGACGTCACGTCATAAACGACGCGGTTGACGCCCTTGACCTCGTTGATGATGCGGGTGGCGACCATGCCGAGAAACTTCATGTCGAAGGGATAGAAGTCGGCGGTCATGCCGTCGACCGAGGTCACCGCGCGCAAGCCGACGACGTATTCATACGTGCGCCCGTCGCCCATGACGCCGACGGTCTTGACCGGCAGCAGCACCGCGAAGGCCTGCCAGATGTCGTCGTAAAGACCGCAGCGGCGGATTTCCTCGATATAGATCTCGTCGGCCAGTTGCAGGATCTTGAGCTTGTCGCGGGTGATGCCGCCCGGGCAGCGGATCGCCAGCCCCGGCCCCGGAAACGGATGCCGGCCGACGAAGCTTTCCGGCAGGCCGAGTTCGCGGCCGAGCGCGCGCACCTCGTCCTTGAACAATTCGCGCAGCGGCTCGACCAGCTTCATCTTCATGAAGTCGGGCAGCCCGCCGACATTGTGGTGCGACTTGATCGTCACCGACGGCCCGCCGGTGAACGACACGCTCTCGATCACGTCGGGATAGAGCGTGCCCTGCGCCAGGAACTCCGCGCCGCCAATCTTCTTGGCTTCGGCGTCGAACACGTCGATGAACAGTTTGCCGATGATCTTGCGCTTCTGTTCGGGATCGTCGACGCCTTCCAGCGCGCCGATGAAGGTGTCGGACGCATCGACGTGGACCAGCGGGATATTGTAGCTGTCGCGGAACATGGTCACGACCCGCTCGGCTTCGGCCAGCCGCATCAGACCATGGTCGACCAGCACGCAGGTCAGTTGATCGCCGATCGCTTCGTGGATCAGCACCGCCGCCACCGCGCTATCGACGCCGCCGGACAAGCCGCAGATCACCTTGGCCTTGCCAACCTGCTTGCGGATCTTCTCGATCGCTTCTTCCTTGAAGGCGCGCATCGTCCAGTCGCCGGTCAGCCCGGCGATGTTGCGCACGAAGTTGCGCAGGAGCTGCGCGCCCTGCGGCGTATGCATCACTTCAAGATGAAATTGCGTGGCGTAGAACTTGCGGGCGTCGTCGCCGATGATCGAGATCGGCGAACCCGGCGCCTGGCCTAGCACGCGAAAGCCCGGCGGCAATTCGGTGACGCGGTCGCCGTGGCTCATCCAGACCGGATATTTGCCGCCCTTCTCCCAGACGCCCTCGAAGATCGGACTGTCGGCGATGACCTCGACCTCGGCGCGGCCGAACTCGCGATGATGGCCGGCCTCGACCTTGCCGCCGAGCTGATGCGCCATCGCCTGTTCGCCGTAGCAGATGCCGAGCACCGGCACGCCGGCATCGAAGATCGCTTTCGGCGCCAGCGGCGCATGGGCGTCGAGCACCGACGCCGGTCCGCCGGACAGGATCACCGCTTTCGGCTTCATCGCCCGGAAAGCCTCTTCGGCTTTCTGGAACGGCACGATCTCCGAGTAGACCTTTTCCTCGCGCACGCGGCGCGCGATCAGTTGGGTGACTTGCGAACCGAAATCGACAATCAGAATCTTGTCATGATCCGGCAGATGGCTCGGATCGAAGGCCGTGGCGGTAGCGTTTGGGGATGCGGTCATGCCTTGAAATAAGCGACTGCGCGCCGCGCCGCAACAGGCGACGCCGCGCATTCACCGATATTCGGGCGAGGTTTCAAAGCCGGCCGCGCGACCGGCACCGCCGCGGCGGTGGCCGGTCTAGTTGCCGCGCGGCTCGATCACATGGCCGACCAAAGGAAGCTGGCCGATCCAGCTGGTCAGGCGCGAGCCGTTCGATTCACGGCCCGCTTCCGGGTTCGCCGCCTGCGGCGCGATCGGCAGCGGCGCGATCACCGGGATCGGCGCCGGCGGCACCGGGTGGTCGGAAACGGCGGCCTGGTTCTGCGGCGCGCGCGCCTGCGGTTCCGGCGCGGTCGGCGGCACCACCGGCGGCGAGGCCACGTTCCAGGCCGGTTGCAGGATCACCCGCGGCGCACGGTTGGCCTCGGCGCCCTCCGGCCGGCTCACCGGGGCCAGCCGCGCCGGCTCGATACTGGCCTTCTGCAAGGTCGCCGGCCCGCGCGCCAGTTCGGGGTCATGCGCCACCAGCGCCTGACGGACGGCGGCGAGCCACCGGGTATCCGCCGCGGCGGCGGCCCGCGCGGCCGCTTCCGGGTCGGCGGCGCTGTCGGCGCGGCTTTCGGCGTTCAGCGTCGCGGCGATCTCGTCCTTGGCAGCGGTCTTGACCGGCTCTTTCGGCGGGTCCTTGGCCACCACCTTGGTCGCGACTTTGGTGTCCGCCTTGATGTCGGAGCGGGCCACCGTCTTGTTATCGGTTTTGATCTCCGCCTTCGCGACGGGCTTTGCGTCGGCTTTCACCTCGGCTTTCGCCTCGGCGCGGGCGACCGGCTTCTGCGCCGCGCCGGGCGTCTCGGAGATGATCCGCACCTTCGGCAAAGGCGGCGCGCCGGCCAGCGTCGGGGCAGCCAGCAGCGTCTTGAAGGCGGCGTGCGCGTCCGGGTCGACCGAGCCGCAATTGCGCTCGAAGGATTCGACGTCGCGCCGCACCAGCATCCGCCGGGTGGTCGGGTCGACGCTCTTGTCGAGCATGCCGATGATATTGGTGCGCAGGGTCTGGCAGGTCGTCTCCGGCGAAAAATTGGCGCGGTAGATCGAATAGCCGGAGGCAAGCCCCAACGGCACCGCCAGCAGCGAACCGGCGATCTGCACGGTCGCGACCAGGCGGGTCAGGCCGGAGGCCGAGCTGCCGCCCTGCGGCAGCGACGCGCCGCTCGGATAGGTGCCGCCGTGCCGGCCCGACGACATGTCGTCGTCGAATTCGTCATGAAACAGTGGCTCGCGCCTGGCCGTCAAATTCACGTTCATCCCCCGCCGACTCGTCAATGCCGCCTCCGGACATTGCCACCAGTCACGAAATCATCGCGAGGTTTTTTGGCCGGGATTGCGGCGCAATCGAGGAAATCGAGTAATCGGCGCGTTAATACCCCCAAGCCATCGGACGACGCCCGCGGCGCAGCGCCGGAACCCCGATGTGACATAGGAAATATTACGAACTAACAGCCACCGTCCGCGCCGCCGGTGCGATGGACCGGCGGTCGGGCCGATCAGCCGGCGCGGCGGAGCATGGTGACGAAAAAGCCGTCGGTATCGGTAGTGCGCGGCGTCATCAGAATGCCGTCCGCCGACAGCCGCGCCGCCTTGCCGAAGGCCCCGGCCCGGTCGCCAAGCGCCGCGATTACTTCAGCCGGCGGCGCGACGGCAAAGTCCGGATGCCGGGCGACAAAGCCCCGCACCTGCGCGCCGTTTTCCTCGTCGAGCACCGAACAGGTGATGTAAACGATGCGGCCCGACGGCTTGATCAGCGAAACGGCACGGTCGAGAATCTCGGCCTGCTCCTTGACCCGCTGTTCCAGCGCACCCGGCCGCATCCGCCATTTGGCGTCCGGATTGCGCCGCCACGAACCGGTGCCGGTGCAGGGCGCGTCGATCAGCGCCATGTCCATGCGGCCCTTGAGGTCGTCGATCTCGTCATGGATCGATTTCGGGGTGCGGACCTGAACATTGCGCGCGCCCGACCGCGCCAGCCGGTCATGGATCGGCGCCAGCCGGCGCTTGTCGTCGTCGGTGGCGAAGACCTGCCCCTTGTTCTGCATCAGCGCCGCCAGCGCCAGCGTCTTGCCGCCGGCTCCGGCGCAGAGGTCGACGACCTGCTCGCCCGGTTGCGCGCCCGACAGCAGCGCCGCCAGTTGCGACCCCTCGTCCTGGACTTCAACCAGACCTTTCAGGAAGGCCGGCTCGGCATGAATCGCCGGGCTCTTGGCGTCGGCGGCCAGATGAACCCGCAAACCCCAGGGCGACCAGCGCGTCGGCTCCGGCTTGAGGTCCGACAGCATGGCGGCGACCCGCTCACGGTCGGCGGTCAGCATGTTGACGCGCAGATCGACCGGCGCGCGCGAGGCCAGCGCCGCGCCCTCCTCGGCGCGATCTTCGCCAAATACCTTGGCGAAATGCGGATCGAGCCATTCCGGATAATCGCCGGCAACATAGGCCGGCGCGCCGGTCATCGCGGCGGCGTCCAGCGCCTTGCGTTCGCCGTCAGTCAGCGCCGCCGGGCCATAGGTCGAACCGTCGGCCAGCCGGGCGATCGCATCGGTATCGAGACCGCGTTCGCGCTTGAGCATGCCGATGAGAATCGCGCGCGGCGTCTCGGCACCCATCAGGAAGGCGCTCGACGCCCGGCGGCGCAACGCATCGTAAACCAGCCCGGCAATGCCGGCGCGGTCGCCGGAACCGGCGAAGCGATGCGCCACTCCCCAGGCTTTCAGCGCGTCGCCGGCGGGGCGACGTTCGGTTTCCAGCGCCTCGAACACTTCGATGGCGGCGGCAAGTCTGGCGGCAGGAGTCATGGCAGGCCCAACAGAATATCGACGGCGAATATGATCCACATCGCCAGGAGAACGATCGCGCCGATCAGAAACGCGTTGAAGCGGTACCGGACATTGTTGCTGCCGGTATGGATATAGGCGTGCACCAGCCGCGAGACGACAAAGACCCAGGCCAGGACCACGAACAGGATATCGGCGTGACGGGTGATGATCGCCAGCACGGTCAGGACATAGAACAGCACCGGCAACTGGAACTGGTTGGCATAGGCGTTAACGATCTGCTGCACCTTTACCGGCCAGTTCGGCTGGCCAAGCGCGATATTGGCCAGCTTGGCCTCGCCGCGCTTGAGCGCGCCGACCCGCGACAACCCCATCCACATCATCAGCGCGAAGGTCAGGACAACCTCGACGAACAGCGGCAAAAGCACCAGTTTGATCGACATGTCAGTGACCCGATGGCGGCGGCCGGCACGCACGGCCGGGTTCGCGGATGAGTTCGCCGGCAAACGTCTTTCGCCGCCAGCGGGGCCCCTGCGTTAGGACGTGCGCCGGCCATATGCAAGGCGATAGAGGCCGGCATCCCTCCGAACTGATGAGACCGCCGGCGGCTGCAACGCTTTCGCGGTACCGAGGCAATCTGCTACCGTCGCGGCAGATCAGGATTCAGGGGGAGACGATCATGCGGCGCGCGCTTTGGCTATTCTCGCTGGCGCTTTGCGCCGTCGCCATTCTGGCCACCGTCACGGCGCGCCCCGCCGCCGCCCGGATCGAGCACTTCCCGCGCGGCTTCCATATCCAGCGGATCAAGACCGGCGACGCGACGCTCTACGTGCGGGTCGGCGGCAAGGGGCCGGCGGTCGTCCTGCTGCACGGCTTCGGCGATACCGGTGACATGTGGGCGCCGGCCGCCCGGGCGCTTTACAAGGACCACACCGTCATCGTGCCCGACCTGCGCGGCATGGGTCTGTCGTCGCAGCCGAAGTCCGGTTACGACAAGAAGACGCAAGGCCAGGACATCGCCAAGGTGATGGACGCGCTCAAGGTCGACAAGGCCGCTCTCGTCACCCACGACATCGGCGACATGGTCGGCTATGCGCTGGCCGCGCAATATCCGGCGCGCATCACCAAATGGATTGTCATCGACGCGCCGCTGCCCGGCATCGGTCCGTGGGAGGAGATCCTCAAAAACCCGCTGTTGTGGCACTTCAATTTCCGCGGACCCGACGTCGACCGCCTGGTGAAGGGCCGCGAGCGCATCTATCTCGATCGCTTCTATAACGAATTGTCGGCCAATCCGAAGGCCATCGACGAGGCGACCCGCCGGCATTACGCGCGGCTCTACGCCCGGCCCGGCAATATGCATTATGCCTTCGAACAGTTCGCCACCTTCAACACCAAGGACGCCGCCGACAACAAGGCGTTTCAGGCCAAGGGCAAACTGACGATGCCGATCCTGGCGCTCGGCGCCGATCACTCCTTCGGCGACATGCAGGCCACTGTCATGCGTGAGGTCGGCTCGAATGTCGAAGGCGGCATTATCGCCAATTCCGGCCACTGGATCATGGAAGAACAGCCAGCGCAGACGGTGGCCAAGATCAAGGCGTTTCTGGACAAGCCCTGACCGCGCCGACCGGCAACGCGCGGCGAACCGTCATGACAAGACGACACGGCCTGCTATCGCAGGCCGGAAGCGTCCATGATGCTGAACAGCACGAAGTTCTGCACCGGCTCGATCGTCACCCGGTATTTCTTGCCCGAGCCGCGTTCGTGAAAGTGAATATGCGTCAGCTTGTCCTGTGTGACCACTTCCGTCTTGGTCCATAGCGCGCCGTCGCGGAACCACGGCCCGAGATCGCGCACGGTCTGCAACGACCCCACCGCATCCGGCAGCTTCATGATCTTGCGCGCCACCGAATTGATCATCAGGATCCGGCCGTTCTGCAACTTGCCGTTTTCGTCGTGACTCGAAGTCGCCGCGATCATGCCGATCTGCGACCGTTCGAAAATCGCGGTCAGCACTTCCGTCTTGTCGTCGAGCGGCGCGCTGAAAATCAGCACGAACTCGACTTCGCGACGCTCGTCGGCCGCTATCGGCAGTACGATCTGCTCGGAGAAGAAGTGCGCGTTGGACGCTACAGACGCGATATGCCGGATGTAGAACGGCTCCGCCACGGCGATGCTTTTAGTGTAAACCTTGGCGACGCCGCGCGCGATGGCATTGGACCGCGCCGACAGCAAGGTCCCGGTCAGATTGGTACCAATCAGCTTGACCGCGGCGGCGCCGTGATGAACGAAAGCGAAATCGCCGGGCACGCGATACAGCAGCATCGCGTCGTTCAACTCGGTCGCCTGATCGGAACCAAGCACTTCGTTGAGACGCGGCATCTTGTATTTGACCAGCGTCATCCAGCGGTCGTAACGCCGCATCAGATCGGGTGCGCGGATCAGATCGCGCACTTTTTCGCCGGTCCAGGATTGAACCACCGCACCGGCTTCCTCGCCATCCGGCGGCGGCTCGACCAATTCGGGCCGGAACCGGGTTTGCTGCAAGACCGCGCTGATTTCGCCCACGGTTACCACCCGTTCGATTGCCGACAAGACCGGTGTCAACCACAACGGTCACATGCAATTCTCGGGCGAATTAATTAAACAATGCGTAATTCAAAGCGATTCATTGCAGTCAAATAATTGCTTTCGCAACGGCCGGCTTGCGTGTTCCGGCGGCACACAGCGGACCGAATTAACAAGTCCATCCGATAGGCCCGCCGGAACATCGTACCTTGGCATATCACAAGTATCGTTATTACACCCGGCTCGGATAGTTCGGGCTCTCCCGCGTAATAACAACATCGTGGACATGGCTTTCGCGCAAGCCCGCGCCGGTGATGCGGACGAACTCGGCCTTGTCGTGCAGTTCGTTGAGATCGGCCGCGCCGACATAACCCATCGCGGCGCGCAAGCCGCCGGCCAGTTGATGCAGCACGCCCGACACCGGGCCTTTATAACCGACCTGGCCCTCGATGCCTTCCGGCACCAGCTTGAGGCTGTCCTTGATGTCCTGCTGGAAATAACGATCGGCCGAGCCGCGCGCCATCGCCGTCACCGAACCCATGCCGCGATAGCTCTTGTAGGAACGGCCCTGGTACAGAAACACTTCGCCCGGCGTTTCGTCGGTGCCGGCCAGAAGCGAACCGACCATCGCGACATCGGCGCCGGCGGCCAGCGCTTTCGCCAGATCGCCGGAATACTTGATGCCGCCATCGGCGATCACCGGAATGCCCTGCTTCTTCGCGGCATCGACGCAATCCATGATCGCGGTCAATTGCGGCACGCCGACGCCGGCAACGATACGGGTGGTGCAGATCGAACCCGGACCGATACCAACCTTGACGGCATCGGCGCCTGAATCGATCAGCGCCTGCGCGCCTTCGCTGGTCGCGACATTGCCGGCGACCACCTGAACGGCGTTCGACAGGAGCTTGATGCGCTTGACCGCGTCGAGCACGTATTGCGAATGACCGTGCGCGGTATCGACCACGACCAGATCGACGCCGGCCGCGATCAGCGCTTCGGTCCGGGCAAAGCCCTTGTCGCCGACGGTGGTGGCGGCCGCGACGCGCAGCCGGCCCTGCTCGTCCTTGCAGGCATTCGGATTGGCGACCGCCTTCTCGATGTCCTTGACCGTGATCAGACCGACGCAGCGGTATTGGTCGTCGACCACCAGCAGCTTCTCGATGCGGTGCTGGTGCAGGAGCCGCTTGGCCTCGACCTGGCCGACGCCCTCGCGCACGGTGACGAGGCCTTCCTTGGTCATCAGCTCGGCGACCCGCTGGCGCGGATCGGTGGCGAAACGAACGTCGCGATTGGTCAGGATGCCGACCAGCTTGCCGGGCACGCCATTGCCCGACTTCTCGACCACCGGGACGCCGGAAATCCGGTTGCTCTTCATCAGCGCCAGCGCGTCGTGCAAGGTCGCGGTCGGCTCGATGGTCAGCGGATTGACCACCATGCCGGATTCGAATTTCTTGACCTGCCGGACTTCGGCGGCCTGCTCTTCCGGCTCCAGGTTGCGGTGGATAACGCCGAGGCCGCCGGCCTGGGCCATGGCGATGGCCATGTTGGATTCGGTGACGGTATCCATCGCCGACGCCATCAGCGGAATATTGAGCGTGATCGAACGGGTGATGCGCGACCGGATGTCGACGTCGTTCGGCATCACGTTCGACAGGCCGGGCCTGATCAGAACGTCGTCAAAAGTCAGTGCTTCGCGGGGATTTGCGTTATTAATTGCGGCCATTGCCAACTCCGTCACACCCGAAAAGGGAACAGGACCGGCCGGCGCAGGCTGATAAAATGCCTGTCGCGAGGACATCCTCGCGTAACGACGGGCCCGCTTTTGGGTTGGCGTGGGTCGTTAGCATGGGCCGCCGGCGATTCCTAGCGACTTGTCGGATGGCTGATATGACGCCCACAGCCAATCTCGTCTTCCTTCCGCCACCGCTTTGGGCTTCAAGGAAGCCGGACACCATTCCGCGTCTGCCTCTCGCCTGTTCCGCCGCCGGGTTCAACTGAATATGCGCCGTTTTCATGCGCCGTGACCGCATTGTGCCGCTGATCGTCGCGGTCGCCCTGTTCATGGAAAACATGGATTCGACGGTGATCGCCACCTCGCTGCCGGCGATCGCCCGCGATATCGGTACCAATCCGCTGGCGCTCAAGCTCGCCGTTACGTCCTATCTGCTGTCGCTGGCGATCTTCATCCCGGCCTCGGGCTGGACCGCCGACCGCTTCGGCGCCCGCACCGTGTTCCGCGCCGCCATCGGCGTTTTCGTCATCGGCTCGATCGCCTGCGCGCTGTCGAGTTCGCTGACCGATTTCGTCTTCGCCCGCATCCTGCAGGGCATGGGTGGCGCGATGATGACACCGGTCGGCCGCATGGTGCTGGTGCGCACGATCAGCAAACGCGAACTGGTCAGCGCCATGGCCTGGGTGACGACGCCGGCGCTGATCGGCCCGGTGATCGGCCCGCCAGTCGGCGGCTTCATTACGACCTACGCCACCTGGCACTGGATCTTCCTGATCAACGTGCCGATCGGCATCGCCGGCATCGTGCTGGCGACCCGCTACATCGAGGACGTCCGCGCCGAAAAGCACGAGCCATTCGACGTCGCCGGCATGATCTATGCCGGGCTCGGCATCGCCGGGCTCGCCTTCGGCCTGTCGGTGCTCGGCCTGAATTTCCTGCCCTGGACGGTGGTCGCCGCGCTGGTCGCCGGCGGCGCGATCTTCATCGCCGCCTACCTGATCCACGCCCGCCGCACGCCGGCGCCGGCGCTGGACCTGACGCTGTTCCGGCTGCCGACCTTCCGCGCCAGCGTGCTCGGCGGCTTCACCTTCCGGCTCGGCATCGGCGCGCTGCCGTTCCTGCTGCCGCTGATGTTGCAGGTCGGCTTCGGCATGACGCCCTTTGCCTCCGGCATGATCACCTTCGGTTCGGCGGCCGGCGCGATGGGTATGAAGGTGGCGGCGGCGACATTGCTCAAGCGCTTCGGCTTCCGCACCATCCTGATGACCAACGCCGTCATCAGCGCCGGCTTCCTGGCGATCTGCGCCGCCTTCACCGCGGCGACGCCGGCGGCGGCGATGTTCGCGCTGCTGCTGATCGGCGGCTTTTTCCGCTCGCTGCAATTCACGTCGATCAACACCATCGCCTATGCCGAGGTCGAACAGGCCCGGGTCAGCCGCGCCACCGCGCTGGTCAGCGTCGGTCAGCAATTGTCGATCTCGGCCGGGGTCGCCCTCGGCGCGCTGGCGGTCGATCTGTCGGCGAGGTTCCACGGCCACGCCGAGATCCTGGCCAGCGATTTCGCGCCGGCGTTTCTGGCGGTCGCCGGCATTTCGGCGCTGTCGATCGCGATTTTCGCCCGCCTGCCGACCGATGCCGGCGCCGAATTGTCCGGCCGACCGGCCCCCGTGCGCTCGACCGACCGAACGCCGCCGGACGCCACGCCCTGATCGCACGCCGCAGCCGCCGCCATCGCCGCGGCCACTAACCAATTCACCTTTATGGCCGCCGCCGGACCGCGTCTCGTCTGGACAAGCCTTTGGTTTACCCAATATTTCTCAAAGCCCGCGACGATAGAGGGATGCGGCTTTTGAAACCTGTCTTGCCCCCGGCCCGGCCATCGACGCTTGCCCAACGCCTGGCATCGGCCGGCGCAACGGTTGGCGTTCTATACGCCTGCACGCTCGTCTGGCCGCTCGCGGCGCAAGCCCAGCGCCGCGACGACGCGGAACTCTGCGCGACCCAGACCGCGACGATGGCCAGCGAACGCGCCGCCGCTTGCAGCAACCTGATGAATTCCAGCCGGCTGCACGGCACGGCGCTCGGCGTCGCCTATGCGATGCGGGGGCTGGCCTATCTCGATCGCGGCGACATCCCGCACGCCATCGGCGATCTCAACCGCGCCATCGAACTCGCGCCGGACTTCGCGCCGGCCTATCAGAATCGTGGCAACGCCTGGTATGCCCGTGGCAGCTACGGTCAGGCGCTGGCCGACTACGACAAGACCATCAGCCTCGATCCGCAACAAGCGTCGCCTTACGTCAACCGCGCCACCGTGCGCCGCGACCTCGGCTTTTTCGACGGCGCTCTCGCCGACTACAAGAAAGCCATCGAACTGCGGCCGCAACACGCCGCGGCCTATAGCGGGCGCGGCCAGCTTTATTTGCAACGGCGCGACTATGCGAACGCCAATACCGATTTCGACAGCGCGGTCCGGCTCGACCCGAGCACGGCCAATTATCTGTTGCGGGCCAAGGCGCGCCAGGCCGGCGGCGACCTCGACGGCGCGCTGCGCGATGCCGAAGCCGCCGTCAGGCTCGACCCCCGCGACAGCGCCGCGCTGCGCGCGCAGGCCGCGATCTGGCGCGGCAAAGGCGATTTCGACAAGACCATCGCCACGCTCGACCGCGCCATCGCGCTCAACGACAACCCGTCGCTGTTCTACCGGCTGCGCGCCCAAGCCTATCGCGACAAAGGCGAGCGCAAGCGGGCTTATGCCGATATCGGCCGTGCGCTCAAACTGTCCTGGACCGTCAACGGGCTGAAAGTGCGCGGCGACCTCCGGCTGGCCGACGGCGACAATGACGGCGCGCTGCATGACGCGCTCGCCATGCTCAAGATCGACGACGATAATATCGACGCCATCGCGCTGCGCGGCATGGCCTATGCGCGGCAGAACAAGACCGCCCAGGCGTTGCCCGATCTCGACAAGGCGATCGCGGCCTTCGATAGCGCGAACGACGAAGCCGGCAACAAGACCGGCAACGACGAGACACCCAAGACCCTGGCCTTGCTGCTGACCGCGCGCGGTCAGGTCCATCGGGCCAATCGCGACAAGGCCGGCGCGCTCGCCGATTTCGAACGCGCCATCGCATTGAATGACGCCAGGGCCGCGCCCTACCTCGCCCGCGCCGCGCTTTACGAAGCCGACGGCGACAACGACAAGGCCGTGACCGATCTCAATGCCGCGATTGCATCCGATCCCGACAACGCGCTGGCTTATTATCGGCGCGGCCGGATTTTCACCGCGCGCGACGAACGCGATCGCGCCATCGCCGATTATCGCTCGGCACTCAATCATGATCGCGACTTGACGCCGGCCCGTCAGGCGCTGGACAAGGCCACCGCGCAGATCGCTGCGGAAATGGCGGCCAAGGCCGCCGCCGAAGCCGCAGCGAAGGCAGAGGCCGAGGCCCAAGCCGAACAGGCGCGGCAGAAGGCGCAACAGGAAGCGCAGCGCGCCGCCGAACGCGAAGCGCAGCAGAAGGCCCAACTGGCCGCGCAACAGGAAGCCTTGCAAAAGGCCGAGAAGGAAGCCTCGCGACAAAAGGCTTTGCAGCAAGCCCGGCAAGCCGCCGAACAGGCCAGACTGAACATCGAGCGGCAAACCGCGGTCGCCGTTGTCAACATTCCGGCCACCGCAACGACGGCAAAGTCCGGCGCCAAACCGGACGCAAAGGCGGAGGCAAAGTCCGACTCCGCCAAGCCCGAGGTAACGGCCAGCGCCAAGACGGCCAGCACGAAGACGGCGGGTGCGAAGACCGCCATCAAGCCCGACGCGCCGATCGCGGCGAAGGCGCAACCGGCAGCCGACGCCGAACCAAAGCCGGCGATCGCCGCAACCGTGTCCAGCCCGCCCGCCGCCGAAACCGCCATCGCATCGATCGCGACAACGCCGGCCATCGAGACGCCGTTACGACCGACGATCGCGATCCCGCTGCCGACGGCCAAGCCGTCGCCGCCACCGGACCCGCAACCGCGCGAGGCGACACGCACCGGCGGCAAGCGTGACAGCGAACGCCACGAACGGTCGCGCCGCGAGGCGCAGCAGCGCGCCGCCCGGCAGGAGCAAGCCCGCTTCGAGGCGATGAGCCCTTCCGAACAACGGCGCGCTTATTTCGAATATCTGGAACGCCGCCAGCGCACCGAAGGCCGCCGTGGCGCGACCTTCTCCGACATCTGGCGCTGACCTTAAAGCCCAGCCACCGCTGAGGCCGGATGCGCACGGCTGCGCCAATCCGGAGACCACCGCTATGAGCCAGCACCATAGCCAGAGCGACTTGACGCTTGGATGCTTACGTAATAGATAAAGTTACATGAGTGGCGATAATCGACTATCGAGCGTGCTGCACGTTCTCTTGCACATGGCGCATGAGGACGGCCCTGTCACTTCGGAAGTGCTGGCCAAGTCGCTCCGGACAAACCCGGTGG
This sequence comes from Rhodopseudomonas sp., assembly GCA_016124795.1. GTDB lineage: Bacteria > Pseudomonadota > Alphaproteobacteria > Rhizobiales > Xanthobacteraceae > Pseudolabrys. The sequence goes on along the minus strand of WGNB01000019.1, from coordinate 9,547 downwards.
TCGTGCGCCGGATGATGGCCGGGTTACGCCAGCACGGTTACGTGCACTCGCTCAAAGGTCATGGCGGTGGCTGGACGCTGGCCCGCGATCTCGCGCAAATCACGTTGCGCGATATCTATTTGGCGCTGGGCAGTCCGGCTCTGCTCGCTTTCGGCAACCGTTCAGCAAACCCGGAATGCCTTATCGAACAAGCGGTCAATGCCAGACTTGACGAGACGGCGCGCGAAGCCGAGCAATTGCTCGTGGCTCGCTTTGCCGATGTCACCCTCGCCGAGCTCGACAGCGATATCCGCTCGCGCAATCTGCGGCGCAAGACGGCGCTCAAGCTGGATAACGCCCATGCCTCCTGAGATTCAAAACGCCTTTGCCGGCGACGCTGTCAACGCCTATCTCGCGGGCCCGCCACGCCAGGTTCCCGGCTTTTCGAGCCTCCATCGCATGACCGAAATGCTGCTTGCCGAACGCACGCCGCCGGACGGCCGTGTGCTTGTTCTCGGCGCCGGCGGCGGCTTGGAACTAAAGGCGCTGGCCGAAGCGCAAAGGGGCTGGCAGTTCGACGGCGTCGACCCTTCGAGCGATATGCTGCGACTTGCCGAAACGATCACCGCCGCCTATCGCAACCGGGTAAGGTTACACAAAGGCGATATTGAAGTCGCGCCGAACGGCCCATTCGATGCGGCCACCTGCCTGCTGACCTTCCACTTCATTCCACGCGAACGGCGGCTGACGACGTTGCGCGAAATTCATCGTCGGTTGCGCGGCGGCGCGCCTTTCGTCGTTGCCCATATCAGCTTTGCGCAAAACGAACCCGAACGATCACACTGGCTGGCGCGCCATGTGGCCTACCCCGAATGGCCGACGACCGATGCCGCCCGACTGCAAAGTGCAGTCGACGCGATGCGGACCAGGCTTTCGATCGTATCACCCGCAGACGACGAGGCATTGCTTCGCGACGCCGGATTCTCCGACGTCACGTTATTTTACGCGGGACTGAGCTTCAGGGGCTGGGTCGCCTATGCCTGACGGCAATGGCTGAACCTCGATGACTGAACTGAAATAGCTGTCCCGTTCTCAGGACCTGTCCGCGTTACCACCGCCGCGAAAGCCGGTCGCGAGCAAATAAAGTTCGGCGGAGTCGGCGCGGCTCGCCAGCGGCTTGACGTGCTTGACGGACGCGAAGTCGCGCTTGAGCAAGGTCAGCAGCGTGCCCTCGGTGCCGCCCTGAATCACCTTGGCGAGAAAGGTTCCGCCCGGCGCCAGCACTTCGCCGGCGAATTCGGCCGCCGCCTCGACCAGCGCAACGATCTTGATGTGATCGGTGCGGCGGTGGCCGGTGGCATTGGCCGCCATATCCGACAAGACGACATCGGCCGGCCCGCCGAGCATCGCCTTGAGTTTGTCGGGCGCGCTCGGATCGAGAAAATCAAGTTGCACGAAATCGACGCCGGTCAAAGGCTCGATGTCGAGCAGGTCGATGCCGACGACGCGGCCCTGACCCGGCGACTGCACCCGCTTGGCCGCGACCTGCGCCCAGCCGCCCGGCGCCGCGCCGAGATCGACGACGCGCAAACCTTTCTTGAGGAAGCGCGCCTTGTCATCGATTTCCATCAGCTTGAAAGCGGCGCGCGAGCGCATGCCCTCGCGCTTGGCGCGCGCGACATAAGGATCGTTGAGCTGGCGTTCCAGCCAGAGCTTGGATGACAGCTTGCGGCCCTTGCCGGTCTTGACCCGGACCTTGAGGTCGCGCGAGCCGCTGGACTTGCTGCGCGTGGTCAAGAGATCGCCGCCTGACTGCCGCCGTTCAGGACGCCGTTGACGTGCCCGTCCGACGCGCCATTGCCGCCGGCCGGCAGATCGCCCCAGGCGCCGTCCTCGCGCATCATCTGCACCAGCATGCCTTCGCGTAAGCCTCGGTCGGCGACGCGCAGACGCGGACAGGGGAAGGCGCGCCGGATCGCCTCGAGAATGGCGCAGCCGGCCAGCACCAGATCGGCGCGGTCGGCGCCAATGCAGGGCGAAGCAACGCGGTCGGCATAACTCATGGTCAAAAGCCGTTCGAGCACGGCGTCGACTTCGGAAACGCCCATCCAGCAACCGTCAATGCGGTTGCGGTCGTAGCGTTTGAGATCGAGATAGACGCCGGCAATGGTGGTGACGGTCCCCGACGTACCGAGCATATGGACGCCGTGCAAGTCGTCGGCGCCATATCGCTGCGCAAAAGGTTCGATCAGCGCCGTCACCTCGGCGACCATGCGCTCGAAAGTGGCGCGGCTGACGTCGAGGCCGCCATGCCGTTCGGCCAGTGTCACAACGCCGAGCGGCAGCGAAATCCAGCCGCGGATCGACGGCAGCGGCGGACCGCGCCGGCAGTCCGGCGAACGGTCGAGCCGCACCAGTTCGGATGAGCCGCCGCCGATGTCGAACAACACAACGCCTTCGGCCTGCGGATCGATCAGCGGCGTGCAACTGGTGGCGGCCAATTCCGCCTCGGTCTCGCGGTCGATGACCTCGAGCGACAGGCCGAGCCGCTCGGCGACCAGATCGCGGAATTCCAGGCCGTTGACGGCGGCGCGGCAGGCCTCGGTCGCGATCAGCCGGGCGCGGGTGACGCCGCGGTTGCGCATCTTGTTGCGGCAGATTTCCAGCGCCTCAAGGGCGCGACCGATCGCGGCGTCGCTCAGCCGGCCGGAGCCGGACACGCCTTCACCCAGCCGGACGATGCGTGAAAATGCATCGACCACCCGAAAGCCGTCGCCGGCCGGACGCGCCACCAGCAGACGGCAATTATTGGTGCCAAGATCGAGCGCGGCGTAAGTCGGGCCACCACGATCGAGGCCGAACTCCGTTTCGCGCCGTCCAGGCGACCGCCGACCCCACCGGACCCGCTCCACCGGCGCCCGATCGACAGCGGGGTCGAGGCCTGGGTCGTCCCCGGCCTCGCCGCTCGTCATAATTCAACCTCGCGGCCCGCGCCGTCGGCCTCCCAGGCCCCCCGGCGAAGGCAATGTTCCCTTGTTGCCAAAAGTGTAACAGCGCCCGTGCGTCACGCAACCCTCGCGCCCGAAAGCTATTGTTGTGGCGAGCCCCCGCCTGCACTATCTGAACCACACCCCTCAAACGACAGCGGTAAATCCCCGATATGGACGATCAAACCACCGAAACGGCCCTTTCGCAGACCAAATTTGGCGTTGGCCAGCCGGTTCTGCGCAAGGAAGACCCGACTTTGGTGCGCGGCGAAGGCCGTTACACCGACGATATCAACCTGCCGAATCAGGTCTATGCCGCCATGGTGCGCTCGTCCGAGCCGCACGGCATTATCCGCTCGATCGATACCGAAGCCGCCAAGGCGATGCCGGGCGTGCTGGCGGTGCTCACCGGCGCCGATCTCGCCGGCTATGGCGGGCTGAAATGCAACCTGCCCTTGAAGAGCCGCGACGGCTCGCCGATCAAATATACCCCGCGCCCGGCGCTGCCGACCGACAAGGTGCGCTTCGTCGGCGATCCCGTCGCCTGCGTCGTCGCCAAGACCATCGCCCAGGCCCGCGACGCCGCCGAGGCGGTGGCGCTCGACATCGAGCCCTTGCCCGCCGTCACCTCGGCGCGCGAGGCCGCCAAGCCCGGCGCGCCGCAGCTTTACGATGACGTGCCCGGCAATATCGCGCTCGACTATCAGTATGGCGACAGCGCCAAGGTCGCCGAGGCTTTCAAGCAGGCCGCCCATGTCGTGTCGATGCCGCTCGTCAACCAGCGCCTGATCGTCGCCGCGATGGAGCCGCGCTCGGCGATCGGCGAATTCACCACCGCCGACGACAAGTGGACGCTGCACTCGTGCAGCCAGGGCGTGTTCGGTCTGAAGAACATGCTGCGCGACATTCTCGGCACGACGCCCGACAAGGTGCGCGTGCTGACCGGCAATGTCGGCGGCTCGTTCGGCATGAAGGCCGCGGTCTATCCGGAATATGTCTGCATCCTGCACGCCGCCAAGCTGCTCGGCCGGCCGGTGAAGTGGACCGACGACCGGTCCGGCAGCTTCATGTCCGACCACCACGGCCGCGACTTCGACATGACGGTCGAGACCGCCTTCGACAAGGACGGCCTGATCCAGGCGATGCGCCTGACCGGCTACGGCAATCTCGGCGGCTACTGCGCCGCCTTCGGCCCGCTCTTGCCGACCGTCAACGTCACCAAGAACATCATCAGCATGTACAAGACGCCGTTGCTCGAGGTCTCGACGCAATGCGTGTTCTCCAACACCACGCTGGTCTCGGCCTATCGCGGCGCCGGCCGCCCGGAAGGCGCGCTGTCGATCGAACGCACGATGGATTACGCCGCCCAGCAGCTCGGCATCGACCGCTTCGAATTGCGCAAGCGCAATTTCATCAAGGCCAAGGAGATGCCGTTCAAGACGCCGGCCGGCACCACCTATGACTGCGGCGACTTCCCCGGCCTGTTCAAGGAGGCGCTCGACCGCGCCGACGTGAAGGGCTTTGCCGCCCGCCGCCGCGCTAGCAAGCGCGAGGGCAAGCTGCGCGGCCTGGGCGTCGCCTGCTTCGTCGAGACCACCGCGGCGATGACCACCGAGATGGGCGGCATCCGTTTCAACGACGACGGCACCGTCACCATCATCACCGGCACGCTCGACTACGGTCAGGGTCACGCCTCGGCTTTCGCCCAGGTGCTGGCCGACAAGCTCGGCATTCCCTTCGACAAGATCAAGCTGTTGCAGGGCGACAGCGACCAGCTGGTGACCGGCGGCGGCACCGGCGGCTCGCGCTCGGCGATGACGAGCGGCACCGCGGTGGCGCAAGCCTCCGACAAGGTGATCGACATCGGCAAGCAGCTCTCCGCCCATGTGCTGGAGGCCGCCGCCGGCGATATCGAGTTCGCCGCCGGCCGCTTCACCATCGCCGGCACCGACCGCGCCATCGGCATCATGGAGCTGGCGGCGAAGGTTCGCTCCGGCATCGCCCTGCCCGAAGGAATGCCGACGACGCTCGACGTCACCCATGTCACCGAGGCGATCCCCGGCACTTATCCGAACGGCGTGCATGTCGTCGAATGCGAGATCGAGCCCGACACGGGCCTCACCCGCGTCGTGAAGTACCTGTCGATCAACGACTTCGGCACCGTGCTCAACCCGATGCTGGTCGAGGGCCAGGTGCAGGGCGGCATCATGCAGGGCCTCGGCCAGGCGCTGATGGAAGGCGCGGTCTATGACGCCGGCGGCCAGTTGGTCACCGGCTCGTTCATGGACTACGCCATGCCGCACGCGCACGACGCGCCGTCGATCGAAGTCGCCAACCGGCCGATCCCGACCAAGAGCAACCCGATCGGCGCCAAGGGCTGCGGCGAAGCCGGCACCTCGGGCGGACTGCCCGCCGTCGTCAACGCGGTGTTCGACGCCCTGTCCGAATTCGGCATCCGCGAGATGGAAATGCCGATGACGGCCTCGAAGATCTGGCAGGCGATCGAGGCGGCCAAGGCGAAGAAGGCGGCGTAAACGCGCGGCCTGTTACGGATAAAAAAATGAGCGCCTGCTCCGGCAGGCGCTCATTCGCATAAATGCGGTTGTCGCGATGTCTGCGCTCAAGCCGCCATGGCGCGGCGGGCCTTCACCGCCGGAGCGCTGCCTGCCGCGACGGCCGGACGCGCATCGGTGACGCCGGCGGCATCGGCGCGCAACTGGAAGAACGCGCCACGTTCGTCCATCGCCTTCGCCTGAATTTCCAGCGTCTTGGCGGTGGCGGCATTTTCCTCGACCAGCGCCGAGTTTTGTTGCGTGGCCTCGTCCATCATCATCAACGCCTTGTTGATCTGATCGATGCCGGCCGATTGCTCGCGGCTGGCGTTGGCGATATCGGCGACGACGCCATTGACCCTGTCGATCGAGGCGACGATTTCATCGAGCGCCACGCCGGCCCGGCCGACCAGATCGACGCCATCCTTGACCTGCGTCACGCTATTGGTGATCAGGCCATGAATGTCTTTCGCCGCCTGCGACGAACGCTGCGCCAGGCTGCGCACTTCGGTAGCCACCACCGCGAAACCGCGACCGGCTTCGCCGGCGCGCGCGGACTCCACCGCGGCGTTGAGCGCCAGCAGGTTGGTCTGACGCGCAATCTCGTCGATCACGCTGATGATGTTTTCCATCCGGCTCGCCGATTCCTGGATCTTGGCCATCGCGGTCACCGTCGCGGAGACGACCTCGCCGCCCCGCAGCGCGATCTTCTGGGTTTCGCCGACCAGCGCGGCCGCTTCGCCCGCATTTTCCGCGTTGCGTTTGACCGTGGCGCTCATCTGCTCCATCGACGCCGACGTCTCTTCGAGCCCGGCGGCCTGTTCCTCGGTGCGCTGCGACAGATCGCTGGCGCTGCCGGAAATGTCGGCCGAGGCATTGGCGATTTCGCTGGATGCGACCTGAATGCCGCCGATCGTCAGGCCGACCTCGCGAATAACCATCTCGGCCGCCTTTGAAATTTCGCCGAGTTCGTCGCCGCGCTCAAGACCGTTGAGGGACACCGCGAAATTGCCTTTGGCCAATTCCAGCATCGCCGCCCGCAACGACGCCATGCGCTTGACGATATCGCGGATCACGAGCGCCGAAGCCATTCCGACCACGAGAAGGACAACGAGACCGGTCAACCCGCCCGCGATCAAGGCACTGTTGCGATCGGCGGTCAGGTCGTCATTGTAGACGCCGGTGCCGATCACCCAGCCCCACGGCTTGAACAGGGAAACGTAGGACAACTTCTCGACCGGCGCGGTCGAACCCGGCTTCGGCCACATGTAATCGACGAAGCCGCTGCCCTTGGCGCGCGCCATGTCGGCGAAGGCGACGAAGATCGCCTTGCCATTGGGGTCCTTGATGCCGGACAGATCCTTGCCGTTCAGATCGGCCCGCACCGGGTGCATGACCATCGTCGGCGTCAGATCGTTGATCCAGAAATAATTGTCGCCGTGGTAGCGCAGGCTGGAAACTCCCGCGAGCGCGCGGGCCTTGCCTTCGGCCTCGGTGATCTCACCCTTCTTGACCCGGGCGTATTGCATTTCGATCAGGCTGGTCGCGACGTTGCTGAGCTCCTGCAATTCCTGGTGCCGGCGCGTCAACACCGCGTCGGTCTCGGAATGAACCAAAATCGTTGTCAGGCCAATCATTCCCAACGCGAACAGCGCCACCACGCCATACAGCCGCGCGCGAATACTGAACTTGAACACCTGAAATTCTCCTGATTGCCCGACATGATAAGGAAGATGCGCAGCCCCCCGCGCATGCGCCGGTGGCTATAACCGCGAACTCCATAAATTCGATTAAACTTCGCCCTTTAAGGCGTTAATCGCCCTTAACCACGGCGCGGTTCGGCGGCGGACGAACCGCCCATCATCGCACCACCGGCGATGGCACACGAACGCGCCATCGCGCAAAATGTGTTGCGCGCGGACATAGCGAAGCTTTGAGAATCCTGGCGAAGCGTCGCGGACGCGATCGGTGCAAACCGATCAGCGGCGATCCAGCCCCGAGTAATTGCCGCCGGTGGTGCGAAACACACCGGTGTGCAGACAGGCGCGCTTTTCGTCCTTGCAGTAGCGGAAGCATCGCTTCGCGGAATCGCCGCTGCGATGATAGCAGACGTTATTGCAGATGGCGGCGCGGGCCGAACAGGAGTCGGCCCGGGCCGGCGCCTGCCCCGTGGCCATCACCAGAATGACCATTACCAGAACGGCCACCACGATCGTTCCGAGCTTCTTCACCTGCTGCATCGCTGTTTTCCCGTCGTTCGGAGGCTATCGGATCGGTCGGCAATCCATCGTCTGAACCCAGGTCCGGTTCAGATATTGATGACAGACCTTGCCGCCTTCGAGATACCAGCGGCAGCCGGACGCGGTGCCGCGATCCGACCGGGCCTGACAGGCGCCATCGGCCTGATAGGTGATGTAATAGGGAATATGGCGGCCGTCGAAGAACATTAGCGTTCGTCCGACCAGCCCCGGCTTGGCCGGTTTTGCATTGACGCCGGTGGCGAGACCAAGTGCGCCGACAAGCGTCAGCCCGACGCAAAGCGTCGTCGTCACTCCACGCATGGCGTATGCCTCCCGCGCCGCGGCTTTAACCGCAATGTTAGATTGTGACGGTCGGCTTTACAATCCGGTTGTGACCGGCCCGCCGGCAAGCGTCCGGCGCTTTAGCGGCGGATCGAGGTCAGGCGACGAGACGGCGACCTGCATCGCGACGGTCCGCGGCCGGAGCCAAACCCGTGGCCACCGGCGACAGCGCGTCGCGCGCCGTCACCACACCTGAACGCCTTTGCCCGACAGATTGAACTTGAAGCCGAAGAAACCGGACGGCTGCCAGCCGGCATACCAGACCACATGCTTGTCGCTATAGCTGACGAAAGGCAGCGGGATCGGCGTGTTGATCACCGACCATTGCCAGCCATCCTCGGGCGGCGACAGATCGTTCCGCTGCACCGTCGTCACCGGCGCGCGACCGGTGACCCGGTAGTTCTGATCCTGCACGCCGACCACATAGCTGCGGAAGTTCTGGAACGGATTGCGGAATTGCCAGGCCAGCCAGCGCACCGGCTGCGGCGCGCCCGGCATGTACCAGGGCGCCTGATCGACGGTCTGCTCGTTGTCGTTGCCGAACCACCAGAGCGGGTTCAGCTTCATCACCATTGAAACCGGCTGGCGGCCGCTCACCACCGCGCTTTGCCCGCCGGGCGACTGGCTCCATTGCGAGCGGTCGGGCGCCGCCGGTCCGAAGAACGTCTGATATGGGGACACATCGGTGCCGGGGCACGTGACACGACTGCCCCACTCGCATTCCGCATGAGCAGGCAGCGTCGCGGTCAGGATTCCCAAAGCCATTGCCAGCGCGGCGATCATTCGCATCGAGGGCCACCGTTGTTGTCGGCAAAAGGTGTAACCGTTTTGAAGGCGCAAACAAGGCGAAATACGCCGGGGCGTCTCGACGTGGCCGGGATCGGCCGGTCGTCCTTGTTGGTAAAGGACCGGGTCCCCGCTCCCGCGGGAGCGAACGGAGCGTAGCGAACGGAGCGTGTTGCGCGCTTTGTCCGACCGCGGTCATTCCGGGGCGCGCTGCAAGCGCGAACCCGGAATCCGGACGCGCCCTCACGCATCTTCCGGATTCCGGATCGCCGCTATCGCGGCGTCCGGAATGACGGCGGTGGCCGTTCTTCACCTCTCCCATAGGGAGAGGGTAAGACGTGGCGCGGCAAGGCCGTAACCGCACACTTCAATCGTCGTCATTCCGGGGCTGGCGAAGCCAGAACCCGGAATCCAGACGCGCCCTCACGCGCCTCTGGATTCCGGGTTCGCGCTTTCAGCGCGCCCCGGAATGACGGCTGGTGAGGCTACGCGCGGCCCCGCAAAGACCTCTTGACAACATTCCTAATTAGGACTATAAGCACGTCATCCCGTCCCGTTACCGAGGGGCGTTTGATCAGCGTCGTCAGACGCGGGGCGGGGAGCGGTGGCCGATGAGGGTGTCGGAGATGCGACGCAACAACCTCATCGGCGGTCCAAGCCG
>WGNB01000050.1 GCA_016124795.1 Rhodopseudomonas sp. | reverse complement strand
AAGCGGATCAGCCGCCAGAAGCGCGGCCCGGACGCCGTCAAAGACATCGCGATGGAGCGCCGTAGGGCGCAGCGCCCTTCGCCAAGGGCGCGCGCCGAAAGGCGCAACGATGTGGCGCTTTACGGCGCTCCATCCCCTCGGCATCGTCCGATCCGGGGGGCGAAGGGAAGACGGGACGGCGGCCTGCCCGGGGCCTCAAATAATACGGGCGGCGCAGCGTTGGCTTGAACGGTCGGTCTAAGGCGCGGTTATCCCCCGCAAAGGGCTGCTGGCGGCCGGCCGGCGCGTTGGCGGGCGTCCGGCCATGGCGTATGGAACTCCGCGTTCGCTCCTTCGTTGCACTGCATCAACCACGAAAAAGGACAGATCCATGGTCGTCGGAGTTGCTCACATCCAGCCCATCGTCGCCTTGCTTGCCGGCATCTTGATTCTGATCGTGCCGCGGCTGCTCAATTTCATCGTCGCCGCCTATCTGATTTTCATCGGTCTGGTCGGCCTCAATATCCTGCCGATTCACTAGGGGTTTTTGCGGGGCTTGCGCTGCCCGCCCCAGCGGTGCTTTTAGGGGGGCGTTAGCCTCATCCCGCGTCAGAAAACCTACAAAACCCGAGTAAGTCCCTGAGCATGGCCAAACGCAAAACCGTCAAATCCGCGACCAAAAAGCCCTCCGCGCGCCCATCGGCGGCGAAATCGGTCAAGAAGCCCGCCGCTAAAGCCAAAGTGAAGGCGTTGGCGAAGGCGTCCGGCAAGTCGAAGGCTGGCAAGCCCAAGACCGTCGGCAAGACTGTCGCCAAGACTGTGGCCAAAGCGCCGGTCAAGGCGAGCGGTAAGTGGGTCTACGCCTTTGGCGGTGGCAAGGCTGAGGGCAAGCCGAACATGCGCAATCTGCTGGGCGGCAAGGGCGCGGGTCTGGCCGAAATGGCCAGCCTCGGCCTGCCGGTGCCGCCGGGCTTCACCATCACCACCGAAGTCTGCACTTATTACTACGCCAACAAGCAGCAGTACCCGAAAGAGCTGCGCAGCCAGGTCGACAAGGCGCTGGCCCAGGTCGGCAAGATCACCGGCAAGGTGTTCGGCGACAGCGACAATCCGCTGCTGGTGTCGGTGCGCTCCGGCGCTCGCGCCTCGATGCCGGGCATGATGGATACCGTTCTCAATCTCGGTCTGAACGACGAGACCGTCGAGGCGCTGGCGAAGAACTCCGGCGACCGGCGTTTCGCCTATGACAGCTATCGCCGTTTCATCACGATGTATTCCGACGTCGTGCTCGGCGTTGGCCACGAGCACTTCGAGGAATTGCTCGACATCCACAAGGAGCGTCAGGGCTACAGCCTCGACACCGATCTGACCGACGACGACTGGGCGACGTTGGTCGAGCAGTACAAGAAGCGTGTCCACGAAGAACTCGGCAAGCCGTTCCCGCAGGACCCCGGCGAACAATTGTGGGGCGCGATCGGCGCGGTGTTCGGTTCGTGGATGAACCAGCGCGCCAATACCTACCGCCGCCTGCACAACATTCCCGCCACTTGGGGCACTGCCGTCAACGTGCAGGCCATGGTGTTCGGCAACATGGGCGAAACTAGCGCCACCGGCGTCGCCTTCACCCGCAATCCGTCGACCGGCGAAAAGAAGCTCTACGGCGAGTTTCTCATCAATGCGCAGGGCGAGGACGTCGTCGCCGGCATCCGCACGCCGCAGGAAATCTCCGAGGCCGCGCGTCTTGAATCCGGCTCCGACAAGCCGTCGCTGGAAGCGACCTTGCCGAAGGCCTATGCCGAACTGACGCGGATCTACAACAAGCTCGAGCGTCATTACCGCGACATGCAGGACCTCGAATTCACCATCGAGCAGGGCAAGTTGTGGATGTTGCAGACCCGTTCCGGCAAGCGCACCGCCAAGGCGTCGCTGCGGATCGCGGTCGAACTCGCCAACGAAGGCCTGATTACGCAGAACGAAGCGGTGCTGCGGGTCGATCCCTTGTCGCTCGATCAATTGCTGCACCCGACCATCGACCCGAAGTCGGCGCGCGAAGTCATCGCCACCGGCCTGCCGGCATCCCCCGGCGCCGCCGCCGGCGAGATCGTCTTCTCGTCGGATGAGGCGGCGCAGTTGAAGGCCGACGGCCGCAAGGTCGTGCTGGTGCGGATCGAGACCTCGCCGGAAGACATTCACGGCATGCACGCCGCCGAAGGCATTCTGACGACGCGCGGCGGCATGACCTCGCACGCCGCTGTTGTGGCGCGCGGCATGGGCAAGCCCTGCGTTTCCGGCGCGGGCAGCATCCGCGTCGATTACGCCGCCGGCACCATGACCTCGGCCGGCCGCGTGTTCAACAAAGGCGATTTCATCACCATCGACGGGTCGACCGGCCAGGTGCTGGAAGGCAAGGTCGATATGGTCGAGCCGCAATTGTCGGGCGAGTTCTCGACGCTGATCGGCTGGGCCGACAAGGTGCGCAAGCTCGGCGTGCGCGCCAATGCCGATACGCCGGCCGATGCGAAGGCGGCGGTGCGCTTCGGCGCCGAAGGCATCGGCCTGTGCCGCACCGAGCACATGTTCTTCAACGACGAGCGCATCCAGGCGGTGCGCGAAATGATCCTGGCCGATGACGAGAAGGCGCGGCGCGCCGCGCTCGCCAAGTTGCTGCCGATGCAGCGCGATGACTTCATCGCGCTGTTCGAGACCATGGCCGGCCGGCCGGTCACCATCCGTCTGCTCGATCCGCCGTTGCACGAATTCCTGCCGCATGGCGACGAAGAGATCGCCGAGGTCGCGGCCGCGATGGGCGAGGACCCCAAGAAGCTCGCCGGCCGCGCTCAGGAACTGTCCGAGTTCAATCCGATGCTCGGCTTCCGCGGCTGCCGTATCGCGATTGCTTATCCGGAAATCGCCGAGATGCAGGCGCGCGCGATCTTCGAAGCGGCGGTCGAGGCCGCCAAGCGCACCGCCAAGCCGGTGGTGCCGGAAGTGATGGTGCCGCTGATCACCGGTCGGCCGGAGTTCGATCTGGTCAAGGCCCGGATCGACGCGATGGCCAAGGCGGTGATGGAAGAGACCGGCGCGAAGTTCGATTACGACGTCGGCACCATGATCGAATTGCCGCGCGCCTGCCTAATGGCAGGTGAGATCGCCGCGACCGCCGAATTCTTCTCGTTCGGCACCAACGATTTGACGCAGACCACCTTCGGCATTTCGCGTGACGACGCCGGCAGCTTCCTCGGCACCTACACCGCGCGTGGCATTCTGCCGATCGACCCCTTCGTGTCGATCGACCAGACCGGCGTCGGTGAACTGGTCAAGATCGGCGTCGAGCGCGGCCGCAAGGTGCGGCCGAAGCTCAAGGTCGGCATCTGCGGCGAACATGGCGGCGATCCGGCGTCGGTGGCCTTCTGCCATGAAGCCAAGCTCGATTACGTGTCGTGCTCGCCGTTCCGCGTGCCGATCGCGCGGCTTGCCGCCGCCCAGGCCGCCTTGGGCAAGACCGCGGCCAGCCAGGCGTAAGGAACCCTCCGTCCGGGGCGTCGTTAAGCGGCGTCCCGGAGGGCCTAGACCGCCACCTTCTTCAGGAAGTCCTCGACCTCGAGCCGCAGGTTGGCCACCGCGGTCTCCACCATCTGCGAGGCGTCGCGCACGACTTCGGCCGAGCGCCGGGTTTCGCTGGCCGCCCCCACCACCTCGCCCAGCACGTCGACGACGTGGCCGGAACCGCCGGCGGCGCTGGCGACGTTGTGCGAGATTTCGCCGGTCGCCGAATTCTGCTGCTCGACGGCGGCGGCGACCGCGGCGGTATAGTGATGGATCTCCTGCATCCGACCGGCGATCTTGCGGATCGCGTCCACCGCCCCGCCGGTGGAGTCCTGCACCGCGAGGATGTGGCTGGCGATGTCCTCGGTCGCCGTCGCGGTTTGCACCGCCAGCGATTTGACCTCCGAGGCGACGACCGCGAAGCCGCGACCGGCTTCGCCGGCGCGCGCCGCTTCGATGGTGGCGTTGAGCGCCAGCAGGTTGGTCTGGCCGGCGATGTTGCGGATCAGCTTGACGACGTCGCCGATCTTCTGCGCGCCGTCGGCAAGGCCCGCGATCTCGCCGTCGGTGGCGCGCGCTTCCTCGGTCGCCAGTCGGACGATGTCGCTGGTCTGCGTCAGTTGGCGGCTGATTTCGGAAATCGACCGCGACAGTTCCTCGGCGGCGACCGCCGCGGTTTCGACATTGGCCGAAGCCTCGTTGAAAGCGGCCACCGCGCTGTCGGCGCGTTGCGCGGTCTGGTCGGACGAGCCGAACAATTGGCTGGCGGTGGTGCGCATTGTCGCTGCCGAACCGCCGACACTCGACAACAGGTTCTCGACCAGCGGACGGAACGCGGCGATCGCGGCGTCGATCGTGGCGCGGCGCTGCTCGTGGTCGCGGATGCTGGCGCGTTCCTGCTCGGCGCGGTGCTGCTCGGTGACGTCTTCATGGGTCGCGACCCAGCCGCCGCCCGGCAAAGGTTCGTTCTTGGCCAGCACGATACGGCCGTCGCTGGCCTGCACGAAGAACGGCGCGCTCTCGCCCTTGGCGATCCCTTCAAGGATCTGCTTGCAATAAGTATCGACATCGCCCGAGAACAGGCCGGTGTCCTTGCGGTGCTGGATCAGCTCTCGCAGCGAACAGCCCGGTTTCACGATCGCCGGCGACAGTTGATACATTTCGAGATAGCGGCGATTGAGCAGCGTGATCTTGCACTGCGCGTCGAACATGCACAGGCCTTGCGACATGTTGTCGAGCGCCGTCGCCAGCCGCCGGTTCTTGAGGCTGCGGCGTTGTTTCAGCAACAGGACTGCGCCAAGCGCGGCCAGGCCGAGACCGGCGATCGGCAGGGCCTGGTCGGAAAGCATCGTAGACAGTGATGTTAATGGCATGCCGACCTGTCGGTATTGTGCCACGGCATCATCGTCCCCAGCGATTGCGATATGGTTAACCGTTGCTAGGAATTCGGTGTGCGGAAATGTCACCGTCCGCCACTTTAACCTGACGGCAAGGTTAACCAGACCATAACGAAACCCGGGGCATTGTCGCTATTCGGAAGGCCGCGCCGCTTAGTCGGCCGGCGCCTGGCCGTTGTGGCGTTTCGCGTGAATTTGGTGTGGTGGTGGCGTGAGCAGAGTGAGGCCCGATCAAAGCCAAAGACGAAGCCAGTGGCATGGCGCGCGTCAATACGTCCGCGATGACATCAACGCCCGCAATGTTCGGCCCGTGCGCCGGAGTGTTCGGTTGCGGTCGACGGCCTTGGCGTTCGGCGCCTTGCTGATCGGCTTGTTGCCGACTTCGATCGGCTATCAGGATCTCGGCGCGCTGCTGGTGCGTCAACCGGGCGTCACGCAGCGGGCCCGGGCGCATTTCATCGCGTCGCCGTTTGGCACCATTCACGCCGCAACGTTCAGCATGCCGCGCCCGGTCGGCACGGCCATTCCGCATCCGCCGGTCTACGCGCTGGCCAATTTCGATCCGACGGATATCGCCGCCAGCATCGGTGCCTTGCCGCTCGGCGACGCCGATGCGCCGCTGCATTTTCCGACGGTCAATCGTGGCGACAAGCGCGATTATCTCGGGCATCGTGCGCGCGCGCCGCTGCCGCCTTTGCCGCCTCTTCTGGCGATCGAACCGGCGCCGCAGACCGCTATCGATAGCGTGCTCGATCGGATGGCGGCGGCGCCGAAGGATGGCGCGGCGCAGCAGAAGAATGCCGACCGTGTTTATTTCGAAGCCGATCCGTTAGGGGCGCAACACAAGGAACTCGCGCCGTGGGCGCCGGGCGAAGCGCCGGTGATCCAGGGGCCGGTTCTGCAAACGCCGTTGGCCAATGGACCCGCCGACCCCGATATCAAAATGTCGGCGCTTGAGCCGGCCAAGCCCGGCGTCGTCGAAGGCGAAGGCGGTGTCAGTGTCGCCAGCAAAGGCGAGGTCACCGGCGTCGATAAATACCCGCGCTCGCCGGCCGAACGTCTGTCGCTGATCGGGCCGATGCGGGAGCGCGCCCGCGCCAAGGCCGAGAAGTGTCTGGCCAACGCGGTCTATTTCGAAGCGCGCGACGAGCCGGTGCGGGCGCAGATCGCGGTCGCCCAGGTCGTGCTCAATCGCGTGTTTTCGCCTTATTACCCCAATGACGTCTGCGCCGTCATTTATCAGAACGCCGGACGGCATTTGGCCTGCCAGTTCACTTTCGCCTGCGACGGCAAATCCAAGGCCGTCACCGAGCCGGATGCCTGGACGCGGGCGGTGCGGATCGCCAAGGACACGCTCGACGGCAAACTCTGGATGCCGGACGTGGCGAAGTCGACCCATTATCACGACGACTGGGCGCATCCGAACTGGGTGGGCGAAATGCGCAGGCTCGACAAGCTCGGCGGCTTGATCTTTTACCGGCCGCGCAACTGGGGCGATGGCGCGGATGAGCCGCGCTGGGGCAATGCCGAGGCCACGGCCCGGGAAGTGAAGAAGCTCTAGCGCCCGGTATTGCCCGGCTTGTTATGCGCCGGACAAATGGGTCCGATCACGAATATTCGTTTGGGAACCGGCCGGGAAAACCCTATCGTTCGCGTTCTTGCCGGGGCGGCAACCGGCTTTGCTTTCAACCATGGTGTCAAACCATGGATCGAGACGATGGGCCGGAGGTATTCGCCATGACTGTGCAATCATCGACCGGCGACCGTGGCTCTGTCGGGTGGCGGACGCCGCTGGTGATTATTTTGTGCGGATGCCTGATCGCGATGATCGGCTTCGGACCGCGCTCGGCGCTCGGTTTCTTCCTGACGCCACTGTCGCAAATCAATCACTGGGGCCGCGACGTGTTTGCCTTCGCGCTTGCGGTGCAGAACTTGCTGTGGGGCGTTGGCCAACCTTTCGCCGGCGCGATTGCCGACCGTTACGGTGCGCCGCGGGTCCTGGCGGTGGGCTCCATCCTGTATGCCGCCGGCCTTTATCTGATGGCCTATGCGACGACGCCGACGAGCTTGACGATTTCTGCCGGCGTGCTGATTGGCTTCGGCCTGTCGGGCTGTTCGTTCACGATTGTCGTCGGCGCTTTCGGCAAGCTGGTGCCGGAATCCTGGCGCTCGACCGCCTTCGGTCTGGGTACCGCGGCCGGCTCGTTCGGCCAGTTTCTGTTTTCGCCTTTGGCGGTGGCGCTGATGGGCGCCTTCGGCTGGCACATTTGTTTGATCATTTTCGCCGGACTGATGATGCTGATTATCCCGCTATCGCTGGCGCTTGCGACGCCACGCGCCGCGCCCGGTACCTCGGCGGCGGCCCTGCCGCAGTCGTTCCGTCATGCGCTGGTCGAGGCGTTCAGCCATCGCAGTTACGTGCTTTTGGTGCTCGGCTTCTTTACTTGCGGTTTCCAATTGGCTTTCACCACCGTGCATTTGCCGGCCTATTTGCTGGATCGCGGCCTGTCGGCCGAAGTCGGCGGCTGGACGCTGGCGACGATTGGTTTGTTCAATATCGTCGGGTCGATCCTGTCGGGTTATCTCGGCAACCGGATGCCGAAGCGCTATATCCTGTCGATCATCTATTTCTGCCGCGCGATTTCGATCGCGGCTTTCGTTATGCTGCCGGCCAGCACCGTGACGACGCTGATTTATGGCGCGGTGACGGGGCTGCTGTGGCTGTCGACGGTGCCGCCAACGTCGTCGCTGGTGGCGGTGATGTTCGGCACGCGCTGGCTGGCGATGTTGTTCGGCATCGCCTTCTTCAGTCATCAGGTCGGCGGTTTCATCGGCGTCTTGTTGGGCGGTATCGTCTTCGACCGGTTTGGGACCTACGATCCGGTGTGGTGGCTGGCCGTCGGCTTTGGCGTGCTCTCGGCGATCATCAATCTGCCGATCGTCGAGAAGCCGATTGCGCGGTTGGCGCCAGCGCCCGCGGTGTAGCAATACAAGGGTTGCGTAATCGGCCTTGCCGGGCAAAGAATGCGCGCTGAAAAGCCGACAAGAAACGACAGCGAGGCAGCGCGTGGCGACATTCAAGGCGATGGTGGTCGAGAAGACCGAGACCGGCACTCAGGCCGGTTTGGCTGATTTCGACGAAGCCAATCTGATGGACGGCGACGTCACCGTCGCGGTCGAATATTCCACCCTCAATTACAAGGATGGCCTTGCCATCACCGGCAAGTCGCCGGTGGTGCGGCGTTTTCCGATGATCGCCGGCGTCGATTTCGTCGGCACGGTCACCAGCTCGAGTCACCCGGACTGGCGGCCGGGCGATAAAGTCATCTGCAATGGCTGGGGTCTCGGTGAGACCCATCTCGGCGCCTATGCCGAAATCGCCCGGGTCAAGGGCGACTGGCTGGTGCGGCTGCCCGCCAGCATGAGTCCGCGCGTAGCCATGGCGATCGGCACCGCCGGCTATACCGCGATGCTGTCTTTGATAGCGCTGGAGCGCCATGGCCTGACCCCGGCTAACGGTCCGGTGGTCGTCACGGGCGCCGCCGGCGGCGTCGGGTCGGTCGCGGTCGCGCTTCTGGCCCAGCGCGGCTATTCGGTCGCCGCCGTTACCGGTCGCCCGGAGCAGGCGGACTACCTCAAAAGCCTCGGCGCAACGGAAATTCTTGAACGTGCGGCTTTGACCGGTCCGGTCAAGATGCTGGCCAAGGAGCGGTTCGCTGGCGGGATCGATTCGGTCGGATCGACCACGCTGGCCAACCTGTTGTCGATGACCCGCTACGGCGGTGCGGTCGCCGCCTGCGGCCTCGCCGGCGGCATGGAACTGCCGACCTCGGTCGCGCCCTTCATTTTACGCGGGGTGTGTCTTTACGGCATCGACTCGGTGATGTGTCCGCTGCCGAAGCGACAAGAAGCGTGGAAAAGGCTGGAAACCGAGCTCGACCGTCACAAATTGGCTGAAATGACCGAAGAAATCGCGCTAACTGAGCTGCCGGAGCAGGCGGTGGCGATTCTGGCAGGTCAGGTGCGCGGCCGGATTGTGGTCAAAATCGGGTAAACGCGTTCAGGATTTGCTGACGGTTCGTTAGGCATAATCCGCTAGAGCTTGAAATGGGCGCGAGCCCTTGTATCGTTCTAGTGGCGTTGGTCGGAGTGCGGTGATGTTGCGTGGTGCGGCGTTTATGGTGGGTTTATTGGCGGCTCTGCCGGCTGTTGCCGGCGAGATGACGGCCGAAGAGGCTCGCCATTTCGTGATCGGGAAGACCTTCAGCTACAATTGCTTTGAAGGCACGCGCGGCCAAGGCAAGGTCCGGGCCGACGGTTCTGTCGTTGGTTCGATCCAGTTCCAGGGCGCCGGCAAAGTGCGGTACGCCGTACTGCCCGCCAATACGTTGCAGGTCCGGGGCACCTCGGTTTGCGCCTCGTTGCGCGGCCTGCCGTTCGAGCCCTGCTTCAACCTCGAAAAGCATGACGAATATTCGTTCCGCGGTTCGATCTCCGGGCTCGGCTTTGCCGCCTGCGAATTCACCCGCCGGGGCGTCGCGCGCGCCAGCAACAGCCACGATGATAACGGGCCGTTGCGTTTGCGGTCGTCGCTGACGGCGGACAATAACCGCTAACTGCGGTCCCGCGCGCCCGTTCAGGTCTTGGCCGGAAAGATCATGCAGGTCGTGGTGGCGTGGGCATAAAGCTTGCCGGCTTTGTCCCTGATGTCGCCCTCGGACGTGGCGACGGTGCGGCCGCGATGAATGATGCGGCCTTCGGCGCGGACCGGACCTGTATCCTTGGTCATGGCGCGGACGTAATTGAGCTTCAGTTCCAGCGTCGTCCAGGTATCGCCCTTGTGCAGCGTCGAGAAGATCGCGCAGCCGAGCGCTGAATCGAGCAGCGTCGCGGCAAAGCCGCCATGCACCGAGCCGATCGGGTTGTAATAGCGAAACTCGGGCAAGCCCTCGAACACCGCATGGCCGTCGCTGGCCTCGATCAAATGAAAGCCGAGTGCTTCGCCGATGGGCGGCTGCGGCAAGGTACCGGTGACGATCGCGGTGAGAAAGGCCAAGCCGTCATAAGACTTCAGAGTCTCCGCGTCGACCACGCCGTAGGTTTTGTTCGCCACCCGCTCATCCATCTTTATTCTCCGGCGCCGTTCATTGGCTTGCTTCGTTAGCGTCACCCGCCGGTGCCGCCGGTTTGGCGGTCGGCGGGAATAGCAGCCGCTGATAAAGCAGCCCGATGCCAACAAGCACAACGCCAAGGCCGATAAAAGACAAGGCTCGGAATATTCCGGTCAGGTCCGCCATGTCGATCAGGAACACCTTGGCGATGGTCAGCGCGACCACGGCGGCGGAAGCAAGCCGTGCGGGCTGTGATCGCAGCAGCAGACCGGCAAACAGCAATACGACGCCGAAGACCAGCCAGACCGCCGAATAAGTATATTGCTCGGCATCGGTCGTGAGGCCGCGGGCAAGGAATTCGCCGTGGTAGAGCGTGCGGATTTCGAGCGACAGATAGGCAATCGACAGGCCGATGGCGGCTGTCGCCGCGATCATGCGATAGGCGAAAGGCCGTGTGTCGCGGGCGATCAACGCCAGGATCGCGGCCAATATGGCCGGGATGCCATAGCCAAGCAGCACCAGGTTGAAGAACAGGCCGCCAACCGGCCGGCCGGTGACCATCGGATTGACGGTGCCGACCAGGCCGAAAACGATTGCGGCCAGCGTCAAGCCGGCCACGACCAGCGCGCCAATATCGTGCACGATGTTCATGCTGCGCGAGCGGAGCCGTTCGAGCCCGATCGTCATCGCCAGTCCGACTGACACTTGCATGGCAACTTCGGCCAGCGCGGTCGATTGCCGGAACAGGTCGCCGTGCGTCATGTAATGCCGGATCTCCAGCACGAACAGCAGCACGGTAAACAGGATAGCGGCTGAATCGGCCATTCGCGCCGGGACGTCGTCCGCCCGTTGCCGCAGCAGATAGCCGGCGGTCCAGAACGACGCCGCCGGCAGGCCATAACCATAGAGCAGCCAATTGAAGATCGGCGTCGCGCCGAGATCGTCGCCGACGATGCGCGGTTCGTAACCGGTTCGCAGCAGCACCAGGACGATGACGCCGGCCGTCAGATAGCGCAACGCCGGCAGGGGCCGCTGCCGATAGACCCAGCCGATGCCGGGCGCCATCAGGGCAAGCGCGACCGTGAGCCAGCCTTTGTCGAGTGCAAAGGTCAGCGTCAGTGCCAGCGCGGCGACCGTGCCCGTGGCGAATACGGCGACCGATCCGGCAAGGCCGGGACGGGGCGCATGTTTGTTAAGACGTTCGGCGGCGTAGCCGTAGGCTGCTGCCAATGCCAGCGCCAACAACGCAAAGGGTATCGAACGGTCGAAATGCGCGAGCCGGCCATAGAGCGCGATCAGGATGGCGATCGGTGCGACGGCGGCGGTCAGGCTCCAGGTCAGGGCGACGATCGGATTGTCGGAGCGGGCGCGCTTATCGGTCTGCGCCGCAAAGCCGGACAGGCCGAACAGCAGGCCGAAGACGGCGCCGAGCGCGAGGTGCCATTCGCTGCCGGTCGAAGGTTCGGGGATCGCGCCGGCGGTGACGCCGGCCGGCAGGATCAAGCGCTGATAGACGAGCGGCGTCGCCCATTGCAGCATGACCAGCACGGCGAGAAGCGCCGATATCGGCAGGGCCCAGAGCGCGGCGTCGCTCCGCCAGACGATGGCGACTGTGGCGGTGGTCAAAAGCGTGAACGTAATCAGGATTGCGCCATCGTGATGCGCGGCGATAACGATGCAGGCGGTGGCGAACAGATAAGCGCCGAGCGCGCCGGAGGATAACCGGTCGACACGGCCCGGCGCGGCGGTGGGTCCATAGAACAGGCCGGAGACGATCAGCAGCGTCGCCAGCGCAAAGCCGGCGATGACATGAAACATATGGGCGCTCAAGGCACCGGTTGCCGTCGAGTCGATGCCGGCAAAGGTCCAACTTGTGCCGAGCGCGATGGCGGTTATTGCCAGCCACGGCCATAGCCGCATCCGTGCGAGAGCCAGGGCGGCGCCGGTGACGACGGCGAGATAGATGTAAAGCGCCCAGTAGTTCGGTGTTGGGGTCGAGATCAATGCCGGCGTCACGAAGGCGCCGGCAACGCCAAGCCCGGCAAGCGCTGGTCCATGCAGAAGCGCGGCGGCGAGCGTCGCGAGCGCGACCAGCCCGAGCAGAACGAAGGCGACCGCCGGCGAGATGAAACCGTACAGCGCGAAGGCCGCGTAAACGGTGGCGTAGGCCGCGACCGTGCCGGCGGCAGTCAGGATGCTTGGGATATGCCGGCCCGGTATCCCGCCAATATGCGCGGCGGTCTCGCCGCGGCGGGTCCATTCGCCGGCGGCGATCAAGGCCGCCGCGAACAACGCGCCGAGGACGACGCGAACGGCCGGGCCGAGCAGGCCTTCCTCGATGGTGTAGCGCACCAGAAAGATCGCGCCGAGCGCCAGCGCCAGGCCACCGATCCAGACCACCCATTGGGTGCCGAATCTTTCTTCCAGGCTGGTGGGGCCATCGGATGGCGGCGGCGCTGCCGATGCAGCGGCGGGGGCCTCGGTTGCCACGGGGCCTGCATCGGTTGGCGTGTCGGACGCAAGCTCGGCGGTGGCCGCCGGTTCGGTCGGCGCGTTGGCGGCTTGCGGTTCCGGTTCAATGGTCGGTGCTGCCGCGCTGTTCTGCCAATGGTACGACACGGGGCCGTCGCTCAGCCGCCGCTCCAGCGCGGACACCTGCTGCTGCAACTGCCGCATCTGGTCGCGGGTGCCAACCGCCATTGAGATCGCGACGATGGAAAGGGTCGGGATCGCCAGCAATAGCAGGAAGCCGATGACAATCATGTCCATAATTTGCGCCCCCCGGCATTGATCGTGTCGTCATCGTAGACGGCCATCGCGGATCGGGATAGCGCGACACCCGTCAACGAAGCCTGACGAATTATTCCAGATCGAGCTGGAACGGGTGGCCCTCGTCGGCCATCAGCGCCGGTCCGAGCTTTTTGACCGCGCGCACCATGCGGCCGTCACGCCCGAGCATCTTGTCGGCCACCGCGACAATGCGGGTATTGGGGGCGGCGGTCGGCGATGCCCTGCGGATGGTTTGAGCAATGTCCGCTTCGTCACGCGCCGGGTTTAGTGCGCAAGCGGTGACAAAGGCCGCGGCGGTCGAACGGCTGATGCCGGCAAAGCAATGCACCACCATGGGCGACGAGCGGTCCCAGGCCTTGGCAAAAGCGATCAGTCGTTCGACGTGTTCCTTGCCCGGCAGGGTCTGGCCTTCGGCCGGTTCGCCGACGATGTCGTCGACCGACAGAATGAGATGATTGTCGGCCGCGATATGCGCTGGCCGTGTGACGCGGTCGGTCAACCGCAGCAAGGTGACAATATGACGGGCTTTGGTTTCATCGACCGTGGCGTAAAGCCGGGCCAGCGAACAGACATGAATCATGGCAGTTATCCATGAGATGGGAGCGCTAATTGAAGGTGCGGGCCGCCAGCAGTTTCTGCACGCGTTCGCGCAGCCGCTTCTCGGCGGTCGCGGCCGGCCATGGCGTGAGGTAGTCGCGTTCCATCGCCGCCGAATATTTCGGCGGCGGACCGAAGAACTTGCGGGCTTCGGCGATTTCGAAGCCGGCCAGATGGGTCGATTCGAGAAAGGCGGCGTTGCGATCGGCGGCCTTGGTCAGTTTGTGCAGCGTGTCCGGCAACTTCGGCGGCAGGCCGAACCGGACATGAATGGCGGCGAGCAGGCGGCTTTCGACCGCCTTGTAACTGTCGCCGATCACTGCCTTGAACGGCGAGATCATGTCGCCGATGACATATTCGGCGGAGTCGTGCAGCAGCACGGCAAGACAGCCGCGCGCGTCAAGGCCCGGCACGCGCTGGCGCGCCAGCGCCTCGACCAGCAACACGTGTTGCGCCACCGAGAAAATATGCGCGCCTTTGGTCTGGCCGTTCCAGCGCGCCACTCGCGCCAATCCATGCGCGATGTCATCGAGTTCGACGTCGAGCGGCGACGGATCGAGCAGATCGAGCCGGCGGCCCGACAACATGCGTTGCCAGGCGCGCGGCGTTTCCTTCGCCGGCCTGGCGGCCTTGCGCGTCTTGCTCATCGGCGTCGTTTCGCCAGTTTGTTGCAGGCGGCATGACGATGGCAGGTGATGAGATGGTCGTTGACCATGCCGACCGCCTGCATGAAGGCGTAGACGATCGTCGGGCCGACGAATTTGAAGCCGTGGCCGAGCAACTGTTTGGATATCGCGCGCGAGATTTCGCTCTCGGTCGGCGTCCTGGAGCGTTGACCGATCTTATGGTCGTGCGGCTTTCCGTCAAAATGCTCCCATAGCATCGCGGAGAAGCCCGGGCCTTTGTCCATGATGCGCAGGAACGACTTGGCCGAGCCGATGCTGCCTTCGATCTTGGCGCGGTTGCGGACGATGCCGGCATCCTGCATCAGCCGCTCGACTTTCTTGGGTGTATAGCGCGCGATCTTCTCGGGGTTGAAATTATCGAATGCGGCGCGGAAGTTGTCGCGTTTGCGCAGGATGGTGATCCAGGACAAGCCGGCCTGAAAGCCGTCGAGCAAGAGCTTTTCAAACAGCGCGCGGTCATCCCATTCCGGCACGCCCCATTCGGTGTCGTGATAGGCGACATAAAGCGGGTCGTGACCCGGCCAGGGGCAGCGTGGCAAGCCGTCATCGTGGTGCTGGATTTCCGGTTTCATGACGTTGCGGCCTTTGACTGGGGAGCACCGTCGGGCCAGGCGAAGTTCGCCCAGTCCGGCTTGATTGGATGCAGCGTGACGCCGCCCGCCGAGACAGCGATGCCGGCGCTTAAGGCGTCGCCGAAACGGTCGAGCCGCAGCAGAGCCAGCCCTTTGCCATCGACCGCCGAACCCATGACGCCGATTGGTTTGTCGCCGGCGAGGATTTCCGCACCCGGTACCGGCGCCGCACCGTCATAGCGCACCGGTACGACCCGGTTACGCGCTGCCGAGCGGTGCTCGACACGCGACACCACTTCCTGACCGATATAGCAGCCTTTGGTGAAATCGATGCCGGCCAGCTGATCCATGTCAGCTTCATGCGGGAAGGTGTCAAGATAGCTGAAATCTTCGCCGCCGCGCGGTACGCCCAGCCCGATGCGGCGGGCGTCATAATCGGCGGCGTCCACCAGCGTCGCGCCGAGATCGGTGGCGGTTTCAGCGGCCAGTTCGGTCGGCACGATCATGCGCAGCCCGAGGGCCGCCAGTCGTGGATCATTATAGACCAAGCCGTAATCGCTGTCGGCCTGGGTCAGGGCGGAGACGTTGTCGTCCCAGACGGTCAGCACGCCGAGCGCGTCCGATAGATTCTCGATCGTGACCTTGGCGCGCAGCCGGTAGAACGTCAGCTTGGACGTCAGCGTGTCCGCGAGCGCCTTCGGGCAGTCGAGGAAGAAGCCGTCGCCGTCGGCCGGCGGGATCGCGACGGCAATAAAATCGATGATAATTTTGCCCTGCGGCGTCAGCAGCGCGGCAAAGCGCGCGCCGTCGCGACCCGGCGGCCCGAGGTCGTTGGTGACAATGTTGTTGAGGAAATGCCGGGCGTCGGGGCCGGCGAGCTTGACGACGCCGCGTTCGGGGAGAAGCGCTGCTTGCATGGTGGTCCTTGGCTGTTCCCAGAAGCATTCTGCGAATAGTGTCTTGCCAGAAGTCGTCCTGAAACGTAAGCGCTGGGGCGAAACCCACAAGCGATACGCCTCAAGTCCAGTTTTTGGAGCTTTTCCAGCATGGCCGAGACTTATGACCTGATCCTCAAGGGCGGAACCGTCGTCAACCAGGATGGCGAGGGACTGCGTGACCTCGGCATCAGGGACGGGCGGTTTGCCGCGATCGGAGATTTGTCGCGGGCCTCCGCCGGAGAGGTGGTCGACTGTCGCGGCCTGCATCTGCTGCCGGGCGTCGTCGACAGTCATGTCCATTTCCGCGAACCGGGCCTGACCCACAAGGAGGATCTGGAAACCGGTTCGCGTGCGGCGGTGATGGGCGGGGTAACGGCGGTGTTTGAAATGCCGAACACCATTCCGACCACCACAGGCGCGGCGGCGCTGGCCGACAAAGTGAAGGCCGCGCATCATCGCATGCATTGCGACTTCGCTTTTTATGTCGGCGCCACCCGCGAGAACACCGCCGATCTGGCCGAACTGGAGCGGCTGCCGGGCGCTTGCGCCATCAAGGTGTTTATGGGCTCCTCGACCGGGTCATTGTTGATCGACGACGACGACGGCGTGCGTGCCGTGCTGAAGGCGATCAGCCGGCGCGCCGCCTTTCACTCCGAGGACGAGGCGCGCCTGAATGAGCGCATGCATCTGCGGGTCGAGGGCGATCCGAGTTCGCATCCGGTCTGGCGCGATGCGCAGGCGGCGCTGATGTGCACGCAGCGACTGGTCCGGCTGGCGCACGAAACCGGCAAGCGCGTCCATGTTCTGCATGTGACATCGAAGGATGAAGCCGAGTTTCTGGCGGCGCATAAGGATGTCGCCACCGCCGAGGCGACGCCGGCCCACCTGACCCTGTCGGCGCCGGATTGTTATGAGCGGCTCGGCACGCTGGCCCAACTCAACCCGCCGATCCGTGATGCCGCCCATCAGGCCGGCTTGTGGCATGGTCTCGCGCAAGGCGTGATCGATACCGTCGGCTCCGATCATTCGCCGCACACCCGCGAGGAAAAGTCGCATGTCTATCCCAAGACCCATTCCGGTATGACCGGCGTGCAGACCTTGGTTCCGGTCATGCTCGATCACGTCAATGCCGGCCGGCTGTCCCTGCAACGTTTTGTCGATCTGACCAGTGCCGGTCCCGCGCGGGTTTTCGGTATCGCCGGCAAAGGCCGCATCGCTGCCGGTTATGACGCGGATGTTACCGTCGTCGATATGAAGCGGCGGGAGACCATCACCGACGCCTGGATTGCGTCGCGCGCTGGCTGGACGCCGTTCAACGGCGTGTCCGTTACCGGATGGCCGGTCGGTACTGTCATACGCGGGCACAAGGCCATGTGGGATGGTGAATTGTCGGCCCCGTCTCTGGGCGAACGCGTTCGGTTTTTAGAAACATTGAGTTGTTAGACTACGAAACAGGTCGATGGTGAGGTTTTCAGGTTTGGCTCATCGAATTGGCTAGCGAATTTTCCTCGGGTAGGTTTTCCCCAGACTTTTGCGATAAACGGGACCTGTCGGTTGCAATGTGAGTTCTAACTGACCATTTAGCAGCGGTATTAAAACACCCTCTCGTTCGGCCGTAGGGATTGACCGGTGAGGGCAGGGGCGAATCAGGAATTGATAGAATGAGCGACGATCTCGTTTCGCTCCGAATGATGGTCGTTGTGGCCAATCAATTCGATCAGGATCTGTGGCGACAGGGCGTGGCGATGGCTGCGGTCCCCGTTGAATTCTCCGCCTGCGACATGTCGGGTGCCCGGGCGGCTTTGGCCCGAACCAGTGCCGATATTTGTATCATTGACGGCGATCTGCCGGCCGGCGATCAGGCGCAGGTTATCGATGCGGCGCGGGCGGTTCAGCCGGCGCCGGTGGTTTTTGCGGCCGGAGCACCCGGTTGTCCGCGTCCGGCTGGCGTCAACGGCATGCTGACCAAGCCGACCAATAGCGATGAAGCTCGCAAGGTGACGGAACTTTGCCTGCGCGCCAAGATTTCGACCCGGGTTCTGATCGTCGATGATTCCGGGACCATGCGCTCGATCGTGCGCAAGATTCTGTCAGCGAGCTGGTTTTCGCTGGATATTCAAGAGGCCGCCGAAGGCCTTG
The DNA here is from genome assembly GCA_016124795.1 of Rhodopseudomonas sp. GTDB lineage: Bacteria > Pseudomonadota > Alphaproteobacteria > Rhizobiales > Xanthobacteraceae > Pseudolabrys. Next base: position 6,596 of record WGNB01000050.1, on the reverse strand, counting down.
CCGCGCTTGAGCAATTGCGTAGCGGCCGGTTCGGCATGGTGTTTCTCGATTACAACATGCCCGGCCTGAACGGCTTCGAGACGCTTTCGGAGATCAAGCGTGAATGCCCCGGCGTGGCGGTCGTGATGATGACCTCGACGGTCGACAGTGCGATTGCCGATCGGGCGTTAGCCGCCGGCGCGCTCGCTTTCCTGAAGAAGCCGTTCTATCCGGCCGACATCGACAATGTTCTGGAGCGTTATTTCGGCCTGTACACGGCGCTGATCTGACGCAGGCCGACGTTACTGACGCTGCTGGTCGAGGGTGAATTCGCCGTTGCGGATCCGTTTGCTCAGGCCTTCGGTGAAACCGGCGGCGGCTTCCTCGCCATAAGTCGAGACGAATTCGGCCAGCGCCGCGAACAGGCAGGCCTGCGCCAGGCAATCGCCATCAATGCCATCGAGGCGGGCTTCGGCCCATGCCTCGTTGAGGTAGCCGAGAGCCACGCGCTTCTGCTCGTGGTCGGGTAACGGTTCGCGCGTATGGGTCGATCGTTCCGCTGTCGTCATAATCACCTGGTCCCCACGGCGCGCGGTGTCACGAACGCCGGTTCTCTAATTCGTGCCGGACGTTAGCATGCAAGGCCGGCTGACCAAGCCCATAGATAAAGGAAAGGTTAATTGCGGCGGCTTATCCACGCCGTCGTTAACGATCTCGATCGGCGCGCGCTAGTAGCTGGGGTTCCGACGCTCGCCTTGAATGCGAGGCGTCAAATGGCTCGGAGTTTGACGCTGGTCTTGGACGATGTCCGCGGCAGGCCGACGGACTGGATTGGCCGAACGATCAGTTGCCGTAGCGCGCGGTGATATCGCGGGCGATCTTGGCGCCTTCGTCGAGGTAACGGCGAATCGCCAGATCGGCGGCCGGCGTGCAGGTCCGGTAGGTCTGTTCGAAGCCGTGATAGCCGCGATTGAAACGGGCCGTGATCTGCCGACGACGCTCGCCGGTCGGCGCTTCGGCGTCGATCAGCGCCTGCATTTCGTTACGCCACTTCTGGCCTTCCTGGGCGCCGCAGATGCCGCGCAGATATTGCAGTGAACCCAGAATTTCGGCGAGGCGCTGCAGATCGCCGTCGAACGGCGCCGCCATGTTTTGCGGGTCGGGCGCCGCAGGCCGGTTCTGCGCTTTGGCCGGCACCGCCAGGCTGAGGGCGGTGGCCATCACGGCCGCAGTGGAAAAGAGCTTGTTCACGCCAATATGTTCCCGTCGTTGCGGAGATATGCGCCGGTCGGCGGGCGGGCGCAAGCCGGCTCGTGCCGCTAGCGGCTGGCGATCCGGGCGGCCTCGGCGACGATTTCGGACAGGCCGTCGGTGGTGCGCAAAGCCTCAAGCTCGGCGGGCTCAAGCCAGCGCGCGTCGTCGAGTTCCTCGTTCAACACGACCTCGCCGGACAGCCAGCGCGCGGCAAAACACATGATGACGAAATGCCGCTCAACACGCCCCTCGCGGTCACGCTGGATCGCTTCGCGGTGGCCGGCCAGCGCGATCGGAGCGATTTCGAGGGAGGTTTCCTCGCGGACCTCGCGGGTCACCGCCTCGAACAGGGTTTCGCCGGCCTCAACCACCCCGCCCGGCATGGTGTAAAGCTGGATCGCCGGTTTGCGGGCGCGCCGCACCGCCAGCACCTTGCCGTCGCGCAGAATCGCGGCGGATACGGCGAGAAAGGGTCGTGCCGGGTAGGTGCGAGCGTCGGACATTGCAGGCTGCCATGGCGTGTGGGTGGCGGTTCGGCCGGGGCCGTGAGATCACGGTCCTGCCTAGCATTTCGCGCCGGTCGGGTCGCTAGCCCGATCCGACGTTCCGGCGACCAGGGTGAGGGCCGGACCTTGCCGCCTAGACGGCGCGCTCCATGAGCCGGTCGACCATGTCTTGCGGCGTGTCCGAATGCGAGGCATCGACATTGCCGTTGATGACCGCGCCGGCGCGCGCCACCAGCAGTTTGAGCCAGGTGGCGGCCCGCTCGGCCAGGATCGCGGCGTCCTCGGGCGACAGGTCGGATGCCATGGAAGCGCGGGTCGCTTCGATCATGCTGGTCATCGTATCGGTGAGCGTGTCGAGGTAGTCGCGGGTCGCGGGCGCCGCGGCCTCGTAGGCTGCAATCGCCAGATCGCGGCCCTTGAAGCGCGACGCCTGGAAATGCTCGCGATAGGTCAGGGGTTGCCAGCTATTGAGGTCGGACAGGCAGTCCGGACAGCCCGCCACCATCTCCAGAAGCATGATCGCCTCGTGGAAATGGTTGAGATAATCGGAGGCGAGCCCGGTCGCCGGGTTGATATTGGCATCGGCGAGGCCAGGGGAGACGGTCAGGACGCCAGGGGGCTTCGGTGACGGCGACAGACTCGCCGACCGGTTGGCCGGCAGCGCTTCCGGGCATGCGATAACGTCGTCCAGGAGCGCTATCGTTGCCGCTTCGGCCTCTTCCTGAGCCATTCTATCTGCCATTCTGTGCAGGTCTTGTACCGCGCTGGTGAGGACTCGATATTCGATCGAGAGACCATCCCCGCATTCCACTGTATCTGAGTGTTATATTATGCGGGGTAAAGGTATTCTTAACCGCAGCCTTCGTCAGAGGTTTTGACTATGTGCGGCCGCTACACATTAACGTCAGCCCCGGCCGCGATCCGCGCGCTGTTTCAATATGACGACCGGCCGAATTTTCCGGCCCGTTTCAATATCGCGCCGACGCAGCCGATCGCCATTGTCCGTCTGGTTGACGGCAAGCGGCAGTTTGCCCTTGTGCGGTGGGGCCTTCTGCCGTCGTGGGTCAAGGACCCGAAAGCTTTTTCGCTCCTGATCAACGCGCGTGGCGAGACTGTTGCCGAAAAGCCGGCTTTTCGTGCCGCGATGAAACGGCGGCGTTGCCTCATTCCGGCTGACGGCTTCTACGAGTGGAAGGCATATGGCGATCGCAAGCAGCCGTTCTACATTCACGCCCGCGACGGCGAGCCCCTTGCTTTTGCCGGTCTGTGGGAAACCTGGACCGGGCCGAACGGTGAGGAGGTCGACACCGCGGCCATCGTGACGACCGGGGCCAATGCGACGTTGGGTCCGATCCATGACCGGATGCCGGTGATCGTGCCGCCGGTGGCTTTCGATCAATGGCTGGGTGCCGGCACGCTCGCCTCTGGCGCCGACGCCAAATCCGATCTCGATCATGCGCTGGCATTGATAAAGCCCGCGCCGGGCGATCTGTTGGAAGCTTATCCGGTTTCCACGCAGGTCAATCGGGTCGCCAACGACAATCCGAAACTGCTCGATTTGTTCGATGTTAACGGCGCGCCCGAACCGCCGGCAAAGCCCGCACGTTCGTCCGGCAAAAGCAGGAAGCAGGCACCCGATAAAGCATCGCCAAAGAAAACGGACGGCAAGACAGACAGTGGGCAGGGCGCCTTGTTTTAACGCTTGCTTGCCCCGCTGTCGGCCTTGGGCATTAACGGCTTGGTAACCATGCCGCGACCGAGGCCGCAGCGGCAACAAGTCCTTCATTTGGCGATCTTAGGCTGGCAGCCCTCAGGAAAGGGTGCGCTCATGCCGCAGATCTGGATGACTTACGAGGAAATCGCGGACCTTCTGGATTGTGGCGGTGACGGCGTTCTGGCGCGGGTGCGCGACGATCGGCTCGATTGCAAGATCAGCCATGACGGTCGCAAGCGCGTGAAACTCGATATGGCGCTGACCGCGATGTTTCTCGATCGGGTACGGGCAACCGCCACTCCGATCGACCGGGCCGTGGCCGACCTGCGCCAGATGTATAATCTGATGGCTCGTCGCGATCCGAATGAAGACGTGTTGTTCGCGGCAGCGTCTGACGACAGCGCCGCCTCGGTCGCTGGTTGACGCGACGGGCGGCGCTCGCTTCGTAGGACTAGAGCACCTTGCCCGGATTCATGATGCCGTTCGGGTCGAGCATGTGCTTGAGGTTACGCATCAGGTCGAGAGCAACCGGGTCTTTCACCTTGACCAGCGACTCGCGCTTGAGCTTGCCGATGCCGTGCTCGGCCGAGATCGAGCCGTGATGCTTCAGTACGATCTTGTCGACCACGGCGTTGACCTCGGTCCAGCGCGCCAGGAATTGCGCCGTGTCGGCGCCGATCGGCTGACTGACGTTGAAATGCATGTTGCCGTCGCCAACATGGCCAAACGGCACCGGTCGTGAGCCGGGAATGAAGGCCGTGACCGCGGCGCTGGCTTCCTCGAGAAAAGCCGGGACCGCGGCGACCGGCACCGAGACGTCGTGCTTGATCGAGCCACCTTCGGGCTTCTGCACTTCGGTCAAGGTGTGCCGCAGATGCCAGAAGGACTTCGCCTGATCGAGATTGGCGGCCAGCGTGGCGTCGATCACCAGGTCCTGCTCGATGGCATCGGCGAGAAACTGTTCGACCTCGTCGCGCAGGCCGTCCGGTTGTTGTGAAGACACTTCCATCAGTACGTACCACGGATGCTTGCCGGCCAGCGGATCGCGGATGTTGTGTCCGTGCTTCAGGGCGAAGTCGATGATTTCGCGGATCATCAATTCGAAGCCGGTGACGGTGCCGCTGATCCGCGATTGCGCCAGGTTGAGGAGCTTCACCGCCGCGTCCGGCGACGGCACGGCGATGAAGGCGGTCTCGACCGCACGCGGTTGCGGGAACAGCTTCAGCACGGCGGCGGTGATAACGCCGAGCGTGCCTTCGGCGCCGACGAAAATATGCCGCAGGTCGTAGCCGGTGTTGTCTTTCTTCAGTTTGCGCAGCAGATGCATGATGCGGCCATCGGCGAGCACCACTTCGACGCCGACCACCAGTTCGCGGGCGATGCCATAAGCCAGCGCGCCGGTGCCGCCGGCATTGGTCGACAGGTTGCCGCCGATCGTGCAACTGCCCTCCGAGCCGAGCGACAGCGGAAACAGCCGGCCGACCGCGCTGGCGGCTTCCTGCGCCTTTTGCAGGACGACGCCGGCCTCGCAGGTCATGGTGTTGGACGAGGCATCGACCTCGCGGATCTTGTCGAGCCGCGTCATTGACAGGATGATCTCGCCGTCGAACGGAATCTGTCCGCCGACCAGCCCGGTATTGCCGCCTTGCGGCACCACGGCGGTGCGGGTTTCGTTGGCGAGCTTGAGGATCGCCGCGACTTCTTCGGTCGAGCCCGGACGCAGCATCATCGCGGTGCGGCCCTGATAGAGCCCGCGGCCTTCGATCAGGTGCGGTGCCAGCGTTGCCGCGTCTGAGACGGCGTATTTGTCGCCGACGATGGCGGCGAAGCGGGTCAGCAATTCGGGCTTCGGCGCGTGTCGCAGTTGTTCGTTCATGGCATTCACGTCCTTGCGGGTCCTTGAGCTTGGTCTTGGCTGTTGTCTGCGGGCTTAGTTTTTGGGGGCGGCGGCGCGCCGGAGCCGGTCGTTGATCGCTTCGCCGAGGCCTTCGTGCGGCACCGGCATGACCGCGATGGCGGTCGCGCCGGCGGCGTCGAGCGCGCGCAGATGTGAAAACAGGTTGGCGGCGGCTTCCACCAGATCGCCACGCGGCGACAGGTTGAGCGTGGTGCCGGCAAAGTCCGGCGCCGGGCCGAAAGCCAGCAGCGCCTCGCCGGCGCTCGCGCCGGCGGCATTGAGCCTTACCTTGGCCTTGGGCGCGTAATGCGAGGTCAGCATGCCGGGGGCGACCGGCGCGTCGTTGTCGTCGGGGGTGGCCGGCAGCGCCAGCGGTTGGCCCAGCACCTGCTCGATGGCCTCGCGGGCGAGGCCTCCCGGCCGCAGCAGGGTCGGGCGGTCGAGGCAGGCGACAATGGTCGATTCGACGCCGACCGCGCACGGCCCGTCGTCGACGATCAGGTCGATCCGGCCGCGCAGGTCGGCCATGACGTGGCCGGCATCGGTCGGCGATACATGGCCGGAGCGGTTGGCCGAAGGGGCGACCACCGGGCCGCCGAAGGCGGCCAGAAGCGCGCGGGCGGTCGGATGGCTCGGCACCCGCAGGGCGACGCTATCGAGCCCGGCCAGCGCCAAAGCCGCCACCGGCGCGCCCGGCCGCTTGGGCAGGACCAGCGTCAGAGGGCCAGGCCAGAAGGCGGCGGCGAGTGTCTCGGCATCGGTATCGAAGTCGGCGATCCGGCGGGCGGCGTCGATATCGGCGACATGGGCGATCAGCGGGTTGAAGGCAGGCCGGCCCTTGGCGGCATAAAGCCGGGCGACCGCCTCGCCATTCCCGGCGTCCGCGCCCAGACCGTAGACCGTCTCGGTCGGGAAGGCGACGAGCCCGCCGGCCGCCAGACAGGCCGCGGCCGTCTCGATCGCGGCCTTTTCGGCCTTCAGTAACCGTGTTCCGGGCTCGGCAGTCATCGATATCGCTTCTGTTCAGACGTCCCGGTCGCTACCGGACGCCACATCAAAGTCCAAAATTCGGCATGGCCTTATGCCGAAAGACATTTTCCCGGCATTAGGGGGTATAGCCCGCTTGCGGTTTCAAACGTGGCAGGGTTATAAGGCCGCCCACAGTCGGAGTGTAGCGCAGTCTGGTAGCGCACCTCGTTCGGGACGAGGGGGTCGCAGGTTCGAATCCTGCCACTCCGACCAATTT
>WGNB01000017.1 GCA_016124795.1 Rhodopseudomonas sp. | reverse complement strand
GGGCCGACGTGTTCGACTATATCGAACGCTTCTACAACCCAAAACGGCGCCACTCCACCATCGGATATGTGAGCCCAATGGACTTTGAGATGAAGGCAGGATTAGCTTAACCGGGTGTCATCCGAACCGGGTGCAGGCCAATTCTGGCGGTCTGCGAAATCATTTGTTCCGTCCGTCGCGCAAACGAGTTTGGCGTCAGAAGCGCTGCACAGTTGGCCGTTTACCTATCCAATCTTCGCGGCAACAATACCTTGAAGACCTTCTTCCACTGGCATAGCGACTCTTACAACGGGCAGCCCAGTTCTCAGGATAATGTTTTCCGTTTTCTGCGAGCGTGTGAATACGGATTGCCGCAGCTTTTTTCTGTAGTTGAGCTCTTTGCAAAGCGGCTAAATCCGACAAATTATAGTTTGTTTGTTGCGGAGGTTCCCCGGTGGTTTAGGCCGGAAGTTCTAAAAAATCTCGACGAGCAAGGCGTACCAGTGCAAATATCCGAACGATTCTTAAAACCAAACGATAGTATTGAGAGCTTGCGACGTCGTTTGGTTGATCAAGCACAGAAACATAGCAGAAACCTGACCCTCTTCGAAAGGCGTTGGGTTCTCGACGCTTTGGCGCGCGAGGAGCGTTAAGTGATGATCGCCGGCATCTTTTGTAGCCGCTCGCGAGCTTATCTCCGCGGCTTTATTTAGCGAACATTAGTTGAGCTAGAGCAGCAATGATCACTCAGAAATAGGCATAGCAGTACGGCAGATGGATCGATTAAGCCCGGTTTTTGAACAATCTGGCATGCCAACAAAAAGTCGCCGCAAGGTAATAGCTACGAGGTTCAAAAAGCAGAGACTGGTGATTGGGAAGTTCGGAAGAGCCCTCCTTTAAAAATTGTTTGGCCGACTGTTGCGAAAAGCCCGACCTTCGTTCCCTTGGGAAAACAAGCGTCAATTTGCTTCCGCTTTGAGTATTGGAACTGTTGAGATGAGAATTGTGCACACGGACTGTCCGCCCTGCGGATGGAAAATTGACCACAATCAAAACAACACGGGATTATGAAGGATCAGGTTACTCTATTTATAGTTCAGATTCGGGAATGGTCAGTGACTTCATTTGAGCTATGAGGCGGATACCCACGAGCACCCATCCGATCGGCCTCAAAAGCATCTACGGCCGCCCGCTGGCTCTGCAAACTACCCTCCCCCACAAGGGGGGAGGGTCCAGAAAGAAGCCTACTCCTCCTTCAACCCCAAGGCCAATTCATTGCCCTTGGCGCCGTAATACTTGAACGGCAGGAACTTGCCGGTCATGCCGAGCTGGACGCGGTCGCCCTTCGGGTCGCTCTTGCGGGTGATGTCCATGTCGAAGTCGATCGCCGACATGATGCCGTCGCCGAACTCTTCCTCGATCAGCACCTTGAGCGCCGGACCGTTGACCAGGATCAGTTCATAGAAGCGATAGATCAGCGGATCGGTCGGCGGGAAGTTGGCGAGGGTGCCGCGCATCGGCACTTCGTTCAGCATGGCCTGTTCGCCCTTCGTCAGGCCGAACAGGGCGGCCGCCTTCTCCGCCATCGGCTTGGTCATCTTGTGCTGGCCGAGAACGGCGCCGGTCACCAAAATCGGCGACATGCCGCCAATGGTTTCGCAGATATATTTCCAGGTCCAGCCCTTCTCGCGTTTGATATCGAGCAGCTTTTCGGTCAGTCCGGCGCGGTTCATCGTTCGTCTCCCTGGTGGATCGTCGGTCCGATTTTCGGCGCCCGCCCCTTGGCGACCCCATGAGCGCCCCCGTGGCGACCTCATGGCGACACCGGCGCGCCCGCGGCAGCGGCGAGCGACGCAACCGGAGCAACATCGGTGCCAAGTCCTTCGCGCAGGCGCGGTGGCGGCCATCGCCGGCCAAAAAGCCCCGTATTTGGTCCACTTCTTGCCTACGAAATCTCGGAGTTACGGTTTTTCGTAATTCCAGCCCGCCGTAAGCCTGGAGTTCGCCATGACCGAAACCGCGCCCCTGCATCGCGATCGAGCAGGCAACAAGACCCATGACGCTTTCGGACGCATCGAGCGCGAGAACCAGCTCATTCTGCGGGCCGCGGGCGAAGGCATTTACGGGGTCAATGCCGACGGCAAAACCACCTTCGTCAATCCGGCCGCCGAACGAATGCTGGGCTGGTCGGCCGACGAACTGGTCGGCCACGACATGCACGCCTTGGTGCATCACTCCCACCCCGACGGCTCGCCCTACCACGACCACGATTGCCCGATCTACGCGGCCTTCCGCGACGGCGCGGTGCATCACGTCGACCACGAGATCTTCTGGCGCAAGGACGGTTCGTCATTCTGGGTCGATTACACCTCGACCCCCATTCACGACGATGGCGTTCTGATCGGCGCGGTCATCGTGTTCCGCGACGTCAGCCAGCGCCGCGAGGCCGAGGAGAAACTGCGCGCCGCCCACGACGAAGTCGATCGGCTGCGCAAGCGGCTCGAACAGGAGAACGCTTATCTCCAGGAGCAGATCCGGATCGACGGCAATCACCACGGCATCATCGGCGCCAGCGCCGCGATCCAGCAGACCTTGCGGCAGGTCGAACTGGTCGCGCCGACCGACGCCACCGTTCTGATCACAGGCGAGAGCGGCACCGGCAAGGAGCTGGTGGCCCGTGCCATTCATGACGCCAGCAAACGCGGCCATCGGCCGCTGATCCGCGCCAATTGCGCGGGCATACCGGCCGACCTGTTCGAAAGCGAGTTCTTCGGTCACGCCAAGGCGGCTTTCCCCGGCGCGCTTCGCGACCGCGTCGGACGCTTTGAACTCGCCGACGGCGGGACTTTGTTTCTCGACGAGGTCGGCGATATCCCGCTCGAACTGCAAGGCAAGTTGCTGCGCGTGCTGCAGGAAGGGCAGTTCGAGCGGGTCGGCGAGGTTCGCACCCGCCGCGTCGACGTGCGGGTGATTGCCGCCAGCCACCGCGACCTCAAGGCCGAAGTGCGCAAGGGGCGGTTCCGCGAAGATCTCTATTTCCGCCTCAATGTGTTCCCGGTCGAACTGGTGCCGTTGCGCGAGCGGACCGACGATATCCCCCTGCTGGCGGTCCATTTGCTGCGGGGCGCCGCCAAGAAGCTGAAAACCGGCCCGCTGCGCCTGTCGGAAGCGGATGCACGCCGACTGACGCAATATGCATGGCCCGGCAACATCCGTGAATTGCAGAACGTCATCGAACGCGCCGCGATTCTTGCGCGCAACGGCCGCGTCCGGATCGACTTGCCGGATTTCGGCGGACCACTTCATACCGGACGACGAAACGGGTCGGTACTTGCCAAGGCAGCCGTGCTGACCGAAGACAGCCGCCGCGAACGGGATCGGGACAATATACTGGCCGCGCTCGCGGCTTGCGGCGGCAAGGTCTTCGGGCCAGGCGGCGCCGCCGAATTACTCGACGTCAAGCCGACGACGCTGGCATCGCGGATCAAGACCTTCGGCATTGAAGTCCGGCGACGTGACAGCCGGCCCAATCAACTTTCGTAGCGAGTATTGCCTCGGCGCGTGGTGTCGAGCGGCAATTCCATGAACACGGGCTGATGGGCCCGCTGCGAACAGGCTTGTCGCGGACACAAATGACAGTTGATGCCGATCTTGCTGAATTTGAGATTGTCGTCGATGTTGTAGGTCGAAGCATAAGCCAGCTTGCCGGCGTATTTCAGCTCACAGCCCAATGCCACCGCCAGACGGTGATCGAGCGTCTCGAAATTAACCGCTGGGCGGTCGGCGGTTCGGCTGATCGTGAAAAAACGATCGCCGTCCGGCAATTCGACGAACTGCGGCAGGATCGCGCCCGGTGTGCGGAACGCCAGATGAATCTTCCACACCGGGCAGGCGCCGCCATACTCGGCCAGATGGAACGACGTCGAATTGAACCGCTTGGTGACGTTGCCGGCTTTATCGATACGCAGGAAGAAGAACGGAACGCCCTGTGCGCCTGGCCGCTGCAATGTCGTCAGGCGGTGGCAGGCCTGTTCGAACGACACCGCGAACCGCGCCGATAGCCGATCGATGTCATAACCGGTGCTCTCGGCCATGCGCAGAAACGGCTCGTAAGGCATCAGAAACGCCGCCGCGAAATAATTGGCAAGTTCGACATGGCACCGCGTCAAACGCGGCCCCTTCGGCAGGCCACTCTCGGCAGTCAGTTCGTCCAGCAAATTCTGGAATTCGACCAAGCATACGACATGCGCGATCTGGAACACACGATTGCGATGATCGAGCGCTTCCGACAGGTAGACGATGCGCTCGTCGGGGTCATACACCCGTAACGCCTGAGTCATCTCCTCGACGGCGTGCCGGCGCACGCTGATGCCGTGCTTGTTGCCGAGCCGCGCCTTGAGCACCGCGTAAATATCGTCGGCTTCGCAAGGCTCCTCGGCGCGCAACTGCTCGGCCGCGACTTCGAGCCGGTGGAAATAGTTCGAATGGTTGCGGAAAAAGTCGTGAATGACCGCCTCGGCCGAGGTCGCCAGCAGCCCCTCCGGGCCGCCATTGGTGCCACCGGCCGCGCCCCCCGTCGTCCCCTGCCGCATGATGCGCTCGAGGGTGGTACGGTGAATGCCGTAAAGGCTGAGAAAGTTCTCGACCAGCCGCGGCGCGTGATCGATGGCCGCCCGCAATTCCGGCAGGTCCGGCACCGGGCCGGAGAACATCGGATCGCGGATCGCGGTCCGCAGCTCGGCCAGCAGGTTCGACGTTTCATCGTGAACGATGTCACGCCAATCGACCTGGTAGGCGTCGGCCAGCGCCATCAACAGCCGGACAGACAGGCTGCGCTGGTTATTTTCCAGCAAATTGACGTAACCGGGGCTGATTCCGAGCGCCTGAGCCATTTCGGCCTGGGTTTGCTTGCGCTCGCGCCGCAATTGCCGCAGTTGCGGGCCGACGAAGGTCTTGGCCATACTCGATATCCGTATTTACAACATTACGAATATTGACATTTTGTATGCAGACAATCAACACATTAACGCGGAATTGAATGCGGACGACCGGTCCGGCTGCTAACCCCTTGCCCACGATTCAGCCTGGCGACAGGCGGCGACTGACAAGGAGTAGCCCCATGACCTTCCGTATCCTGATCCTCGGCGCATCCTATGGGTCGCTGTTCGGTACGAAGTGCCTGATGGCCGGCCACGACGTCACCTTTGTCTGCCGCAGCGCGACCGCCGACCTGATCAATACCCGCGGCACCGAAGTCCGGATCAAGCTGAAAGGCGAGAACACCCACCGCACGATCGCCTCGACCGGCCTGCCCGGCCGCGTCGATGCCCGCACCCCGGAAACCGTCGACCTGACCGGCTACGACCTGGTCGTGCTGGCAATGCAGGAGCCGCAATACCTGCACCACACCATGCACATGCTGTTGGCCCGCATTGGCACGGCGCGCATCCCCTGCCTGTCGCTGATGAACATGCCGCCGCTGCCTTATCTCAAGCGCATCCCGGGCATTGACGCCGCCGCCATCGAAGAAGCCTACGCCAAGCCGTCGGTCTGGGACCGGCTCGATCCGCAATTAATGACGCTCTGTTCGCCCGACCCGCAGGCCGCCCGACCGGTCGACGAGCCGGCCAATGTCCTGCAAGTCAACCTGGCGACCAACTTCAAGGCCGCCGCCTTTGCGCGGCCCGACGACAACGCCATGCTGACCCGGTTGGCGAACGACATCGACGCGGTCCGGCTCGACGGCCACGACGTGCCGGTCAAGCTACGCGTGCACGATTCGCTGTTCGTCCCCTTCGCCAAATGGCCGATGCTGCTGACCGGCAACTATCGCTGCGTCACCACCAGCGCGCCGATCGCCATCCGCGACGCCGTCCATGCCGACCTCGCCCTGTCGCGCGACATCTATCAGGCGGTCGCGGCGATCGTAATGCGTCTCGGCGCACAGCCGGAAGACCTCGTGCCGTTCGACAAATACGCCGCCGCCGCCGAAAAGCTGATCAATCCGTCGTCTGTGGCGCGGGCCATCGCAGCCGGCGCACCGATGGCGGAGCGTGTCGACAAACTGGTGCAACTGGTCAGCCGCCAGCAGCGCCTCGGTCACCCGGCGATCGACAACACCGTCACGATCGTCAACGCCAAGCTGGCGCGCAACCGTCTCTGCGCCGCCTGATTTCAACCACTACCCATAAACTCGGCGTCTCAAACCGATACGCCAAACTCTAGGGAGATCTGCAATGCCGGGATTCAAAGGTCTGTACATGCCAGGCCCGACCAACATGCCGTTCCGCATTCGGGCGGCGATGGATGTCGCGCTCGAAGACCATCGCGCGCCGGACTATCCGCAGTTCATCAAGCCGCTGCTGGCCGACGTCAAAAAGATCTTCCAGACGGAAGCCGGTCACGTCCTGGTGTTCACCGGCTCCGGCACCAGCGGCTGGGAATCGGCCGTCGCCAATACGCTCTCGCCCGGCGACAAGGTGCTGGCCTCCGTGTTCGGCCAGTTCTCGCTGCTCTGGGTCGATCTCTGCCAACGCTTCGGCCTTGATGTCGATGCCATCGACGTCGAATGGGGCAAAGGCGTGCCGCTCGATCAGTATCGCGACAAGCTCGCCGCCGACAAGACGCACAGCATCAAGGCAGTGCTCGTCACTCATAACGAAACCGCAACCGGCGTCACCTCGGATGTCGCCGGCGTGCGCCGCATCCTCGACGAGCTTGGCCACCCCGCCCTGCTGTTCGTCGACGGCGTGTCGTCGATCGCCTCGATCGATTTCCGCATGGACGAATGGGGCGTCGACGTCGCCGTCGCCGGCTCGCAGAAGGGCTTCATGATGCCGACCGGCCTGGCCATTGTCGGCGTCAGCCAGAAGGCGATCAAGGCCGCCGACACCGCCAAGCTGCCGCGCGGCTTCTTCGACTATCGCGACATGCTCAAGAACAACGCGGCCGGCTATTTCCCCTATACGCCGGCAGCAACCTTGCTGCGCGCGCTGCGCGTGTCGGTCGACATGCTGCTGGAGGAAGGCCTTGCCAACGTGTTCGCACGCCATCGCCGGCTGGCCGGCGCGGTCCGCGCCGCGGTCGACGCCTGGGGCCTGCGCAATTGCGCGCACGCGCCGCAATGGTTCTCCGACACGGTCACCGCCGTGGTGGTACCGGACGGCGTCGACGCCAACGATGTCATCAAGACCGCCTATAACCGCTACGACCTTTCGCTTGGCGGCGGGCTGAACAAGGTGGCCGGCAAGGTGTTCCGCATCGGCCATCTCGGCTGGCTGAACGAAATCATGGTGCTGCAAGCGCTCGGCGGCGTCGAACTGGCGATGCATGATGTTGGCATCAAGTTCGAGCCCGGCGTCGGCGTCGGCGCCGCGGTCCGTCATCTGTCCAAGGCCGGCGAAGCGATGCGGCTCGCGGCCGAATAATGGATCGCCGGCCGCACCCGGCCGGCCCCAGACGATCATAGCGGTTGCGATGCGCGGCCGATCACCCGATGATAGCGAACGCCTTGCCAACGCAGGGCGTTCGCGCCGCGCTGCATTGGGGACCGCCATGACACGTATCGTCTTTCTCGACCGCTCCTCGATCGGCCCCTCGGTCGCGCTGACCAAGCCGTCTTTTGCCCATGACTGGGTCGAGTACGACCGCACCGCGCCGGACCTGGTCGTCGAACGGCTCAAGGACGCCGACATTGCGGTCTGCAACAAGGTGCCGATCCGGCGCGATTCAATCGAACAGCTACCCGACCTCAAGATGATCTGCATTCCGGCGACGGGCTATGACGCCTTCGACATCGCCGCCTGCAAGGAACGCGGCATCGTCGTCTCGAACGTGCGCGGCTATGCGGTCAACACCGTGCCGGAACACGCTTTCGCGCTGATCTTCGCCTTGCGCCGGGGCATCGTCGGCTACCGCCAGGACGTCATCGACGGCCGATGGCAGGAAGCCGCGCAGTTCTGCTTCTTCACCCACCCGATCAACGATCTGGCCGGCTCGACAATCGGCATCTTCGGCGAAGGCGCGCTCGGTCAAGGTGTGGCCCATATCGCGCGGGCCTTGGGGATGCGCGTGCTGTTTGCCGCGCACAAAGGCGTTACGGGGCTCGGCCCGCTCTACACGCCGTTTGACGAAGTGCTGGAAACCGCCGACATCATCACGCTGCATTGCCCCCTGATGCCGGCGACCCGCAACATGATCGCGGCACCCGAATTCGCCAAGATGAAAAGGCGGCCGCTGCTGATCAATTGCGCGCGCGGCGGACTGGTCAACGAGGCCGATCTGGTCGAAGCCCTCGACAAGGGCCAGATCGCCGGCCTCGGCTTCGACTGCCTGACCTCGGAACCGCCGCTGCCTGACAATCCGCTACTGAAGATCCTCGATCGCCCCAATGTGATCGTCACGCCGCACGTCGCCTGGGCCAGCCAGGAAGCCATGCAGACGTTGTGGGATCAGGTCATCGACCACATCGAAAACTTCAACGCAGGCCGACCCAGCAACCGTGTGGCCTGACCGCCGCTTCGCCGGCCACCGCCCGGCGAAGATGCCGGCCGATCAGCTTTCGGCAAGTTTCACTTCCAGCGCGCATAATTCACAAACCAGATGATCGCCCCAGCCGCCGCCGGCCTTCAAAGCCATCTGACTGCGGGACTCCTCCTCGATCCAGCAGCGCGGGCAATGATAGACCGCGCCGGCACGGACCTGAAAACTCCGGAGTCGCCCAGCCATCGCCTCGCACCTTTCGCGCTCGGCGACGAGCCCGGCCTTACGCAGTTCCAGCTCGTCGAGTTCAACCCGGATTGCCGCCGCCCGATGCTCGGCCTGACTCATCAGCTCGGTCGCGATCCGCATCGTGTTTGTTTCCGCAAGCATCGCATCGCCCCCAACACATGCAGAATTTGGAACGGATTTAGCATTATAAACAGACGTCTCGGGCCCCTCCGCCTCCGTCCCTCGACCTGTCGGATGGAACCATAGCTCGTCGAATTCTAGCAAGCGCAAATTAGCGCCACGCTGCCCGCCGTGCCGCAAACGCCGCGGTCCCGGATCGGAATAACAAGCTGGCGGAAATGCCCCGGCCCGCGCCGCTACTTGCTATCCAGCACAAAAACGCCGCTCCAGTCGTGCGGTGGCGCATCCTTCTGAAAGCTGCCGATGCGGATCGAATAAATATCCAGCAGACCGTCGAGCCCCATGCCGACAGCAGCGGCGCGGGCCTGAATGACGGCCTTGTGCGCGGCATCGAATTTCTGCGAGCGATACAGCGACAGCATGTCATCGAACACGCCACGCACCTCCTGAAATCGGCTGTCGCGCCGGACGTCGTCGCGTCCGACGATGGTATATATCGTCTCGGGCTCGGTCTTGCCTTTGACCGTCACCCGATCGATCTCAAGGATCGCGAAATGATCGAGCGCCGCGCTCGCCGTTCGCTCGCCAATGATGATCGGCACGCCATAGGTCTTCGACTGCCCTTCCAGTCGCGACGCCAGATTGACGCTATCGCCGAGCACCGAGTAGTTAAAGCGCAATTGCGAGCCCATATTGCCGACCACGCATCGCCCGGTATTCAGACCGATGCCAATCTTGAGCGGAATGAAACGGGCGCCGCCAGCGCGCGCTTCCTGCTCACGCTGCACGTTGATCGCCGCGACCCGGTCGAGCATATCGAGCGTGGCGTGACAGGCATTGATCTCGTGCGCGCCGTCGCGCAACGGCGCATTCCAGAACGCCATGATCGCGTCACCGATATATTTATCAATGGTACCGTTGCGTTCGATGATTGCATTGGTCATCGGCGTCAGGAAATTGTTCATCAAGGTCGTCAGGCCCTGCGGATCGTCCTTGTAGGTCTCTGAAATCGTCGTGAAGCCGCGCACGTCGCTGAACATCACCGTCATCTCGCGATCTTCGCCACCGAGGGTCAGGCCTTCATGGCTCTGCGCCAGCTTCTCGACCAGCGCGGGCGACAGATATTGCCCAAAGGCCGAACGAATGCGGCGACGCTCCAACTGTTCGCGCAGATAATTGCTGAACGTCAGCGTCAAATAAATCAGAGCCGTCGCCAGAAGCGGAAAGGTCGCGTCAATAAGGAGCTTTTGTTCAGTAAAGAAATACCAAGAGCCGCCGACCAGCATCGCGGCGACGACCGCGCCCAGCACCAGCATGGTCAAGGCGCCGATACTGGGACCTACCATGATGATAAACAGGCTGACCAGAACCGCCGCCGCCAGTTCGATGGCGATGGCATAATTCGGCGCCGACAGGATCGAATGCGACAAGGCGCTTTCCAGAACCTGGGCATGGACTTCAACGCCAGGCAGAACAGCATCAAGCGGCGTGGTTTTGACGTCGAACAGGCCGGTTGCCGATGTCCCGACCAGCACAAGCTTGTGGTCGAAACGGTCCGCCGGGACCCGCCCCTCAAGCACGTCAATGGCCGAGACATAAAGCGCCGGATCGTGCTTGGCGAAATGGACCCACACCTGGCCATTGCGGTCGGTCGGCAGATCGAAGCCCGGCACGGCGACGCTTTTAACGCCGGCTGCGTCCATCCTGAGCAAGATCGTACTGGTGCGGGTCGCCACCCGCAGCATTTCGAAGGTCAATGACGGCACCAGAGTGCCCTGCGCCACCATCACCATCGGCACCCGGCGCACAATGCCGTCGGCTTCGTTCTTGATGGTGACGAGGCCGCGTCCGGCCGCGGCCGCCTGCAATACCGGGAGGTTGCGCAGCAGACCGGGAAACGTGAATAGATAAGGCCGCGCGTCGCCGCCGAGCGTAGCAACGCCGACCGCCAGCTTCTGCGGCTCGGCTTGCGGCGTCGGCAGCGCGGAATCGCCAAGGACCACCCGGGAATGCCGGATAGCGTCGGCCATGATCAGATCGTTGCTCGGCAGCGCCTGCAGCTTCTTTCGGGTTTCATCATCAATATCGCGAAACGATTGCGCCGCCAGCGCCGGCGACATCCGGTCCGGTTCGGCGAAGATGATATCGAAAGCGATGACGGCTGCGCCCATACGGGTCAGTTGGGAGACAAGGTCGGCGACGCGGGTGCGCGGCCACGGCCACTGGCCGAGCGCCTTGAGGCTCTTCTCGTCGATATCGACAATCACCACCGGCTTGATCGTGCGCAGGCGCGGCTGGATCACCTGATAGAGATCGAACACCCGAACGCGAAGTTCCTGCAGTACCGCCGGATCGCTGACGCGCAGGAAGACCAGAGCCGCCAGAAGACACAGGCACAGCGCGCGGCTGTAACCGAACCACCGCGCCATTCGGACAAGCCAGTTCATCGACAGCCTGAATCCTTTGATGTCCCGGAATCATCGGTAGCACGAAATCGACGACATGCGGCGATAACAATCGCGCGGCCGCTGCCCGAGCTTATCGCTCGCGGAAGGTCCGCATCAACTGGTCTTCCAGCGGCTTGACCAGATAGGCCAGCATGGTGCGCTCGCCGGTCTGGACGAAGGCCTCGACCGGCATGCCCGGGATGACCTTGATATTGCCGAGCTTGGCAAGCTCCTCGCGCGGCAGCGATATCCGGATCGTATAGAAGCTCTGGGCGGTGCGCTGATCGATCGAGGTGTCGGCCGAGATACGGGTGACCTCCCCGGTGATCTCCGGGGTGGTGCGCTGATTGAACGCCGACAACCGCAAAAGCGCATTCTGGCCGACCCGCAGTTGATCGATATCTCTGGGATTGACCCGGGCCTCCACCGCGAGCTTGTCGGCCTCCGGCACGATCAGCATGATGGTATCGCCGGCATTGATGACGCCGCCGACGGTGTGCACCGTCGACTGGAACACGATCCCGTCCTGCGGCGCGCGGATATCGATGCGCTTGAGCTGATCCTCGGCGGTCACCTTGCGTTCGACGAATTCGCCGATCTTGCCGTCGATCTCACGGGTCTCCTTGGCGACTTCGCTGCTGAGGTCTCGGTCGATCTGAATGATCTGCAATTGCGTCTCCGCGACCTTACCGCCAACCTGGGCGGCCTGCGCGATCAATTGCGCGCCCTCGCCTTCCAGCCGCGCTTCCTCGCGCTGCAATTCGGTCAGTTTCGAATACTGCACCAGATTGCGCTTCCAGAGCTCGGTGACGTTGGTCAACTCCTGCCGGATGATCGCGATCTGCTTTTCCTTTGAATCGTGCTGGGCGCGGATACCCTTGATCTCTTCCTTGAACTGCTCGATGCGTTCGCGCAATTGCTGCTTCTGACCGGCGCGCGCCGAACGACGAAGTTCGAACAACCGCCGTTCGCTGTTGAGAACATCGGCGACGTTCGGGTCGGCGGCATGGGCCAGCAGCTCGGGCGGGAACAGCACGCTGTCGCGGCCGTCGCGTTCGCTCTCGAGCCGGGCCTTGCGCGCCGTCAGCTCGTTGAGCCCCTTGGTGACGATCGCCAGATTGGCGCGGGTGATGGTGTCATCGAGACGCACCACGATATCGCCGAGCTTGACGTGATCACCATCACGCACGCGGACCTCGCCGACGATGCCACCGGTCGGGTGCTGGACTTTCTTGATGTTGGAATCGACGACGATCGCCCCCGGCGCGATCAGCGCGCCGGACAATTGCGCGGTGCCGGCCCAGCCGCCGACGCCGACCGCCAGAATCAGGACCAGCACCAAACCGGCAAGTTCGTGGCGGCGGATCGAGCGGCGCGATGGCGACGTTGCGGGCGGCTGCTGGCTCATCGCTGGGCGCTCTCGTTATCAGTGACGACCTTGAGCGGCCGGGGATTGGCGTTGGCCCCCGCCCGCGACAGCACTTCGTCCTTCGGACCGAAGGCCTGGGCCCGGCCTTTGTGCATGACCAGAACCAGGTCAACCGACACGATCGCCGCCGGCCGATGCGCCACGACAATCACGATGCCGCCGCGCGCGCGAACCCCGGCGATCGCGACGCTCAAGGCCTCATCGCCCTCGGCGTCGAGGTTCGAGTTTGGCTCGTCCAGCACCACCAGAAACGGATCTCGATAAAGCGCGCGCGCCAGTGCAATACGCTGGGCCTGGCCGGCCGACAGCGCCGCGCCGCGTTCGCCGACCTGGGTGTCGTACCCTTGGGGGAGATCGACGATCAGATCATGGACGCCCGCTGCCTTGGCGGCGGCAATCAACGCATCGGAGTTTTCCGTCGATTCAAAGCGCGCGATATTCTGCGCCACGGTGCCGGCCATCAGTTCGACGTCCTGCGGCAGATAACCGATATGACGACCGAGCGTATCCGCCGTCCATTGATCGAGCGCGGCACCGTCAAGACGGACCCGCCCGCGCGCCGGTTGCCAGACCCCGACCAGGAGGCGGGCCAGACAGGATTTGCCGGAGCCGCTGGGGCCGATGATGCCCAAGCCGCTGCCCGCCTGAAGGCTGAAATTGACATCCTGCACCACCGCCTTGTCGCCGCCGGGCGGCACCACCACGACGGTCTCGACCGCGATTGTTTTCTGCGGCGCCGGCAGCGTCACCGGTACGGGCTGCAACGGCATCAGCGCCAGCAGCTTGGTCAGACGTTGCCAGCCCTGGCGGGCGGCGACAAACCCGCGCCAATGGGCGATCGCCAGATCGACCGGCGCCAGCGCGCGCGCGCTCAGGATAGAACCGGCAATGATGATGCCGGCGGTCGCCTGCTGATTGATCACCAGATAAGCGCCGACCGCCAGCACCCCCGACTGCACCATCATGCGCAGGACTTTCGACAAAGCGCCAAAGCCGCCGGCAACGTCACTGGCGCGCTGCTGGCTCGCCATATAGTTCCGGTTAGCGTCGCGCCACTGCTCGGCGAAGCGCGCGCTCATGCCCATGGCGCTCAGCGCCTCAGCGTTGCGCCGACTGGCATCGGCCAGAGCGTTACGCGCCACCGCATAGCCGGTAGCGGCCTGGGTCGGCATTCGCGTCATCGCTTCGGTCAGCCATGTCAGCAGACCGAGCACGATCGCACCGACAAGCGCCGCCAGCCCGATATAAGGATGGAACATGAAGCAGATGGCGAGATAGACCGGCAGCCAGGGCAGATCGAACAGCGCGATCGGGCCAAGACCGGAGAGAAACGACCGCACGCTATCGAGATCACGTAGCGGCAACATGCCGTCGCTACGGTTGCCGACCTTGAGCGGCAGCCGGACCAGCGTGTCGTAGACGCGACCGCTCAATGTCTCGTCGAGATTGGCGCCGACCCGCACCAGGATACGTCCGCGAATTGTATCCAGCAGCCCCAACATGACGAACAGACCGCCGGCCAGAACCATCAGGCCAACCAAAGTCTGCAGGCTATGGCTGGGCAATACGCGGTCATAGACCTCAAGCATGAAAAACGAGCCGGTCAGCATGAGAATATTGCTCATGCCGCTGATCAGGCCGATGGCGACGAAAGTGCCGCGGCAGGAGGCCAGCGCCGCGCTCAATTCGGAACGCGGCGCAATCGCGCTCTGATTTTGCTTCAAAGGCCACATACGTCTCAGTCCCCAAGGCCCGACCGCGACGCCACCGGCAGCGCTCGCGGCAAACCACGCCCGACAATATCACCATATCGATGGCTTGATATCGCCAAGACGGCACGCCAGACCGGATTTTGGTTAAAGCGTGCCGCTTTTCAGCCGCAACACCAGGGCGTCAGGCGGAAGGACCGGCGCGCGGCCTAGGGCCGGGTTGCCGACTGCGCCAATTGGGCGGCCGGCAAAAAGGCGACGGGTGCCGGCCTGGCTTCCAGACGCACACGAAACAGTGGCGACAGGATCGCCGCCATGGCTTCGGGGCCGAGCGCCAGCCGTTCGGTCGACCTGAACGGTACGGGCGTTCCGCGGTCCGGACCCACAAGCGCGGAAATGGTCTGCTCGAGCACGGTCGTGTCGGATGGAGACGAAAGCCCAATCCCGGCAAGTCGCAATGCCGACAGGACGCTGCGGTCTCCAGCCATTGGGCAGCTCAAAGCAATGGCCGCAACAGCGGGCTTGACTGGCGTTGCATCGATCCCGCCATTGGCATTCCGGCGGATCGTCTGGGCCGTCACCGCCAGCATTTTATCGCCACCGTCACTTCTGAACTTGGCGATCTGGATGCCGGCGACCTGCACTTCATCGCCGCCGGCGCTGACCAAAATCGGCGCACCGGAATAGCCGCCGACGCCGCGGCAGGTATGCAGCATCAGCCTGCCACCATCGATGGTCTGCCGTAATTCGCAATCGCTGTCGGCGGTCATGGCAAAGGCGCGGTCCTGCGGATAACCGACAATCGTCGCCTTGGTGCCGCTCGGCTCGGCCATCGCGCTCAACCGCAATGGGGCGATATCCGCCGGCAGGTTCTCGGTCACCGTCAGGATCGCCCAATCGGCATCGGAGGTCTGATCGTAGCGCAACGGGTCGAACCCGCCGCCGATCTCATAAGACGACACTCGCGCATGCATCGCGTAACGGCCACCGCGATAGCCGAGCAGAAAATGCAAGGCCTCGGCCGAAATGAAACGCTGCGAGCGGAAATTATAGAGACAATGCGCGGCGGTCAGCACCTTGTTGACCGCGATCGCGACGCCGCTGCACGAGCCACCGGTTTCGTTGTAAAGCTTGCCGACCGCCGACCAGGGATAACGTGTCTCGTCGACGTCCTCGCGGTGAACGCCCAGCGGCGCGACGACACTGGCGCCGGCCGCTGCGATCATCGCGATCTCAGCCAACACGCACAACGTCACGCAGCGCAAGAGCTTGCCGAACATCCCGTTCTCCCCGCGCGCCGACCAGCCGTCGCCGCGCAATCTGGGGGAGAAGATGAAGCAAACGGCTTGAAGCCACGTTAGGAAACACGGCTTCCATTTCGTTGAAAAACAGGCTTTCGCGGCGGTCGCCAGCACGCCTGTAACTTGAGCGAACGAATTGAAATGACGTTAACCAAATGCGCCGCGGACGTCGCTCAGGCAAAATCCGACGTATGCAGGATAGCGCCATTCGCCAGCTTGACCACGCCGTCATTTGCCGCGTCATAACCGGCGACCGCATCGCCAATAACGGCATAGGTGCCGGCATCGCTGCCGGTGGTGATGGTGACCTGGGCAACGCCATTGGCAACCAGATGCGCAGAATCGAGCACCAACGCGATATCGGCAGCAAGGTCACCGCTGCCGGTGGCGACACTGAACTGCTCGATGTCGGTGGCCGGACTCGCCAGAGCCACTGCGTGATCGAGATGAATTTGGTCGGTGCCCGAGACAAAGTCGGAAATGGTATCGAAATGAGAAGCAAGCGAATTGGTCAGCGTCGAGAAATCGAAGGTGTCGTGGCCGGCGCCGCCGGTCAGAATATCATTGCCGTTGCCGCCGGTGATATAGTCGGCGCCACTACCGGTCGTGATCGTGCTGCCGCCCGCTGACGCCGTCACTGTCAGATCGCCGGTATAAGCCCCGGCATCGAGATTGCCGGCACTCAGCGTAATCGCCGTGGTGCCGTCGCCGCTCAGGGTCAGAACGTGACCGGCGGTCAACGCGGTCGCGTCCAGCGTCTCGGTGTTATGGATCGTCAGCGTGTTGTCGCCACTGGCCAGCGTCAGCGTGTCGTTGCCACCGCCGAGATCGAACACACCCGCCGTCTCGGCCCCGCTCAAGGTCACGGTGTCCGCGCCCGAGCCGGTCGTCACCGTGTTGGCGCCCGATAGCCCGGTCAGCGTGATATCGCCGGTGAAAGCTCCGGCATCAAGATTGCCGGCACTCAGCGTAACCGCCGTCGTGCCGTCGCCGCTCAGGGTCAGAACGTGACCGGCGATCAGCGCGCTCGCGTCCAGCGTCTCGGTGTTGTGGATGGTCAGCGTGTTGTCGCCATCGACCAGCGTCAGCGTGTCGTTGCCACCGCCGAGGTCGAACACGCCGGCCGTCTCGGCCCCGCTCAAGGTCACGGTGTCCGCGCCCGAGCCGGTGGTCACTGTATTGGCCCCCGACAGGCCGGTCAGCGTGATATCGCCGGTGAACGCCCCGGCATCGAGATTGCCGGCACTCAGCGTAACCGCCGTCGTGCCGTCGCCGCTCAGCGTCAGAACGTGACCGGCGATCAGCGCGCTCGCATCGACCGTCTCGATATTGTGGATGGTCAGCGTGTTG
>WGNB01000060.1 GCA_016124795.1 Rhodopseudomonas sp. | reverse complement strand
CGTGTAGCGCGAATAGACCAGACCGGGGATGTGGTCGATGAAGATCGTGATCAGCGCGAAGCCGCGCCAGAAATCGACCGCATTGGGTTGACGAGTCATAAGCGAGGCCCGGCCGGCTACGAGGCCGCCACTGTGCCGGTGACCGGCAGCGGCGGTCAAGGTGTCATGTCGGTTCGCTTGGCCCGATCGTCGCTTTGAGCCCGCCGAGGTCGGAAGGGCCGAGATCGAGCCGCCAGCGATAGGCGGCCAGTACATCCTGCACGATGGCGAGGCCGAGGCCCGCGCCGTCGCCGCGCCGGTCGAGGCGCACGCCGCGTTCCAGCATCCGCTGACGTTGCTCTGGGGCGATGCCCGGGCCGTCGTCCTCGATCGCGATTGATTGTTTGCCGGCGGCCGCGACAATCCGAACGCGCGTCTCGGCATGGCGCGCGGCATTTTCCATCAGATTGCCGAGGACCTCGGCGAGATCGGTGCGGTCGAGTGGCGTCTCCACGGTTTCGGCCACGTCGGCCTGAAAGGCGATGCTGGCGCCGGCCGGCGTGCGCGACAGCGTGGCGACCAGGGATCGCACCAGCGGCGCCAAAGGTGTAACGACACCGCCGCGGTGACGGGTGGCGCCGCGCAGCCGGGCGCGGGCCAGTTCGCGGTCGACGTGGCGGCTCATGGCATCGCCGACGGCTTCGATGTCGTGTGCGATGTCGGCTTCGCCGCGCTCGCGCAGCCTGGCGGCGTCGGCGGCCAACGCCGCCAGCGGCGTTTTGAGGCCATGGGCGAGATCGGCGGCGCGGCTGCGCGAGCGTTCGATTTCGCGTTCCTGGGCGTCGAGCAGACCATTGAGTTCCTCGACCAGCGAGCGGACTTCGGCCGGCACGGCGTCCGGCAGATGCTGTCGGCGTCCGGCGCGGATATCGACGATGCCGCGGCGCAATGCCGAAAGCGGACGCAAGCCGAGCCCGACCTGAATCGAGGTCGCGACCGCCAGCACCAGGCCAAGCAGGCCGAGCGCGACGGCAAGGTCCTTGGCGAAATGCCACGCCGCTATTTTGACGCGGGCGAGATCGGCCGCGACGGCGACGCGGACCGGCACGCGCCGGTCGCCGACGGTCAGAAGGACCCGGCGCTCGGCGACCAGCAGGCGGCCGAGGCCGCCGCCGGAAATGGCGTGCAGATGCTGTTCGCCATTGGCCAATTCGTCGCGCGGCAGGTTCAGCGTCATGTCCCACAGCGAGCGCGAGCGCAACGACTGGGCGCGATCGTCGCTGACCTGCCAATACAGACCCGACAAGGGTTCGTCGAAACGCGGATCGGTCGGCGGCCGGTTCATTACCAACTGGCCCTGTGTGTCGACGTCGATGCCGGCGATCAATTGCTTGAGATGAACGGCGAGATCGTCGGCGATGGTGCGCGTGACATGACGCTCGAACAAGACCGTCAGGCCCACGCCGGCGATCGTTAATGCCACCAGGATCGCGATCACGCCGCCGGCGATCAAGCGCAGCCGCAGTGAGCCCCACCTCATCGCGGCATCCTCGTCGGCGCGCTTTTCATGCCGGCGTCTCCGGCACCAGATAGCCGAAGCCACGACGGGTCTCGATCAGCTCGGCGCCCAGCTTCTTGCGAACCCGGCCGATCAAGACTTCCAGCGCATTGGAGTCGTGGTCTTCGTCGCGACCATAGACGTTTTCCGCCAGCTCATGTTGCGGCACGACGCGGCCGCGGTGGCGCAACAGGAAAGCGATCAGGCGATATTCCAGAGGCGACAACGCGATCGGCACGCCGCGCAGGCTCACCTTCATCTGTCGTTCGTCGAGTGTGATGTCGCCGGACGTCACAACCGAGGAGGCGTGACCGGCCGACCGCCGCACGATCGAACGGAGCCGCGCCAGCAATTCCTCGATCCGGAACGGTTTGGGCAAATAGTCATCGGCGCCGGCGTCGATCCCGTCGACGCGTTCGGCCCAACTGGCGCGCGCGGTCAGGATCAGCACCGGCATCGTCCGTCCGTTGTCACGCCAGCGCTTGAGCACGGCCAGGCCATCCATGCCGGGCAGGCCAAGATCGAGCACCACCGCGCCGTAATCCTCGGTATCGCCCTTGAACCAGGCGTCTTCGCCATCACGCACGGTTTCGACCACATACCCGACGGCCTTGAGTGCGGCCTCGACGTCGGCTGAAATCCGGCGGTCGTCTTCGACGAGCAATACGCGCATTACTTTTCCTTGATCCGTTCGATTTCGCCGCTACTGGCGTCGACGGTGACTTCGTAGAGCCGGCCTTTGTCGTCGACGACACGCAATTCATAGCGCCAACGGCCGTCGTCGCGTTCGACCTCGACGCCGGCGACGTCGCCGGGCACTTTGCTGCGAACGGCCTGAAGGATGTCGGCCAGCGATTTGATTTCGCCGGCTTCGACGGCGTGGCGGACCTGGTCGCGGCGGCGGCGATCGTGGTTGCGATGACCGTCGCGGGTCGGATCACTTTCCAAATCGCCGTTCAAGTCATGGTTCGATTCTTGGCTCGCGTCTTGGCTCGTGGGTTGGCTGAGGTTCTGGCTTGTGCCCTGGTTCAAATCGCGTGCCCGCGCTGGCGATGACATCGCGGCCATCGGCAACGCCGAGGCCAGCATTGTCACGGTCCATAGCAATGCGCGGGGCGCAGAACGTCGAAAAATCCACATGCGTGTTTTCACCGGTTGGCGACCGGCACCATGCCGAAAATCACCTGACAAATGGCTGACATGGATCAACAGGCTGCGGTCAGGCCCGTTTCGCCAAGCTGGACCTCAATCCGGCCGATCCCCGGCTGGATAAGTCCTAGGAGCACAGACTATGCGGAAAACCATGCTTTTCAGCGCGCTTGCCGGTCTCTTCGGCCTTGTCGGCTTGGCCGTCGGCGCGTCGGCGCAGGATCAGGTGCCGGACAAGGCCAACGCGCCCGCCGGCATTCATGAGACCGCTTCGCCGCAGGCCGTCGATGCGGCGCCTCCGGCCGGCAAGATCGCGGCCAATCGGAGTGGTGACGTCAAGCCCGGCCGGGAAGACCGCGATGAAGGGCGTTACGAAGGCCGCCACAAATCGCGGCATGAGAGTCGTCGTCAATTGAGCGGCGAGGACGATCGTGCCGGCGACCACGTCCGCGATCATGACCACGATCGTGACGGTAAACGTGGCGACAAGCTTGGCGATAGGGCTGGCGATAAGGCTGGCGAAACGCCGGTCCGGTCGCGGCAATTCGCGGATCGCGATCGCGATCGCGATCACGATCGCGGCGAGGGCTGGGCGCATCATCGTCGATAACGCGGCGCTGCCGTTTGAGGAGCGAGCCGGTGGCGATGCCGCCGGCTCGTTCTGTTTTTGCCGGGCCCTTCACGGCGAAGCTGACAACTCGCTGACATCGGTCAACAGCTTGGCGTCAGCGCGTCCGCCCCATGGTTCGGTCGTTGCCCGCCGCATGGTGCGGCGGTGGCGAGAACGGAGACCGACAATGATCAAGGCATTATTGACCCATTCTTCTTCGAACGAGAGTTCAGCGAACAAGCCGTCGTCCTTCAAGGTTGCCGCCGGTCTGTTGGGCTTGGTGGTCCTGGTGAAAGCGTCGATATTCGCCATAGCGCTCGGCATGCTGGCCGCGACGCCGGCCGAAGCCGGCAGCTTCGGCAAGGCCTGTACCGCCGCGCCGCAGAGCCAGTGGCTGTCGATCGATGCGCTACAGGCCAAGGTCGAGGCGCAAGGCTACAAGGTGCGCAACGCCAAACTGAAAAAGGCTTGCGGCGAGATTTACGCCACCGACAAGGACGGCCAGCGCGTCGAGCTGTTCGTTGATCCGACCTCCGGCGCCATCGTCGGCCAATTGTGACGGGGGGCGGTTATGAGCACCAACCATAATGACATCAAAGCCGGCGGCGCGATGCCGCCGGCCGCGGTCGTTGCGACCGTCAAGGTCTGGGACCCCTTCGTGCGGGTTTTTCACTGGTCGCTGGCGAGCCTGTTTCTGATCGCTTACCTGACTGGCGACGAGATTGAAAAAGTGCATATCGCCGCCGGTTATACGATCGGGGGACTGGTGATCTTGCGTATCGTCTGGGGGTTTGTCGGGCCGAACCATGCCCGGTTCGTCAATTTTGTGCGGTCGCCGGGCGTGGTAATGGCTTATATGCGCGATGTCGCGCTACTGCGAGCACGGCGTTATATCGGCCACAATCCGGCGGGCGGTGCGATGATCGTCGCCTTGCTGGTCATGCTGGCCGCGACGGCCGCAACCGGGTTCTTGATCACAACTGACGCTTTCTGGGGCATCCGCTGGGTCAAGGAGGTTCACGAGGTCTTCGCCAACCTGACGGTTGGGTTGGTCGTTCTCCATGTGCTCGGTGTTGTGGTTGCCAGCTTCGAGCATCAGGAAAATCTGGTGACGGCGATGATCACCGGCCGCAAGTGGCCGATGTGATGGTCGATTGACGATCCCGCCGCCGGCCCGAGCGACGATTGTTGTCAGCTCCCGGTGGCGGGATCAGAAGCCGGTGGCAAAGCGCGCCATCACCACGATGATGGCGACTTGCAGCGAGCCCTGAATGGCGACGACGCGCACGTAAGTGCGCATCCAGCGCCTGAGCTTGTCCTGGTCCGGCGCCGGCTTCTGGACTTCGAAATAAAGCCGCAGATTGGTCGGTAGCAGATAGCCGAGGCCCTGCACGGTCAGGACCGTGACGATCGCCAGCGCGGCGATCACCCAGTAAAATTCCGGATAGCCGAGATCGAGGAACCCGAGCCGTACCGCCATGTACCAGCCGGCTGTCGCGGTGATGATCGACAATGTCGGCATCAGGATTAGGGTGCGCGGCATGATGCCGGCGATCATGGTGCGGCGTGTTTCGAACGACACCTGGCGCAGCACCGGTCCGATGACGAAGCCCATGAACAGGTCGATGCCGGTCCACAACACGCCGGCCATGACGTGAATGAAATTGAGAAACCAGAGGCTATCGCCGAGAATGGCGCCGATCATCACCGCGATGGCGGCGAGGGCGGCGATCAGATAGCGCCAGCGCAGCGGCGACGGCACCGCCAGTGGCGTAGCAAGGCTAAGGGCGGCGGTTTCGGTCATGGGGTGGTCTCGGCCGTGATGGCTGCGGTTGCCGAAGCCATGGAGGGTGCCATGGGGAAGGTCATGAAGCCGGCTTCAACGGCTTCGGCCGCAAGGGTTGAAGGACTTGCCGCTTATACAACAGGATCGGGCCGCCGAGCATAGCCAGAGCGGCGGTGTCGGGCCTCCGCCGCACATCGAATCTCCTCCCATCGCCGCGGCCCGGCTGGGTTAGTCGAACGGTGCCGCGCGTCAGTCGCCGCCGATTGTGTCAGCCAGCGCGGGCGGCCGTGCAATCGACCGCCGGCTTCAATCGCCGGGAACCCCGGCGTGCGGTTGCGGCGGGGTCTGGTTTTCGCGGTTCAGGCGGGCCTGTGCGGCGTCGGCGCGCTGGCGGACCTGGTCGAGTACGAACACCCGCACCGCCGACGACAAATTGGAGCTGTCGCGTGCCTGGTCGATTTGGCGCAGCAGTTCCGACACGGTGATCGAGCGCTTATCGGTGATTTCGCGGACCGCCTGCCAGAAAGGTTCTTCCAGGCTGACGCTGGTCTTGTGGCCGCCGATGACCACAGATCGCTTTGCGATGGAGGATTTCATGAGGTTCCCCAAAAACTTCCCCGATGCGGCCGGTGAAGCCGCCCGGTTGAATTGTTTTTAGACGTAACCTCTAGGAACGCTATTTCCGGACGAAAGTTCCGGGACCAAAACAAAAAAGTTGCGCCGGCCAAACCGTCCGTGACGGCTTGGCCGGAATATTGGTCTGATTGCCGGCCGATCGGGTCGGCGGTTCGGTCGTTGCGATGGCGGTCCCGGCGGGGGCCGCGGCGTATTGCTGTCGCGGCTGCGCCCCGCCGTTCGGTCGGACTAGGCCTCGCCCTTGGTGGGCAAAGTGGTGCTGTCGGCGGGCGTGATCGCCGGCGTTGCTTCCGGACTCTGGTCCAGCGCCTTGGCCGCCGCTTGCGCCGCGGCCAACTCGCGATAGTGGACGAGCACGAAGACGCGGATCGCCGACGACAGGTTGGCCTGGCCGCGCTTGGCGTCGATGGTCTGAAGCAGATCCGGCAGCGGCGTCCGGCTGGATTCGGCAATCGAGCGCAGGCCGGACCAGAACTCGTCTTCCAACGAGACGCTGGTTTTATGGCCCTTCAGTTCGATTGAGCGTTTGACGATCGATGACTTCATGGCGGTGGGGGCTTCAAATTGGATCATGGCGACGGGAGCGGGCTTGCCGATGCGCGGCGTGATCGGCGTTTGTACTTCTACGGCGGGTTGTGACATTTTGGCGTCGCTCCTTTTTGTGGCATATCAAGACATCGTCGATGACGTCGCCGCGACTTCGCGGTTGCGCGAACGCCCCGCTTTTTGACGGCCAATTTACGCGCCAGGCCAAATCCGCCTCGTTAGCGTCATGCCGGTTTTGGGCGCGGCCGGGGATTGCCATGACGATCTGGGTAGGTTTCATCTTGATAGCCGTTACAGTTGCCATGCTCGCTCTGGCGCGGCCGAAAGATGGAAACCCGGCGGCCTTCCTGAAGCTCTGGATCGTTGGCCAGATTTATATCTTGACCGCCCTGGCCAGCGCTGTGATGGGGATCACATTAGTGATCGCCAATCGGCCCTTTTAAGCTCGGGCCGGTTTTGCGCCCGATTTGAAAGCGGGCAGGCCGGACCAATCCATGCAGTTGCAAGGGAGCGTGATCAGGCTGTTTCGGCCGGTCGCGCGGGGTCGGCAGGGGCGCTACCGCGCCGGCCGCGTGTCTTGTTTGACGCTGTGTGGGCTCAGCCGGACCGGCTCAGTTTTCCTGTGGGCTTTTGCCAGCCGACTGGGCGACCCGAATCGTCGTGTCGCAGTTCAAGCATTCGAACACGTCGAAATGCCGCCGGTCGGCGCTCGACTTGTGGCCTTGCATGGCAATGCCGCAGATCGGGCAATGGCGAGGCGGAATGGGCGGCGGCTTGAGCAAGGACGTATCCGAAGCGACGAACAGATTGTTCATCATCGGGATAGTGTCGCCGCCGCGAATTGATCTGGATCAATATTTTAGAATTGAGCCGCATTGGCGGTCGGTATCGAACCGGTGTCAGCACGCTTGGCGGCCCGCCGATTCGCGCCGCATGCGGGCGGATGGCCGGTGCTGCCATCTGATTTATCTCAATGCGGAAAGCTGGCGGACTGCCATTTTGTGCCGATGTGGCACCCGATTTCCAGCGCGCCGAGCGATCGCGACCTCGAACTCGCCGTTCTCGATAAGGACGGGCAGCATGCCTTGGTGTTTCCGTGCCGGAAAATTCCGGCCGGCTGGATGAACGCGCGCACGCAGGAGCGGCTGGACGTTCATCCCACCCATTGGCGCGACTGGCAGGACCGCGCCGATTGAACCGACGGTCCGTCGTTAACGCCGGAAGCTGATGTCGGTCAGCGCGCCCGAGCCGATCGAGCCGGTGCGGCTGGAAAAATTGTAAAGCGTGACGGACACTAGGGCGATGAGCACGATCGCCATCCCCAGCCGTACACACTGATCCATCAGCGTCGCCCGCATTACCGTCCCCTTATTGGCCGCCTCAACGCACGGCCCCGGCTTGACGGTGAGCGGTGTGGAGTGGCGGCAGTCTTTTGCGGCATCTCGTTTGGACACTCGGTAACGTGCAATGCTGGCCTGTTTTCGACGTCACAGCGGCGTTAACAAGGCAAGGCTCGTGCCGAATGCCGATACCGGTTAATAGTTTGGTAAGGTCAACGAACCCTTAACGGCGGGCCTTCCGGCGGCGCGCGAGGTGCGGTGTTGACGGAACGAAGCGCCGGGGGCCGGTGTCGGCCAGGGCTGTGAACGACCGTGGACGGAGCGGTCGCCGGCAAGCATAGCCAAGTTCCGAATCAGGTGCTTTTGTTGCGTAGCGGCAAATGGCGGGGCGAACGGCAATAATTCGCAAGTAATACTGGCAAATTTAATATCAAAAAAAAGCCCACATTCGGGTTTTTGCCGCTATATTCCCGGCATGATCGACCATGAAGACTTTTCCGTTGTTGTGAAAAATCGTGCCTCACCGCCCAAGCCGTGGCGCTGGGAGATTTACCGCGCCGGCCGCAGCAGCCCGGTCGAGCATAGTCAGGTCTATTTCGAATCGATGTCCGAGGCGACCCGCGCCGGCAAAGCCGCGCTCAAGCTGATGCTCAGCGAGTATCAGGCCTGAGGTTCGTTCGACGTCGCCTTGGCGGCCGTCATTGTTCCCTGTTTCGCGAAGATGCCGCCATATTTGCGGTGGCGTCCATGCATTAGCTGGTATTTTCGAACCGATTGCCGCTTCGCGCGTTCTTTCCCCGCCGATGTTGGGGAAGTGCAGAAATGTTGCGAAAATTGCGCGAGGCTTTGCGGCCATGGATCTGCGTATTCACAAAGCATGATTTCGACGAGACCGGGCACTGCCGCTATTGCGGCCAGCCGGCCAGCAACTGGCAAGGCGATTAGGTGCTCGACCAACACGGCGCGGTAGCGTCGGATCTGACGGTAATTGGGCCCGAGGCCCGGCGGCGTCGCGGAACGGCGCAGGGGTAAACTCGGCCGATTGGCATTTCCGTCTTCGGAGCGGTGCCGGTCAGCGTTTTCCGCCGGATGTGTTCGTCATTTCAATATCTTGCGCGATCGCCTCCGGCTGCGGCGGCCGTCGGCGTGAGTAAACATCCGCGAACTGAGAAGAACATATTGCGAACTGAGAACAAATGAGGTACATACTTGACATAGGCGATCACGACGCCTGCGGCGCTCCACAGAGCCGAGCGCGACCGCGTTGTCGGGGGTCGAATCTAAGGCCATAAGGAGCGACACATGAGTCAGCCTGCCCTGCGTCTCGTCGAAGGATCGTCCATGGACAAGTCCAAAGCCCTGTCAGCCGCGCTCTCCCAGATCGAGCGCCAGTTCGGCAAGGGCTCGGTCATGAAGCTCGGCAAGAACGACCAGTCGTTGAATGTCGAAACCGTGTCGACCGGCTCGCTCGGGCTCGACATCGCGCTCGGCGTCGGCGGCCTGCCGCGCGGCCGAATCGTCGAAATCTACGGCCCGGAATCGTCCGGCAAGACCACGCTGTCGCTGCACACCATTGCCGAGGCCCAGAAGGCCGGCGGCATCTGCGCTTTCGTCGACGTCGAACACGCGCTCGATCCGGTCTATGCCCGCAAGCTCGGCGTCAATGTCGACGACCTTCTGATCTCGCAGCCCGACGCCGGCGAACAGGCGCTGGAAATCGCCGATACGCTGGTGCGCTCCGGCGCCATCGACGTGCTGGTGGTCGACTCGGTCGCCGCGCTGGTGCCGCGTTCGGAACTGGAAGGCGAGATGGGCGACGTGCAGCCCGGCAGTCAGGCTCGTTTGATGAGCCAGGCGTTGCGCAAGCTGACCGCCTCGATCTCGAAGTCGCGCACCATGGTGATCTTCATCAACCAGATTCGCATGAAGATCGGTGTGATGTATGGCTCGCCCGAAACCACATCGGGCGGCAATGCGCTGAAGTTCTATGCCTCGGTGCGTCTGGATATTCGCCGGATCGGCGCGATCAAGGATCGCGATGAGGTGATCGGCAACCAGACCCGCGTCAAGGTGGTCAAGAACAAGCTGGCGCCGCCGTTCAAGCAGGTCGAATTCGACATCATGTATGGCGAGGGCGTGTCCAAGATGGGCGAACTGGTCGATCTTGGCGTCAAGGCCGGCGTCGTCGAGAAGTCGGGCGCCTGGTATTCCTACGACAGTCAGCGCATCGGCCAGGGCCGCGAGAACGCCAAGACCTTCCTGAAGAACAATCCCGATCTCGCCGGCAAGATCGAGGCGGCGGTGCGGGCCAATTCCGGGCTGATCGCCGATGCGATCATGCAGGGCGAGGCCGAGAAGGATGACGACGGCGACGCCGCTGCCGAGGCTTGAAAAGCTCCGGGCACGCCGAGACGTGATGGCGTGACGCCATCGCTCGGCGCCGGCTTCGGCGACGACGGGTTCTCTGTGACGGGAGATACCCGCGGCGTTGAAGGTCCGGCACAGGCGGGGACGATGTCCTCGCTTGGAGCGCCCAAGCCGGCCTATGAATCGAACGATGATGCGTCTGCCGATGCGGCAGGCACGGTTGACGGCACGCCGCCCGGCGTGGCGGGCGATATGGATGCTGTCGGGACTGCCGCAGTGGTCGGGTTCGACCACTGGCTGCCGAAGCAGGACGTTGCCGCGCCGACGGCGCGGCTGGCCGAGGGGCTGGTGACGGTTCGCCCCAAGCCTGAAAAGCGCCAGAACGCCAAGGCGCGCGCCAAGGCCGCCTTGGCTGCCAAGGCAGGCTCCGACCAGCCGGCGCTGTTGCCGGCGGACGCTCCGGCAAGCCAGGCTTTGGCGGGTCCTGCGCCCGCGGCGGATGCGACGGAAGCTGTGACGGGCGAACCCGGCGATCTGGCCATGGCGCATCCGAAGCCGGAAAAGCGCAAGAATGCCAGGGCGCGAGCGCTGGAGAAGTTGGCCGGAGGCAGGACAGCCGCGGATGGGACCACGCCGGATATGACGGCAACGGCGAAATCCGAGCTGTCCCCTTCGGCCGGGGCCGGGTTCTCGGAGGAGGCCAGGATCGAGGATCGGGGCGCGACGGACGTCGCCGCTCCGGCCGAAGTCGAGGCCGGCGAAGTCGAGATCGAAGCCAGGATCGGGTCCGATACCGAGAACAAGACCAAGGCCGAAGCCAAGATCGAGGCCGACGCTGACGTCGAGGCTCCGGTCACGCCCGCGTCCAGCGCGCCGTCGAAGACCAGGGGCACTGCCAAGTCGGTTGCCAAGGCGGCGAAGACCGTCAAAGCGGACGCCAGAAAGGCCGAGACCAAGAAGGCTGATGCCAAGAAGGCGGTCGTGACCAAGGTGTCGGACAAAAAGGCGTCGGCGCGGAAAGCCGCCGCTCAGAAGCCCGGGACCGAAAAGGCGCCGGCCAAAAAGGCCCGGACGAAATAGCGTCCGGGTCGTGTGGGCAGCAGCCTGCACGGCTTGCGCCATCGCGGGATCGGTGGCGCACGGTTAAAGCATCGGCGCAGCCTTGGGCTGGTCGCCAAATTCGCCCCCGTCGGCACCCGGCTGCGTAAAGCGGCCGCCACCGAAGACGGGGGCGAAGGCGTTTTGGCGGGCCGTATCGCCCCGCGGCCATCGGCCAGCCTCCGGGATCGGCAGCCGGTCCCGGGCCGGCGAAGCGGCGCGGCCCTGCCTTGAAAAAGCCCGGCTTTCTGGACTCCTCGGGTTGCCGCCGCTAAATAGATCGTCCGAAATCTTCAAGCCGGACGGGGCTTTAGAGCCCCGGTCGTGGTGCCCGCATTCAACGTGGGGGCGGCCCCGGCGGCGAGACATCCTGCATCAACCGGAAGCGGCCTTCATTCATGAGCGGCGTCAACGAGATCCGTCAGAGTTTCCTGGATTACTTTGCCAAGAACGACCACCAGGTGGTGCCGTCTTCGGCGCTGGTGCCGCGCAACGATCCGACCTTGATGTTCACCAATGCCGGCATGGTGCAATTCAAGAACGTCTTTACCGGTGCCGAGAAGCTGCCTTATGTCCGCGCCGCTTCCTCGCAGAAATGCGTGCGCGCCGGCGGCAAGCATAACGACCTCGACAATGTGGGCTACACGGCCCGGCATCACACCTTCTTCGAGATGCTCGGCAATTTCTCGTTCGGCGACTACTTCAAGGAACGCGCCATCGAACTCGCCTGGAACCTGATCACCAAGGAGTTCGGTCTGCCTGTCGAGAAGCTCCTGGTCACGGTTTATATCGACGACGACGATGCCTTCAATTTGTGGAAGAAGGTCGCGGGCCTGCCGGAGAGCAAGATCCTCCGCATCGCAGGCTCGGACAATTTCTGGCAGATGGGCGATACCGGCCCCTGCGGTCCGTGTTCGGAAATTTTCTATGACCACGGCGCGCACATTCCGGGCGGTCCGCCCGGTTCGGCCGATGCCGATGGCGACCGTTTCATCGAGATCTGGAATCTCGTCTTCATGCAGTTCGAGCAGCAGGCCGGCGGCACCCGCCTCGATCTGCCGCGGCCGTCGATCGATACCGGCATGGGTCTCGAACGCATCGCCGCCGTCCTGCAGGGCACTCACGACAATTACGGCATCGACCTGTTCCGCACGCTGATCCAGACGATCGCCGATATCGTCAAGGTCGCGCCCGACGGCGCGCAGAAGGCGTCGCACCGGGTCATCGCCGATCACTTGCGCGCTTCTTCGTTCCTGATCGCCGATGGTGTCTTGCCGTCGAACGAGGGCCGGGGCTACGTCCTGCGCCGGATCATGCGGCGCGCGATGCGTCATGCCGAACTGCTTGGCGCCAAGGAACCGCTGATGTGGAAGCTGGTGCCGGCGCTGACGCGCGAGATGGGCCAGGCCTTCCCCGAACTGGTCCGCGCCGAAGCCTTGATCGGCGAAACGCTCAAGCTCGAGGAAACCCGTTTCCGCAACACGCTGGCACGCGGCTTGTCGATCCTCGAAGAAAAGAGTGCGTCGCTCAAGAAGGGCGACATGTTCGACGGCGACACCGCCTTCACCCTCTACGACACTTACGGTTTCCCGCTCGATCTGACGCAGGATGCGCTGCGCTCGCGCGGCATCAGCGTCGATCTGGCCTCGTTCACCGACGCAATGGAACGCCAGCGGGCGCTGGCGCGGGCCTCCTGGTTGGGCTCGGGCGATGCGGCGGCCGAAACCGTCTGGTTCGGGCTGCGTGAGAAGCTCGGCAGCACCGAATTTCTCGGTTACGACACCGAAAGCGCCGAAGGCTTCGTCACCGCGCTGGTCAAGGATGGCCAGGAAGTCGACGAACTCAAGGCCGGCGACACCGGCGCCGTGGTGTTGAACCAGACGCCTTTCTACGGCGAAAGCGGTGGTCAGACCTGCGATACCGGCGAGATGCGCCGCGAAGGTGTCAGGCTCTCCGTCATCGACACCCAGAAGAAAGCCGGCGATCTGTTCGTGCACACGGTCAAGGTCGAGCAGGGCACGGTCAAGCGCGACGATCCGCTGCTGCTCGAAGTCGATCACGGCCGCCGTGCCGCGATCCGGCAGAACCATTCGGCCACTCATCTGCTGCACGAAGCACTGCGCCAGGTGCTCGGCGATCATGTCGCGCAGAAGGGTTCGCTGGTGGCGCCCGACCGCCTGCGCTTCGACTTCTCGCATCCCAAGCCGGTGACGGCGGATGAACTGGAACGGGTCGAGGATATCGCCAATGCCATCGTGTTACAGAACGCGCCGGTGACCACCCGGCTGATGGCGCTTGACGATGCCCGCGCCTCCGGCGCGCGGGCGCTGTTCGGCGAAAAATATGGCGACGAGGTTCGCGTCGTCGCTATGGGTGAAGGCGCCGGCAATGCGCTCGGCTGGTCGGTCGAATTGTGCGGCGGCACTCACGTCAAACGGACCGGCGATATCGGCCTGATTACCGGGCTGACCGATTCCGGCGTCGCCTCCGGCGTGCGCCGTCTTGAAGCGCTCACCGGCACGGTGGCGCGCCATTCGGTCAACAAGCAATTGCAGACCGCCAAGGTCGCGGCGGCCGAATTGAAGACGCCGCTGGAAGAGCTGCCGGCGCGTGTCGCCAGCCTGCTCGACGAGCGCAAGAAGCTCGAGCGCGAATTGTCGGAAGCGCGCAAGAAGCTGGCGATGGGCGGTGGCGGCGGGTCGGGCGCCGGTGCGGCGAGCGACGTGCGCACCGTCGGTGACGTCAAGCTGATGGCGCGCAGCGTCTCCGGCATCGACATCAAGGAGCTCAAGGGGCTGGCGGACGAGGGCAAGAAGCAGCTCGGTTCCGGCGTCGTTGCTTTGATCGCGGTCAGCGACGACGGCAAGGCCTCGATCGTCGTCGGCGTCACCGCCGATCTGATCGGCCGGATCTCGGCGGTCGATCTCGTGCGCAAGGCCTCCGAAGTGCTCGGCGGCAAAGGCGGCGGCGGCAAGCCCGACATGGCGCAGGCCGGTGGCCCGGATGGCGCCAAGGCCGATGCGGCGCTGGCCGCGATCGAGGCGGCGCTCGGCGCATAACGATGGCCGACCACGGCGCTTTCATCGCCGCGCCTTGCACCGATCGTGCGCGCCTGCCGGAAGTTCTGGCCGTCGTGCATGCCGCTTTCGATCACCTGCAGCCGCCGTCGAGCGTGATGCGGGAGACGCTTGCGGATTTCGAAGCGCGGCTGCGTGCCGGTACGGTCATCGTTGCGCAGGCCGACGGCAAGATCATCGGCAGCCTGTTCGCCGTGCGCGATGGCGACGCCCTTTATCTGACGCGGGTCGCGACCTTGCCGGCCTGGCGCCGGCGCGGCGTCGGCGCCGCGTTATTGACCGCAGCCGAACAGGTCGCGCGGCAGGCGGACGCCACGCGACTGACGTTGCGGGTGCGGGTCGAATTGCCGGACAACCGTCGTTATTTCGAAAGCGCCAGCTTTGTCGTGACCGGCGAAGGCCAGGACCCTGGGCGGCCGCGCTATCTTGCCATGGAACGCACGCTCACCGCCTGACGTCGGGCGATGCGTCGCGGCGCGAATGTGGCGGCCGGCATGTTACGATTAGGGCGCCGCCGAATCGCTGGACAGCCTCGCTGCTGTTCGCCATGTCCCCCGTATCGCCAAGGACAGCATCGTGCTGCATGCCGAAGGCCTTAAAGGCCTCATCATATTTCTGGTGGTCGCGGGCGTCATCGTGCCGCTGTTTCACCGTGCCCGCATCGGCACGGTGCTCGGCTTCTTGATCGCCGGAGTCGTGCTCGGGCCGCATGGGCTCGGCCGGCTATCGGACAGTTATCCGTGGATCGTCTTTGTCACCTTCGACGATCCCAAGCGCGCCGAGCTGCTGGCTGAAGCCGGCATCGTCATCCTGCTGTTCCTGCTCGGTCTGGAATTGTCATTGCAGCGGCTGTGGCAATTGCGCCGTTATGTGCTCGGCGTCGGCTTCGCGCAGGTCCTGCTCGCCACCGTGGCGATCGGCGCGGTGGCGCGCGTAACCGTCGGCGTGCCGCCGGCCGGCGTCGTGCTCGGCTTGTGTCTGGCCCTGTCGTCGACCGCCATCGTCATGCAATTGCTGATCGAACAGCATCGGGTCGCCAACCCGACCGGCCGGATCGCGCTGTCGGTGCTGTTGTTTCAGGACCTGATGGTGGTGCCGATCCTGTTCGTGGTCGGCGTGCTGGCGGCCGGCAAGCAGGGTCAGGAGCCGGCCGGCATCGTTGAACTGGCCCGGCCTTTCGCCCAGGCGCTGGCCGCGGTGATCGCCATCATGCTGCTCGGCCGCTTCGTCGTCCGGCCGTTATTGCGCTCGGCGGTGCGCACCGGCAGTCGCGATCTGATCATGGCGATCGCGCTCCTGATCCTGGTGGTGTTCTCGGTCGCGACCGGGCTTTCCGGGCTGTCGGTCGCGCTCGGCGCCTTTCTCGCCGGCATGTTGTTGTCGGACAGCGAGGCGCGCCATCACATTGAAGTCGATCTCGAACCGTTCAAGGGCCTGCTGCTCGGCATCTTCTTTATTTCGGTCGGCACCAATCTCGATCTCGTCGCGGTGACCGGCGACATCGGCTGGATCCTGCTCGCGGTTGTCGCGCTGATTGGCGGCAAGGCCGTGATCCTGTTCGGCGCGGCGCGCGCATTCGGCGTGCCGCGCGCGACCGCCGCCGAAGTGGCCTTGCTGTTGGCGCAGGCCGGCGAGTTTGCTTTTGTCGTGATCGGCGTGGCGCAGGGCCATGCCCTTTTATCGCCGCGACTGGCCGATGCCTCGATCGCGGTGGTCAGCCTGAGCATGCTGGCGACGCCGGTGCTGGCTTATGCCGCACGGGTGTTGGCGGCGCGGCTGGAACAGACCGATCATGCTGGTCATATGCCGGGGCCGGATCTCGACGAATTCGACAACCATGTTGTGATCGGCGGTCTTGGCCGGGTCGGTCATCTGGTCGCCGACGCGCTTGAGGCCGAACGGGTGCCTTACGTCGCGATCGATGCCAATGGCGAGCGGGTCGCGCATCTGCGGCTCGCTGGCCGGCCGGTGTTTTTCGGCGATGCCGGGCGCGAGGAAATGCTGGCCAAACTTGGCGGCCAGCGGGCGCGCGCCTTCGTCGTTACCATCAACAATCCACTGTCCGCCGAACGGATGGTGGCGGCGGCGCGCCGCATCAGGCCGCAGGCGCTGGTCTTTGCCCGGGCCGCCGACACCGGCCATGCCGACCGGTTGATGGCGCTCGGCGCCGTCGGCGTGATCCCGGAGACGGTGGAGGCCAGCCTGCAATTGGCTGGCCGGCTGCTGGAGAGCCTCGATCTGCCGGCCGAGCTGGTGGCGAAGCGGTTGGCGACGATGCGCGCCGACGCATTTGGGCGTCTGCCCTGAACAGCCGCGTTGCGTCCGGGCCATCGCTGGCACTGGGGCTTATTGTATAAGCTTGCGGGTGCGGCCGCGGTGAGTCGGTCGAGCGGAGAGCCGGCGATGTTACGCACTCAGATCAAGGACCTGCGCCGGCGCATCTATCTGGCGCTCGAACAGGGCCCGATTGGCGGCGGCGTCGGCGTGAATATTGACCGGCTGCTGGTGGCGTTGATTCTGATCAACCTGACGGCGGTGGCGCTGGAATCGGTGCCGCATCTGGCGGCGGATTACAGTCTGGTGTTCGCCGCGGTCGAGGACATCTCGCTCGTCGTGTTTACGCTGGAATATGCGTTGCGGGTGTGGAGCGCGGTCGAGCATGGCCCGAGCCGCGGTCTGTCGCCGCTGCGCGCCCGGATCAAATACATCGTCAGCCCGGCCGGCCTCGTCGATCTGGTCGCGGTTCTGCCGTTCTGGTTCGCTCCCATTTTGCCGAACGACCTGCGCGTGTTGCAGGTGCTGCGCATGGTGCGGTTTTTCAAGATCGCGCGCTATTCGCCGGCGATGCGCTCGCTGCTCGATGTGCTGTATCGCGAGCGTCGCGCCTTGTTCGGTTGTCTGGTGATCACCGCCGGCGCCACGCTGGTGATGGCGGCCTTGATGCATGTCGCCGAAGGCCACGTTCAGCCGGACAAGCTTGGCACCATTCCGGATGCGATGTGGTGGGCGATCGTGACTATCGGCACCATCGGTTACGGCGACGTCGTGCCGGTGACCGCCTTCGGAAAGCTGATCGCGACCGCCACGATATTCCTCGGCGTCATCATGATCGCGCTGCCGGTCGGCATCATCGCCACCGCGTTCTCGGAACAGATTCACCGCCGCGATTTCATCGTGACCTGGGGCATGATCGCGCGCGTGCCGTTGTTCGCCGAACTCGATGGCGGCGACATTGCGGACATCATGCAGCTCTTGCGCGCGCAACTGGTCGAGGCCGGTCAGGTGATCGTGCGCGAGGGCGAGCCGGCGCATTCGATGTATTTCATTGCCGCCGGTCAGGTCGAGGTCGCGCTGAAGAAACGCGAGCATGTCGTGATCGGACCCGGTCAGTTCTTCGGCGAGGTGGCAGTGCTCAAACGGGCGCGTCGTTCGGCGACGGCGATCGCGCTGACCCGCGCCAGCCTGCTGGTGCTGGATGCGCAGGACCTGCACGCGCTGATGAGCCGCGATGCGCGCATCGCCGAGCGGATCAAGGACGTGGTGGAAAAGCGTGTCGGCCGTGAGGTGGTCACGCCACGGGGCGATATCGTCGAGAGCGAGCTGGACGAAAGCTGATGGCAATTCGGATGATGGTCCATTAGTTTGTCTCCCAACGGTCGCCAACAAGACCGGTTATTTGCATAGGGGGAAAATCATGACATCGATCGTTAGAAGAGCTTTGGGTCTGCTGCTCGGCGTGGCCTTCGCTGCCGGCTTGCTGGTTTCCGCCGTGGCGAACGCCGCGGCCGATACCTATCCGTTGCGTCCGATCACCTTGATCGTGCCGTTTCCGCCCGGCGGGTCGACCGACACCATGGCCCGGCTGCTCGGCCAGCACATGCACGATCTGCTGGGCCAGCCGGTGGTGATCGAGAATGTCGGCGGCGCGACCGGCCGCATCGCGGTGCAAAAAGCAGTGCGGGCGACGCCGGACGGTTACACGCTGTTGATCGGGACTTCGACCACCAACATGCTGGTCGGCGGTCTCTACCAACTGCCTTTCGACCTTCTCGGCGATCTCGATCCGATCATCTTGATCGGCAACGAGCCCTTGCTGCTGGCCGGCAAGAAGGATCTGCCGGCCAAGAATTTGCAAGAGTTTATCGCCTGGCTCAAGGCCAATCCCGGCAAGGCATCGTGCGGCATCGCCGGCGTCGGCGCCACGGGCCACGTTGCCGGTCTGGCGTTCCAGAAAGAGACCGGCACGTCCTATCTGTTCGTGCCCTATCGCGGCAATGGCCCGGGCATGAAGGACCTGATTGGCGGCCAGATCGATTTCATGATGGAGCCGGCTTCGAACTTTCTCGGTCCGGTCAAGGCGGGATTGATCAAGCCCTTCGCCGTCACAGCCACGAGCCGCACCACCTCGATGCCCGACGTGCCGACCATGACCGAAGCCGGTCTGAAGGGCTTTACCGCCTCGCTGTGGTACGGGCTCTGGGTGCCGAAAGGCACGCCGAAAGACATCGAGGCCAAGCTCAACGCGGTGATGGTCAAGGTGTTGGCGTTGCCGGCGGTTCAGGAGCATTTCAAGGTGCGCGGCACCCAGATGAACACCGGTTCGCAGACGCCGCAGGGGCTGCGCGATTTCCAGAAGGCGGAAGCGGCGC
The DNA here is from genome assembly GCA_016124795.1 of Rhodopseudomonas sp. Classification (GTDB taxonomy): domain Bacteria; phylum Pseudomonadota; class Alphaproteobacteria; order Rhizobiales; family Xanthobacteraceae; genus Pseudolabrys. The sequence continues at coordinate 40,766 of WGNB01000060.1, read as the reverse complement.
GTTGGTGGCCGATCATCAAGGCGGCGCATATCAACGCCAAGTAGCTAACTGGCAAGTAGCCGACTGAAAAAGAAAACGGCGCAACTTGCGTTGCGCCGTTTTCAACTCTTGCCATCAGCGGCGATCCTAGCGGGCGCCCGGATCGGGAAGCTTGCCGCTCGCCACCAGCCGGTGCCAGATGAACAGCACGACCACCGCGCCGACAGTGGCTGCGATGAAGCCGGCGCCCTGATCGGGCCGGTACCAGCCGATGGTCTGGCCGATAAAGGTTGCCAGGAAGGCGCCGGCGATGCCGAGCACGGCGGTCAGGATGAAGCCTGCCGGGTTATTTGGCCCCGGCATGATCATGCGCGCGAGAAAGCCGGCCACCAGGCCAACGACGAGAATCCAAATCATTCCAGTTCTCCGATCTTGGGGTTTGGTTCGCCGCTTCTAGAGCATGCGCGACATTTCGTGTTCGTCCGGCAGGCTGCCTTGCGGTGTCAGTTGATCGACCAGTTGTGGCAATTGATGGCTCAGGCCTTCGAGCAGATCGACTTTGGAGAGCCCGGCCTGTTCGGCCAGCGAATTGACGGTGTCGTCGCCGAGCGCCTTGCCGAGATCGTCGGGCGAGATCGTCTTGTTGGCGCCCGTGCCGACCCAGGACTGGGCGGCGTCGCCGTGACCAGCTTGCTGCAATTGCTTGACCACTTCGCCGAGGCCACTGCTCAGCACGCTGCCGGCCGCACCGCCGCCAAGCAGGCTGCCGAGGCCGCCTTCCAGAAGTCCGCCGAGTCCGCCGCCTTGCGTCGCGCTGCCGGCGGCGCCGCCGAGCAACCCGCCAAGAAGACCGCCGAGACCGGCGCCCAAACCGCCACTATTGGCGGGCGGTACCGGGTTATTAGCCGGAGCGGTATTGGGCTGCCCGGAGCCGAGATGTTGATAAGCCTTGTAAGCCAGCAAGGCGAGCATCGCCATGGTGATTGGCGACATGCCGCCTTTGCCCGGCTGGGTCTGGCCGCGCGGACCGTTCTGCATGCCGTTTAGAATGTCGAGCAAACCCATGTGGCTATCCTTTCGTTCGTGCTGCGTAGTAGAAACGGATGGCGGCGGCCCTTCAGAATTGTGTCACCGCGTCGTTATGTCTATCTGTTGATAGTTCGGTTAAGTGCAATTCGCATGACGCCGTGCGACGAGGTAGCGTAGAGTATCTACGGGTCTGCTCGATTAATAGTTTGGTTCGTCCATCAAGCATGTGCAAGGAGAAATGATTGTGAGCATTTTTGGAAAAATCGTGTCGGCGATTTTCGGCTCGGCCAAGGCGTCCGAAGGCGCTGCCGCCCCGGCCACCGCGACGCCGCTGTCCGATGTCGATGTCGCCAAGGTCATGAACGACCTTGCCGCCAAGAACCCGGAGAAGCTCGACTGGAAGAAGTCGATTGTCGATCTGATGAAGCTTCTCGATCTGGATTCCAGCCTGGGCGCGCGCAAGGAATTGGCCACCGAGCTCGGCTACAAGGGTGACATGGGCGATTCCGCTTCGATGAACATCTGGCTGCACAAGCAGGTGATGCAGAAGCTCGCCGAAAACGGCGGCGCGGTGCCGGACGATCTCAAGCACTAGGCATTCGGTCGGTCGCCCTAAGGCGGCCGTCGGCCTCGCTAAAAAAAACGGCGCGGGTGACCGCGCCGTTTTCGTTTGGAGCGGGCGTTGGCCGCGTCAGGCCATCGCCTTTTTCAGGTTCTCGTCGATCTTGTCAAGGAAGCCCGTGGTCGACAGCCACTTCTGTTCGGGGCCGACCAGCAGGGCGAGATCCTTGGTCATGAAGCCGGCTTCGACCGTGTCGATACAGACCTTCTCCAGCGTCGCCGCGAACTTCGCCAGGTCGGCATTGTCGTCGAGCTTGGCGCGATGCGCCAGGCCGCGGGTCCAGGCGAAGATCGAGGCGATCGAATTGGTCGAGGTTTCGTTGCCTTTCTGGTGCTCGCGGTAGTGTCGCGTCACGGTGCCGTGGGCGGCCTCGGCTTCCACCACCTTGCCGTCCGGCGTCAGCAGCACCGAGGTCATCAGGCCGAGCGAGCCGAAGCCCTGGGCGACGGTGTCGGACTGCACATCGCCATCGTAGTTCTTGCAGGCCCAGACATAGCCGCCCGACCACTTCAGCGCCGAGGCGACCATGTCGTCGATCAGCCGGTGCTGGTAGGTCAGCTTCTTGGCTTCGAACTTGTCCTTGAACTCGCCGTCGAACACCTCCTGGAACAGCTCCATGAAGCGGCCGTCATATTGCTTGAGGATGGTGTTCTTGGTCGACAGGTAGAGCGGATAGCTGCGCGCCAGCGCGAAGTTCATCGACGCGCGGGCGAAATCGCGGATCGAATCGTCGAGGTTGTACATCGCCATGGTGACGCCGGCGCCGGGCGCCTTAAACACTTCCTTCTCGATCACCTTGCCGTCGTCGCCAACGAACTTGAGCGAGATCGTGCCCTTGGTCGGAAACTTGAAATCGGTGGCGCGGTACTGATCGCCATAAGCATGGCGGCCGATGATGATCGGCTGGGTCCAGCCGGGCACCAGCCGCGGCACGTTCTTGCAGATGATCGGCTCGCGGAAGATCGTGCCGCCAAGGATGTTGCGGATGGTGCCGTTCGGCGAGCGCCACATTTCCTTGAGGCCGAATTCCTTCACGCGGCCTTCGTCCGGCGTGATGGTGGCGCATTTGACGGCGACGCCGACCTTCTTGGTCATCTCGGCTGAATCGATAGTGATCTGGTCGTTGGTCTCGTCGCGCTTTTCGACCGAGAGATCGTAATAGAGCAGGTCGATATCGAGATAGGGGTGGATCAGCTTGTCCTTGATGAGCTGCCAAATGATGCGGGTCATCTCATCGCCGTCCATCTCGACGACGGGATTTTTTACCTTGATCTTCGCCATGTCAGGAAACCACCATTTGAGAGCCGGCATCGGGAACGGCCGTCGGGCGACGGCAGGGAGGGCGCGCGCCTGGGGTTCTTGTCGGCGCTGCGGCCATGGCGCGCTCTATAGCATCGCCTTTCGCGCCGTGAAAGCCGCGGTCACGCGGGCCTTCAATGCCGGGCCGTTGAAGCTCGCGGTGGCGGCGCGATGGGGATTCGGCAGGCGGCCCGCCCGACGTCAGAAGTGTCGGGCGGGCCGCAGTCTTGTCGCACAATGCGCCGTCGCTGTTAAAGCGCGGCGAGCGCGTCGTTCAGCGTCTGGCTCGGCCGCATCGCGGCCGATGTCTTTTTCTGGTCGGGCAGGTAGTAACCGCCGGTTTCGATCGGCTTGCCCTGAGCGGCAATCAACTCGGCGTCGATCTTGGCCTCGTTGGCCGCCAGCGCTTCCGCCAGCGGCTTGAAGCGCGCGGCGAGGCCGGAGCTGTTGTCGCGGCGGGCGAGCGCCTTGGCCCAGTAGAGCGCCAGGTAGAAATGGCTGCCGCGATTGTCCAGTTCGCCCACCTTGCGGGCCGGCGAGCGGTTGTGCTCGAGGATTTCGCTATTGGCCTCGTCGAGCGTCTCGGCCAGGACCTTCACGTCTTCGTTGCCGCTGACCTGCGCGAGGTGTTCGAGCGAGGCGCCGAGCGCCAGGAACTCGCCCAGCGAATCCCAGCGAAGGTAGCCTTCGCCCTTGAACTGCTCGACATGCTTGGGCGCCGAACCGCCGGCCCCGGTTTCGAACAGACCGCCGCCTTGCAGCAGCGGAACGATCGACAGCATCTTGGCCGAGGTGCCGAGCTCCATGATCGGGAACAGGTCGGTGAGATAGTCGCGCAGCACGTTGCCGGTGACCGAGATCGTGTCCAGGCCCTTGCGGATACGCTCGAGCGAGAACTTGGTCGCGTCGACCGGCGTCATGATGCGGATGTCGAGCCCCTTGGTGTCCTCGTTCTTGAGGTACTTCTCGACCTTGGCAATGAGCTGCGCGTCGTGCGCGCGTTTGGCGTCGAGCCAGAACACCGCCGGGGTATTGGTCAGCCGTGCACGGCGCACCGCAAGCTTGACCCAATCCTGGATCGGCGCGTCCTTGACCTGGCACATGCGGAAGATGTCGCCGGTCTCGACTTTCTGCGTCATCAGGACTTTGCCGTCCTCGGCGACCACGTTGACCGTGCCGTTGGCGGACATGCGGAAGGTCTTGTCGTGCGAGCCGTATTCCTCGGCCGCCTGCGCCATCAGGCCGACATTCGGCACCGAGCCCATCGTCTTCGGGTCGAACGCGCCGTTGGCCTTGCAGTCGTCGATGACGGCCTGGAACAGCGTCGAGTAGCAGCGGTCCGGGATCGCGGCGATGCAGTCATGCAGCTTGCCGTCTGGGCCCCACATCTTGCCGGATTCGCGGATCATCGCCGGCATCGACGCATCGACGATTACGTCAGAGGGCACATGCAGGTTGGTGATGCCCTTGTCGGAATTGACCATGGCGAGGGCCGGCCGCTTGGCGTATTCGGCCTGGATGTCGGCCTTGATCGCCGCCTTCTCGGCCTCGGGCAGGGTCTCGATTCTGGTCATCATGTCGCCGACGCCGAGGTCGGGATGGACGCCGAGCTTGGTCAGGGTTGCGCCATGCTTCTTGAAGACGTCGGCGAAGAACACCGATATGGCGTGTCCGAACAGGATGGGATCGGAGATCTTCATCATGGTCGTCTTGACGTGCAGCGAGAACAGGATGCCGTCCTTCTTCGCCGCGTCCATCGCGTCGGCATAGAAGGCGTCGAGCGCCTTGACGTTCATCACCGAGCAATCGATGACTTCGCCGGCCTGAAGCGGCGTCTTGGCCTTGAGCACCGTGACCGCGCCGTCGGTGCCGACGAATTCGATCCGGGCATTGGTCGGCGCCGCGACGGTGGTCGCGACTTCCGACCCATAGAAATCATGGCCCGTCATGTGCGCGACGCGGGTTTTCGAATCCTTGCTCCACGCGCCCATCTTGTGCGGGTGGCTGCGGGCATAAGCCTTGACGGCGCCGGCGGCGCGACGGTCGGAGTTGCCCTCGCGCAGCACCGGATTGACCGCGCTGCCCAGCACCTTGCCGTAGCGGGCGCGGATTTCCTTGTCGGCCGGCGTCGCGTCGCTGTCGGGGTAATTGGGGACGTCGTAGCCCTTGCTCTGCAATTCCTTGATCGCGGCTTTGAGCTGCGGGATCGAGGCTGAAATATTGGGCAGCTTGATGATGTTGGCTTCCGGCTTCATCGCCAGCTTGCCGAGTTCGGCGAGCTCGTCGTTGATCTTCTGCTCGGGCTTCAGCTTATCGGGGAAATTGGCGAGGATACGGCCGGCCAGCGAGATGTCCTTGAGCTTCACGGATACGCCCGCCGCGCCGACGAAGGCTTCGACGATCGGCAACAGCGAATAGGTCGCCAGCGCCGGAGCTTCATCGACCTTTGTCCACATGATTTCGAGATCTGACATATTTGCACCTCTGGTCGCCGCGCTTGTATGGGCCGACCGGAAACTTAACCACTGGCGGGCGCGCGGGAATGGCTTTCCCCTCGGGCCCGCGAAGGAAGCATTCGCGGCGCGGACGTCGCCAACCGGGAATTCGACTGACGGGAGTTCGGCGAGCGCCCTATAGCACCCGCACCCCGCCGGTAAAAGCCTCGTCGGACCTGCGTTGCAGTGAAAGTCGGGACTGGCGCACGGTCTGTGGGTCGACGGGATCGGGACCGCCTCTTGACGCCGGCCCCCGGCTTCGACAGGGAAACTGGCCAAGGGCGGCGCCGTCGGGGCCTTTGCCTGTCGAGGAGCTTTGCATGCCCGGAGCCGGGACCGACAAGACCAAGCGCTGGATCGAGCAGCCCGGACCCGTGGTGGTGCTGGTGGAAAGCCAGCTCGGCGAGAACATCGGGGCCGCGGCCCGCGCCATGGCCAATTTCGGCCTTGCCCGGCTGCGCCTGGTCAAGCCGAAGCAAGGCTGGCCAAACGAGCGCGCCGTGGTGATGGCCGCCGGTGCCGACCGCATCCTCGATAACGCGGTGCTTTACGACACGCTTGAACAGGCGGTGGCCGATTGCACCTTCGTCCTGGCGCTGACGGCGCGCAATCACGATCAGGCCAAACCGGTGATTTCCGCCGCTACCGCCGCCGTTGAAATGGCGCCGCGTGTCGCTGCCGGAGAGACCGTGGCGCTGGTCTTCGGCCGCGAGCGCAACGGACTGGAAAATCACGAGATCGGTCTGGCCGACCGCATCGTCACGCTGCCGGTGAATCCGGCCTTCGCCTCGCTCAATTTGGCCCAGGCTGTGGTGGTGGTGGCTTACGAGTGGTTCAAGCAGACCGGTGAGGGCGGTACCCGCACGCCGCCGTCGACGCGCTCGCCGCCGGCCGCCAAGCAGCAGATCCAGGCTTTTTTCTCTGATCTCGAACGCGAACTCGACAAGGTCGAGTTCTTCCGCCCGGCGGAGAAGCGTGAGGTGATGGCGATCAACCTGCGCAACATTTTTCAGCGCATCGAGCCGAGTCAGCAGGATATGCGCACGCTGCACGGCGTCATCATGGCGATCGCGCAAGGCCGCAAGGGCCCGGCGCGCGGCGGCGTGCTCGATCCGGCCGAGGCGCAGAACCTGCGCGACATGATTGCCGACCACGGCGCCGGCCGGGTGCTGGAGGATCGCGCGCCGGTGCGAGGGCTGGCCCGGCTGCTGCGGCGTAACCCGACCGAGGCCGAGCGCAGCCTGTGGCGGGCGCTGACCAGCGACCGACGCTTCGCCGGCCGCGGCTTCAAGCGTCAGGTGCCGCTCGGGCCGCACATCGCCGATTTCGTGTCGTTTGCCCACCGTTGCGTGATCGATCTGGTGCCGCAGGCGGAAGCCGAAGCCGGTGTGCAGAGCCGCGTCGCCAAGCGGGAATGGCTCGACGACCACAAATACCGGGTGATCGAGGTCATGGCCGCCGATGTCGAGGCCGATGTGAAGGCGGTGCTGGACCGGCTGGACGCGGCGCTGGGCGCTGGTCCGTCAGCGTGAGCGGCTCGCGCTTCAGGACGACGATCAGCCCTTCAGCGCTTTGACCTGCGCCGCCGCGCCCTCGCGCAGCAGACCCTGATCGCTGCCGATGGTGAGGAATCTGAAGCCGCGCTTGGCCATCGCCAATGCACGTTCGGGATTGCTGCAATAGATGCCGGGAATCTTGCCGGCCTTGACCGCCGCCGCGCAGATCGTGTCGATCGCCTTGTCGACTTCCGGGGCGTTGATGTCTTGTGCTTTGCCCGCCGATAGTGACGTCGACAGATCGTAAGGCCCGACGAACAAGGCATCGATGCCGGCGGTCGCGGCAATCGCGTCGACATTGGCGAGCGCTTGCGGGGTCTCGATCATCGCGAGCGTCAGCGTGCCGGTATTGGCGTCGCGCAGGTATTCGGCGGTGACGCTGTAGCCTTGCAGACTCATCGCGCGCTGCGGCCCCCAGCTGCGCTCGCCGAGCGGCGGGTATTTCGCCGCTGCCGCGAATTGCCGCGCGTCGTCCGCGCTGTTGATCATCGGCGCGATGATCGCTTCGGCGCCGAAGTCGAGGGCGCGCGACGCAAATGCGAAATCGTTAACCGGAACCCGGACCACCGGCGCGGCGCCGGCATGATTCAATGCGCTGATCCCCGCCAGAATCGTGGCGGCATCCCATAGCCCGTGCTGGCCATCGAGCACGACGGCGGTAAAGCCCTCGCGCGCGATGGTTTCGGCCACGATCAGGCTAGCCAGATTGCACCAGCTCGAAAACACCGTCTCGCCGGCACGCAGGCGCCGGGCGAGCGCGAAAGCGGTCACGTCAGGTGCCCGCCTGAATCTGCGCCACGGCCTGGGCGATCAGCTCATTCATCTGCTGACGAATTTGCTGTTCGGTCACGCCCTTGCCTTCCAAATCCTTGGCAATTTTGCGAAAAACGTCTTCATCGCCGGCTTCTTCGAAGTCGGCCATGACGACTTCCTTGGCGTAAGCGTCTGCATCGGCACCGGTTTTGCCGAGCAGGCCGGCCGCCCAGAGACCGAGCAGCTTGTTGCGGCGGGCCATTGCCTTGAAATGAAGCTCCTCGTCATGCGCGAACTTCGATTCGAAGCCTTCCTCGCGCTTGTCGAACGTGGTCATACCGCCCCTCATTGTTGACATCATTTTGATGCGCCTTGCATATCGCTGTGCCAGGGTCAAGGCAACAAGGCAGCGAGGTATTACGGCAAAATTGCGGAGTGGAAAACGTGGTCAGGGTTCGATTGTGCTGACCGGGACGATCGGCTAGGTTGACCTCGTGCCCAGGGCGTTTTAGCGCATGCGTATCAAACCGACGCAAGCCATAACGTCCGGTCCCGCCGCCGCGGATCTGAAGTCGTTACGAAGAGGAACCACGGCATCCAATGGACTTTCAAAAACCACGGTATATCCCGATGAGTCGCCGCCGCCGCATTTACGAAGGCAAGGCGAAGGTCCTCTATGAGGGCCCTGAGCCGGGAACGCTGATTCAGCATTTCAAGGATGACGCCACCGCCTTCAACGCCAAGAAACACGAGGTGATTGAAGGCAAGGGCGTGTTGAACAACCGCATCTCGGAATACGTCTTCCAGCACCTCAACGATATCGGGGTGCCGACGCATTTCATCCGCCGGCTCAATATGCGCGAGCAATTGATCCGCGAGGTCGAGATCATTCCGCTCGAGATCGTCGTGCGCAATGTCGCCGCCGGTTCGCTGGCGACACGGCTCGGCATCGACGAGGGCACGCAACTGCCGCGTTCGATCATCGAGTTCTATTACAAGAACGATGCGCTCAACGACCCGATGGTGTCGGAAGAGCACATTACCGCGTTCGGCTGGGCGAGCCCGCAGGAAATCGACGACATCATGGCGCTGGCCATTCGCGTCAATGACTTCCTGTCCGGCCTGTTCCTCGGCGTCGGCATCCGGCTGGTCGATTTCAAGATGGAAACCGGCCGCCTGTGGGAAAACGACGTGATGCGGATCGTGGTCGCCGATGAGATCAGCCCGGACTCCTGCCGGCTGTGGGACATCAAGACCAACGATAAGATGGACAAGGACCGCTTCCGCCGCGATCTCGGCGGGCTGGTTGAGGCCTATACCGAGGTCGCCAAGCGTCTTGGCATCGTCGCCGAGGGCGAGCGGCCGCAGGGCTCCGGCCCGGTGCTGGTCAAAGGCTAGGTTTCGACTGGTCTCGGCCCGGTGGGCCGCAAGAAAATCCAAGGCCCGGCACAGGAGCAGTCCTCGCGCCGGGCTTTGCCGTTTTAGTTTAGCGTGGATGGCCGAACTTTCCCGGCCACAGGTCCCGATTGTTATGGTAAGCCGCCAGCCATGAAAGCCCGCGTCACCGTCACCCTGAAAACCGGCATTCTCGACCCGCAAGGCAAGGCGATCGAGGGCGCGTTGCGCTCGCTCGGCGTCGATGGCGTGGCCTCCGTCCGCCAGGGCAAGGTCTTTGACGTCGAGATCGAAACCGCCGATCCGAAAAAGGCCGAGGCTCTGCTTAACGAAGCGGCCGACAAGCTTCTGGCCAATACGGTGATCGAGAATTACCGGGTCGAGGTTTTGGGGTGAACGGAAGGCAGGTCATTCGATGAAAGCCGCCGTCCTCGTCTTTCCTGGAATCAATCGTGAGCGCGACATGGCGCGCACGCTCAGGCTCGTCTCCGGCAAAGAGCCGGCGATGGTCTGGCATGCCGACCATGAGCTGCCGGCCGGCACCGACCTCGTCGTCGTGCCCGGCGGCTTCTCCTACGGCGATTATCTGCGCTGCGGCGCGATCGCGGCGCGCTCGCCGATCATGAACGCGGTGCGCAGCTTTGCCGCCAAGGGCGGCCTGGTGCTCGGCGTCTGCAATGGCTTCCAGATCCTGTGCGAGTCCGGCCTGCTGCCGGGCGTGCTGATGCGCAACGAGAACCTGCGCTTCATCTGCCGCGATGTCTTTCTGAAGGTCGAGCGCTCCGATCTGCCGTTCACCCGCGGCTACAACGCCGGGCAGGTGATCCGCGTGCCGGTCGCGCATGGCGAGGGCAATTACATTGCCGACGGCGAAACCATCGCGCGGCTGGAAGGCGAGGGCCGGGTGGTTTTCCGTTATGCCTCGCCGGACGGCATGATCGACCCGAACTGGAATCATAACGGCGCGATCAACGCCATTGCCGGCATCGTCAACGAAGGCGGCAATGTGCTTGGCATGATGCCGCACCCGGAAAATCACGTCGAAGCCATCGTCGGTAATACCGACGGCCGCGGGCTGTTTGCCGGGCTCGCGGAAGCGCTGGAAAAAGCGGCTTAAGTTTTTTCGTCTCTCCACGTGGCGGGGAGCATCAGATCGCGCGGAATTATCAGTGACCGTTACCGAACCGAAAATCACCCCCGAACTGGTCGCCGAGCACGGGCTCAAGCCCGACGAGTATCAGCGGATCCTCGACCTGATCGGTCGGGAGCCGACATTGACCGAGCTCGGCATTTTCTCGGCGATGTGGAACGAGCACTGTTCCTACAAATCCTCCAAGGTTCATCTGCGCGGGCTGCCGACCTCCGGACCGCATGTCATTCAGGGGCCGGGCGAGAATGCCGGCGTCATTGACATCGGCGACGGCCAAGCTTGCGTCTTCAAGATGGAGAGCCACAACCACCCGAGCTATATCGAGCCCTATCAGGGCGCGGCGACCGGTGTTGGCGGCATCCTGCGCGACGTGTTCACGATGGGCGCGCGACCGATCGCCTGCCTTAACGCGCTGAGCTTCGGCGCGCCCGAACATCCCAAGACCCGTCATCTGGTGTCCGGCGTGGTGGCCGGCATCGGCGGCTATGGCAATTCCTTCGGCGTGCCGACGGTCGGCGGCTCGGTGCGGTTTCATAACCGTTACGACGGCAATATCCTGGTCAATGCCATGGCAGTGGGCCTCGCCGAGAAAGACAAGATCTTTTACGCGGCCGCTTCCGGCGTCGGCATGCCGATCGTTTATCTCGGCTCCAAAACCGGCCGCGATGGCATTCATGGCGCGTCGATGGCGTCGGCCGAATTCGACGACGACTCCGACGAGAAGCGCCCGACAGTGCAGGTCGGCGATCCCTTCGCCGAGAAGCTGCTGCTCGAGGCTTGCCTTGAGATCATGGAAAAGGGCTGCGTGATCGCGATCCAGGATATGGGCGCGGCCGGTCTGACATCCTCCGCCACCGAAATGGGCGCCAAAGGCGATCTCGGCGTGACGCTCGATCTCGACAAGGTCCCGTGCCGCGAAGAAGGCATGACGGCCTATGAAATGATGCTGTCGGAAAGCCAGGAGCGCATGCTCATGGTGCTCAAGCCCGAGAAGGAAAAAGAGGCCGAGGCGATCTTCCGCAAATGGGGGCTCGACTTCGCCATCGTCGGCGAAACCACGCCGAGCAAGCGCTTCATCGTCCGGCACAACGGCCAGACCATGGCCGATCTGCCAATCAAGGAACTGGGCGACAGCGCGCCGGAGTATAAACGGCCCTTCATCAGCCTTGAGAAACTGCCGACGATCGATGCCGAGACCGTGCCCGCGCCTGCCAGCATCGCCGACGCGCTGGAGCATCTGATCGCGACGCCGGATCTGTGTTCGAAGCGCTGGGTCTGGGAGCAATACGATCACATCATCGGTGGCAATACGGTGCAGCGGCCGGGCGGCGATGCGGCGGTGGTGCGCGTCGAGGAAGGACCGAAGGGGCTGGCTTTCGCCACCGATGTGACGCCGCGTTACTGCGAAGCCAATCCGTTCGAAGGCGGCAAGCAGGCGGTCGCCGAATGCTGGCGTAATCTGACGGCGGTCGGCGCGACGCCGCTGGCGATTACCGATAACCTGAATTTTGGCAACCCGGAAAAGCCGGAGATCATGGGCCAGTTCGTCGGCTGCGTGCGCGGCATCGCCGAAGCCTGCAAGGCGCTCGACTTCCCGGTCGTGTCCGGCAACGTCTCGCTCTACAACGAGACCAATGGCAAGGCGATCCTGCCGACGCCGTCGATTGGCGGCGTCGGTTTGATCGCGGATTTCACCAAGTCGGCGACTCTTGCGTTCAAGGCCGAGGGCGAGGCGATCCTGCTGATCGGCGAAACCACCGGCTGGCTTGGCCAGTCAATCTATCTGCGCGAGATCGCGGTGCGTGAAGAAGGCGCGCCGCCGCCGGTCGATCTCGTCGAAGAACGCGAGAACGGCGATTTCGTGCGGGCGCTCATTCTCGACAGCACCGCGACCGCCGTACACGATCTGTCGGACGGCGGATTGCTGGTGGCGCTGGCCGAAATGGCGATGGCCTCCGGCATCGGCGCTAGGTTCGAGGCCGCGCCTGACGATCTGCCGGCTCATGCTTACTGGTTCGGCGAAGATCAGGCGCGTTACGTCGTGACGGTGCCGGAAGCGCAGGTCGAGGCCGTGCTGGCGCGGGCCCGCGCGGCCAGCGTGCTGGTGTCGCGGATCGGCGTCACCGGCGGCAAGACGCTGGCGCTGGCCGGCGAACGCGCCATGGCCGTTGCCGATCTGAGCGAGCGTTCGGAAGGCTGGCTGCCCGGTTATATGGCGGGCGCGGCGTAACGGCGGTCGGCGGTTATCAAACCAGCGTGCCTGGTTCGCCGGCGGTCAGCCGGCCGAGCAGATGGGCCAGGGCGGCGATATCGTCTTCGCTCCAGCGATCGCGGAACAGTTCGGCCGACCGCTTTTCCAGAGTCTGGCGGACCTCACGCACGGCGGCGAGGCCGGCTTCGGTCAGCGCGACATAAGCAAGTCTGGCGTCGCGTGGATCGGACTGCCGGATTACGAAACCGGTTTTTTCGAGCGGCGCGGCCATGCGGGTCACGGTCGAGGCGCTGGCGTGCAGTCGCTTGGCCAGGTCGACCCGGGTCAGGCGCTGGAGCGGCGCGCGTTCGAGATGCATCAGCAGCAGCGCTTCGCCGAGCGCCAGGCCATGGACTGAGCCGAGTTCGCCGGCAAAGCGTTCCTGGATCAGCGCCGAGGCGCGCAGCAGATCGATAACGGCAACAAAGGGTGTGTTTGACATGGCCTCGATATAAGCCAACATACTTCCGTATGCAAGTATATTGGTCGTATATCGGAAATATTTTTCATCCTTTCGCGGCCGTCCTCAGCGTACCGGTTCGGTGATTTTCAGGGCCGCCTTACATAGGGGTGCCAGTTTGGGGCCGCGCGCCATCAGGCATGCGATCTTCTGGCCGTCGCCAAAACCGGTGTCGCGGCAGTGCAGGGCGAGGTCGCGCAGGCAGGCCCGTCCGATCACCGCGGTCATGACGATTGGTGCGTTCGGCATGCCCGGTGGTGGTGGCGTGATGTCGACCGGGGTTGGCACCAGCGCGGTGCCGGCGATGTCGGCCAGCGACACCTTGCAGTCCGGCGACAGCGTGGCGGCGTGGAGTTGCAGGCAGGCGATTGCCTGTGCGCCGCCGGCCGGAACGCCTCGGCAGTCGCGATGGAAATCGCCGCGGCAGGTGACCTTGATGGCGTTGAGTTGCGCGGCGGTTGGAGCCGGTAGCGGCTCGGGCGCGGGCGGCGGTGGTGGCGGGACGGCGACCGCCTGCTTCGGCGGTGGCGGCGGCGCCTTGGCGGCCGGTTTCGGCTTGGGTTTATGCTGAACCGGTGGTGGCGCCGTAGCGACGGCGGGTGCCGGAGGTGCCGGTGGTGGTGCGGCGGCGGTTTTGGGCGGTGGCGGTGCGGCCGGGGGTGGAGGCGGCGCTGCGGCAGCGGCCGGTGGTGGTGGCGGTGCCGCCGGTTTCGGCGTCGCGGCGCTGACCGCGCTCTGGCAGGCCGGCGACAGCTTGGCCATGTGGGTTTGCAGGCATTGCAATGCCTCGATGCCGCCCGGCTTCACGCTCATGCAATTCGAGATGTAATCGGAGCGGCAGGACGATTTGATCGCGGCCTTTTGCGCGTCGCTCATCTGGGCTTGCGCGCTGGCGGTCATGACAAGGACGGTCAGAGCCGCGGCGCTTGCCCCGGCAATGCCGGATTTGAAAGTCACAAGGTCGCGCCAGCCAAGGCTGGAGTGAGAATGCCGGTTCGTCATGGTTCCCCCCACGGGCAATGCGAAAAAAACGATGCTCTTGAAAGAAATGCGACGTCGCCCCTCAGGGCCAAGCGTGACGGTATCGTAGCATCGTCGCGGCGTCGGTGTCAGACGGCATTTTTGATGTGAATTGGCCGAATTTGACTGCCGGAAGCGGCCTGGTTCGGCGTATCTTGCGGCGCGAAGGAGATAACCGATGGCGATGGATGCAGGTGAAATCGAACGGCTGATCAAGGAGGGCATTCCCGATGCCCAGGTGACGATCCGTGACCTGGCCGGCGATGGTAACCACTATGCCGCTACGGTGCTGGCAGCCTCGTTTGCCGGCAAATCGCGGGTGCAGCAGCACCAGCTGGTTTATCAGGCGCTGAAGGGCCAGATGGGCGGCGTGCTGCACGCTTTGGCGCTGCAAACCGGCACCCCCTGAGCCGAGACCGGGTTGGCCGACCGCCCGGGAGCCTGCCATGCGCCAGCCCCGGCGCACTTATTCCGGCGGCGATTTGGGTTTGCGTCACAATTTGCGCTACATATATCGGCACCAGAGACATTCGCCGCGCCGGTCCAGAGGGACCGCGCCGAGCCGCCAAACAGGACCTGAATCATGGGCATCGAGCAGTTCATCGACAACGAAGTGAAGGCCAACGACGTAGTGCTGTTCATGAAGGGCACGCCGCAGTTTCCGCAGTGCGGTTTCTCCGGTCAGGTCGTGCAGATCCTCGATCACCTCGGCGTCGCCTATAAGGGCCTCAACGTGCTCGAGTCCGCCGATCTGCGCGATGGCATCAAGGCCTATTCGAACTGGCCGACCATTCCGCAGCTTTACATCAAGGGTGAGTTCGTTGGCGGCTGCGACATCGTGCGCGAGATGTTCCAGGCCGGCGAATTGCAGCAGGCCCTGAAGGACGCCGGCGTTCCGGTGGCGGCGCAGGCTTAAGTTTTTCGCGCCGGTTTGAACCGGTCCGCGAACGCGACAACCCGGCGCGGTGTGGCTCAACAAGCTGCACCGCGCCGTTTTCATATCAATGACGTTCAGACCGTCGTCTCGCTTTCGGCATAAGGCCGGAACGTCGTCTTGTCGGTGCCGCAGTCCGGGCAGCGCCAGGCGTCGGGAATGTTGGCGATAGCGGTGCCCGGCGCGATCGCCTGTTGCGGCAGGCCCTTGGCTTCCTCGTAGATGAAATAACAGCCGCGACAGATGAAACTGCGCGCTGGTACCGGCATCGCGATCTCCGGCAACACGGGCGCGACGACCGCCGATTTCACGTTCGGCGTGGTCAGCGCATCGTCGACCGCGATCTGCCCGGCATTCTTGGCGATCAGGTAGACGCCGAGATTCTTGTGGCCGTACATCGCGCGCAGCGAGGCCGGAATATCGAGGTCGCGCCGGCCGGTCTGTGGATTGACATTGGTCGCGCCGCAACGGCCGTTCTTGCGGTCGACGGCGAAGTCGACGCCGCCGATGCTGATATCGCCGCCGACCCAGTCGAATTCCTCCCAGGGCTTGGCGCCGTCGATATAGATATTGGCGCGAAAGCGGAGCGGATCGATCGCCACGCCCCATTGCTGTTCGAGGCTGCGCACCGTCGCCAGATTGATCAGCGAGATGACGTTGTCCGGCTTGTCCATGAAATGGCCGCCGGACGAATGCACCAGCGTCGGCGGCGCCGGCAGCGTCGGCACCAGCTTCCACACGGCATGTTCGAATTCGGCGCGCTCGGCTTCGTCGGTCAGATTGGCTTGCGCGATCTGCCGGTTGCCTTGCGTCACCGTCATGTGGTGGCTGTCGACGTCGAGCTTGGTGGTGACGCGGGCGAGGCCTTCGTCGAGCATCAGCATGACGAACAGGCCTTTCTTGGCCCATTTCGGATCGCGGCTGTCGATCGGCGCGCCGGGCCGGGCGAGCGCGTATTCGCGGTCGTGCGGAAAAGGCTTGTCGGGTTCGAGCGCGACGCACGATAGCGGCTGCGCGCTCAGTCCCTTGATCGGATACCGATAGAGTCTGCTCACCGTTGCCATGGGACGTCCTGCTGCTCGTGCGTGACCGCGACTGGGGTTGGACGCCGAGCTTGCACGCGGCCGGCGGATCGCCGCGAGGGCCGGTTGCCGACGAAGTTTGGAGTCCAGATGGACCGGCGACGCGCCGCTTGTGCCGGCCGTAATGGCAGGCGACAGCCGCGCGAACAGCGCGCTGACATCGGCGCCAGGGTCGTCGATTGAATCGTCGATCGCGTCCGACAGGCGGGCGATGCCTTGTTCGATCTGCTTGGCGTTGAGCGCGGCATAGCCGAGCATCAGCCCGCGCTGCACCAGATTGCTCGGCTTGGCGGCGTAAGCGCCGCCGGAGGCGAGCGAATAGACGCCGATACGGGCGCGTCGCGCGATAGCCTCGACCACGGCGGCATTCGGTACGCCGGGCGGCAGATGCCAGACCAGATGCAGGCCGCCATGTTCGCCGGTGACGATGACGTCGCCGAAATTGCGCCGCAGTGCGACCAGCAGCCGATCGCGGTTCTGCCGATAAGTGGCGCGGATGCGCAGCAGGTGCGCGTCGTAACTGTTGTTGCGCATCATCTCGGCCAGCGCCGATTGCTCGAGCCAGGGATTGCCGCTGTTAAGCAGCGCCTTGGCATGGGCGGTCAGTTCGGCGAGCTGGCGCGGCACCACCATGTAGCCAAGCCGCAATCCGGCGCCGAGCGACCTTGAAAAGGTGCCGAGGTAGATCGTGCAATCGGGCGCCGCCGCCGCGATCGCCGGCAGCGGCGAGCCCTCGTAGCGGAAGTCGCTGTCGCGGTCGTCCTCGAGAATGTAGCAGCCGTTGCGACGCGCCCAGCGCACGATCTCGCGCCGGCGCGTCAGCGATAGCGTATGGCCGGTTGGAAATTGATGCGATGGGGTGACGTAGAGCAGCGCGGTTTGCCGGCGCGGCAGGTCGTCGGGGATCAGCCCTTCGTTATCGACCGCGATATGGGCCATGCGCGTGCCGGTCGCCTCGAAAGCATAGGCGACGCCCTGATGACACGGGTCCTCGATGGCGGTCAGCGTGTCGGCGTTCAGGAACAGCCGCGCCGCGATACCGATGCCTTCCTGAATGCCGGAGACGATGACGATGCGGCTGGGGTCGGCGGCGATGCCGCGCGATGTCGCCAGATGACTGGCGATGGCCGAACGCAACAGCGGCAGGCCGGCGGGGTCGCCATAATGGGTAAGGCCGGTGCCGCCACCTTGCGCCAGATTGCGATGCAGGATGCGCCGCCAAGTCTTGATCGGGAATTGCGCCGCGCTCGGCCGGCCCGGAAAGAAGTCGAATGACAGGCGTCCCGGCGTCAGATGGCCGACGGTCGGCGCGCGCAAGGCGATGGTCGGGATCGGCATCGCCGATGCCGACGTAGTGAAGTCGATGTCGCTCGTGTCGGTATCGAAGCTCGGTTTGATCGCCGGTGGCCGGTCTGAAACAAAAATGCCGGAGCCCGGACGCGATTCGACATAGCCCTCGACGATCAGGCTGTCGTAGGCGCGCACCACGGTGTTACGCGACACCGCGAGCTGTTCCGACAACTGGCGCGACGACGGCAAACGGGTGCCGGCCGCCAGCCGCGTCTGGCGGATCGCCTCGCGCAACTGGTCGCAGAGTTGATTAATCAGAGGTTCGCGCCGGGAGCGATCCAGCAGCACGGGAATCTGCATTCACAACCTTATCGCTGGGCACGCCGCATTTGGTGTAAGCGGCGCAGGCCCCTGTTGGCTCCGGCGTTTCGATTGTAGGTGCTCGCAACTGGACCGCAAGCCGGTGGCGAACTGGACCGCTCAATCCAAAGTCAACTGGACCGCTGGCGACCGCCGCGTGGTGCTTTTGCCCAAGCCATCGGCAAAGCCGGCGTTAAACCCACGCCTTCGGATCGTCTTCTAGGCAGTGTGTTGCTGCAAGTGGCTCAGCCGCGGGCAGCGCATGGTGCCAGCGCAATTTCCCGCTGTGGCTCTCGGCGATGGTTCCGGCGCGGTGCAATTTGCCGCCGTGGCCGGAGCACGACAGCCGCGCATGACGCGTGGCTCGACAATGATGAATTCACATCAAGGAGAACTCAGATGACCGCAAAGCGACATTCCTGGCTTCACGCGACGGTGGCCTCGGCCTTCTTATGGGGCGCGGTCGCGACGCCGGCGCTGGCCGCCGACACCATCAAGATCGGTATCCTGCATTCGCTGTCCGGCACCATGGCGATCAGCGAAACGATCCTCAAGGATCTGATGCTGATGCAGGTCGCCGATCAGAACGCCAAGGGTGGTCTGCTCGGCAAGAAGATCGAGCCGGTGGTGGTCGATCCGGCGTCGAACTGGCCGCTGTTCGCCGAGAAGGCGCGCGAACTGATTTCCAAGGACAAGGTCGCCGCCGTATTCGGCTGCTGGACGTCGGTGTCGCGCAAGTCGGTGCTGCCGGTGTTCGAGGAGCTTAACGGCCTGCTGTTCTACCCGCTCGAATACGAAGGCGAGGAATCGTCCTACAACATCTTCTATGGCTCGTCGGTGCCGGATAACAAGGCGATCCCGGCGGTCAAGTATCTGATGAGCAAGGATGGCGGCAACGTCAAACGCTTCGTGCTCGAAGGCACCGACTATGTTTATCCGCGCACCTCGAACAAGATCATCCGCGCTTATCTCAAGTAGGTCGGCGTCAAGGATGAAGACATCCTGGAGAACTACACGCCGTTCGGCTTCTCGGACTGGCAGACCGAAGTGGCGCGGATCAAGAAGTTCGGCTCGGCCGGCAAGAAGACGGCGGTGGTCTCGACCGTCAATGGCGACGCCAATGTGCCGTTCTACAAGGAACTCGGCAACCAGGGCATCAAGGCGACCGATATCCCGGTGATCGCCTTCTCGGTCGGCGAAGAAGAACTCGCCGGCGTCGATACCAAGCCGTTGATCGGTCATCTCGCCGCCTGGAGCTACTTCGAGTCGGTCAATACGCCCGAGAACAAGGCGTTCATTGCCAAGTGGCACGCCTATACCAAGAACCCGAAGAGCGTGACCAACGATCCGATGGAATCGGCCTACATCCTGTTCCACATGTGGGTGCAGGCGGTTCAGCAGGCCGGCACCACCGATGTCGACGCCGTGCGTCAGGCGATGATCGGCCAGAAGGTCAAGTCGCCGTCCGGCTTCGAAGTGACGATGGGCCCGAACCACCACATGGCCAAGCCGGTGATGATCGGCGAAATCCAGGGCAACGGTCAGTTCAGCATCGTCTACAAGAGCAAGGCGCTGCCGCCGAAAGCCTGGAGTCCCTACGTCGAGGCCAATAAAGGCAAGGTCGCCAACTGGTCCTGGCCGTGGGTTTGCGGCGGCTGCACGACGCCGCGCTTTGCCACCAACTAACCGAACCTGCTGTGGCGCGGCTGCGGCCGCGTCATAGATCCCCGCTGGCGGC
Organism: Rhodopseudomonas sp.; assembly: GCA_016124795.1. GTDB lineage: Bacteria > Pseudomonadota > Alphaproteobacteria > Rhizobiales > Xanthobacteraceae > Pseudolabrys. The sequence continues at coordinate 21,353 of WGNB01000060.1, read as the reverse complement.
CGCGGCGAGCGGCCGCCAGTTTCTTTAGGAGCATGACGATGACTTCGCAGCCGTTATCGCAGCCCGGATTGCTGCCGCGCGATGCCGCGGCGGGCCGTCAACGCGCGACGGGCGGCGCATCTTTGCCGGTGTGGGTCGCGCGGGTGACGCAGGTGGCCGAGGCTGTCATCGCGCTTGAACTGGTGCGAGAAGACGGTGCGAAATTGCCGCCGTGGCTTCCGGGTGCGCATGTCGATGTCGCGCTGCCGACGGGCAAGGTGCGGCAATATTCGTTGTGTGGCGATCCCGATAAGTTTGACTCTTACCGGATCGCGGTGTTGCGCGAAGCCGCCGGCCGTGGCGGTTCGGCCGAACTCCATGCGGTGGCCCGGCCCGGCCTGCGGTTGAATATCGGCAAGCCGCGTCACCGCTTTCCATTCTTCGACGCCGACGATTATCTGTTCATCGCCGGTGGCATCGGCATCACGCCGTTATTGCCGATGGTCCAGGCCGCCGCGCGGTCGGGTCGATCCTGGCGCTTCGTGCATGGCGGGCGGACGCGTGCCAGCATGGCCTTTGGCAATGAAGTCGCGCGCCGCTCGGGCGGCAAATTCGAAGCCGTGGCGCGGGATGAGGCCGGACATCCGGACATCGATGCGCTGTTGCGTGCGCTGATGCCGGACACGCTGATCTATGCCTGCGGGCCGGCGGCCATGCTGATCGCGATCGAGGATGCCGCGCGCCGTTATGGCGTGGCCGATCGGCTGCATGTCGAACGGTTCACCGCGCCGGTCGCCGATCCGGTGGCCGCGCCGCCGGTCAATCGCGCATTCGAGGTGGTGTTGGCCCGGAGCGGGCGCACGTTGCCGGTGCCGGCCGACCGCTCGCTCGGCAGCGTCTTGCGTGCCGCGCAGGCCGACGTGTCGTTTTCCTGCGAGGAGGGTTATTGCGGCACCTGCGAGACGCGGGTGATTGCCGGCGAACCCGATCATCGCGACAGCGTTCTGTCGGCGCAGGACAAGGCGCGTAACGATTGCATGATGGTCTGCGTCAGCCGCGCCCGTTCGGCGCGGCTTGTCATCGACGCCTAGGCGACGCGCCGTGTTGCGTCAGCCTTCCGCAACGTAACGGTACGCGCCATCCTTGCGTTCGACCCGGCCAAGGCCGGGATAAGGCAAATGGTAGCCGATCAGCTTCGAGCGATCCTTGGCCAGCCGGTCGAGCAGCATCTTGCGGGTGGCGACAGCTTGATCTGGGACGTGATCGGCGGTCGGTTTCCATTCCGGATGCCGGAACGAGATGATCGGGTGGGTGAGCACGTCGCCGCCGACGATCAGGCCGTCGCCGCCGGCGACCGCCAGCGAGACATGGCCCTGGGTATGGCCGGGCGTCGAGATCACCTGAATGCCCGGCACGATCTCGTCGCCGGCCTTGAACATGGTGACCCGCTCCTTGATCGCGGCGTAATTGCGTTTCGCGCCGGTGACGAAGCCGGCGCGCTCGGCCGGCAATCCGCGCGTGGCGTTGTCGCCGTTCCAGAAGTCCCATTCGGCGGCGGCGACGTGGAAGCTGGCTTTCGGCAGCACAAGGTCGTCGAGTTCGTCGACCGCGCCCCACAAATGATCGGGGTGGCCGTGGGTGAAGATCACCTTGGTGATTTTGGTCTTGTCGATGCCGGCGCTTTTGAGGTTGTCCCACAGCTTGCCGGCGGTCGGCATGAAGCGATCGCCCGAGCCCATATCGATCAGGATCAGATCGCTGGCCGAGCGGAGCAGGGTGACATTGGTCGGCGCGTTATAGGTATCGCCGCTTTGCCCGGCGGTCTTCAGCAGCGCCGCCCGTTCGTCCGGCTTGGCGTCGGGCGCCAGCATGGTGGTGGGCAGCACCAGATGGCCATCGCTGACCACGGTGACCTCGAAGGCGCCGTGCTTGAACGTGGTCGGCGGCGCGGCGGCGAAAGCGGGCAGGGGCGGCAGGCTCGCGGCGGCAAGCCCGGCGGCGGTCGTCGCCAGCAACGCACGGCGCGAAAGCTGGTTGTTGTTGGTCATGGCGCTTCTCCCGTACATATTCTGATCCCTGAATAGCAAATCCCCCGCCTTTTGGGCAGGGGATTGCAATTCTCGGAAGATGAAGTCGGGAAAACGCCGTCGCTTAGCGCGAGTAGTATTCCACCACCAGGTGCGGTTCCATCTGGACCGGATAGGGCACATCCGAGAACACCGGGACGCGCGCCATCTGGGCGGTCATCTTGCCGGTATCGACGGCGATGTAATCGGGCACGTCGCGCTCGGACAAAGCCTGGGCTTCGAGCACCAGGTTCATCTGCTTCGACGATTCCTTGATCTCGATGACGTCGCCGACCTTCACCCGGAAGCTCGGGATGTTGACACGGCGGCCGTTCACCTTGATGTGGCCGTGGTTGATGAACTGGCGGGCGGCGAACACCGTCGGCACGAACTTGGCGCGGTAGATCACCGCGTCGAGGCGGCGCTCCAGCAGGCCGATCATGTTGGCGCCCGAGTCGCCCTTCATGCGGATGGCTTCGAAATAGATGCTGTGGAACTGCTTCTCGGAGATGTTGCCGTAGTAGCCGCGTAGCTTCTGCTTGGCCTTGAGCTGCACGCCGTAGTCCGACAGCTTGCTCTTGCGGCGCTGGCCGTGCTGGCCGGGGCCGTATTCACGGCGGTTTACCGGGCTCTTCGGTCGACCCCAGATGTTCTGGCCCATCCGGCGGTCAATTTTGTACTTGGATTCCAAACGCTTGGTCATCGCGTCCTCATGTAAGATCGATATTAGGGTGAGGAACCGCGCCCTCCTCTGTTCCGGGTCTCCCCGGAGCCGACAGGCCAGCCCTTAAAGCGTCAGGAACAGGCCTCGGGTCGCGAAACGCCAAGCGGGGCTCGAACGGCCCCGCAAGGTGAGCGGGTTTTAGGGGGCAAGGGGCCCGGTGTCAACGAATGGTCACATATGATCGGGATTTGCCGGTTATGGATGGTAATTCCACTGGCTGCGGCGGTATGCCGTGCCGGACGGGTCGGTTTTCGGCGGAAACTTTGCACGCCGGGCTTGCCCGGAACGAAATTGGCCGCCATTTTCGTCCTATCAGGCCGGGCCCCTCTGGCAGCCATGTGGCTGCGATGTCGGACTGATTGAACCCGAGGGGCCGCCCGCGCCATGACCATGTCATTCCAGATGCCGGAATTCGCTTCGCTGTTCACGTTGTCCGTGGACGGATTGGCGGCCTTCGCCCAGGTCATCATGATCGACCTGGTGCTGGCCGGCGACAACGCGGTGGTGATCGGACTGGCTGCCGCCGGCTTGCCGAAGGCCCAGCGCGCTCGCGCTATTCTGGTCGGCATTCTGGCCGCCACCGTTCTGCGCATCCTGTTCGCGGTCTTCGCCGTCGAACTGCTCAATATCGTCGGGCTGCTGCTGGCCGGCGGCATCCTGCTGCTCTGGGTGTCGTGGAAAATGTGGCGCGAACTGCGCGGGCCGAACCATGGTGCCGCCGAGGCGACGGTGGCCGATGCCGAATCCAGGACGACCGGCAAGACTTTCGCCCAGGCCGCCTGGCAGATCGTTGTGGCCGATATCTCGATGTCGCTTGATAACGTGTTGGCGGTGGCCGGCGCGGCGCGCGACCATCTCGAAGCCTTGGTGTTCGGACTGGCGCTGTCGATCCTGTTGATGGGGCTTGCCGCGGGGCTGATCGCGCGGCTGCTCAACAAGCACCGCTGGATTGCCTATGTCGGTCTGGCGATCATCGTCTTCGTCGCCTGCGACATGATCTACCGTGGTGCGCTCGAGGTCTGGCCGACTTTGCCGGTCTAAAAGCCGAAGCTGGTCAGGAACGTCGCCAGGGCCGGCGCTGGCGCCTGTCCCGACGTGAAAACGATGCGCGGCCGGATCGCGCCCCCCGACACCGGCCGGCCGCGCAACAGGTCGGCGACTCGTCGCGCTATCGCCGGCGCCGGGTCGATGAAGGTCACCGGCCAGTGCGCCAATCTGCGAAAGCGTTCCAGCAACAGCGGATAATGCGTGCAGGCCAGCACCACCGTGTCGGTGCGGCGGTTGTCGCTGTCGACGAAGCAGCCGGCGATCTCGCTGGCGATCTCGGCATCGCTCACCGGCTGTCCGGCCAGTTCGCGCTCGGCATATGACGCCAGATGGCGCGAGCCGACCAGCACGACATCGCAGCCGGACGCGAACTCACGAATCAGCGTCTTGGTATATTCAAGTCCGACGGTGGCGAGCGTGCCGAGCACGGCGATGCGCTTGCTTTGCGATTGCGCGCAAGCCGGCTTGATCGCCGGCACTGTACCGACGAAAGGCACCGTATAAGCGGCGCGCAAGGCCGCCAGCGCCAGCGTCGACGCGGTATTGCAGGCCACGACCACCAGATCGGGTTTGTGCTCGGCAATCGCCTGACCGACGACAGCGACAATGCGCGCGATCAGTTTCTGCTCCGGCTGATTGCCATAAGGAAAACCGGCATCGTCCGCGACATAGATATAGCGCGCATCGGGGCGCGCCACGGCGACCTCGCGGAAGACGGTCAGGCCGCCGACGCCGGAGTCGAAGATCAGGACAGTCGGCGCGCCGCTTTCTGAACGATCGGTAAGGTTAGCCATGGCTCTTTGGAATCACGGTGGAAGGCGAGCATAAGCCATGTCCCGGCGCGGGTGACAATAGGTCGCGGCGCGGAACCGTTCATGTGTCGGGCGCCATTGTTCAGCGATCATTCAAGCGAATGCGGGGAATATCCGAACCAAGAGCGGCCTGAGCCGTTTTCTTCGAGATGGGGGCTTTCACCCAATAATCGATTGAAAGGACGTGCAATGATGAAACTGAAAGTATTGACATTGGCGGCCGGCGTTGTGCTGGCCTCGGCCGGCATTGCTTCGGCCGCCACCGTGACCGGCGACCTCAATCTGCGCAGCGGTCCGGGCACCAATTATCGCGTGATCGACACCATGCCGGCCGGTGCGCATGTGCGCGTACTCGGTTGCGGCGGCGCCTGGTGCCGGGTGAACTGGCGCGGCGCGGTCGGCTTTGCCAGCGCCAACTATCTCGGCGACGGCGGCGCCTATGCGGCCGCGCCGGTCTATGTCGAACCCGCGCCGCCACCGCCGGTCGTGTTTGGCTTTGGCGGCCGGCGCTGGCATAACGGCTGGCACGGTCATCATCGCTGGCATCATCGCTAATCGTTGCGGCTGGCGCGCTTGAACACGGCGCGTCAGCCGATCGCCGGATTGCGTTATGATCAGCGCGTTGGGATAAATTCGCGCGGCGGCGTTGTTCGTGGCGGAGCGCCGGCAGAATCGGCTAGGCTTCGACTCTTGGGAGGCCTGCCATGCTCTATGCCGTTTTTATGTGTGCCGTCTTGATCGTGCTCGCGGCGATGTGGCGCGGGTCCCGTGCGTCGCTGCCTTTGTTTCTTGCCACATTGGCTGCGGTCGCCGGCTATCTCGTCAGTGACATGACGACACCGCTGAATCTGAGCTTCTGATGGCGCGCCTTTATCGACTTGCCGCGACCGCGAATGCCTGGGTGCTGATCCTGGTGCTTATCGCGGCCTTCGCCGTGCAATTGCTGACCGGCGAGCCGCCATGTCCTTTGTGTACGTTGCAGCGCATCGGTTTGATGCTGTGCGCACTCGGGCCAATCTATTTATTGATTGGCCAGCGTAACGGCGACGTCACGGCTCGCACGATTGCTACCGCTGCCGGTATCTCGATTCTTGCCGGATTGGTCGGCGCCGCGGCCTCGGCCCGGCAGGTGCTGCTGCATATTCTGCCCAACGATCCCGGTTACGGCGCGCCGGTGCTGGGTCTGCATCTTTATACGTGGTGCCTGATCGCGTTTCTCGCGCATATCGCGGCCAACGCGATCATGTTGATCGGCACCGTCTGGTTTAACGATGGCCTTATTGAGCGGTGGCGTCCGGTCGCCGCGGCAACTGCGACCGCCCTGGCGGTCGTCGTCGTCGCCAATATCGGCTCGGTGATCGCCGAAGCCGGTTTTCACTGGCTGTTGCCGGAAAACCCGACCGGCTATTTATTGTTCGGCCGTTGAGCAAGGCGCGACGAGGGCCAGCAATTGCCCGAGCAGCACCAGGCCTTGCGGCCAGAATTCCAGCCGCGACGCCGAATTGATGTGGCCGAGTTCGCCGACATTACAGAAGTCCGAGCCCCACGCGGTCGCGAATGCCCGCGCGCGTTCCAGCGTGACATAGGGATCGTCGACGCTGGCCGCGACCATGGTCGGGATGGCGAACTTCACCAGCGGGATCGGTGCGAAATTGCGCACGCTGTCCGGCGTATGCGCCGGGTCCTCGACGTCCGACGGCGCGACCAGCAAGGCGGCGACAACCCGTCCAGGCGGATTTTGCGCGGCCCAGTGGGCGGCGAGCGAACAGGACAGGCTGTGGCAGATCAGGACCGCCGGGCGCGTGCCGGCCGCGACCGCGGCGTTCAGGCGCTTGAGCCAGTCGTCGACCACGGGCGCGTCCCAATCGTCCTGCAAGACCCGCGAAGCATTGCGGAAGGCGAGGCACCAGTAAGATTGCCAGTGATCGACACCGGAATTGCTCAGGCCCGGCAGCACCAGAAAATCGAACTCCGTCGAGGCATCGCGCATGGTTACACCAAAGGTAGCGGACGATAGGGGCCGGCCGGCGGCTCGACGCGGATCGTATCGCCGGGCCGGATGTCGCCGCCGGCTTTGACGATACTCATAATGCCGGTCTTGCGCAGCACCTTGCCGTCGGCGTCCTTGGTGAGCGTGGCCTTGAGCAGACCTTTCTGGAACGCATCGATCTGGTGGCAGGGATTGCGCAGCCCGGTGATTTCGATGGCCGCGGTATCGCCGATGTAAAGGATCGTGCCGGCCGACAGGCCGAGCAGGTTGATGCCCTCGGTGGTGATATTCTCGCCGAGATCGCCGGGCGTCACGTTGAAGCCCTTGGCGCGGACTTCGTCGAACAACTCGCGGTGCATCAGATGAACCTGACGCAGGTTCGGCGCGTCGGGGTTCTTGCGCGCGAGGTAGATGTGCTTGACCTTCTCGCCGTTATGGGCGTCGCCTTCGACGCCAAGACCCGGCACAAGCCGAATGCTCAGGCACGGCGGCTTGCTGAAGTTGTGGCCCTTGGCGGCGCAGACGGCTACGACCCGGCCGGTCGCGATGTCAGTCATTCAATGTCAACTTTCGCCGAACACCCGCTTGAATATGGTGTCGACGTGCTTGAAATGGTGGCCTAGATCGAAATTGTCGTCGAGTTCCTTGTCGCTCAGCGCCTTGCGGACATCCGGGTCGGCCTTCAGGAGCCCGAGGAAGTCGTTGCTCTCGCCGCCCCAGACTTTCATCGCGTTGCGCTGAACCAGCCGATAGGCGTCCTCGCGCGCGACACCGGCCTTGGTCAGCGCGATCAGCACGCGCTGCGAATGGATCAGGCCGCCGAGCTTGTCGAGGTTCTTCTGCATGTTGGCCGGATAGATCAGCCATTTGTCGACGAGCCCGGTCAATCGCGCCAGCGCGAAGTCGAGCGTCACCGTCGCGTCCGGCCCGATCATGCGCTCGACCGACGAATGCGAGATATCGCGCTCATGCCAGAGCGCGACGTTTTCCATCGCCGGCAAGGCGTAGCCGCGCACCAGACGCGCCAGGCCGGTGATGTTTTCCGACAGCACCGGATTGCGCTTGTGCGGCATGGCGGAGGAGCCCTTCTGCTTCTCCGAGAAGAACTCTTCCGCTTCCAGCACCTCGGTGCGTTGCAGATGGCGCACTTCGACCGCGATGCGTTCCATCGAGGACGCGACAACGCCGAGCGTTGCAAAGAACATGGCGTGGCGGTCGCGCGGGATCACCTGGGTCGATACCGGTTCGACTTCGAGGCCCATGGCCTTGGCGACATGGGCTTCGACGCGAGGGTCGACCTGCGCGAAGGTGCCGACCGCGCCGGAGATCGCGCAGGTCGCGACTTCCTTGCGGGCGGCGACGAGCCGTTCGCGGTTACGCGAGAATTCGGCATAGGCCTGCGCCAGCTTGAGGCCGAAGGTGGTCGGCTCGGCATGAATGCCGTGCGAACGGCCGACCGTCGGCGTCATCTTGTGCTCGAAGGCGCGGCGCTTGAGCGCGGCCAGAAGCGCGTCGACATCGGCGATCAGGATATCGGCGGCGCGCACCAGCTGAACATTGAAGCAGGTGTCGAGCACGTCCGACGAAGTCATGCCGGAATGCATGTAGCGGGCCTGCGGCCCGACGATTTCCGAGACATGGGTCAGGAAGGCGATGACGTCGTGTTTGACCTCCGCCTCGATGGCGTCGATGCGCGCCACGTCGAATTTGGCGTCCTTGCCCTTGGCCCAGATTTCGGCGGCGGCTTCCTTCGGGATGACGCCAAGTTCGGCCATGGCGTCGGCGGCATGCGCTTCGATCTCGAACCAGATGCGGAACTTGGTTTCCGGCGACCAGATCGCCACCATGTCGGGACGGGAATAACGAGGGATCATGTCTTTGCCTTTCCGTCATTCCGGGACGCTCGCGTCAGCGAGCGGACCCGGAATCCAGATGTTTGTATTGCGGTTGTGTCTGGATTCCGGGTTCGCGCTATCGCACGCCCCGGAATGACAACTACCTTCACGCCATCTCTCCACGCGCCTGCGCCGCAGCGTTGCGGATCGCGGCGATGTTCTCTTTGTATTTGCCGCCTTTGAATACGGCGGAACCCGCTACCAGCACATTGGCGCCGGCGGCGGCGATCGCGCCGGCATTGTCGGCGGTCACGCCGCCGTCGACTTCGATGTCGATGTCGCGGCCGCCGACCAGCGCGCGGACCGCGGCGATCTTGTCGAGCTGCGAGGCAATGAACGACTGGCCGCCGAAGCCGGGGTTGACAGACATCACGAGGACGAGATCGACCAGATCGATGACGTTGTCCAGTACGCCGACCGGTGTGCCGGGATTGAGCGTAACGCCGGCTCTTTTGCCGAGCGCGCGGATCGCCTGCAACGAACGGTGGACATGCGGGCCGGCCTCGGTGTGGACGGTGATGATGTCGGAACCCGCCTTGGCGAAGGCCTCAAGATAGGGATCGCAGGGGCTGATCATCAGGTGGGTGTCGAAGGGCTTGGACGTGACGCCGCGCACCGAAGCCATGACCGCCGGGCCGAACGAGATGTTCGGCACGAAATGGCCATCCATGACGTCGACGTGAATCCAGTCGGCGCCGGCGGCGTCGATGGCGCGTACTTCCTCGCCCAATTTGGCGAAATCGGCCGCCAGGATTGACGGCGCGATGAGCAGCGGACGGGTCATGACAGGGGCTCTCCAGAACGCCGTTCGCGTAACACGCAGGCCTGTGCGGGGCAACGCGGTGCGGGGCGCCGGACCGGCAAATTGAGCGTGGGTTTCGGCAAGAATTGCCGGGTGGCGGGCTGGCCGGCCGTTGCCGCGGCGCGCGGGCCCTGTGGAAAACATCAGGAAAACAACGACTTTCCCGCCGCCGGCGGGCTGGCGCGCCGCTTGCAAAGATGGCGTCGGGTGCGACAGGCGCCGGTTGATCTTACGTTCGTGCCAGGGTCTTGGCCGGCGGGTTTGAGGAGTAGAGTTATGTCGATGTCAGTGGGCGCGTCTTCATCAAGCGCCTTGTCCTATTTGCAGCAGCTGCTGCAACAGGGCCAATCCAACAAGACCGGTTCCAGCACAGCGACCGATCCGCTATCGATGCTGATGCAGGCGCTGTCCAGCAGCGACCCATCGTCGTCCGGGCAGACCGGCTCGACGGATACGACCTCGTCGACGGCATCGACGGGCTCGAACTGCCCGCCGTTCGGGCAGGATACCATGGCTGCGTTGATCTCGGCGCAGGGCCAGCAGTCCGGCAGCGGCGCCGAGTCGAAATTCTTCTCCAAGCTCGATACCAACGGCGACGGTTCAATTAGCCAATCGGAATTCGAGACCGCCGCCACCAATGCCGGCGCCAGCAGTTCGGTGGCCGATGCGGTCTTCGCCAAGATCGACACTAATGGCGACGGCTCGATTTCGCAGAGCGAGTTGACCAAGGCCGACCACGGCGGTCACCACCATCATCACGTCGGTGGCGGCGGCGGGGCGGGCGGGTCCGGCGGCGCCGATGCCTTGTTGTCGGGCGCTGGCGCCGATGGCGCCACCACTCAGACGACGACCAACGCCGACGGCTCGACCACGACCACCATCTCCTATGCCGATGGCAGCAAGATCGACATGACCACGCCGGCCTCGTCGTCCAGCACCGGCGATCAGTCGAACGGCAATTCGAGCCAATCGAGCTTCAACAAGAGCGCGTCGAATCTGCTGGAGCAACTGATCAAGATGCAGTCGCAGATGCTCAGCGCGACGAACTCGACCGTATCGGCGGTCGCCTAAATATCCGGTCCGGCCTGCTGAAGCCGCCTTGCCAGCGGTTTCAGCAAAGCCGGGAAGGTATAGATCGGTAGCTGGACTAGCGCGAAAAAGAACCAGGCTGTATCCGGCAGCGTCGCACCGAGTGCGGCCATGACGACGCCGAGATTGCGGAAGGCCGCCAGCAGGCCGAGCGCCAGGCTGCGGTCGATGCCGATTCGGGCGAAGACCAGAACGCTCAGCCCGACCAGCGCGGCGGTCAGCGCAACGACAAAGCCCAGCAGTTCGAGCGCGAACAGCGGCTGGGTCAGCACATAGTGCGGCACTTCGCCCATCGCCGCGATCGCGAAGATGAAAACCCCCATGACGCTGAGGCCGTCGATCGAATTCTTCTGGCGTTCGATCCAGTCCTGACCGGCGATGCGGTGGATGGCGTAAGCGACGGCGCCCGAGCTTGCGAAGAACAGGAACAGTTTGACGCCGAGATCGATCGGCGAGAACAGCGCCGTCCCCAGGAAGAGATAACACATTGCGACGGTGGTGAGCGGCGACAGCGTGCTGCTGACGATCAGCCCGGCCAGTGAGAAGGCGACGTCGAGGCCCATCAGGGCCGCGAAGGCGGCCGAGGATGTAATCGGCGCAATGGCGATATGCAGAATCATGATCGTATAGAGCGCCGGCATGGTTTCGTGCAGGCCGGTCAACGCATAGGCTGTGCCGAACAACAGCGGCAACGCCACCATGATCCAGAGCGCGGCCAGAATCGCCAGACCGGGCGCCCTGACGATGCGGCCGAAGGCGCTCGGATCGGTGCGCAGGTAGGAGAACAACAACAGCACGAACACCGTAAGGCCAAGGTAGGGCTTCACGTAGTCGGCGAGTTGCGGCATCGCTAGGCCGAGAAAGATCGAGGCCGCCAGGGCGCGTGTGCCCTGCCGGCCAAGCCAGGCCAGCGCCACGATCGGCAGCTGTAGAATAGTCATCGTTGAGGGTATCTCCGGCCGGATAACGGCGGTCTTCATAGCCCCTCGGCCGGCGATGATCCATAGACGGCGGCCGCAGCCGGGCCGGCGACGGCGCAGGGGCGGCATGCAGGCTTTGAGGAGACATAATGGCACGCACTGATGCAATCGTCCTCGGTGGCGGCGTTGTCGGCGTATCGATCGCGCTGCATCTGGCCAAACGCGGCATGAGCGTCGCGCTGGTCGAGCGCGCCGGCATCGGCGAACAGACGTCTTATGGCAATGCCGGCGTGATCGAGGGCAGCACCGTGCTGCCGCCGGCCTTTCCGCCGGGTCTGGTGGCGCTGGCCCGGGTCGCGCTCAAGCGCGCCAGCGAAGCCAATTATCACATGACCTTTCTGCCGAAAGTGGCGCCCTGGCTGCTGGCGTTTCGCGCTGCCTCGCAGCCGGACAAGCTCGCCGAAACGTCGCGGCTTAACCGGCCCTTGTTCGCGCGCGCCGTCGCCGAGCACGAAAAGCTGATGCTGGAGTCGGGCGCGACCCGCTATCTGCGCAAGACCGGCTGGATGAAACTCTATCGCGACGAGCGCGTGTTCGATGCGCTGACGCTTGAATTCGACCTGGCGCGCGAATACGGGCTGCCGGTCGAGGCGCTGGATGCCGCGGGCGCGTGCAAGCTCGAGCCGTCGCTCAGTCCGGTGTTCAAGCGCGCGGTGTTCTGGCCGGCGGCCGCCAGCCTGAGCAATCCGCTGGCGCTGACGCAGGCTTATGCCGCGCGATTTGCCGCGCTAGGCGGTGTCACGGCGAAGGGCGATGCCCGGACGTTGCATAAATCAGGTGCCGGCTGGCGGGTCGACACGGCGGAAGGTTCGATCGATTCGTCCGAGGTCGTGGTGGCGCTCGGACCCTGGGCGCCCGATCTGCTTGAGCCGATGGGCATCAAACTGCCGATGGCGGTTAAGCGTGGCTATCACCGGCATTTCAAGGGCGAGCCTGGCGCCAGTCTGTCGCGACCGGTGGTCGACGTCGCGCATGGCTGCCTGATTACGCCGATGGAGCAGGGTATTCGCCTGACCACCGGCGTTGAATTCGCCGCGCGCGATGCCGCGCCGACGCCGGTGCAATTCGACCGGTTGATGCCGGCGATGCGCGGCCTGTTCCCGATCGGTGAGCGCGCCGACGACAAGACCTGGCTCGGCGCGCGGCCGTCATTCGCGGATTCGCGGCCGGTGATCGGTCGCGCGCCGGGACAGAAGGGGCTTTGGCTGGCGATCGGCCACACGCATTGGGGCCTGACGCTCGGTCCGGTGACCGGCCGTCTGCTCGGCGAAATGATCAGCGGTGAAACGCCGTTCTGCGATCCGATGCCTTACGCGGCCGAGCGATTCGGCGCGTAAGGTCACCGGACGGGCGGTGGGCCGCTAGTTCTTCTTGATGCCGGCTTCCTTGCCGACCTCGCGCCACTGCGCGACCTCGGTGGCGAGCAGCGCCTGGAATTCGGCGGGCGTGGTGGCGGCGGCGGTCATGCCGGTGGCGTCAAGTTTCTTGACAATCTCCGGATCGGTCAGCGCGTCATGCAACGCGCCGTTCAGGCGGTCGATGACCGGCTTCGGTGTGCCGGCCGGCGCCAGCATGCCGACCCATTGCAGAGCCTCCATGCCCGGATAACCGGCTTCGGCCAGCGTCGGCAGGTCGGGGAAATGCGCGCCCCGGGTCTTGCCGCCGGAGGCAAGCGCGCGCAATTTGCCGGCCTTGATCTGCGGCACCGACAATTGCGTCGACAGCACGCCGAACTGGGTTTCGCCCGCGATCAGCGACAGCGCGGCTGGCGCGCCGCCGCGGTAGGGCACTTCGGTCATCTTAATGCCGGCCTTCATGTCGAACAGTTCGGTGACGAAGTGCGACTGGCTGGAACTGCCGGGCGTGGCGTAATTCAGCTTGCCCGGTTTCGACTTGGCGAGCGCGACGAAATCCTTGAGCGTCTTGACCGGCAGCGAACTCGGCACGACGAACAGCAGCGGATCGCGCACCATCAGGCCGACCGCGGCAAAACTTTTATCGGCGTCGTAGGGCATCGTATTGCGGGTTGCCGGCACGACGGTGTGCGACGAGGCGACCACCAGCAAGGTGTAGCCGTCGGGGGTAGCGCGGGCGACGGCTTCGCTGCCGATCATGCCGCTGGCGCCGGGCCGGTTGTCGATCACGATGGTTTGACCGAGCTTCTGCTGCAGATAAGGCTGCACGACGCGCATGACATTGTCGTTCAGGCCGCCGGCCGGAAACGGAATGATGACGTGAATGACCCGGTTCGGATAATCCTGCGCTTGCGATGGCGTCGCGTGGCCGAGCGTCATCGCGATAACCGACGCGGCGAATGCGACAACAATCGTCATTCGATTTGAGGTTATGAAATTCCTTACGATTGATTGTGCGGTCACGTTTCCATCCCTGATACGATCGGCCGATGCCGAATTTTTGCGGCGCCCCATTTTCAAGAGCCTGCGATCAGGCTAGCACACGGCGCGGCTGATTTGACTCTGTTGATGCATTGGGGTGCGTTTGTGGACAAACATTATCAGGTCATCATTGCCGGCGGCGGCCCGGTCGGAGTCGCGCTTGCGGTGCATCTTGGGTCGCGCGGCATTTCCTGCGCGCTGATCGAAAGCCGCCCGACGCTGCATCGCATTCCGAAAGGCCAGAACCTTACGCAGCGCACGCTGGAACATTTTTATTTCTGGGGCATCGCCGACGAGTTGCGCGATGCGCGGCTAATGCCGCGCAATCATCCGATCGGCGAGATCACCGCCTACGACACCTTGATGGGCGAATACTGGCACGCACCGGCCGGCCGCGAGCTGGTCAAGGATTTCTATTTCGAGGACCTCGACCGGATGCCGCAATACTGCATGGAAGCGGTGTTGCGTAAAAAGCTGACGACCGTGAAGGCGGCCGATCCTTACTATGGCTGGACGGTTCATGAGATCGCGCAGAGCGCCGATGGCGTGCGTGTCAATATTGCGCAGGAAGATGGCGGCGGCACCGCGGTTCTGACCGGCGAATATCTGGTCGGTTGCGATGGCGCCCGTTCGACGGTGCGCGAGCAGAGCGGCATTACCCGCGTCGGCACCGATTTCGACAAGTTGATGGTCCTCACGGTGTTCCGTTCGAAGGAACTGCACGAACTGCTCAAGCGCTTTCCGCCGCGTTCGACGTTTCGCGTCATGCATCCGGACTTCGACGGCTATTGGCAGTTCTTCGGTCGCATCGATGTCGGCGAGGGGTTCTTCTTTCATGCGCCGGTCGCGCGCGACACCCGGCGCGAAGATTTTGATTTCACCGGACCGTTGCGCAAGGCGATCGGCGCCGATGTCGCAATCGAATTCGACTACACCGGCTTTTGGGAATTGCGGAACGCGGTCGCCGAGACCTACCGCAACGGTCGCGTGTTCATTGCCGGCGATGCCGCGCATAGCCATCCGCCTTATGGCGGCTTCGGTTTGAACAACGGCCTGGAGGATTCGGCCAACCTGGCCTGGAAACTGGCGGCGCGGTTGCAAGGCTGGGGCGGCGAGGCGCTGCTGGATTCCTATAGCGCCGAACGACGACCGGTGTTTCGTGACGTCGCCGAGGACTTCATCGCCAAACGGATCGCGGCCGATGGCGAGTTTTATGCTCGCCATAATCCGGCGCGCGATCGGGCCGACTTTGAAGCCGCCTGGGCGGCGCGGATCACCGACATCGGGCAGCGCGCGCAGAAATATGAACCGAATTACGAAGGCTCGGCCGTGGTGCTGGGTCCCGCCGGCGGTGTCACCACCGCGCATGGCGAGCATCGCATCGAGGCGCGCGCCGGGCATCATCTGGCGCCGCGCGGGCTGTCGTCGGGCCGTAATGTCTACGAAGAGCTTGGCAGGGGCTTTACGCTCCTGGCCTTTGGCGCGCCGGCGGGCAGTGCGCAGACGATTGCCGATGCGGCGCAGACTTTGAACGTTCCGTTCAAGCTGATCGAGGACAGTTATGACGGCGGTCGTGAGGCCTATGGCCATCGTCTCGTGCTGGTGCGGCCGGACCAGTTCATCGCCTGGGTGAGCGACGAAGCGGCGGCCGATCCGGTTGCCCTCATGCGGCAGGTGTGCGGTCTCGGCTAGGCGGCTTTTGGGCGTGGAAGTGCGCGGCCGGTCCTAGCTGTGCCAGTCCTTCCAGCTGCGCAGCGCGTCGGGAAACGGCAGGGCGCTGGCTTCATAGACGCCGCGCGCGATCGCGCGGGCCAGGACATTGGCGGCGGTCATGCCGAGTTCGCTGAGCGAATAGATCGGATCGGGCAATTCGGTATTGCCCATCGCTGCGGCAAAGATGACATCGCCGTCGAGCGGCGTATGCACTGGATAGATCGCGCGCGCCATGCCGGTATGGGCCATCACCGCCAGCCGTTTGCATTGCGCCTTGGTGAGCTTGGCATCGGTGGCGACGATCGCCAATGTGGTCGCCTGACGGGGGCCGCCTTTGCTGCGCAGCGCCAGATCCTCGGCGCTGAACGATGGCGGCAGGCCGCAACCGCCGAACTCCCTGTTCTGTTCGAAAGGCGCTGCCCAGAAATGCGGGGTGTCGCCGACGGTGACGCTGCCGGCGGCATTGACCGCGACCAACGCGCCAACGGTGATGCCGTCGCTGGTCACGGCGGATGCCGAGCCGATGCCGCCTTTGAGGTTGACCGTGGTGGCGCCAAGGCCGGCGCCGACCGAGCCGAGCGCGAAGTCCTCGGCCGCGGCCTTGGCGGCGTCATAGCCGAACTCGCGATAGGGCGGATAGCGGGCCCACTTCTTGTCGCCGCCCGACAACAAATCGAACAGGATGGCGCCGGGTACGATCGGCACCAGCGCCTCGCGTACCTTGAAGCCCCGACCGTGCTCGCGCAGATAAGCCTGCGTGCCGGAGGCGGCGTCGAGGCCATAGGCCGAACCGCCCGACAGCACGATGGCGTCGATGCCTTCCACCGTCTGGGCCGGGTCGAGCAGCGCGGTCTCGCGCGTCCCGGGACCGCCGCCGCGGACGTCGATGCTGGCGGCCACCGGCCGGTCGAACAGCACGACGGTCGAACCGGACCCGAGTTTGGCGGCGCCGGCGTGGCCGACCCGCAGGCCCGGAATATCGGTAATGAGATTGCGCAAAAAGCCGCTCCTGTGCCGCATTCCTGAGAGCGGGAATCCGCTGCCGGAGATTAGCGGGGAAGCCGGCGAAGGGAAATGCAGCCTCTGGCACCGTCAAGCGGGCGTCCGATCACGGCCGATCACTTCCCCGGCACGTCGCGAATGGCGACTTGCCAATGCCGCAATCGTCGAGGCATGTAGCCGCCATGCACACTGAAGTCTCCTACGTCGCCGCCCTGATCGCGGGCCTGGTCTCCTTCCTTTCCCCTTGCGTGTTGCCGCTGGTGCCACCTTATCTGGTGTACTTGGCCGGTACGTCGCTGGAACGTCTCGCCGACCACGAGGCCGAGCCGCGCGTCAAGCGCGAGACGGTCATCGCCGCGGCGCTGTTCGTGCTCGGTTTTTCCACCGTGTTCGTGTCGCTGGGCGCCAGCGCCAGCGCTATCGGCGGGCTGATCCGGACCTATTCGGGGCCGCTGTCGACGATTGCCGGCATCGTCATCATCGTTATGGGGCTGCACTTTCTCGGCGTCTTCCAGATCGCCTTTTTGATGCGTGAAAAGCGCGCCACCGTCGCCAAGCCGGTCGGCCTCTGGGGCGCTTATGTGATGGGGCTGGCCTTCGCCTTCGGTTGGACGCCCTGTATCGGCCCGATCCTGGCCGCCATTCTCGCGGTGGCGGCGTCCGAACAGACGGTCACCAAGGGCGCCAGTCTGCTGGCGATCTATTCGCTCGGCCTCGGTATTCCTTTCATGCTGGCGGCGTTCGCCATCGAGCCCTTCGCGGCTTTCCTGGCCCGCTTCAAGAAGCACTTGCGTCGGGTCGAGCAGGTGATGGGCGGCTTGCTGGTCCTGACCGGGATCGCCTTCCTGACCGGCAGCATCAATGAAATGAGCGTGTGGCTGCTCGAAGTCTTTCCCGGCCTCGGCAATATCGGTTGATCGCACGGCGTTGGACCTCGCCTCGGCGACCGGATCGGCAATCGCCGCGTCGGCATTGGTCTGGCGTAAGGCGCGACCGCCGGCCAAATTTCCAACATGAGCGACACAACAAAAAGCCCGGCATCGCTGCCGGGCTTTTCGCTTGTATCAGGTCCTTGAAAGACCCGTCGTGATGAAACGGCGTAGCGCCTATTTCATCTTCGAGCAGTCCGAACCGGGGCACTCTTCGTAAGTGATCTTGCCCTCTTTGTTTTTCTTCCAGATGTACATCACGTAATCGAGCTTGGTGATGTCACCCTTCTTGTCATAGGAGATCGGGCCGAGAACGGTCGAGAACTTTATGCCGGAATGCATCTTCTCGGCGACCTTCTTGGGGTCGAGCGACTTGGCCGCTTCCGCCGCTTGCTTGACGATCTGAACGGCGGCGTAGCTGTACAGCGTATAGGCTTCCGGCTCGAACTTGGCGGCGCGGAATTCGGCGACCGCCTTCTTGGCCGACGGCAGCTTGCGCGGGTCGGGACCGTAGGTCATCAGCGTGCCTTCGACGCCGGGTCCGCCGATCTGGGCGAATTCGTCGGAGGTGATGCCGTCGCCACCCATCAGCGGCGCCTTGACGCCCTGGTCACGCATCTGGCGCACGATCAGGCCGCCTTCGGTGTGCAGGCCGCCCCAGTAGACCAAGGCCGCGCCCGACGATTTGATCTTCGACACCAGCGCCGAATAATCCTTCTCGCCGACATTGATGCCTTCATACATCACCGGCTTCATGCCGCCCTTGGCCATCGCCTTGACGGTTTCGTCGGCCAGACCTTTGCCGTAGGTGGTCTTGTCGTGCACGACGGCGATCTTCTTGCCCTTGAAGTGCTTGACGATGTACTGGCCGGCGACCGAGCCCTGCTGATCGTCGCGACCGCAGGTGCGGAAGATGTTCCACATCTTGCGCTCCGTGATCTGCGGGTTGGTCGAAGCCGGGGTGATCTGGAGGATGCCGTTTTCCTGGAACACTTCCGAGGACGGCATGGTGACGCCGGAGTTGAAGGCGCCGACCACGAACTTGACGCCGTCGCCGGCGAATTTATTGGCGACCGAAACGCCCTGCTTCGGATCGGAGACGTCGTCGCCGAATTCGAGCGTGACCTGCTGCTTCATAATGCCGCCGGCGGCGTTGATGTCCTTCACCGCCTGTTCGGCGCCGTTCTTGAGCTGCGAGCCGAAGGCCGCGTTCGGTCCGGTGATCGGTCCGATGACGCCCATTTTCACTTGCGCGGAGGCGGTGGCCGTCATGGCCGCGGCAAAACCCAGCGCGAGGCCGAGTGTGATGACCTTTTTCATCCCGATTTTTTCCATCCCGATTTTACTCATTCGATGTTCCCTTCAGCTTGGAGCCGGCAGTCGTGTTCCCGTTGCAATATTACGTCAGGGCGAATTTTTGCGCCAGCGCAAAGGCCCGTCCGGCCGGTTGATCCAGCGATAATGGGTCACCATCTGGCGGGCGCGCGCGGCGCGGAATCCCAAAAGGCCGAGTGCGATGCAGACCGCGCTGTCGGTTGCGTAATAATAAGCCGACAGCAAGGTGCCGCCGAACAGGCTGAAATGGATGAAGCGCACGGCGAAACCCAGGATCAGTCCATAGGCCAGAATTTGCCAGCCCGGTCGCCAGGTCTGGGCGATGGCGCGGCCCGACAGCCAGGCCGCTCCGCCGCCGAGGATGATCGTGACCAGGAGATAAGGGCCGAACGAGCCTTCCTCGTAAAAGAGCTGGGCGATCGAGAAACCGTCGGCGGCCTGTTCGGTCATGCGCGGCCTCCTTCAAGATAAGCCTGTTTGATCTCCGGCCGTTCGAGCAGTTCGCGGCCGGTGCCCGATAGCGTGATCAGGCCGTTGATCATGACGTAGCCGCGGTGGGCGAGACGCAGGGCGTGATAGGCGTTCTGTTCGACCAGGAAGACGGTCAGGCCGTCTTGTGCGTTCAGGGTTTTGATCGCGTCGAAGATCTGCCGCACGATCAGCGGCGCAAGGCCGAGCGACGGTTCGTCGAGCAGCAGCAGACGTGGCCGCGCCATCAGCGCGCGGGCGATCGCCAGCATCTGTTGTTCGCCGCCCGACAAGGTGCCGCCGCGCTGGCCGATGCGCTGCTTCAGGCGAGGAAACAAGGTCAGCATGCGTTCGAGATCGTGTTCGAACTCGGCTTCCGCGGCGACGGTCGCGCCCATTTGCAGATTTTCCAGCACCGTCATGCGCGAGAAAATGCGCCGGCCCTCCGGCGATTGCGCCAGCTTCAGCCGGGCGATCTCGTGGGTCGGGAGCTTGGTGATGTCGCGGCCGGCGAACGTGATCGTGCCTTCGCGGGCCTGCGGATCGCCGCAGATCGTCATCATCAAGGTCGATTTGCCGGCGCCGTTGGCGCCGATCAAGGTGACGATCTCGCCTTCGTTGACGTCGAGGTCGACGCCCTTGAGCGCCATCACGCGGCCGTAATAGGTCTTGACGCCGCGCACGGCGAGCAAAGGCGTGGCGGTCATAGTCCGACCTCCGCGTGGACATCCTCGACCTCTTCATCGGCGACGCCGAGATAGGCGGCGATCACTTTCGGGTCGTTGCGCACGGCGTCGGGCGCGCCGTCGGAAATCTTGACGCCGTAGTCGAGCACGACGATGTGGTCGGAGATCTGCATCACCACCGACATGTCGTGTTCGATCAGCAGAATGGAGATGCCTTCGCGGTCGCGGATCGACAGCAGCAGTTCGTTGAGTTCGTGGCTCTCGTGCGGGTTCAGGCCGGCGGCCGGCTCGTCGAGGCACAGCAACACCGGGTCGGTGCACATGGCGCGCGCGATCTCCAGCCGGCGCTGCGCGCCATAGGGCAGGTCGCCGGCCGGATCGTCGGCGCGGTCGGTCAGTCCGGTGCGGTCGAGCCAGTGCCGGGCGCGCTCGACGGCGGCCTGCGCCGCTTTCGTGTAGGACGGCACGCCGAAAATGCCGAGCAGGGTATAGCCCGATGCCAGCATCAGCCGGTTGTGTTGCGCAACCATCAGGTTTTCCAGAACCGTCATGCCGGAGAACAGGCGGATGTTCTGGAAGGTGCGCGCCACCCGCGCTTTCTGGGTGACCTGGTAATCCGGCATCCGCTCGAGCAGAAACAGGCCGCCGGTGGCGTCGGCGTAGCTGCGCTGGCCGCTGTCGGTGAGCGCGTCGAGCCGGTTCCAGACCGCGCTGTCGCCGTGGCGCAGGCCGATGCGGCCTTCGCTCGGCTTGTAGAAACCGGTGATGCAGTTGAACACCGTGGTCTTGCCGGCGCCGTTGGGACCGATCAGCGCGGTGATCTCGCCCTGCCGCGCCTCGAACGACAGGTCGTCGACCGCGACCAGGCCGCCGAAGCGCATCGTCAGGTGCTCGACCTTGAGCAGCGTGTCGCCGTTGCCCGCCATGCGCTAGCCGTGTCCTTCCTTGACGAGGTCCGACGAGATGCTCTTGCGCTCCTTGAGGAACACCGACGGTTCGCGCGTCGAGACCAGGCCGCGCGGGCGCAGCACCATGATCAGCACCATGCCGAAGCCGAACAGCAGCATCCGGTATTGCGTCGGGTCGAAGGATTGTCCGAAGATGCTTTTGAGGAAATCGAGATCGCGCATGATCTCGGTGCCGCCGATCATCACGACGGCGGCGATCGCGACGCCGATCTGGCTGCCCATGCCGCCGAGAACGACGATCGACAGGATAGTCGCCGATTCCAGGAAGGTGAAGCTCTCCGGCGAGATGAAGCCCTGACGCGCGGCAAAGAACGACCCGGCGAAACCGGCGAACATCGCGCCGATGCCGAAGGCGGTCAGCTTGGTATGCGTGGTGTTGATGCCGAGCGCGCGGCAGGCGATCTCGTCCTCGCGCAAGGCTTCCCAGGCGCGGCCGACCGGCAGCCGGCGCAGCCGCACCGTGACGAAGGCG
>WGNB01000063.1 GCA_016124795.1 Rhodopseudomonas sp. | reverse complement strand
GCGCTTCTGGCGGCTGATCCGCTTTCGCGGGTAGCGCGCACCATCAGCCAGCTCCTGGCGGCAGGTCCTAGTGCCTGCGAGCGGAGCCCCGGCGCCGCCCGAGCGCGTGAGGTGCGTTTCCTCACGCCCGCGGGCACCGCGCCTTGTCCCGTCGTCGTGACGCCTCGCGAAGACGCCCTCAGCCGGACAAGACGGAGAGACTATATTCATATATAGGACTACTGTCAAGCCTGATGGCCGCGCCTGCATTGCTCCGGCGCTGGTAATTTCGTAATGACGACGGGCCGGGCTTCCGCCCGTTTCGAGGCAACAGGAGAGCACCCATGAATCTCAGCGCACCGACCACGAATGTCTTCCTGCTATCCGTGATCTTGTTCGTTCTCGCGCTCGTCGGCCACTTCTCGCATGTGCCTTATCTGACCCTCTACCAGTTCTGGCTGGCCGTCGCCGCTTTCGTCGTGCTGGCGCTCGGCAACCTGCTCAAAGGCATGTAGCCGACGCTACGCCACCGGCGGCCTATCGCCGCCGCGATAGCCCTCATGAGTCCCGAGGGCCATCGATCGATCGACTAGAAATCCGCGACCGCCAACCCGGCGTCGCGGATTTCGCTTTGGCCGCAAGCGACATCGCGGCGCGGCTTCGGTGCTGCATTCAACAGGCGGGGCCGTCGTCGCGCGGCAATTCATCCGGCGGCAGGAAACGGCGGCGCACGGCTTTCTCGAAGATGCCGCCCCAGATCAGAATCAGCATCGACAGCACGAGCGCGACCAGAATGAGTTGCCAGTCCGCCACCGCGCAGGCGACGCCGACGCAGGCGGTGAACCAGACGCTGGCCGCCGTGGTCAGCCCGTGAATATGCAGGCCGCCTTGCGGCCGGACGATCACACCGGCACCGAGAAAGCCGATGCCCGTCACGATGCCCTGAATGACGCGCGTGGTATCGCCGGGCTGGCCAAGGCGCAGCGAGGCCAGCACGGCCAGCGCGCAACCGAGCGAGACCAGCGACAAGGTCCGCACGCCGGTCTGCTTGGCATGCAGATCGCGGTTAAGACCGATCGCGCCACCGACCAGCACCGCGGCGACGAGACGAAGCGTGACTTCCTGAATGTCCATGACCGCAATCTAGCCGAAGCCGATCGCATGCGAAACGGACGGCGACGAACCCGCCACTGGTGACCGTAAATGGCGACAGAAGTTCCGGCGACGGGTTTGGCCGCGACACGCCATCTCAACGTGCGTGCGCAGCGGGCCTCGAAGGATGAACGGCCTAGATCGGCCAAGCCGTCGCCGTCGCCCTTCGAGGGCCGCGCGATGCGCGGCCACCTCAGGGTGACGGATCGACCTCCGATCCTTTAGCCTTCGATCCTTTAGCCTTCGATTTTCGAGAAATCGGCGACCGCACGGGTGGCGTCGCGAATTTCGTTCAGCAGCGTCAGGCGATTGGCGCGCACCGCCTTGTCATCGGCATTCACCGTGACCTTGTCGAAGAAGGCATCGACGAAAGGCCGCAACTTGGCCATCGCGGTCATCGCGGCGGCGAAGTCTTCCTGTGCGACGGCGACATAGGCATCGGTCTTGGCGGTCGCGACCGCCGTGGCCAGCGCATGTTCTTCCGGCTCCTTCAGCAGGCCGATATCGGGCGCGCCGACGTAACTCCGGCCATCCTTCTTTTCCTCGATGCGCAGGATGTTCGACGCACGCTTGACGCCGGCCAGCAGGTTCTTGCCGTCGTCGGTAGCGAGGAAGGCGGCGAGCGCCTCGACGCGGCGCACCACCATCAGCAGATCGTCCTGATCGCCGAGCGCGAAGACCGCGTCGACCAGATCGTGCCGCGCGCCCTGCTCGCGCAACTGCACCTTGAGGCGGTCGGCGAAAAAGGACAACAGGTCGCGGGTCTGGTGCAGATAGGAATGCGCCTGCACCAGTTTCGGGCTGACGACCTTGCGTTCGCTTTCCGACACCAGCACCTCGAGCTTCATCGCCAGTTCGAGATCGGTCGCGCTGATATTGACGATCTGATCGTGCAGCGGATGCAGCACGGCAATCGCCGCCGTGATGGTTTCGTCGCGCTCGACCGCGCCGAAATGACGCCACAGCCGCGACCGCAACGGCAGCCGCACTTCGTTCTCGACGATGATGCGAATGACGCCAAGCGCGGCGCGGCGCAGCGCGTAAGGGTCCTTCGAGCCGGTCGGCTTCTCATCAATGGCCCAGAAGCCGACCAGCGTATCGATCTTGTCGGCGAGCGCGACGGCAATCGAGACGGAATCGGCCGGCACCAGATCGGTCGGCCCCTTCGGGCTGTAATGATCCTCGCAGGCATGGGCGACGGCTTCGTCCTCGCCCTGCGCCTCGGCGTAGTACCGGCCCATCAGGCCTTGCAGATCGGGGAATTCGCCGACCACTTCGGTGAGCAGATCGGCCTTGCACAGTTGCGCGGCGCGTTCGGCCTTGACGGCATCGGCGCCGACCAGCGGCGCCAGTTGCCCGGCGAGCGAGACGATGCGGGCGATGCGTTCGGCCTGCGACCCGAGCTTTTCGTGAAACACGATGTGCTCGAATTTCGGCAGCCGGTCTTCCAGCCGGGTCTTGAGATCGGTCTCGTAGAAGAACTTGGCGTCGGACAGGCGCGCGCGGATGACGCGCTCATTGCCGGCGATAATCGCCTTGCCGCCGTCGGTCGCCTCGATATTGGCGACCAGAATGAATTTGTTGGTCAGCTTGGCGGTCTGCGGATCGCGCAGCACGAAGCATTTCTGGTTGGCGCGAATGGTCGAGCGGATCACCTCGCCGGGAATGCTGAGGAAGCTCTGGTCGAACGAACCCATCAGCGGCACCGGCCATTCGACCAGACCGGCGACTTCGGCGAGCAGGCCCTCGTCCTCGATCAGTTCGAAACCCTGCGCGAAGGCCAACGTCTTGGCCTCGCTGCGGATCATGTCCATGCGGCGCTCGGCATCGAGCACGACTTTCGCCATCGCCAGCTTCTGGACGTAATCGTCGAAGCGCTTCACCTTGATCTCGCCCGGCGCCAGGAAGCGGTGGCCGCGCGTCACGTCACCGCCCGCGATGCCGGCGATCTCGAACGGCACCGTCACCGGCTCCTCGGTCTCCGGACCGAAGGTGGCGACGATCGAATGCAGCGGCCGCACCCAGGACAGCGCGCCGGGCTGGCTTGAGGCCGCGCCCCAGCGCATCGACTTCGGCCAGGGGAAGGCGCGCACGACGTCGGGAATCAATTCGGCCAGCACCGCGAGCGTGTCGCGGCCGGCCTTCTCCGTGATCGCGACGTAGAAATCGCCCTTCTTGTCGGCCTGCACCTGGGCCTGATCGATCGAGGTCAGGCCGGCGGCGCGCAGGAAGCCTTCGATGGCTTTGTCGGGCGCGCCGACCTTGGGGCCCTTGCGCTCTTCCTTGAGGTCGGGCTGGCGCGCCGGCACGCCCTGCACGGTCAGCGCCAGCCGGCGCGGCGTCGCGAAAGCCTTGGCGCCCTCATAGACGAGGCCGGCGGCCACCAGACGGTCGGTGACCATCTTCTTCAGGTCGTCGGCGGCGCGCGCCTGCATCCGTGCCGGGATTTCCTCGGAGAAAAATTCAAGCAACAGATCGGGCATGGCGGTCTCAAAGAATGCGGTCGCGACAGGGAAAATCAGGGCCCGCAGGTAGCAGCCGGCGGCCGAAATGTCACCTGCCGGACGGCGCGCAAGCCACCGTCGGCGCCGTCACAACGTGTCGCCGTTCTCCGCATCGCGCAGAATGCGAACCTGCGCGCGCCGGCCCTCGCCCTTGAGCCTGCGGGCCTCGGCGACCGCGACGTTGAAGGCCTCAACCTGGCTGAAATAACGGCCGAAATACTGGCCTTCGCGACGCACGATCCAGCTGTGCCCGTCGGGAATGATGTCGAACCAGATATGTGCCATGCGGTCCCCCTTTACCGCGCGACAACGATCGCTGTCGTCCCCGGTTCCGGTCGCATCGCCGCCAGAGTCAACGCCGGCTTAGCCGGCGCGGACCATTTCGCCTCGTATTGTCGAAAAAAGGCGCGCTACCAGCCGCCGCCACCACCGCCGCCGCCGCCGCCACCCGAACCGCCGCCGCCCCCGCCGCCGGACGAAAAGCCCGATGAACCCGACGATACCGGCATGGCGCTCGCCATTGCGCTCGACATGCCGCCGACGGCCGAGGCCACCGCGGTGCCAAATCCCGGCCCCGTCCAGGTGCCGCGTTGGCCCGTCCAGGTCGGCTGATAATAATGCATCGGGTCGGCCTCGCCGGGATGGGCCCGCGCCAGAGCGGCGGCGAACGTATCCGACCACGGCTTCTCCACCTTCAACGCGACCGCGTAAGGCAGCAGCGCCTCGAAATGCGCGGCCGTCATGTCGGGTGCCCCGGCCATGTTCATGCGGTCGGCTTCCGCCGTTTCCAGATACAGCCGCAGACCGTCGAGTTGATCCATCACCGGCCGGCCGAGCGCGGTTGGCGCCCGCAGCAGATAGAAGAACAGGCCGTTGAGACCCGCGAAGGCCGCCACCAGCACAAAGGAGAACGGATAAGCCTCGATGAAGGCCAAAATCGCCGGCGGCAGCGACATTGGCTCTTCCGGTACGACGGTCGTGGCCAGCCCGAAGAAGAAAGTGACGAAGATCGCGACAAAGGAAACCGACATCAGGCTGCGCAGCACCGACCGCAGGCTGAGGCTCGTGAACAGAGCAAGCAGCAGAGGCACGACAAAGACGCCGAGAAAGAAACTGCCGAACAAGGTCGCGATCAGCGCGCCGATATCCTCATCCTGCAAGCCGCCGATGGTCAGAACGCCGATCACGATAACAACGGTCATCGCCAGGCCGGCGATGGCGTAACCGAGATTGCGCCGGAAGAACTTGTCCTTGCTTTCGCCCTCGATGGCGGCGGTGAACTTGGCCGCGACGGAAGCGACGGAGACGCCGTGCGCCTTGTCGATGATCGCGTCGTCGCCCTTGGTCTTGACCCAGGTGTAGATCGCCTGTTCGCCGGACGGCAGCGCATCGGACTTGGCCGCGCCGGCTTTCGCCTTCAGCGTCAGCCGATTGCCGTCCTGATCGAAGCTGATCAGGCCGCGCACCGCCAGCGACAGCGCGGCGGCGGTGAAGGCGCGCCATTTGTCGCGGCCGAAACCCCAGTTGTCGATGTAATTGGCCAGCGCCGGCGACACGCCCGCCGGCGGATGAAACAGCGGAATGACGAGGCCGCGTTTCGGGTCACGACCGACCGCGCGCCAGGCCATCACGTAATAAATCAGCACGATGAGAAAGCCGACGCCGCTGGTGATCCAGTGCCGGTTATCCTTGACCGCGTAACGGAACCTTTGCTGATCGGTCAAAGGATCGACGGCCGTGTCCGGCAACGCCGCGACCACGGTGAGCCCCTCGCCGCGCGCCAGCGCCCGCGTCGTCGACACCGTCAACACGCCATCGCTACCGACCGCGCCAGTCCAGTCGGTGCCGCGCGCGCCGCGTGGGCCGGTAAAGGCCGTGAAGCGCAATGGCCGCGCGCCGCCGGCCAGCACCAGCCGATAACGCGCCGCTTCAATCGGGAAATCCCAGAAATTGCCAGTGACGTTCCAGTTGAGCTCGGGCCGGCTTTCAAACCAGTGGACCTGACGCGCGGTCGTATACCGAAATACATAAGTATGTTCGCCGCGCGTCACCCAGACGTCCTTCTGGCCGGCATAGATCCGCAGGAAGCGCTGCTTGCGTTCGGTGAAATGCGGCTCCGGTCTGCCGTCGCGGGTGACGTCGATCAGATCGAAATCGACCTCGCGTTCGCGCCCGCCGGCGTCGATGAATGTCAGGGGAAAGTCGCGGAAAATGCCGCGCTTGATCTCGCGGCCCTCGGCCTGCACCCGCAAGGTTTCGGTCACGGTCAGCGTGCCGTCCTTGGCGAGTTGCACGGTCTGATCGAAACTGCGAATGACCTCGGCGGCGTTGGCCGCGCCCGCGACCCCCAGCAACAGCGCGATTGCCACCGCCAGAGCGCCGAAAAGCCGGGTCCACCGTCCGGTCATCGTCGATCCCCGCATTTAAACCGACACCCGAGGCGCGGCACGCGCTGCGGCGTCGTCGAGTTCGAAATAGGCCATCGGCGCGAAGCCGAAGGGACCGGCGATCAGATTGCTCGGGAAACTTTCGATCAGGATATTCAGGTTGCGCACCGCGCCGTTGTAATAGCGCCGCGCCATCTGGATTTCGTTTTCCAGATCGCTGAGCTGCTGCTGCAAGGCAAGAAAATTGCCGCTGGCTTTGAGATCGGGATAAGCCTCGGCAACCGCGATCAGCTGGCCGAGCGCGGACGACAAGGCGCCCTCGATAGCGCCGCGCTGCGCGACATCGTCGGCGGCCATGGCGCGAGCCGCGCCGCGCAGGCCCGTGACCTTGGTCAGCAGGTCGCGCTCGTGCGCGGCATAACCTTTAACGCTATCGACCAGCGGCGGAATGAGATCGGAGCGCCGCTTGAGCTGGACATCGATGCCGCTCCAGCCTTCGCGCGCCATCTGCCGAGCACGAACCAGCCGGTTGAACAGGACAATCGCCACGACGACCAGCGCCGCGACGACGATGACAACGATCCAGGTCAGCATGATGGTTGGTCGCACCCCCGCCACGGAAGGTTCAAGTATAGCGGCAATTTATCGGCAGTGCAGAGGGGTGTGGAGAACACGCTCGACCGCCATCATTGACGACTTCCATCATCGCGTGGCGAATTTTATCGCCCCCACCCCCGACACCTCTCCACCGCTACGCTGTGGGAGGGATGCAGGAAGACAGCGCACCACGGCACTATTCCCGTCTCCGCGCTCGCGGCGGGGAAGGGTTATCAGAAGTGGGAGACAGGACTCTCGCAGCGCCGCGAAAATTACTGCGCGCCGCCGCCTTCGGTGGCGAGCCAGGCCGCGCCACAGGCTTTCGCCAGTTCACGCACGCGCAGGATATAGCTCTGGCGTTCGGTCACCGAGATCACGCCGCGCGCGTCGAGCAGATTGAAGACGTGGCTCGCCTTGATGCACTGGTCGTAGGCCGGCAGCGTCATCGTGTGCTTCGACTTGTCGTCGTTATAGCCGGCGGCCAGATATTTCTGGCACGCCTGCTCCGCCATCCTGAACTGTTCGAACAGCATCGCGGTGTCGGCGACTTCGAAATTGTGCTTGGAATATTCCTTCTCGGCCTGCAGGAAGACGTCGCCGTAAGATACCTTCTTGTCGTCGTCGCGGCCGTTGAAGTTGAGATCGTAGACCCGGTCGACGCCCTGCACATACATCGCCAGACGTTCGAGGCCGTAAGTCAGCTCACCGGCGACCGGCGCGCATTCGACGCCGGCGACCTGCTGGAAATAAGTGAACTGCGAGACTTCCATGCCGTCGCACCAGCATTCCCAGCCAAGGCCCCAGGCGCCGAGCGTCGGGCTTTCCCAGTCGTCCTCGACGAAGCGGATATCGTGCAATGCGGAATCGACGCCGATCACTTTCAGCGAGTCGAGATAGAGCTGCTGCAAATTGGGCGGCGACGGCTTCAGGATGACCTGAAACTGATAGTAATGCTGCAGACGGTTCGGGTTCTCGCCATAACGGCCGTCCTTCGGGCGGCGCGACGGCTGGACGTAAGCGGCATTCCACGGCTTGGGGCCGAGCGCGCGCAAGGTGGTGGCCGGATGAAACGTGCCGGCGCCGACTTCCATGTCGTAAGGCTGCAAGATGACACAGCCGTAGTCCGCCCAATATTGCTGCAATGCAAGAATGAGCCCCTGAAACGAACGGGTCGGATCGAGGTTGTTGCGTTGCGGCTGTGAAGCAGCGGAGAGAGTGCCGTCGGCCATCGCTATCTTACTGATTTTAAAGGACAGGATTGCGCGGGACCCTATCGGCGGCCCGATGGAGGGTCAAGCCGGGGGGTAAGAAGAGTTTTAAGTAATATTTTTATGGCATATTGAAGCGCGGCCCGTAAGCTAACACCTAAGAGCAACGCAGAATTGCCCGGTAACTAAAAATTTCCAGGACGGAAATCGTCGGTTCGGAGTGTTTGTGATGGTGGCTTTTCAGCTCGTTGGAATGGCGCTGCTGGCTTTGTTTTTCGGCGCCCTCGTAACCGGCGATCCAAGGACCTCCGGCCGGAATTAACCCGGACGGCCAATCCCAAAGCAGATCGATCTGAAATGCCGGGCCTCACCGTGAGGTCGCGGGCGGTCGGGTCATCCCCGCCTCACGCTTGGCGGCATCGCCATTTTGAGCGCGTCAGGCTTTGGCCGGACGCGCCGGCCGATTACGGCCGGTATTCGCCGGTCAGCGGATCGCGCCGCAAGGTCGGGCGATTCTCGCGGTCGGACACGCGCACGCGCACCTGACGCGACTGGTCGAGTTCGTCATTGATCCGGCGCGCTTCGCGGACGACCCAATGCACCAGCATCGCACCGCCAGCCGCGGCGAGCGACCACTTCAACAAAGGCGAGAGCAGAATTGCAGGCATATCGGCTCCTCACGTCGGTGTACGTCGGACAACGTGCTGGCTAATCTAGGCAATTTCACGGCCCGGACAAGGCCGCGACATTGACTCTTGGTAATCTGATTTAAAAACCGTAACGCGACCAAATGGCGCGGGTTTCCAGCGCGCCGATCAGATCGTCGGCCAACCCCGCCGTCCCGGCCGGCCGGTCGGCCGACAACACGCTCGGGATCTTGCGGCCGAGGAAATTGCGCGCTTCGGCGATCAGAGGCGTGCGGACCTTGTCGCCATAGCGCTCGCGCAGGCAGGACCGCAGTTCGCCGTGATGATCGGCCAGGCCCAGTTCGATGGCCTTGTCGGCGGTCCAGAACTCGCCGGAGAACAGAACCTTGTCGCTGCCGTTCAGCCGCGCGCCGCGGCGGCTCTTCACCAGATTGATGAAATGGGCGTGGATGTCCTTCTGCACCGCCTTGATGCGTTTCACGTCATCGGGGTCTTCCGGCATGAACGGATCGAGCATCACCTTGCGGTCACCCGAGGTGTAAAGACGGCGCTCGACGCCGAGCTTTTCCATCAGCTTCGGGAAACCGAACGAGCCGCCAACGACGCCGATCGACCCGACGATCGAATAATCGTCGCAGATGATTTCATCGGCGGCGCAGGCCAGCATGTAGCCGCCGGACGCGCCGACATCCTCGATGAAGGCCAGCACCGGGATGTTCTTTTCTTCCGCCAGTTGCCGGATGCGGCGGAAAATCAGATGCGACTGGGTCGGCGAGCCGCCCGGCGAATTGATCACCAGCGCCACCGCCCGCGCCTTGCGGACCGCGAAGGCGCGCTCCAGCGTGCGCGCAGAGGTCGCCAGCATCAGGCCGGGCCGCAACGGCGACGATACGCCGATGACGCCGCTCAGCCGCACCACCGGCACCACCGGGATATCGGCGCGAAACCGCGCCGGCAGCAGCACACAAAGGGCGGACAGAATCCGGCGCAGCAGTCCCGGACGTGATTGCGTATCTGATTTGGCCATGACGGCAGTTAGGCAGCCCTTGGCGGCTTAGTCAAAGGCCGGCGCCATGCGTCGCGATGGCGCGGGCGGCAGCGGTATACCGGTAATTGCAGTGCAACAATTAACGCAATCTTGCCGCAGGAAGTCCCAAAATTACACGTTCTTTAACGATGAACTGCTTTTTGCGGTGCAGCGGAAAGGCGCAGAATGGCGGCGGCGGATGCAACGATCAGACGCCGCTGCGCGTTAACAGGCCGGACGCTGGCTGACCCAACAGCACGCCTTTGGGACGCAGAAAAGAGACGACCGATGGACCCGAAAATCACGATCCTTCTGATGCTGATCGGCAGCATTATCACCTTGTCGCACGTCAGCGACGGCACCTTCGACCGGGCACGGCGGCTGTTCAGCCGCCTGCAATGGCGCGACCTCGTGCCCAACTTGCGCCGGTTCTAGGCGCGACGCGCGAGCGCCAGCGGCTCGGCCGCCCGCAACACCGCCTCGGCTTCGGCCGAGGGCCGGTTCTCGATATCGTTCAAGATCAAAGCCGGCAGATCGCGGCGCGGACCGGACCCGGACTTTTCGGCCCGCGCCAGCACCCGGATCGCCGACGCCCCCGGCCGGGGCAAGACCGGCATCACCACCACATCGCCGAAGGCCGACGTCAAGGCTGCGAGCACGGCGTCGAGCGCCTCGGCCCGCCAGATCAGCGTCACCGTGCCGCCCGGCTTCAACAGCCAGTTCGCTGCGGCGAGCCAGCGCGGCAGCAGACCATCATCGGCGACATGGGCAAGGCGGCGGCTCGCCTGCGGCGAACTCGACTGCCGGCGCGGATCGTTGAACGGCGGATTCATCAGCACGCCATCGGCACTGGCCTGGCCGAGACCGGCGGCGGCCAGCGACGCGCTGTCGCCGGCATCGGCGACCACCGCCCTCACCCGGCCGTCCATCCGGTTGAGCCCGGCGTTGAAAGCCGCCAGTGCGCAGAGCGACGGATCGATCTCGACCAAGGTCACCGCGACGCCGGCGACCCGCGCCGCCAGCGCCAGACCGGCGCCGCCGACGCCGGCGCCGAGATCGACGACGACGTCGCCGGCTTGCGCCGCGGTCGCCGCCGCCAGCAGGATCGCATCGTGACCGACGCGGTGACCGCGTTTCGGCTGACGCAATTGCAGACGGCCGCCGAGCACCGCATCCTGCGTCGTCTCGATGCTGTCGAGATCAACCGGCATCCGGCCGCAACTCATGCGCCAGACCGGCATCCTTGAGAACGCGCCGCGCCGCGATCATGTCCTCATCGGCGACCAGCACCCGACGCGGCAGCACACCGAGCGAACCTTCAAGCACGCTCATGTTCTGATCGAACACCAGATGACGAATGCCGGCGCCGTCGAGCAAGGCGCCGACCGCCGACACCAGCACCATGTCGTTGCTGCGAACGAGTTCGCGCATGTCAGGACCGCCTGCGTTCTTCGCCAGGCGCGCGATGACCGAGAAACGCCAGCAGCTTCATCTCGCGCCGGCCGCGCGTCACGGTGTCGAGCACAAGGCCGACCGCGAAGGACAGGAAGGCCAGCAGCATCATGCCCATCGCCAGCACCGCCGTCGGCAGGCGCGGCACCAGGCCGGTTTCCCAGAAGGTGACGACGACCGGCGCCGCCAGCGCGATCGAGGCAACGACGAGCGCATAGCCGATGACGCCGAAAAACGGCAGCGGCCGCTCGCTACGATAGAGTTGCGCGATCATCCACAGAATGCGGAAACCGTCGCGCCAGGTATTGAGCTTGGACACCGAACCATCCGGTCGCGCGAAATACGGCGTCTCGATCTCGGCGACCGCCAGCCCGAGCTCGAGCGCATGCACGGTGAGTTCGGTCTCGACCTCGAAACCGCCGGACAGCATCGGAAAGGATTTAACGAAACGGCGCGAGAACACCCGATAGCCCGACAACATATCGTTGAAGGTCGGGCCGAAGACGGTGGCGACGAAGGAGGTCAGCAGCCAATTGCCGGTGCGGTGACCGGCGCGGTAGGCCTCGACCTCGCGGTCGACGCGGGTGCCGACCACCATGTCGAGCCGGTCGTCGAGCAGACGCGCGACCATCTTCGGCGCGCTCGGCGCGTCATAGGTCGCGTCGCCGTCGACCAGAACGTAGATGTCGGCCTCGACATCCGAGAACATCCGCCGGACCACGAAGCCCTTGCCCTGCCGCTGCTCGGAAAATACCGCAGCGCCGGCGGCGCGCGCGACCGCGACGGTATCGTCGGTAGAATTGTTGTCGAACACGAAAATCGCCGCGTCGGGCAACGCGATCTGGAAGTCCTTTACAACCTGAGCGACCGCGACGGCCTCGTTGTAGCAGGGTATCAGCACCGCGATTCTGGGCGGTTCGCCACGATATCCATTGTCGCGCGGGCCAGGCCGGTCGTCGACCTCGCCGGAGCGGCCGCGCATTTTACCACCGGCAAGCGTACTACCACCAGCAACCGAATTACCGCCGCCAGCCGTCGCCGCTGTCGGCGTCGTCGCCGTCATTTGCATCGCCAATCGGGCCCCCTCGGCATCGAAACCAGGTCGCTAATGCCATATCCTCGCTAAAGCCATGTCCTCAACGCAGCACAGGGCAATCTAGCGCAATCGGCAAGAACTTTGCTAAGTCATCGACCGAAGTCTCGACTTCCGGTCGCTCGCCGCGCCGATGCCGGCGTCGACAACCGATTTGCCATGTTAGCATAGCGGTTCAACGCTATGATAAATATGCTCGTTTCGTCTCGATGCGTTGGGGAGATCAGTTTTGGCCGTCGTCGTTCCGTTTGAAACTCCGAATCATGCTTCGATCGAGCGTCTGACGGCGCTGGTCGCGCCCGATATGGCGCGGGTCAACAGCACGATCCTGGCGCGCACCGGTTCCGATGTCACGATGATCCCGGAAGTCGCCAACCACCTGATCTCGTCGGGCGGCAAGCGGCTGCGCCCGATGCTGACCTTGGCGATGGCGCAGCTCTGCGGCTACAGCTTCGACGGCCATATCAAGCTCGCCGCTGCGGTCGAGTTCATGCACACCGCGACGCTGCTGCACGACGATGTCGTCGACCAGAGCGACATGCGGCGCGGCAAACAGGCCGCGCGCATGCTGTGGGGCAACGAAGCCAGCGTGCTGGTCGGCGACTTCCTGCTCGGCCAGGCCTTCAAGATGATGGTCGAGGTCGGCTCGTTGCTGGCGCTCGACATTCTGTCGTCGGCCGCCGCCGTCATCGCCGAAGGCGAAGTGATGCAGCTTGGCGCGGCCAAGAACACCGCGACCAATGAAGACGAATATCTCGCCGTGATCCGCGCCAAGACCGCCGAACTGTTCGCCGCGGCCTGCGAGGTCGGCCCGGTGCTCGCCGGCAAGAACAAATCGGAGATCGCCGCCTGCCGGTCTTACGGCATGAACCTCGGCATCGCCTTCCAGCTCATCGACGACGCGCTCGACTATGGCGGCAAATCGGCCAAGCTCGGCAAGAACGTCGGCGACGACTTCCGCGAAGGCAAGATCACGCTGCCGGTGGTGCTGTCGTTCCGGCGCGGCTCGGATCAGGAGCGCGGCTTCTGGAACCGGACGCTCGGCCAGGGCGAGATCAAGGACGGCGATCTTGAAACCGCGCTCGGCCTGATGATCAAGCACAACGCGATCGAGGACACCGTGGGCCGCGCCCGCCATTACGGCGCGATCGCCACCGACGCCTTGGCGTTGGTGCCGCCGTCGCCGATCAAGACCGCGCTGGAAGAGACCGTCGCCTTCTGCATCTCGCGGGCTTACTAGCCCGCGACCGATCCATCGCCAGCGCCTATCGTGAGAACCGCCGCGCGCCGATGACGCAAAAGATCACGACGACGGTGACCGCCACCATCGTCCAGGTCACCGGCTCGTGCAAAAGCGTCGCCGCCAACGCCAGGCCGAAGAACGGCTGCAACAATTGCAATTGGCCGACCGCGGCAATGCCGCTTTGCGCCAGGCCGCGATACCAGAAGACGAAGCCGATCAGCATGCTGAACAGCGACACGTAGCCAAGGCCGAGCCAGGCCGGCAGCGCGATGCCGGCAAAGCCCGGTGGCCGGTAGATAACCGCCAGCGCCAGCATCGCCGGCAGCGACAGAACCAGCGCCCAGGAGATCACCTGCCAGCCGCCGAGGCTGCGCGACAGCCTGGCGCCCTCGGCATAGCCGCAGCCACAAACCACGATCGCCGCCAGCATCAGCGTATCGCCCATTGGCTGCGCCGTCATCCCTTGCGCCAGCGCAAAGCCGACGACCACGGCGCTACCCAACACCGAGAACAGCCAGAACGCCGGCTGCGGCCGCTCGCCGCCGCGCAGCACGCCGAAAGTCGCCGTCGACAGCGGCAACAGCCCAATGAAGACGATGGAATGCGCCGACGTGACGTATTGCAGCGCCAGCGCCGTCAATAACGGAAAGCCGACAACGACGCCCAAGGCCACGATGACGAGCGACCCGTAATCGCCCGGTGCCGGCCGCTTCTCCCTGAACGCCAATAGCAGCGCGATCGCCAGAAAACCGGCGATGGCGGCGCGCGCCACCGTCAGAAACACCGGATCGAATTGCAGCACCGCGAGCCGCGTCGCCGGCAGCGAGCCGCTGAAAATCAACATGCCGATGAATCCGCTGATCCATCCGTTCGCCATTCGATCCATCCAAGACACTCCCCGGTCGTTCGTCTTTATCGGCCGCGCCGGCTTCCATTCCCAGCGACAGAGCAATACAATTTTCAAAAACTGTTATGCTGCGGAAACCAGTACAGATGACGGACGACACCAAAACCGGCACCCGCCTCGACACGGTCATGACCGCGATCCGGCGCCGGATCGCCGGCCGCAATCTGACGCCGGGCGACAAGCTGCCGTCGATCCGGTCGCTGGCCGGCGCCATGCAAGTATCGACCTCAACCGTGGTCGAAGCCTATGACCGGCTCGCCGCCGAAGGCGCGATCCGGTCACGGCCCGGCTCCGGCTTCTACGTCGCCGGTCAGGCGGCCCCGCTGGCCTTGTCCGAAGTCGGGCCGCGCCGCGACCGCGCTATCGACCCGTTCTGGGTGTCGCGTCAATCGCTCGACGCCGGCGATGCCGACCTCAAACCCGGTTGCGGCTGGCTGCCGCCGTCATGGCTGCCGGAAGACGGCCTGCGCCGGGCGCTACGCAATATGTCGCGCGCCAACAGCAGCAGTCTTGCCGATTACGGCACGCCGCTCGGGCTGCCGCCGCTGCGCCAACTGATCGCGCGGCGCATGGCCGATCGCGGCATCGAAGCGGCGCCCGACCAGATCATGCTCACCGACTCGGGCACGCAGGCGATCGACCTCCTGTGCCGGCTGCTGCTGGAGCCGGGCGACACCGTGCTGGTCGACGATCCGTGCTATTTCAATTTCCATGCGCTGCTGCGCGCTCACCGCGCCCGCATCGTCAGCGTGCCCTATACGCCAAGCGGTCCCGACATGGCGCTGTTTGCCGCGACGCTCGAAGCGCAGAGGCCGAAGCTCTACATCACGAATTCGGCGATCCATAATCCGACCGGCGCCGTGCTGTCGCCGGTGACGGCGCACCGGGTCCTGAAGCTCGCCGAACAATTCGGTTTGACGATCATCGAAGACGACATCTTCGCCGACTTCGAACGCACGCCGGCGCCGCGGCTGGCGGCTTTCGACGGCCTCGACCGCGTCATTCACATCGGCAGCTTTTCGAAAACACTGTCGGCGTCGGCGCGCTGCGGCTTCATTGCGACGCGCCGCGACTGGATCGAGGGGCTGATCGATCTGAAGATCGCCACCGCGTTCAGCGGCGGGCGGCTCAATGCCGAACTGGTGTTCAACGCGCTGCGCGACGGCGGATACCGCAAACATCTCGACGCGCTGCGACTGCGCCTCGCGCGCGCCATGACCGAAGTGAACGGCCGCCTGACAGCACTCGGCATCGAGCCCTGGCTGGTGCCGGAGGCCGGCATGTTCCTGTGGAGCCGGCTGCCGGACGGGATCGATGCCACCGACGTCGCCCGCGCGGCGCTGGCGGAGAACATCGTGCTCGCGCCCGGCAATGTCTTCAGCCTGTCGCAATCGGCCACCGGCTTCCTGCGCTTCAATGTCGCGCAGTCGCAGGATGCCAGGCTGTTCGAGGTGTTGCGGCGCGCCATCGCGCGCGCGGCGCGGACTTAAGGAACAGCGCCTCAGCCGAACGTCGTCGCCTGCACCCACCAGCCGGGCCGCGCGGTCTTGAGCCGCTGCGCCGCCGCGACGGCGGCATCGGCGGAACCGAACAACGCGAAACAGGTCGAGCCCGAGCCCGACATGCGCGTCAATCGAGCGCCCGGCAACGCCGCCAGCGCCGACAGCACTTCACCGATCGCCGGCGCGCAGGCGATCGCCGCACCGGTCAGATCGTTGCCGTGGTCTTTCAGCCAGGCGATCAACCCGGCGGCATCGCGCGGCACCGGGCCGAGCCCGACCTCATGCCCCGGCTTGTTTGCGAGTTCGGCGGCATAAGCCTTGAACACGTCGCGGGTCGGTACCGCCACGCCGGGATTGACCAGCACCGCCGGCAAAGCCGGCAGTTCGAGCGGCGGCGACAACCGTTCGCCGACCCCGGCCATGACGCAGGCGCGCTGTTCGAGACAGACCGGCACATCGGCACCAACCTGCAAGGCCGCCGTCATCAACCGCGCATCGTCGCGCGCCAGACCGTTGAGCCGCGCCAAAAGCCGCAAGGCCGCCGCCGCATCCGACGACCCGCCGCCAATGCCGGCGGCGACAGGAATGTTCTTGGTCAAGTCGAAATGCCCGGCTCTCAGCCCGGCGACGCTGCGTCCGAGCGCCGCGACCGCCTTGAGCACCAGATTGTCACCGGCCGGACCGCTGGCGTCCGCGAAGGGACCGGTCACCGTCAGCGCGACTTCGGCCGAAGGCTCAAGACTGAGCCGGTCGGCGATGTCGGCGAAGACCACCAGGCTTTCGAGGTCATGATAGCCGTCGGCGCGCCGGCCGATCACGCGGAGCGTCAGGTTGATCTTGGCGCGGGCGGTGTCGGTCAGCGGGCCGTTCACGCGGAAGCCTGTGCGGACTGGGGCGTCATAACGTCTCCGGCCGTGGCGACGGCAAAGGCCGCGACCGTCGTCTGACGGCGCGGCGCCCGCCGGGCGGCGAGCGCCTGATCGCGATCAGCCGCCGTTGCCGGATTTCGGCGCCGCATTGGGAACCGCGTTGGGCGCGGCATCGGGAGCGTTGCTGGCCGCCGGCGGCGCGACCGCCGGCTTTTCGGCCGGAGCGTCGGCCGGCTTGGCATTGTTCTTGGCCTGCGACACCGTCGGCAGATCCGGCAAGCCGTCTTTCAGCTTGGCCAGAATCTTCGGCAGATCTTCCGGTTCGGGCTTGAGATCGCGCGCATGCGCCCACTGGAATTTGGCTTCCAGCCGGCGGCCGACGCGCCAATAGGCGTCGCCGAGATGATCGTTGATGGTCGGATCTTCCGGCTTCAGTTCAATGGCGTGGTCGAGCTGTTTGACGGCGTCTTCATAGTCGCCGAGCCGGAAATAGGCCCAGCCCAGCGAGTCGACGATATAGCCGTCGTCCGGACGCTGCTGCACGGCTTTCTTGATCATCGCCATGCCTTCGTCGAGATTGGTGCCCTGATCGATCCAGGAATAGCCGAGATAGTTCAGCACATGCGGCTGATCCGGGAAAAGCTGGAGCGCTTTCTTCAGGTCGGCTTCCGCCTTCGGCCACTGCTTCGAGCGCTCGTAGCAGATGCCGCGGAAATAGAAGATCACCCAGTTCGACTTCTGCGGATTGGCGATGATGTCGATGCCCTTCGAATAAACGTCGGCGCATTCGGCGAACTTCTTGTGGCCACGCAGGACATTGCCGAGCGCCATGATCGCTTCGAGATCCTTGGGATCCTTGGCGATGATCGCTTGCAGTTCCTTTTCCGCCTCGGGAGCGCGATCGAGCGCATCGAGATCGGAGGCCATCTGGATCGAGGCATTGCGATGCAGCGGCGAGTCCGCCGGAATGCGCTCATAAACCTTGATCGCCATGTCCGGCTTCTTGAGCGACTCGTACAGGTCGGCAAGCGACAGCAGCGCCAGCGAATGGTCGGGCGCCAGATAAAGCGACAGTTGCAGATAGACCAGTCCGAGGTCCTCGCCGCCGCGACGGCCGAGCGACGCGCCGAGCCCATAGAGCGCCTCGCCGCCGCCGGCCTGCGCCGACGTCGCCAGAGGCGGCACCGTCGCCGCCGCATCGCCGCCGGCGAACAAAACGGCATAGGTCTTGGCATCGACCGCACCGGATTCGGCGAGCTTGTGCTGCTGCTGGAACTGGCGGACCGCGGACTTGAGATGCTGGCCGAAAATGCCATCGGTCTTCAGCCCGAGCTTGGCCTGCACCTTCTTCACGCTCTCGCCGGTGGCGCCGACGTCGAGCGCCGGACCGACCATCACCGGACCCGGACTGGCCGCGCCGATTTTATCCAGCAGCGCCATCGCCTGCGTGATCAGCGGGTGGTTCGGCAGCACCTTGTTGAAGTCGGCGAAAACCTTGCGGGCCTCGTCGCGCTTGCCGTTGCGCGACAGCCAGCCGCCATAGGCCTCGACCACCCGCAGCGCCGAGGAATCCGCCTTGTAGGCGCGCTCGAAGCGCTTGCCGGCTTCGTCGTGCTGGCCGGCCTGATCGAGAATCATGCCGGCATGGAGATCCTTGAAGATCGCGTACCAATCCGGACCGGACAGCCGGTCGATGGTGGCGACCGCGCCCTTGACGTCGCCGGCGCCGCTCTGGCTCCAGGCGGTCAGCAAAGTCGCGGTCAGATCGGTGATCGGGCCGCGCACCGATTGCGCCAGTTCGCGGCGCGCGGTGGCATATTGCTTGAGCTTGAGCGCATGGACGCCGAGGACCAGCCGCGCCACCTTGTCGGATTTCTCGACCTTGACGACCCGCTCGGCCATCTTGAATGCGCCGTCGATATCGCCGCCGACCAGCAGCGACAGGAAAGCGCGCTCGAGCAGTTCGGGGTTTCTCGGATCACTTCGCAGCGCCGCCCGGTAAAAAGCGGCGGCGGCGATGGCATCGCGCTGCTGGCCGGCATGGCGAGCGGCCAGATAGCTGCCCGAGGGGCTCATCCCGGCCAAATCCAGCGCGGTCGGCCCGCGTTCGGACGCTTTTTCGGCGGCTTGGGCGGCGGCTGAAGCGGGGCTGACGGCGATCAACGCGGCAAAGGCAGTGCCGGCGGCGACGCACCGGAACAGGCTCGAAGAGGTCACTGGCGATGCTCCAATGCAGCGGGGCGCCAACGATGCGCGAACCGCCAAGGTTTAGATCAAGATGGCCTTTTTGCGCCGCCCCCGCAAGAACGGCCATGGCGTTATCTCGGTCGCTAGGTTGAAAACCACGATGTGGCAGCATCGTGGCCGGCAACGCCCCGCCCGTCACATCTCGGTATAATTCGGCCCACCCGAGCCCTCCGGCGGGACCCAGGTGATGTTCTGATTCGGGTCCTTGATATCGCAGGTTTTGCAGTGGACGCAGTTCTGGGCGTTGATGACGAATTTCGGCGCGGCGCCGCCTTCCTCGACCCACTCGTAGACCCCGGCCGGGCAGTAACGCGACGACGGCCCGGCATAGATGTCGTGCTCGGACGACTTCTGCAACGCCATGTCCCGGACCTTGAGATGCGGCGGCTGGTCTTCCTCGTGATTGGTGTTGGACAGAAACACCGACGACAGCCGGTCGAAGGTCAACTTGCCGTCCGGCTTCGGGTAGGCGATCGGCGTACATTGCGCCGCCGGCTTCAGCGCCGCGTAATCCGGCTTGCCGTGCTTGAGCGTGCCGAACAGCGAGAAGCCGAAGGTGTTGGTCCACATGTCGAGACCGCCGAGCGCGATGCCGATCAAGGTGCCGAATTTCGACCATAGCGGCTTGGCGTTGCGCACCTTGTGGAGGTCCTTGCCGATCGGCGAGGCCCGCCAGGCGGCATCGTAGTCCTCGAGCGCGTCGTGGCCGCGACCGGCGGCGAGCGCGGCGGCTGCCGCTTCGGCGGCCAGCATGCCGGACAGCATCGCGTTATGGCTGCCCTTGATGCGCGGCACGTTCATGAAGCCGGCGTCGCAGCCGATCAACGCGCCGCCGGCGAAAGCCAGCTTCGGCACCGACTGATAGCCGCCCTCGGTCAGGGCGCGCGCGCCGTAAGCCAGGCGTTTGCCGCCCGCGAAGGTATCGCACACCTTCGGATGGGTCTTGAAACGCTGGAATTCCTCGAACGGCGACAGATAGGGATTCTTGTAGTTGAGATGCAGCACGAAGCCGACCGACACCAGATTGTCATCGAAGTGATAAAGGAA
Source organism: Rhodopseudomonas sp. (assembly GCA_016124795.1). Lineage (GTDB taxonomy): Bacteria > Pseudomonadota > Alphaproteobacteria > Rhizobiales > Xanthobacteraceae > Pseudolabrys. The sequence continues at coordinate 17,905 of WGNB01000063.1, read as the reverse complement.
CGAACCGCCGCCGGTTTCCATGTCGAGCGGCCAGCCGAAGGAATGCTGTACCAGCCCCTTCTTGTGCTTGGCCGGATCGATCTGCCACAGTTCCTTCAGGCCAATTCCGAATTTCTGCGGCTCGCGACCGTCGCCCAGACCGAATTTGACGATCAACTGCTTGCCGAGATTGCCGCGCGCGCCTTCGGCGAACAGCGTGTATTTGGCGTGCAGTTCCATGCCGCGCGTGAAGCTGTCCTTGGCCTCGCCATCCTTGCCGATACCCATGTCGCCGGTGGCGATACCCTTGACCGCGCCGTTGTCGTCGAACAGCACTTCGGATGCGGCAAAGCCGGGATAGATCTCGACGCCGAGCGCCTCGGCCTTGCCGGCCAGCCAGCGGCAGACATTGCCAAGCGAAACGATATAATTGCCGTGATTGCCCATCAGCGGCGGCATCATGAAATTCGGCAGCCGCAGCGCGGCGCCCGGCCCAAGGAAATAGAAGCGGTCGTCGGTGACCGGGGTCTTGATCGGGGTGTCTTCCGAACGCCATTCCGGCAGCAGCTTGTCGAGGCCGACAGGATCGATCACCGCGCCCGACAGGATATGCGCGCCAACCTCGGAGCCCTTCTCGACCACCACCACATTGAGATCGGCGTTGAGCTGCTTGAGCCGGATCGCGGCGGCGAGGCCGGCCGGCCCCGCGCCGACGATAACGACGTCGAATTCCATCGCTTCTCGTTCAATGGCTTCGCGGGCGGGCAGGTCGGTCATCGGTTTCTCCTCGCGCATGATCCCGGAAATTGGCTGGCGGTTTTCGGATCAGACCATACGCACGACATGAATCTTCTCCAGCTTTCTCCTTTTTCCACTTTTACACAGGCCGGGCAATCGCGCAGCCGCCGTCTTGAGTGTGCTATGGTCGTCCGATGATGCCGACACAGGATAATTCGCCGCGCGCGCTGCTCGACTTCTATCTGGAAGCCGGGGTCGACGCGCTGGTCGGCGAGGACCCGATCGACCATTTCGCGCAAGCCGACACGCCGCCGGTCGCGGTGCGCCCGGCCACGCCATCACCGGGCGCTCTATCGCCGCCCGTCATCCGGCAGAGCCCGGCGCTGGCGCCCGCCGCGCCGCAGGCGCCGGACGAAGCCGCGCTTGCCGCCCGGCAGGCCGCGGCCGCCGCGACCACGCTCGACGCATTGCGCGAAGCCATGGAAAAATTCGACGGCTGCGCCCTGAAGGCCACCGCCAGCCGGCTGGTCTTTGCCGACGGCAATCCGACCGCCCGCGTCATGCTGGTCGGCGAAGCGCCCGGCCGCGACGAGGACATCGAAGGCACGGCCTTTGCCGGCCGCGCCGGCCGCCTGCTCGACCTGATGCTGGGCTCGATCGGCCTCGACCGCACCTCGGCCTACCTCGCCAATGTCGTGCCGTGGCGGCCGCCCGGCAACCGCGCGCCGACGCCGCAGGAAACCGCGATCTGCCTGCCCTTCATCAAACGCCAGATCGAACTGGCCAATCCGGATATCCTGGTCTGCCTCGGCAAACCGGCGATGCAGGCCCTGCTCGGCATTCAGGAGCCGATCACCAAGGCGCGCGGCCGCTGGACGACCTACGATACCGGCACGCGCGAGATCGCCGCGATCACGACCTTTCATCCCGACTTCCTGCTCGCCAGCCGGCCACAGAAGCGTTTCGCCTGGCGCGATCTTTTGAGCCTGAAGAAGGCGCTGGCCGGCAACGGCTGACGGCACGGCGACGGACGATACGCGCCGCGCTCAGGGCGTGGCGACAGCGCCGGCCAGCGGCGCCTTGATCTCCTCGATCGGCGCGACGGTCTGCGTCGCTACCAAGGTCGCCGTGAAATCGCCCTTGTCGTCGACGGCGACCGGCGCGCGACGGGTGATCCGCCAGACCACGAAACCGCCGACGACGACGTGAACGACAGCGGTGTACATGAACAGCGCCTGGCCCGAGGTCAGACTGTCGAGCAGCGACGACAAGGTCGGTCCGATGCTCGATCCCAGCCCCAACACCAGCAGCAAGCCGCTCGAAGTCTCGACATAGTCGGTCGCCGGTGTGAAGTCGTTGGCATGCGCGACCGACAGCGCATAAAGCGGCAGCGCGAAGGCGCCGAAGCAGAAGCCGGCGACCAGCATCGACGTCTCGCTCGACGACGGCAACAGGCTGAGCGCGATCGCCGCCAGCGCCGCGCCGACGCAGTTGGCCAGAATGACATAACGACGGTCGACCAGATCGGAAATCTTGCCGAGCGGCCATTGCCCCATCGCGCCGCCGAGCACCACCGCACTCATGAACAAGGCAATGCCGGCGGTGTTCAGGCCGCGATCCATCGCGAACACAGCGCCGAGCGACCAGAACGCGCCATTGGCGAGACCGACGGCAAAGCATCCCATGAAGCCGACCGGCGATAACGTATAAAGCCGGATCAGACGCGGCCGGATCACCGGAATAGGCTCCGGCGATTGCGACTTGGTCATCGCCACCGGCAGAGCCGCCAACGAGAACAGGATGGCCGCCGCGGCAAACAACGCGAAGGTCTGCGGATTGGCGAGCGTCAGCATCATCTGACCGATCATCAACACGGTCAGATTGATCACCATGTAGATCGAGAACACCGTGCCGCGCGTCGCGTTATCGGAACGTTCGTTGAGCCAACTTTCGATCACGATGAACAGCACCGCGAAACAGAAGCCGGTGATCGCCCTCATCAGCCACCAGGTCCACGGTTCGACCGACAGCGCATGCACGAGCGCGGCAATCGACGCGACGCAGACAAAGGCAAGATATGTGCGGATGTGGCCGACCCGCGCGATCAGCAGCGGGCCCGACAGACAACCGAGCGTGAAGCCGAGAAAATAGAACGAGCCGAGAATGCCGATATCGATGCCGCTGAACAGTTCGAGATTGGCGCGCACCGGTACCAAGGTGCCGAGAAGTCCGCTGCCCATCAGCAGCACCGAAACGCTCAACATCAGCGCCGCGACCGACACCATCGACTGTCTTAATGGCGACATTCACATCCCTTTTGCATTCGACCTTTTCGCATTCGACGAAAATTTCGCCATCGTTGATTCATTTTTGCGCGGATGCGCGGGCATCGACGTCAATGCAACGCACACCATGCGCGATAATCGCGCACGCATAGCTGCGATGCGCCGAATTTTCATTGGAACTTCGCTCGATACAATCAACGAAACGAACACAAACGCGACGAAATGCAGTCATGAATGCGGCACCAAACGACAATCGCGACAATTAAACGCCCTATCAAGCGTAACGACAGCGAATCCGGCTCAGCACATCAACGCAACAGCCTTGAATTTGTTGCATCGCGGCAACAATTAAGTTATTGTTGCACTGCGATAGAGTCGGATCAACCGTTCTAGGAGCATCCCCACACATCAGCTGGCCGTCATCGGCCGGAACCTATTGGCTCGATCAGGAGCACACCGATATCAGGAGCACCTCACATCATGACCAAGGCGATCAACAACATTGCCGACAAGAGTATCCGCGTCGTGCTGGCGCGGCCTTTCAAGTCGATTGCAGTGCTCGGCGCTGGAAGTTGGGGCACTGCGCTGGCGATTACCGCGGTTCATGCCGGACGTCGGGTCAAGTTATGGGGACGCAGACAAGACATTGTCGATGAGATCAACGACACGCATCGCAATACTCGTTACCTCGGCGACATCGCGCTACCCGAGGGACTCGTCGCGACCTCGAATTTGAGCGATGCCGTCGCCGGATGCGACTGCGTCCTGCTGGTGACGCCCTCGACCTCGGTGCGGGAGGTCGCCCGCAAGCTCAATGCCATACTGGCGCCTGGCATTCCGGTCATCGTCTGCGCCAAGGGCGTCGAACTCGACAGCGGCAAACTGATGACCGATGTCGCCGGCGAGGAACTGCCCGGTCATGAAACCGGCGTTCTGTCCGGCCCCACCTTCGCCGATGAAACCGCCAAGCGCCTGCCGACCGCGGTCACCATCGCCTCCACCTTCGATCATCGCGAAGAGTTCGGCGACAACGACATTCTGGCGGCGCGCGTCGCGGTGTCGCTCGGCACCGAGACCTTCCGCCCCTTCATCTCCGACGACGTCATCGGCGTCGAGACCAGCGGCGCGGTCAAGAACGTGCTGGCATTGCTTTGCGGCATGATCCAGGGCGCCGGTTTCGCCGCCAATACGCGCGCCGCATTGATCACGCGCGGCCTCGACGAAATGAAAAATCTGGCCGAGGTGCTCGGCGGCCGGCGCGAGACCGTCACCGGCCTGTCCGGCATCGGCGATCTGATGCTGACCTGCTCCAGCACGCAATCGCGCAACTTCAGCTACGGCCTGCAACTCGGCCAGGGCGTCGCGCGCGACCGGATTTTCGACGGCCGACCGGTCGTCGTCGAAGGCATCGCCAACGCGGCGTCGGTCATGCGGCTCGCCAAGGCGAAAGGCGTATCGATGCCGATCGTCGAAGCGGTGCACGCCATCGTTCATGAAGGCCGTAATCTGGCCGAAGCCTTCAGCCTGCTCTGGACCCGGCCGCTCGAAGCCGAGCCGCGCGCCATCGCGATCGAATTGCCGCATCCCTTCGGCAAGGAAGGCGCGCGCCGTCTCGCCGCCTTGATGACCTGACCGGCCGGGGCGCAAAGCGCCCCACCGTCCGCGCGGCCTCCGTCAAGCCGCAGTATCGCCCATCGCCATACGTCAACGTCGCACATTCCCAACTCGCGACGCCTCCGATCAAAACGAACCTCTCATCGAAAAGGACATGTCGGCGTTCAAGCAAAACGCCCAAGACCGAAACAATGAAACAGAAACAATTCGTTCTAGCGACCGATCTCGACGGGACCTTTCTCGGCGGATCGGATACCGACCGCAACGCGCTGTACCGCTTTATCGAAGACCGGCGCGGCGATGTCGGCCTGATCTTCGTCACCGGCCGCGATCCGCAGTTCATCGAACGGCTGTGCGCCGACGGCAGGGTGCCCTGGCCCGATTACGTCGTCGGCGATGTCGGCACCACGATCGCCGAGATCGTCGGCGCCAGCCGCAAAGTCAGACCGCTGGCGGCGCTCGAAGCCGATATCGCCGAATTGTGGAACGACAACGGCGACCGCATCCGCACCCTGCTCAACAAGGCAGCCGGCCTGACCTTGCAGGATACGCCATTCCGTTATCGCGTCAGTTATCATTTCGATCCCAAGACCTATGACGGCGCGGCCGAGCGGATCGTCCGCCATCACGGCTTCGATGCTCTGATTTCGGCCGACCGTTTCTTCGACGTCCTGCCGCCCGGCGTTTCCAAGGGACCATCGCTGCGGCGGCTGCTCAAACATCTCGGGGTCGCCGACGACCGCGTACTCGTTGCCGGCGACACGCTCAACGATCTGTCGTTGTTCGAAACCGGATTACGCGGGGTCGCCGTCGCCAACAGCGAGGCCGCGCTGATCGCGAGCCTGCGCGATCGCGGCAACGCCTACCGCGCCGCCACGGCCGGTGCCGGCGGCATCGCCGAAGCCATTCGTCACTTTAATTTCTTTTCCAAGGCCGGGGAGACCGTCTGATGTCAAAGCTCGTTATCGTGTATCACCGCCAGCCCTATCAGGAAGTCGTCGTCGACGGCAAAATCGAACGCCACGAACACAAGAGCCCGAACGGCATCGTACCGACGCTGAAGAGCTTCTTCGGCCGTGGTAATGGCGGCTCATGGGTAGCCTGGACATCGACCGAAGGCGCGGCCGAGGATTTCGAGCCGGTCATCACCATCAATGACGCCTTTGGCAGCTATCGCGTCAGCCGCCTGCAATTGACACCGGAAGAAGTGCGCAGTTTCTATCACATCACCTCGAAAGAGGCGATGTGGCCGATCCTGCATTCCTTCAAGGAGCGCTACAATTACGACCCGGTCGACTGGCCGACCTTCCGCGAGGTCAACTGGAAATTCGCCCAGGCCGCCGCCGCCGAAGCCGACGACGATGCCGTGGTCTGGGTACACGACTATAATCTGTGGCTGGTGCCGATGTATCTGCGCCAGTTGAAACCGAACCTGCGCATCGCGTTCTTCCACCACACGCCGTTTCCGGCGGCCGACATGTTCAACGTGCTGCCCTGGCGGCATGAGATCATCGAAAGCCTGCTGTCCTGCGACGTGATCGGCTTCCACATTCCGCGCTACACCGCCAACTTCGTCGCCACCGCCAAGAGCCTGTTCGATGTCGAGGAAACCGCCTCGATCCCGGTCCGCAACGAGTTCTCCGCGCGCGGCATGGCGCTGTCGGAAGCGCGCGCGCCAACCAAACTCGCCTATAAAGGCCGGACCATTCATCTGTCGTCGCATCCGGTCGGCGTTGACGTCGGCTATATCAACGAATGCGCGCAAAGCGCGGAGACCGATGCCAAGCTCGCCGAAATCCTCAAGGACCTCGGCGACATCCGGCTCATTCTTTCGGTATCGCGCACCGACTACACCAAAGGCGGCATCGAGCAGTTGCAGGCCTATGAGCGGCTGCTGACCTCGCGCCCCGAATTGATCGGCAAGGTCCGACTGATGCACGTTTCGGTGCAGGCGACCGAGGTGTCGGCCTATGACGAAGTCCAGCGCGAGATCGAGGCGCTCAGCGGCCGCATCAACGGTCAGTTCGGCAGCTTCGACTGGCAGCCAGTGTCGCTGCTGTCGACGCCAGTGCCGTTCCGCGAACTGGTCGCTTATTATCGCGCCGCCTCGGTGTGCTGGGTGACGCCGTTGTGCGACGGCCTCAATTTGGTCGCCGGCGAATTCGTCGCCGCGCAGAAGGAAGGCGACCACATCAAGGTCGGTACGCTGGTGCTGTCCGAGTTTGCCGGCGCCGCCGTGCACCTCAATGAAGCGGTGCTGGTCAATCCGTTCTCGCACGCGGCGATGGACTCCGGCATCAAGCAGGCGCTCGACATGCCGCTCGACGAGCGCCGCGCCCGGATGAAGATCCTCAAACGCAAGATCAAGGAGCTCGACATCAATTCCTGGGCCGCCGAGCAACAGCGGGTCTTCAAACTGTGCGAACACGGCCCCGCGCCGATCCGCCGCATCGCCTGAGAACCAGCCGGCCCGCCGCCGCTTTGAACAAGCCGGCGGGCCGGTGGGCCTGTTTAAAAATCGCCCGGCACGGGGATACGGCCCATTGGTCGCATTGCCCCACTTTTCGCGATCACAAATCGGTGGCCATCCCACAATGTCGCATTCCGCCGTCTTGGCGGGAGCCGGCCGGTTTGCTATGCGACAGTGATGATGATGTCCCGCGTTGTGCGCCTTCGCTATCTTGTTGCCGCCGGTCTTATGGCCGCGGCCGTTGCCGGCCCTTTTGACGCCGGCAATGCCGAACCCGGCACGACCGGTGCGGCGGGCTCACCGTTTACGACCACCGCCCCACCATTACTCACACCGGATATCCTCAATGCCCCGCCCGCAGACTGGCGCGGCGACCGCGTTGTGTCCGGCTTCGGCAACGACAGCAAGTCATCGCCAACACCGGGTGCGCCGAAGCTGCCGCTTGGCGTCAACCTCGGCAAATTCGATCTCGATTTCAGCGCCGGCCATACCAGCGACGTGACGCCGCGGACCGGCTTCGACAGCGGCGAATTGTCGAACATCGAGAAAATCCGGCCGGGCAAGGAACAGTCGGCAATGCCGGATTATTTCGGCCTCAAGCTGAGCGCGCCGACCCATTGAAGCCGACGGCCGATTCTGCCGCCAGTCAGCGATAAGCCACCAATACCGCGCCGGCCGCGATCAGGGCGACGCCGAGCCAGTTCGGTCCGCTCAATCTTTCGCCAAGAAATACAACGCCGAACAAGGCGACCAGCACCACGCTGAGCTTGTCGATTGGCGCGACCTTGGCGGCCTCGCCGATCTTGAGCGCGCGAAAATAACAAATCCAGGACGCCCCGGTCGCCAGCCCCGACAACAGCAGGAACAGGTATGTCCGCGCCGAAATCGAGCCCGGCGACTGGAACTGACCGGTCGCCAACAGGATCATCGCCAGCGTCACGAGAATGACGACGGTTCGGATCAAGGTCGCGAAATCGGAATTGACGTTCTCGATACCGACCTTGGCGAAGATCGCGGTCAAGGCCGCGAACATCGCCGATAACACGGCCCAGAACTGCCACGAATATTGCCAGGACGACGACCAGTTCATATGAACGCTCTCCGTTGCCGACCCGGTCGATGCCGGGCGGTTTGCCTCAGGCCGAAAGTCTAGCTTGTCCGGCGGGCGGCCCGGACGAATACCAGCCGTGTCGCTTCCTGCCTTGCGGCCTCCGGCCCGCTTCGATTTAACGCAGGCGCCCGACGCCGATCGGTGCGCCACTGTTTACAAGTTAGGCTTATGATGGCGCCGAAATCGCGCCGCCGGGAGTTAAGCAATGGACTTCGATCCCGTTCTGCTGGCGCGATTGCAGTTCGCCTTTACCATAATATTCCATATCATTTTCCCCACCTTCACCATCGGACTGTCGGCCTATATCGCAACGCTGGGCGCCCTCTGGCTTCGAACCGGACAGGACCGCTACCGGTTCCTGATGCAGTTCTGGGTCAAGATCTTCGCCGTCTCCTTCGCCATGGGCGTGGTCTCCGGCATCGTCTTATCCTACCAGATTGGCACCAACTGGAGCCGGTTCTCCGTCGTCGCCGGCAACGTGCTTGGACCGCTGCTCGGTTACGAGGTGCTGGCCGCCTTCTTCCTCGAAGCCACCTTCCTCGGCATCCTGCTGTTCGGCATCAACCGCGTGCCGCGCTGGCTTTATGTCGTGTCGGCCGCCGTCGTCGCGGTCGGCACCACGATTTCGGCGTTCTGGATTCTGGCGGCCAATAGCTGGATGCAGACGCCGGCCGGTTTCGAAATGCGCGATGGCGTCGCCTTCCCGACCGACTGGTTCGCGGTGGTGTTCAATCCGAGCTTCCCATATCGCTTCGCGCATATGCTCAATGCCGCCTACCTCACCACCGGCTTCGTCGTGCTGGCGGTCGGCGCGCGGTTTCTCGCCACCGGCCGACACATCGCGGAAGGCCGCACCATGCTGCGGATGGCGATCGGACTGACCGCGGTGCTGGCGCCGCTGCAACTCATCATCGGCGACCAGCACGGCCTCAATACGCTCAAGCACCAGCCGATCAAGATCGCGGCGATGGAGGCGCATTGGGACGGCGCCCTGCCCGCCGACTTCGAAATCTTCGCCTGGCCCGACGAACACGACGGCTTCAACCGCTATTCGGTCTCGATCCCCAAGGCCGGCTCGCTGGTGCTGACCCACCGCATGAACGGCCTCATCCCCGGTCTGCTCAGTGTGCCGGAAAAAGACCGGCCGCCGGTCAAAGTGGTGTTCTTCTCGTTCCGCATCATGCTGGCGATGGGTTTCTTCATGATCGCGGCAGCGCTGCTCGGTGCGTTTTTCTGGTGGCGCGGCACCTTGTTCGAGACGACGTGGTACCTGCGGGCAATGGCGCAGACCTGGTGGGTCGGCTTCGTCGCAGTGATCGCCGGCTGGGTCACCACCGAAAGCGGCCGCCAGCCCTGGATCATCTACAACATCCTGCGCACCGCCGACGCCAATTCGCCGGTGCCGGGCGCAACGGTGGCCGGCACGCTGGCGCTGTTCATCGTCGCCTATGGCATCGTGTTCTCATTCGGCATCTATTACATCAACCGGCTGATCAACAAGGGACCGGACGGTCCAGACTCCGGCGGATCGGGCGCGCATTTCTCCGGCAATCCGATGTCGGCCGCGCGGGATGGAACGGCCGGCTAAACACGGGTCGATACGCAACGGGGAGATCGCAGCATGGAGTGGTATCTGCCGCCGATCTGGGCCGCGATCATCGGTCTGGCCGTTGCGATGTATATCGTCCTCGACGGGTTCGACCTCGGCATCGGCATCACCTTCCCGTTCGCGCGCGACGAAGCCGAACGCGATCAGATGATGCGCTCGATCGCGCCGTTCTGGGACGGCAACGAAACCTGGCTGGTGCTGGGCGGCGCCGGATTGTTCGTCGCTTTCCCGCGCGCCTATGCCGTTATCATGCCGGCGCTTTATCTGCCGGTGATCGTGATGCTGCTGGCGCTGGTGTTTCGCGGTATCGCTTTCGAGTTCCGCGTCGTCTCGCATAGCAAGAGCGGTTGGAGCCAGGCGTTTTTCGCCGGCTCGATCGTCGCCACCGTGGCGCAGGGCGTCATCCTCGGCAACCTGATCCAGGGCATCGCAGTCAAGGATGGCGGCTATACTGGCGGGTCGTTCGACTGGGCCAATCCCTTCGCGCTGCTGTGCGGGCTGGCGCTGATCGCCGGCTATGGCCTGCTGGGCGCGACCTGGCTGACAATGAAGACTGACGGCCCGGTCGCCACGCGGGCGCGCCAGCAGGCGAAATATTTTCTGCCGGCGGTGCTGATCTTCATGGCGGCGGTCAGCCTGTGGACACCGCTGACCGAAGCCCGCATCGCCGCGCGATGGTTCTCGCTGCCAAATTTCTATTATCTGTGGCCTGTGCCGTCGGTCACCGCCCTGATCGCCTTCGCGACCTGGCGCGGCATCGTCACCGGCCGCGAGGCGTTGCCGTTTCTCGGCGCCATCGGCCTGTTCATGCTCGGCTATCTCGGGCTGGTGATCTCCAACTTCCCCTATCTGGTGCCGCCGTCGCTCACAGTGTGGGACACCGCCGCCGCGCCATCGAGCCAGACCTTCATGCTGATCGGCACACTGGTGCTGCTGCCCTTCGTGCTCGGCTATATCGTGCTGATCTACTGGCTGTTCCGCGGCAAGGTGCACGCCGGCGACAGCTATCATTGATCCAGGGCGGCGCGATCGCACAGCACCTATCGAGGCAGGTTGCGCCGCCGCCGATTTTGTGGCGAAACTGCCGCCGCGTTTCGATAGCCGCGCGGACAACGCGCCTTCGATGAGTGGAGTGCCGGTTTTGATCGAGCAATTGCGTTACGTCCGCCTGAGCGTCGACAATCTCGCCCAGGCGGCCGACTTCGCCCAACGGGTCCTGGGGCTCGAACCGATCGACCGCAGCGACAACCTCGCCACCTTCCGCTCGGATTTCCGCGACCATACGTTGGCTTTTGCTGCAGGGCCGCAGGCGCTGCAATGCGTCGGCTTCGAAGTGCGCTATTCGTCCGATCTCAACGACGCGGCCGAACGACTGAGCAGGCTCGGCGTCACCGCGCAACGTGGCACCGCCGACGAATGCGCGCTGCGCAAGGTCAAGGACATGCTGTGGTTTGCCGACGCGACCGGCAACCGCATCGAACTGGTCGTGCGTCCGCTCAATTCCGGCTGGCGCTATTTCCCGAGCCGGGACGCCGGCATCACCGGCCTGTCCGACGTCCTGCTGCGTTCGACCAACGTCGAGAAGGATCTGGCGATCTGGACCGCGCTCGGCGCCGTCGTCGCCGACTGGGCCGGCGACGCCGCCTACCTGCGCTTCGATAACGCGCATCACCGCGTCGTGCTTTATCCCGCCGACAAGCCCGGCGTGCTGGCCGTCGAATACGCCGTCGAAAGCGTCAACCTGGTGATGCGAAATTTCTACGTCTTGCAAAACCTGCAAGTGCCGGTGCTGCACGGACCGGGCCGACGGCCGGCCTCCGAGCAATTGTTCCTGACCTTTGCCGGACCCGGTAATGTGTATTACAGTTTCGTCGCCGAGGGTCTGAGCGCGCCGGCGCCGCAGGACCCGAACGCGCCGGTCGATAAAAATCGGCCGCGGCAGTTTCCGGCCGGACCGGAAGGCTTATGTAGCTGGGGGAGCGACTGCAAGATCGCGGAGTTCAATGCCACGACGGCGGATCGGAACTAAGCCCGGACGCACCGGCCCCCGCCGAAAACAGCGACCGTTCGTGCGAGCCGAAATCGCGTCACGGACGTCGCGATGGAAATTTGAGGAAGCGCTATGATCAAGCTGCAAGACGTTTCTTACGCCCGGCTCGGCACCCGGGACCTCGACGGCGCCACCGTCTTCGCCACCGATTTCCTCGGCCTTGAGATTTCGCACCGGACCCGGAACGCGGTCTATTTCAAATCCGACAGCCGCGAGCACACGTTGTGCTATTTCGAAGGCGCGATTGACGACCAGACGGTGGCCTTCGAGGTCGCCAACCGCTCCGACCTCGATCTGGCGGCGACCGAACTGGAGCGGCTCGGCCACCGCGTCGAGACCGGCACCGCCGCCGATTGCGACCTGCGCCAGGTGAAAAGCTACATCGGCTTCCGCGATCCGACCGGCAATCACATCGAGCTGGTGTGGCGGCCGGCGATGAGCGGCAAGCGCTATCACGGCCGGCGCGACGCCGGCATCACCGGTTTCAGCCATGTCGGTCTGTGCACCACCGACGCGGCGCGCGATGAGGCGTTCTGGACGCAAGTCTGCAACGCGCGGGTCAGCGACCGGATCGGCGACGCCGCGCTGCTGCGGATCGACGAGGTGCATCACACGATCGCGCTGTTTCCAACCAACCGCGCCGGCATCCAGCACATCAATCATCAGGTCGAAAGCGGCGACGACGTGATGCGCTCGTTCAACTTCCTGACCGAGCGACAGGTGCCGATGGTGTTCGGCCCCGGCCGGCATCCGACCTCCTCGGCGCGCTTCCTGTATTTCGAAGGCCCGGACAACATGGTGTTCGAATATTCGTCGGGTGTGCGCGATATCGCCGACGAATTGCTCTATCGCGAACGGCAGTTTCCGTTCGAGCCGAAAGGTTTCTGCGAATGGGGCGCCAAGCCGGAGATCAAGGAGTTCCGGAACTAGCGCGGGCGATCGGCTTCAAACGCCTTAGGGCGTCGGCCGCGGCCGCAGCACCGACCAGCCGAGCCGGATCGGCGGCAGGCGGCCCTGCACCGCGCGGATGAAATCATGCGGCAGCTCCGGCACCAGACCGGGGAATTGCGTCGCCAGATCGGCCGGCGCGGCGTTGGATTTGTCCGCCGGCCAGACCAGCACCGCCCCCTGTGTCGCGACATCGTCGACCGTCGCCCAGGGACTGCGGCGCGGCGCCCAGGCGAAAAACACCCGTGGCCGCTCCGGAATCAAAAGCGCGATCGCCGGCGCCAACCTTTCGTCGCCGGTGACAAAGGCCAGCGGCTTGCCGATGCGGCGATGATAATTGTCGGCGAAGAAGCGGGCCTCGTCGCCGGCCGGCTGCGCGATCACTGCGTCCCGCGCGAAGGTCCAGGGCATGACGGCCAGGCTCAGCACCACCAGAAGCGGCGGCACCACCAGCAAGGCCAGCCAGGCCGACGATACCAGCCGCTCGCGATAGAGCACGACCTGATCGCCAACCGCCAGGACCGCGGCCAGGCCAGACAGCAGAACCAGCGGCGCCAGCGTGGTGTAGGACCCGAGCGTCGCGAACGACAGCAACTGACGATCGGCTAAGACAGCGACGATCGCCACCAGCGCCGGCACGAGCGCGAAGAAATAGACATAGTGCCGGGCGAAGGGCTCGACCGGCGCGCGATCGATTTCCGGCGCGCGTTCGCGGCGACGACGCGGCCAGCCGCTGGCCAGAGCGACGAGCAGAACCAAACCGAGATGCGCCACCACCAGCGCGATGCAAAGCCGCAGGCCGGATGTAATGGCGCCACCGGTCGCGGCGGCATATTCGGAGACCACAAATTCGCGGGCGCCATAGAGCCAGCCGGCGAACGGCAACACGACGATGACAAACAGCGCCAGACCGAAGAACGGCTCGGGATAACGCAACGCCTGCCGGCCGCGGGCGGTCGCCAGGGTGAAACCGATCAACAGCACCGGCAGGATCAGGCCGACAAAGCTGGTCAGCAGCAGCAGGCCGAGATCGAGCGCCAGCAGGAACCACGCGCCGCGCTGGCGCAACGCCACCGCGCGCCAATAATGCAGCAGGGCCAAAGCCCAAAACGGCGCGGCCAGCACCGCCGGTCCGAAATCCGGGCTCGGCACAGTGAACACGGCAATACCGACCATCATCAGGATGGCGATCACCGCATGACGCGTGCCGACCACCGCGCGGCCGAGCGTGAACACCGCCCAGAGCGCGACTACGATGCAGAATTGCGACAGCGCATAGACGCCGAGCAGACCGGCAAGCCGGAACGCCAGTTCGCCGGCCCAGAACGCCAAAGGCGGGCCGAGGTAGCTGCCGAGCATGAATTCATGACCGACGGCCAGCGTGATCGGCAGGCCGCTTGGGGGCGCGGCATAGAACAACGTCGGCACCAGCGTCCACAGCAGCGCCTGCGTCAGCGCCACCGCCCAGAACACCAGTCTGGGCCGGCCGCGCAGGAATTCGACGATGAGGGAAACGCGATGCATGCGAGGTTTGACTTCGACCGGCGCTGTTTCGCCCACCCCCTTGGCCGGGGACAGGTCATAGGCCAGACAGCCATAGAGAACGGCGGACCCGGAGGCAACAGAGCCGCGCCCGGCTAACGGTCGGGCGCTCAGACCGGATCGAGGGCGCCGGCGGTCGCGGCATTTCGCTCGGCCCAGCGCGCTGCCACCGGCGCAAAAGACCGGCGGTGGTGCACGGTGGGACCAAGACGGTCGAGCGCGGCCAGATGTTCGGGCACGCCATAACCCATGTTGCGCTCGAAACCGTAGCCCGGACATTCGAGCGCCAGCCGGGCCATCAGCCGGTCGCGCGTCACCTTGGCGACAATCGAGGCGGCGGCCACCGACAGCAGCAGGGCATCGCCCGAGACCACCGCTTCGCACTCGCAGCCGCAATCGATGGCCTTGTTACCGTCGACGAAGACCAGTTTCGGCCGCACCGGCAGCGCGCGGACGGCACGCGTCAGCGCCCACAACGAGGCTTGCAGGATATTGTCGCGGTCGATGCGCTCGGTCGAGCCGAAGGCCACCGAGACCTGCGCGGTCTCGCAGATTTTTTCGTAAAGCGCTTCGCGGGTGGCGGCGTCGAGCTTCTTCGAATCGTTCAGGCCGCGCGGGATCCGGTCCGGATCGAGCACCACGGCGGCGGCAACCACCGGGCCGGCAAGCGGCCCGCGCCCGACCTCATCGCAGCCCGCAACCGGAAAGATGCCGGCATTGAGCGCGCGCCGCTCGCGCCGGAAGGTCGGCCGCAGGATCGCAGACGCCCGGGCGGCGGACCTGGTCTGATTCGTGGTGGGCTTTCGGGCCATGCGCGATGGGTACGCCGCCGGCCGGCCATGTCAATCACGACGGCCAATCGCGGATCCACCCGCTGGTGGAATGCGGGGACGACCACCGGCCTCGGGTCGCGCCGGGCGATCCGGAACTTTGCCGACACTATCGCCATTGCCATCCTGTAGCTTGGCCTTCCTGTAGCTTGCGAGCGAGGTGACCCGATGATTCCGAACTGGCTGTCCGCGCTGTCCCTTCTGGCGATCCTGACCGGCTGCATCTGCGCGCTGGTGATGACGCTCGATATTCTGCGGCGACCGCAGCCAATGGGGATCATGAACGCGGTATGGCCAATAACCGGCCTTTACGCCGGACCGCTCGGTCTGTGGTTCTATTTCCAGTTCAACCGCGCGCCCATGAGCAGCGCAGCCGGTGGGCACAGCGCGGCCCATCATGGCGCGCATAGCGACGGACATGACGGCGCTCACCACCATGACGGCCCGGGCAAGCCGTTTCCGGTGATCGTCGCCACCGGCTCGACCCATTGCGGCGCGGGCTGCACCCTCGGCGACATTATCGCCGAGTCCCTGGCCTTCGCTTATCCCGCGATCGCCGTGTGGTTCGGCTGGCACAGCCTGTTCGACGACAAGATGTTCGCGGTCTGGCTACTCGATTTCGTCGTCGCTTTCGCGCTCGGTATCGCGTTTCAGTATTTCGCGATCACGCCGATGCGCAATCTGTCGCTGCGCGACGGGCTGATCGCCGCGCTCAAAGCCGATACGCTGTCGCTGATCTCGTGGCAGATCGGCATGTACGGCTTCATGGCCTTCGCCCAGTTCGAACTTTTCGCCACGGGCCCAACGCTGACGCCCGCCATGCCGGCGTTCTGGTTCATCATGCAGATCGCGATGCTATGCGGCTTCGTCACCAGCTATCCGGTGAACTGGTGGCTGATCCGAGTCGGCATCAAGGAAGAAATGTAGACCGCCCGCGCCGCCCTAATTCGGCAGCATCAAGCGGCCATCCGCGGTCAATGGGAAACCGGGATTATAGGCGACTTCCCAAAGATGACCGTCAGGGTCATAGAAATAACCGCAATATCCGCCCCAGAACACATCCTCGGCCGATTTCTGCACGGTCGCGCCGGCGCGATAGGCGCGATCAATCGCCAGATCGACCTCGCGCTTCGACCGGCAATTCCAGGCGAGGCAGACACCGCGAAACGCCGGCGACCGGTCATCGAAACCGATATCCGCGTCCTTCGCCATGTCGGCCGACGGATAGACCGAAATCGCGCAAGCCCCGGCCTGAAAGAAACCAACGCCTTCGGCGGTCTGCGATTTGCGGACAAAGCCGATGGTTTCGTAAAAGGCGATGCTGCGATTAAGGTCGGACACGCCGAGCGTAACCAGCGAGAGACAGGCTTGCGGGTCTTCCGTGGTCGAACCGATATTCTTTGTCTGATTCATCGTCCTATCCTGCTTCGTCCTATCCCGCTTCCGCGACCGCCATCATATCCGTCCGGTCTAAAATTCAACGGCCGGGCTGCTAAAACAAACTCATCTGCGCGTCATCGGCCTTCGGCTTCTTGAAATGCTCGGTCGACAATCGCGACTTGACGGTGTTGATGCCGAGCCTTTCGCAAGCCAGCTCGAAACGGCGGCCGATCAGCCAGGCGTAAGGTCCGGTGCCCTTCATCCGCTTGCCCCACTCAGAGTCATAGTCCTTGCCGCCGCGCATCTCGCGCACCAGCTTAAAGACATGGCGATAGCGATCGGGATAATTCGCCATCAGCCATTCGCGAAACAGGTCGCGTACTTCCATCGGCAGTCGCAGCATGACGTAGCCGGCCTCGCGGGTGCCGGCGGCGTGCGCGGCGTCGAGAATGCGTTCGATCTCGCTGTCGTTGAGCGCCGGGACGATCGGCGCCACCATCACCGTGGTCGGCACGCCGGCCTGATTGAGCTGACGCAAGGCCTCAAGCCGGCGCATCGGCGTCGCCGCGCGCGGCTCCATCTTGCGCGCCAGTTCGGCATCGAGCGTCGTCACCGACAACGCGACCTTGGCCAGCTTGCGTTGCGCCATGCGCGCCAGAATGTCGAGATCGCGCAACACCAGCGCCGACTTGGTGACGATGCCGACCGGATGGCCGGCATTGTCGAGCACCTCGAGGATGCGCCGCATCACCTTGTAGCGCCGCTCGATCGGCTGATAGGGATCGGTATTGGTGCCGATCGCGATCACCCGCGGCGTGTAGCCGGGCGCGGCCAGTTCCTTTTCAAGAAGCTCGGCTGCCTCCGGCTTGACGAATAATTTGGATTCGAAATCCAGCCCCGGCGACAGCCCGAGATAGGCATGGGTCGGTCGCGCGAAACAGTAGACGCAACCATGTTCGCAACCCCGGTAGGGATTGATCGAGCGATCGAAGCCGATGTCCGGCGAATCGTTACGGGTGATGATCTTGCGGGTGGCGTCGGTCTGGACCGTCGTCTTGAAAGCCGGCAGATCGTCGAGGCTTTGCCATCCGTCGTCGAAGGCAACCCGCGCCTCGGCCTCGTAGCGGCCGGACGCGTTCGATTGAGCGCCGCGGCCACGCCGCCGCTCGTGTTCGACCACCACGCCGAGCAGCGCGGTGGCATCGTCAATGCGAACGTCCGCCGGCCCGGAGGGCAGCTCCTTGACGCGGTCGGCAAAACCGCGCGAGGCCGGCGGACGTTTCAAGGCTGAAGATGTTCTAGCCATGGCCGTAACCTAGTGACTCGATGTGAACATAACAAGAACATTC
>WGNB01000015.1 GCA_016124795.1 Rhodopseudomonas sp. | reverse complement strand
CCCAGCCGAGCGCACCGGAGTGAACGTGACCGATGGTCCAGTTCGTGTAGTGCGACAGCGAGTTGACGACCTTGACCGCCATCATCGGGCCTTCGAAGGTCGACATGCCGTAGAAGGCGACCGACACGACCATCATGCGCAGTACCGGATCGGTGCGTAGTTTGTCCCAGGCGCCCGACAGCGTCATGATGCCGTTGATCATGCCGCCCCAGGAGGGCATCCACAGCATGATCGAGAAGGTCATGCCGAGCGTCTGCGCCCAGTCCGGCAGAGCGGTATAGTGCAGATGATGCGGACCCGCCCAGATGTAGAGGAAGATCAGCGCCCAGAAGTGGATGATCGACAACCGGTACGAATAGACCGGCCGGTTCGCCCGCTTCGGGATGAAGTAGTACATGATGGCGAGGAAGCCGGCGGTCAGGAAGAAGCCGACCGCGTTATGGCCGTACCACCACTGCACCATCGCATCCTGAACGCCGGACCAGACGATGTAGGACTTCGACGAGAAGATCGACACCGGAACCGCGGCGTTATTGACGAGGTGCAGCACCGCGATGGTGAGGATGAACGCCAGGTAGAACCAGTTGGCGACATAGATATGCGGCTCGCGGCGGCGCCACAGCGTGCCGACGAAGACCAGGAAATACGTGACCCACACGACCGTCAGAAACAGGTCGGCATACCATTCCGGTTCGGCGTATTCCTTCGACTGGGTGATGCCGAGCAGATAGCCGGTGCCCGCGATCACGATGAAGAAGTTATACCCGAGCACGACGAACCACGGCGCCAGGTCGCCCGCCAGTCGCGCCCGGCTGGTGCGCTGCACGACATAGAGCGAGGTCGCCAGCAGCACGTTGCCGCCGAAAGCAAAGATCGCGGCGGAGGTATGCAGAGGCCGCAACCGACCGAAATTCACCCACTGCGCCAGGTTGAGCGCGGGGAAGGCCAGTTCAAGGGCGATATAAAGACCGACGGTGAAAGCCGCGATGCCCCAGAACACGCCGGCAACCGCCGCGAACTTGACCGGGCCCATGTTGTAATTGGGCTTGCCGTCGGGCGTCGTCAGCGGCGCCGGCTCGGCCGGCCGATCGTAGTAGCGATTGATGATCGCGAACACCGAAGCAATGCTGGCCGCCGTGAACAGATAGGCGTGGAAGGCATATTCCGGCGTGTAAGCCTTGGCGGCGATCAAGATCGACAGGATCGCCAACCCAACGAAGGTCAACGCCAGGCCGCCTTCGCCGAGCCTCATGGTTTTTTGGGGAGCGAGCGCATTCGCCATGATGTGGGTTCCGTTTGATGGCTTGCCGGGAGGACGGAAAGCGACGCAAGAAGAAGAGCTAGCCGGCAATATTGTGCATCGCGCCCAGGGCCTCTTTGATCCAAGTCAAGCAAATGTGGCCGGCCGCCAAATTCCCGCCACCTTTTCGCCCGGCGAGCCTCATGCACAAATGCGCCTTCGCCATGCACCGGCAAGTTCCACCGATTTGATTTGGATCAAATTCTCCCGCGGGCGCGCGATCTTGATAATCGGCGTCGGGGCGCAGTCGCGCGCCCGCCGTAAAGGGCTAGGGGACAGCTATGAAATATCGTGCATGTATGTGGTCGGCATTGGCCGTCGCAGCGGTTCTGGGCGGAGCCGCCAGTGGCGCGCTGGCGGCCGATCTGCCGCAGCAGAAGCCGGTCTATTATAAAGCCGCGCCGGCGGTCGATGCCTGGAATCCGTGGATGATCCGGCTGCGTGCGCTGGGCGTCGTCACGCGCAATTCCGGATCGGTCGATCAGGTCGCCGGCTCGGGACTCACGACCACGGACACGGTCGTGCCTGAACTCGACATCAGCTATTTCTTCAACCAGAACTGGGCCGCCGAATTGATCCTCGGCGTCACGCCGCATTCGATTTCAGGCACTGGCGCCATCAATGGCCTCAATGTCGGCAAGGCGTGGCTGCTGCCGCCGACGCTCACGCTGCAATATCACTTTACCGACTTCGGCGCGTTCAAGCCTTATGTCGGCGCCGGCGTGAACTATACGGTGTTCTTCAACCAGTCGGCCGGCAATACGCCGAGCGGCGGCGTCACCATCACGCAAAGCCATCTGCACAACAGCTTCGCGCCGGCCGCCCAGTTCGGCTTCGACTACATGATCGACCAGCATTGGGGCATCAACGTCGACGTCAAGAAACTATGGCTGCGCCCGGATTGGGACGGCAACAACGGCGCCCTGACCGGCAAGGTCAATCTCGACCCGTGGCTGATCGGCACCGGCATCACCTACAAATTCTAGGATGGCGAAGCGAGCGACCGCTCGCATCGCCCTCATCAACTTTAACCGCGAAAGCCCCGGTTCACGCCGGGGCTTTTGTCTATTTGCGAGAGGCTCACATTCAAGACGAAGACGCCCGAGCCGTCTTCTCCCCGCCGCGGATCGTCGTCAGACGAATTTGATCCGAACGTCTTTTCATCAAGGTGGGGCAACACCGTTGGGAAAGCGAATCGACGGAAAGGCGTTACGGACCAGCCACCTGACGCAGCCGCGCCATGTCGAGAATCCTAAGCGATCGGTCCTTGAACTCGACAATGTGATCCTGCCGGAGGTGGCGCAAGACCTTGCTGGTGTGAACCGGCGTCAAACCGGTGGCATCGGCAATATGCCGCTGGCGAAGCGGAAACCTGAAAGTCCCGTCGCTTATCAAACCGCGCTCGGCGAAACGCTTGGCGAGTTCCAGAATAAGCCGGGCAATGCGCTGCGCCGCATTCCGGCGCCCGAGGCTGAGCGCCAGTTGATCGCACTGGTTCTTCTGGAATGCGCTAAACCTCATGAACGTGGCGAAGAAATCGGGATATTCGCTCAAGAGCATTTTGAATTCCGAGCGCTTCAACTTGCGATACACCGTGTCGTCAAGAGCTTCCAGCAAACGGCCGGTCATCGGCTCGAAGAGCGCCGTCCACAACACCAGATCGCCGGGCAGCAGCACCTCGAAAATCTGCCGGCGACCGTCCGCCAGACCGATCGACGACATCGCCTGGCCGCTGCAAATAAACATCACGTCGTCGGACGATTCCCTCGGATGCAGAATCATCTGGCCCGCGAGCGCCTTATGCACGCTGCTTTGAATCACCCGGGCGCCACCGGCCGGGTTTGCCGAGCCGATCTTGTCGACCTTCCCCGACGCACAGATACCGGTATGGAAAATGATACAGAATGCGCAACCCGGGTATTTCTCAGGAGAACCTGGCGCCGCCGCACTGCTTCGATCTTGCATCAAGTCTTTCCGGTTGTTTTAATTTTGCGAGCCAGGTTCGGGGCGCGCGTTCAAGTCGGTGGAATTTGTTCTTGCTTCTTGGCTTCCGGGAGCGCCTCACAGCGCACCGACTCTTATGACAAAGCAGCCACACAAACCTTGAGACTAATCATTGCCGTAGCTACAGGCAAAAAATTAATTAACATTTTTATTCTGTCTATATCGCTGGACGAGCCGTCGACGAATCGATTCTTCTGCGTGCTTTCGTTGCTACGCTTTCTGGTTGCGCCAAACGAAAACGCCCTTACCGAAAGCTGCAATAAAACGGCCTCGATATTCACCGCTCCGCCTTCCGACCGTGGCGCCATATCAATAGAGTCGATGAAGACACGATGGATTCGACTTTTTATGCGGCCACGTCGATGTCATGAACAGACGACTTAATCTAGATTGCATTCTAGAATACGCTCCATCATTCATGATTACTAAAGCCTTTCGTAAATTCCTCGATTTATCTTCCTGCGCAATTAAATGCTGCATGAGCAGCTCCGGGGTCTGAGAATCCCGGCGCCAAAGTTTTCCGTCAAAGATGTTTCGCAATCGCGTCTCCGAATGTCGTCAGAGCCGGCAGGCTCGGACGGAGGAGCCGCTCTACGAATCCACCATGCCTTGAACAGACAAACCGTCTTTGAACGGAGCCTGAAATGCGCATCAACAAACCGATCAGCAATGTTGAATACGAATTCGATGGCAGCAGGTCGCTTTATTCGACCACGGATCTGAAGGGACGGATCACCCACGCCAATCCCTATTTTATCGAGGTCAGCGGGTTCGCCGAAGACGAACTGATCGGCCAGCCCCACAACATTGTCCGCCACCCGGACATGCCAATCGCGGCATTCGCCGACTTATGGACCACCATAAAGTCGGGCTTACCCTGGACCGCGATGGTCAAGAACAGGCGCAAGAACGGCGATTTTTACTGGGTTCAGGCAACGGTCACACCGATCCTGGAGAACGGCATCGCCACCGGCTTCATTTCGGTACGCACCAAACCGACCCGCGAACAAATCGCGGAGGCGGCGCAGCTCTACAGCGAAGAAAACGCCAATCCGGGTCATCTGATATTGCGCCGGGGCAGGGTCATTAAATCCGGCTGGCCCAGCCGGCTACGGGAAGCCTGCCGGTTCTCGATCGGCCAACGGATCGCGATGACGCAGTCGTCCGTCCTCGTCTTGACCGGCGTCATAGGCTGGATGGCATGGCGTAATGGCGGCGATACCGGTGATCGATCTAACGTCATGCTTGCAGTTACGGCGTTGACGATGATCGCAATCGCAGCGTTCTGGTACTTTCTGGCGCGAAAGGTTGTCTCCCCGATCATGTCGGCAACCAAAGCGGCTCAGGGCATTGCCGGCGGCGACCTGATCGCGACGATCAACTCCAACCGCAACGACGAGATCGGAAAGCTGGCCTGTGCGTTACGTCAAGTCAGCACCAACCTGCATTGCGTCATTGGCGACATCCGCGAGAATTTTTCGACAATGCAATCGGCGACCAGGGCGCTTGTGACCGGCAACGGCAATCTGTCAGCCCGAACCGACTCACAAGCCGCGTCGCTCGAACAGACCGCGGCCAGCATGGAAGAGCTGGCATCGACCGTTCAGAAGAATGCTGAAAGTACCAATCAGGCGCGCGATGTCGCCAGCAATGCCATGACCACCGCGAGCAAAGGTGGGCATACGATGCGCCAAGTCGTCGCAACAATGAATGAAATCAGCGAGTCGTCGAAAAAGATCGCCGACATCGTCGGCATCATTAATGGCATCGCGACCCAGACCAATCTTCTCGCCCTCAACGCCGCGGTCGAAGCGGCTCGGGCCGGCGAAGCCGGGCGCGGCTTTGCGGTGGTCGCGACCGAAGTCCGCGGACTGGCACAACGCTCCGCCGAGGCGGCGAAAGACATCAAATACCTGATCGAAAACTCGGTCGAAAAAATTAATGCGGGCGCGATCTTGTCGCGCGACGCCGGCGCCATCATGGAAGACATTATCGCGTCGGTGAATCAGGCCACCGGCATCATGGTCGAGATCTCATCCGCCTCCGCCGAACAAAGCACCGGGATCAGCCAGGTCACCGATGCGGTCTCCCAGATGGACGACGTGACGCAACAGAATGCGGCGCTCGTCGAAGTGGCCAGCACCGCGACCGCCGATCTGGAAGACCAGTGCCGAAAACTGATGCGGGCCTTGGCCGCCTTCAAGCTCAACCGCAAACCGCCCTCTCCCGCGACGACGGAAAAAGCCAGGATGGCAACGCCGCCAATAATCATTCACCCAGCTTGCCCGGATACTGACCGGACGACGACCCGCCAACACGAAAGTCACCGTCTCAAGACACCCCGGCATAAAAAGTCGGCGTGAGACCCACCCTTCTGTTGGCGCACCGGACACCAAGCGGAACGAATCGCATGATCGAAAAGCTTCGGAGCTTCATCGAAATCTCGGATGAGACGTCGCAATGGGGGCCTGAGATCTGGCAAATCATCGAGCCGCGCGCCGACGCCATCCTTGAAAATTTCTATACCAAGACGGGAGCGTTCGACATCAACGTCGACCTGACCCCCGATACTGTCGAGCGCCTCATCGGCAAACAGAAGCAGCACTGGCGCGCCCTGTTCAGTTCGAAATTCGACGAGGAATACGCCAACAGCGTGCGCCGGCTCGGCATCCGGCATCGGGAGATCAATCTCGATCTGGCATGGTACGTCTTGGGCTACGCGGCTTTAAAGGTCGCTTTCACCGAAGTAATTATCGACAGTCCGATGCCTCCGATCAAGAAGGGCCGCTACATCAAGGCCCTCGAAAAATATGTCGCATTCGATATGGCGCTCGCGCTGTCGACCTACGGCGCAACCGTGTTCGACTAGCAAACGCGCGCCATTTCGCTTTAACGGGCGGCCATATCGCCGGCCGGATCGATGGTGATGCCCGTGGTCGGCTCGATCCAGACCATATGATCTTTGACGGCTTTGACACCGGGAATGTCTTCGGCGGCGACCTTGAGCGCATCGCGTTGACGTTCGTCGATAATCGCACCCCAGAGCTCGACGACGCCATCGCGCACCACCACGTTGGTCATCGCGACAGGCGCCCATTTCTGCTGGCCCAGTTCCGCCAATAAACGTTCGCGGATCGCGCCGTCACCTTTGGCCGTCTGGGTTTCCGTTTCGGGGACCACCCGCGCCATGCTCACCATGGCGTGCATCAGATTGGAGCGAGTGACGATTCCAACCAGTTGCGAGCCGCACATGACCGGCACGCGCTTGATGCGATACTTTTCCATCAGTTCGACGATATCTTCGAGCGCGGCGTTTTCATCGACGGACTGAATCTCGGTCGTCATGACCTCGCCGACTTTGTTGCCGTGGCTATGGCTGTATTCGGAGGCCATTTTGCCCGGCCCCATCAGGAATTCGAGCCAGCGCGACCGATGACGTTCGGTCTTGGTCTCGCGGCGACGCAAAAAATCGCCTTCCGACAAGATGCCGACCAGTTTTCCATCCTTGTCGATGACCGGCAGACCGCTGATGCGGTGTTGCAGCATCACCCGCGCCGCCTGGAGCACGGTTTGATCGGGATCGATCGTGATCAGATTGCGTGTCATGACATCGCTGGCGTTCATGGCGGACCTCCAATATGGGCAGGAAAAGAAAACCATACCGTCGATGGATTGCCGTTGATGCAGGTCAATCGGCGATCACGAAGAGCGGCGACCGGCGTACTTCCGAACCGTGGCATAGCTGAATTGGCAGATGATGAAATTCCGATGCACGGCCGACGCGCCCACGAAAGTTGGGCCAGAAGCCAAGGCATCGATTTTGTGCAACCCGACCCTGCGCAATTGAATGGCCTCGCCGCTTTGTTCAGCGCTAGCGTTTCGCGCCAACGACGGGACCAGTAAGAATTCCGTCAAACAAAGAGCCGTCGGCATAAGCCACATGGCCAGGGAGAAAACACATGGGCAAAGGTCAGCAGCAAGATCATCATTCCGATCGGCTTTCAGGCCCGATCGACCGTCGCACGTTATTAGCCGGGACCACCGCCCTCGGCGCCGCCAGCCTGCTGAGCGCGCCGGCGATCGGCCAAACCGTGCCGGCGGCCGGCGCGGCGCCGGCCCATACCCTGCCGGGCCGCGGAGAATTCGTCGTGCGGGGCGCGCACGTCCTGACCATGGACGACAAAATCGCCGACTTCCCGGCCGGCGACGTTCATGTCCGAGACGGTGTCATCGTCGCCGTCGGTGCCTCGGTGAACGCACCCGGCGCGCAAGTGATCGACGGCAAGGACATGATCTGCATGCCCGGCTTCGTCGACACCCATTGGCATCTATGGACCAGCATGCTGCGGCCGGCGATGCGCGCCGACGATCCGAAGAAAACCTATTTTCCGGTGACCTTCGCGCTCGGCCTGCACTATACGCCGCAGGACAGCTATCTCAGCGTCCGGCTCGGCCTGGCGGAAGCGATCAGCGCCGGTGTCACCACCACGCATAACTGGGCCCACAATGTGCGAAGCCCGGCACACGCCGACGCCGAAATCAGGGCGATGCGCGACAGCGGCATCCGCGGCCGCTTCGCTTACGGCCCGTCCCTCGGCATGCCGAACGAGGAACCGATGAACATCGCGGACTGGGCGCGGGTCAAGAAAGACCTCGCCAACGATCCGCTACTCTCGCTTGGCATCTGCTCGCGTAACATCGACGGCAACAATACCAAACGCGGCGCAATCAACGCCGACATGGCAAAACGCGAATGGACCGCCGCGCGTGCGCTCGGCCTGCCGATCACGCTACACACCTCGGGCAGCGACTCCATTCAATTGCTGGCGGCGAACAACCTGCTGGGACCCGACGTCCAACTCGTCCACCCGCTCAACACCAATGCGGCGGACTGGGCGATTTTGGCCAAGACCGGAACGCATTACAGCACCTCGCCGCTCGGCGAAGCCGCTCGGTCCGGCCAGATGCAGTTCAACGACATGATGCACGCAGGCGTTCCAATGAGCATATCGATCGACAACGTGACCGCCGAGCCATGCAATTGCTTCGGCTGCATGCGTATGCTGCAGACCATCAACCGGCACCGCAGCGGCGGCAAGCTGTCGCTGACCACCAGGCGACTGGTGCAACTGGCGACGATCGACGGCGCCCGCGATCTCGGCCTGGCCGACAAGACCGGCTCTCTGACGCCGGGCAAGCGCGCCGACCTGATCCTGGTCCGCACCAATGCGCCAAACATGATCGCCGATGGTGATCCTTATGATGCGCTGGTCCAACTGGCACAGCCGGGCAATATCGACACGGTGGTAGCCGATGGCCGCATCATGTGGCGCAATGGCACCTTCACCGCGCTCGACTACGGTCAGATCAAGCGCGAGGCCGGCCAGGCACTTGCCGCGCTCAAAGCACGAGCGAAGTGGGCCTGATCGCCAGCGGCCCAAGCCCCCGCCTCGCGCAAGAACGCGCGAGACAAAAAAAATGCCCCGACATTTCGGTCGGGGCAGTGTCACCGAAACGACATCGGGGAGATCGATGTCCGGTGTCAAACGGCAAGCGTTTGTGCCGTTATGCATTCAAGCGGCTGAGGGCGGCCTGATTACGCAACACGATGTGTCGCGAACTCGGCACGGCGATCGCCGCTGAATTTTCAAGCTGGGTCAAAGTACGCGACACCGTCTCAATGGTGAGGCCGAGATAGTCGGCGATATCCTGACGCGACATCGCCAGGTCCACCGTATTACCGGACGGCGTGCGCGCCGCCATTTCCAGCAGGAAGCCGGCGACGCGCTCCTGCGCAGTCTTGATCAACAGCATGATGTGGCTTTGCGCGCGCTGCAATTCATTGGCGGTCAAGGTCCAGAGCTGACGCGCCACGTCATGGCTGCGGCCGGCCAGCGCCAGCAGCGCGCTGCGCTTAATCACCATCACCTTGCACTCGACAATCGCCTCGGCGGAAAAGCTGTGCTCTTCGCCGAACTCGAGACCGAAGAAGTCGCCCGGCAGATAGAATGCGCCGATCTGGCGGCGACCATCGTTCAGCACGCGGTAGGTGCGAACGGCGCCGCTGACGACCTTATAAAGATATTCCGCCGGTTCGTTTTCGCCGTAGATTTCGCCGTTACGAGCGAAGGGCATGACGGCGCCGATCAGTTCGACCGACGACGGATCGATCTCATGAGCGGTATTTGACGGAAGGGGCCGGGAGGCGGTCTGGCGGGCAGTGTTCCGGTTCATCATCGGTTGGCTGTGCATGACGTTTGACCCTCGGCAAAATTCGATGATCATGGATAGCCGCGTGCCCTAACCGGCAAAATTCAGATAAACTCCATAGGGGTTTTCCCGGAGGGCAAAGCGGACCTTCGGACGCCCCCGCGGGCGACCCCTTCAGCATTCGGTTTCATGCCTTATACCATTGATAATAAAGATCTTTCTGACGCCTATCGGAACGGCAAGGCATGGCGTTACGGCATTGCGCCGGTCGGCGTAGTCCTGGCGCTGGCCGGACGGGCGCTGTTGACCCCCGCTCTGCATAATGACGCGCTGTTTTTGTATTTTATACCGCCGGTCTTGCTGGCCGCCGGCCTTGGCGGCATCGGTCCGGGCCTGCTGGCGACCGTGCTCGGCCTCGCCTCCGCCTGTTTCGTCATGACCGGCGGAATTGCCGCCGCAACGACGGTCAACGCCGTTTCCTTCATCCTGACCGGCATGGCGGTGTCCTGGGGCGGCGAAATGCTGCGCCGTGGCCGGCAACGCGCCCAGTTGCTGACCCGCGACGCCTTGTCACGCGAAGCCCACCTGCAATCGATTCTCGATACCGTGCCGGAAGCGATGATCGTCATCGACGAGCACGGCATTATGCAGTCATTTTCCAGCGCGGCCGAACGGCTGTTCGGCTGTCACGCCGACCAGGCCATCGGCAAAAACGTCAAAATGCTGATGCCCGAGCCGTATCGCGGCAATCACGACGAATATCTGCAACGCTACATGAACACCGGCGAACGCCGGATTATCGGCATCGGCCGGGTGGTAGTCGGCAAGCGGATCGACGGCTCGACATTTCCGATGGAATTGGCGGTCGGCGAAATGCGATCCGGCGACCGTCGGTTTTTCACCGGCTTCATCCGCGACCTGACCGAACGCCAGCAGACCGAAGCCCGCCTCCAGGAATTGCAGTCCGAGCTGGTGCATATCTCACGGCTCACCGCGATGGGCGAAATGGCCTCGACGCTGGCGCACGAACTGAATCAGCCCCTGTCGGCGATCTCGAACTATCTCACCGGCTCACGCCGGATGCTGGAAGGCGAGACCGACGAGAAATCCGGCACGCTGCGCGATGCGCTCGGCAAGGCCGCCGATCAGGCCATGCGCGCCGGCCAGATCATCCGGCGGTTGCGCGATTTCGTCGCCCGCGGCGAAAGCGAACGGCGGATCGAGAACATCGCCAAGCTGATCGAGGAAGCCAGCGCCCTGGCCCTGGTCGGCGTCAAGGATCGCGGTATCCGGGTTCAGTTTCATTTCGACCCCGGCGTCGACATGGTATTTGCCGACCGGGTCCAGGTGCAGCAGGTTCTGCTCAACCTGATTCGAAACGCCATGGATGCGATGGAAGAGGCGCCGGAGCGCAATCTGACGATTACGGTCGCACCCGATGAAGACGGCATGGTGCGCGTCAGCGTCGCCGACAGCGGCTCCGGCATCGCGCCGGAAATCGCCGAACAGCTATTCCAGCCCTTCATCACCACCAAACGCCAGGGCATGGGTGTCGGCCTGTCGATCTCGCGCACCATCATCGAGGCCCATGGCGGACGGATCTGGGTGGAGCCGAGCCCTGGCGGCGGCACCACCTTCCATTTTACGCTGGCGCCCGTGCACCAAGGAGATGTCGACGATGGATCTTAAGCCGGTCATCTATGTGATCGACGACGACGAAGCGGTCCGGGAGTCGCTTGAATTTCTGCTCAAGACCGCCGGCTTCGCCGTGCGCGCCTTTGAATCGGCCAAGGCTTTTCTCGACACCCTGTCCGAGGTTCAATCCGGCTGCGTGATCACCGATGTGCGAATGCCCGAGATGACCGGCATCGACCTGTTGCGCCGGCTCCAGCAGACCCATCCCAATCTGGCGGTGATCGTCATCACCGGTCACGGCGATATCTCGCTGGCGGTCGAGGCGATGAAGATCGGCGCCGCCGATTTTCTGGAAAAACCCTTCGACGACGAGCAACTGATCGCCGCAGTGCGCGCCGCCCTGTCGCGCGGCGCCGGCGCTACCAAGCACAAGGCCGAACTTGGTGACATCAACGACAAGCTCAACGCCCTGTCGAAGCGCGAACGTGAAGTGCTCGACGGGCTGGTCGCCGGGCATGCCAACAAGACCATCGCCTTCGATCTCGGCATCAGCCCGCGCACGGTTGAAATCTATCGGGCCAACCTGATGACCAAGATGTCGGCCAATAGCCTGTCCGATCTGGTTCGCATGGCGCTGTTGGCGGATATTCTCGGCGAGACCAGCCGGAGCGACGGCTAACGTCTATTTGAAGGTCTCGGCGCCGGTGAGCTGGTGCGGGCCGAAACGCGTCCAGCCATTGGCTTCGAACCGGGCGTTCTGCAACGCCTGCATGACCTCGCCCCGGGCACGGTTGATGCCGCCGATCGGACGATGCACCACCAGGCCATGGTAGGGATTGAAAGTCAGCTTTTCGCAGAAAAGCCGCTGATCGCTCGATAAGAAAGTCCGCGGCGGAATTTCGATCCGGGCGACATTCAGCCAGCCGGTGACATTGGCGTCCCAGGGTGTCAACGCATTTTCGATCGGCTGGCTCGGCGGGTCGTTGCGGATCTGGACCTGGAGGTCGAGGCAAAGACCTTGGCGGTTGGCGGCCGGATCGAGCCGAGATTGCAGCCGCTGCTGTAGATAATAATCGGTGTCACCCGGCTTGCCATAATGCACCTGAGCCGATTGCGGACAGGCGGCGGCGCGATATTTGATCTGCGAATCGCCAAGCTCGTAAGGCGTCACGCTCGACCAGACGATGCTCTGGAGCGTCGGATAGGTCTTGCGGCCCTTCCATAAATTATAGGCGCCATGCGGATGGGTCAGGAGATGCCAGGCGACGAAGGGATTGCGCCAGGCATTGCACGAACCGCCGCCACGTTCGCAGGCTTTGTAATAATCGAGAAACTGCTGCGGATCGCCGGCCAGGAAAGCGTCATAACCGTTGAACAGAATATCCTGGGTATTGTCCTCATCGCCGGGAAAAGGGAGACGCTCGCCGCTCACGCCGAAAATCTTGATCGCCATGCTGCGAAAGTCCGGATCGCGGTCGTCGGCGACCCGGTCGGCGGCGTTGGAAAACCGGACCCAGGATTTATAAACCCGCCCGCCGTCCGGCTTGCCGGCGAGAAACCCGGCATTCAGCCGCGGCGTCTGATAGCGATTGACGGTGACGTCGGCGCGCACACAGGCGTCGCCGGCCGGGTGAAGCGCGCGTAACGTCCCGCCCGGGGGATATTGCGCTTTGAGCTTGTCGGTGAACAACGTCACGATCTGGTCGATCGCCGCCTGCTCCTTGTTCCGGTCGGGCTTAGCCGGCGGCGGCTCGAAGTAAAGCCAGCTCGCCGTCACGATCACGATCAGCAGCACCGCCAGCGTCGCGGCGACGCCAGCCGCGACCTTGGCGGCCGGCGCGAGAAAATGCCCGACGCAGGCCAGAACCGCGGCAACGCTGCACAGCGCGTTGCGGATCTTGCACCACAGCCCGTCGCCATAAATACACTTCGGCAAAGTCGCATGGCCGGCCGCCGTCAGAATGGCGTCGGCGGCTTTCTCGCCGATCATGTAGACCGAAGTAACGATAAAGAAGCCGGGGATTTTCGGAAACACCGAGGCATCGACGACGCGCAGATTGCTGGTGCCGTAAACATTGAAGTTGCTGTCGAGCACGGCATTGGCATCGCTCGCCGGCCCGATCGGACAGGTGCAGGAGGCATGATGGCCCCAGGCATTGTCCTTGACGAACTGCGCGATCTCGGCGCGGGATCGCGCTGCGGCGCCTGGAATGGTCTCCTCGACGATGGCGTCCTGGCATGACTCCAGCAAGTCGCGCACGAACTCGACACCGTCGACCACCGAATCCAGATCGAGCCCCTTCTTGTCGGTGCCTTCCTCGAAATAATGGAAATTGATCAACGGCGTATCGCGTGGGTCTTTCGACCGCAATTTGACCGTGCCGCCGTGGTTGAGGGTATGCGCCTTCAGGATCGCCCAGGTCAGCTTGTCGTGCTTCTCGGCGATCAGCTTCGAATAGCCGGGGAAGTAACCATGGAATTCGCCGAGCAGCGCGAACATGAACAGGTCCGGCAACGGCGGCCGGATATCCACCGGTTGCGGCCCGCCATGTCCCGACCGGTTGATGATGGCCAACGCCGCGCCATTGGTGGTGTAGACGCCCTTGCGCCAGCGCGCCCAGCGCGTCGCTTGCGGATCGTCGCGGGTGAAGGTCGCGCCGTCGAGCACCGACCAGTTGCTTTTCAACTGGCTGACGACGCCGACCTCATAGCGGTCTTGCAGATTCCGGCCGACGCCCGGCAGGTTGACGCGCGTCTTGATGCCGAGCGCCTCAAGTTCGTCTTTCGGACCGATACCGGACAGCTTCAAGAGCTGCGGCGTGTTGAAGGCGCCGCCGGACAGGATCACCTCGCGCCTGGCATAGACCTTCTGCGGCGTGCCGGCCGCCGACGACGGTTTGGCCGCCGCACGATACAGCTTCGCGCCCTTGAGGAAGGCGACACCGATCGCGCGGTTGGAATCGTCGAACAGCACTTCGGTAGCCAGCGCATCCAGCTCGATCTTCAGCCGGTCGGGAAAGCGGCGCGCGGTGTCGAGCAGAAATTCGCGTGTGCCGTTGCGGGCATGCTTGCGGGTCGACAGCGGCGCGTAATGAACG
The DNA here is from genome assembly GCA_016124795.1 of Rhodopseudomonas sp. Classification (GTDB taxonomy): domain Bacteria; phylum Pseudomonadota; class Alphaproteobacteria; order Rhizobiales; family Xanthobacteraceae; genus Pseudolabrys. Next base: position 82,050 of record WGNB01000015.1, on the reverse strand, counting down.
CCGATGGCGTTCTTCCTCACCAGTCGCCAGTCGTCCGGATCGCCCTTCGACAGGAAGAACCAGAAGAACCGTTGCAGCGGCGTCGCCAGTTTACGATAGGCCGCCCAGACCGACTTCGCGACAATGTCGACCAGCTCATTGTCTTTCAGCGCCGCCACCGGCAAGGCGACCTCGGTCGACAACCAGCCGGAAAATCCGTGCCGCGTCGGGTTCCAGCCGGTCAAGCGATAAAGCAGACGATAGAACGGCCGGTAATGGCAGTTCTCCAGCCGCTGGTAATAGCGCCGCATATGGGCGTGACGCCAGGACGGATCGCCGGTGAGGTCAGCGACATAATCCCAATCCGCGTTATGCGGATAGACCATGATCATCGCGTTATGCGCGGTGCAGCCGCCCAATGTCCCGGCGCGCGGATACAGCACGCCATCGACCGGCTTGCCGTCGTAAACCTCGTAGAACTTGTCGTCCCGCTCCTGCTGGGTGTTATCGGCATAATGGCGGACGAAGAAGTCCCAGCGCAGCGCCTCGTTTTCCGACGCCATTGGATGAAAAGTCGGGATTTCGTAATCTTCCGGCAGCCGGTCGGCATCCGGCGTCACCGGACCGCCGCCGCGCAGGTTCTTGTAGTCGCCGCCGGCTTCCAGCAGCAGGACGCTATGGCCGGCTTCGGCCAGACGCGCGGCGACGGTGCCGCCGCCGGCGCCTGAGCCGACAACAATGTAATCATAGGCGGCCAACTGGGCGTTGGTCTCGGCAGTGGATTGCGCGTTCACGGACCTCTCCCCCATTTCGGACTCGAGAGCAGAATTCGGCGTATGGAACGCCGGCTGATCCGAAGCCCCCGTTAGAAATTCCGGCGCCCGATCCGGACAACCGGCCCCGGCCCGGAAGCCGACGCCGGCTTCCGGGTCGCATCCCGGCTAGAAGGTTTTCAGGAACTCGATCAGCGCGCGCTTGTCGTCGTCGGCCAGATTGCTGCCGAAGTAATGTCCCTTGTTGACGATGAAGTCGGGACACTTGTTGAGCGACAACAGTTCGGGCACGCGCTTCTCGAAGACCTTGGCCGCCTGAGCGTCGGTGGCGTTTGCCGGCAGCGATTTCAGATCGCTCTTGAGCTTGAGCACCAGGTCGATCAGCTTCTTGGTATGCGCCACCCGGTCGTCCAGCCGCGTGCTCTCCGACAGCGGATTGAGATTGGCGAGCAGATTGACCGGCGTCCCTTTCGGGATCGGACCGATCTGCAAATCGCCGGTATCGGTGAACAGCCACGGCGCCAGACGATTGAGCCATGCGCCCCAGGTGCCGGAAATCGCGGCAAGATCGCCGGGCAGGTAACCGCCGGGGACCTTCAGATAGCTGCGCGCGGTGGTGCGCAGGATCTTGCTCGGTCCGGGAATCTGCTTGCCGAGGATCGGGTCCTTGTCGCGCTTCTCCGGCCACAACATCTTCTCGATGCCGTCATTGAAAGCCGCCAGCCGGCCCTTGACCGACGGATCGCCATTGAAGATGCCGACCGAGTTGTTCTGGAGATAAGGCGCCGACGACCACACGCTGATCAACGACGCCGGCCGGACATAGCCGCGACCGCCGCCCGGCATATCGTATTCGAAGGGCGTGCCGTCGATCGGATCGTAGACGGTGATCTTGCCGACCGCCGGCAGCGTCTTGTAGGTCTCGGATGAGAAGTTGTCCCAAATGTTGTCGCGGATGGCGTTGGTCGCCAGCGGACTACAGGCATTGATGCCGATTTCCTGGATCGATACGCGTCGCTCGGTCGACAGGTAATTGCCCTCGAGGAAGTCCGGCTTCATCACGGCCTTGCGCATCCAGTCGAAATATTCGCCCGTGTTCTCGACGATCTGCCCGGCCTCGCAGGGCTGGCCCAGCATGCAGAGGTTCGGCGGCTGTTTCGACGAATGGCAGCGCGCGCAGTTCTCGGCGAAAACGATCTTGCCGCGGTCGAGCTTGGCCGGATCGGGCGGATTGGCCTTGCCCTCCGGCGTATCGGCCAGCTTGTCCGGCCGCGCGGTCTTGAGGAAAAACAGCGCCAGGTCCGGCGTCTGATTCTCGGTCGCTTTCCAGTACGAGGAGTTCTTCTCGTTGGTGGCAATCGGGATCGGCGAAATCCGCTTGCCGCCGACCAGCGGATTGAAGTGCAATAGCCATTCCTCGCTGAACAATCCGATATTGAGATAGACACGATTGAGCGCGCCGAGCGCGCCGACCGAGTCCGAACCGTCCTTCAGCACCCGCGGCGTGAACACGGTATCCTTCGGCACGAACAGGCCCTTCAAATCCTGGGTCTGCGGATAATCGTTGAACTGCTTGTTATTGAGGCCGCCGCCGGCCAGCTTCTCTTTCCAGTTCGCGTCGAGCAGTCGCGCCTTGACGTTGTAAACGGCGTTCATCGTGCGCGGGTTATTGATGTTGTCGGTCGACACGAACGAGGTGTCGAGCGAGCCCGGCTGCGAGGTGTGGAAGAGCTGGAAGATGAAGTTCGACTTCACATCCTGCGGATTCCAGATGAAAATCCGGTCGACCCAGAAATACTGCGCGCCGGGATTGGAATTCAGATTGGCCCATTGCGGATTTTCCGGGTCCTTCGGCGCATTGCTCGGCGCCGGACCGACGTGACAGAAGCCGCATGACATGCCGACGCGGTACGGCCGGATCAGGTCCTTGTTGTTGTAGAATTTCGGATCGGTGTAGAAGGCATCGGGGTTTTTATCGATCGCCGCCTTCCATTTCTTCTCGGCCGCCTTGTCGAAATAAGGATTAGGGAACAGCCGCAGCCCGACAACGCCCGTGGGCTCGCCATAGAACGAGCCGACCGGCATGTTCTTGCCGCGAGCGCCGAACTTCACGCCGGGATACTTCTTCTCGTCGGCATAAGGATCGGGCTTGTCGCAACCGGGGCCCGTGCCGTTGCGGACATCGAGCCACAGGCCGTATTTGTCGGGCTTGGTCGCCTGGGTGAAGCAAGGCTCGTTGATCAGGCCGTACCAGTCGAAGCGGTTGCTACGGGCCGGCATGTACCAGGTGAATTTCTTGTCCTTGCAGTCCTTTTCGCTAAGCGAGGCGTAATCGGACTGGTCGTTGAGCTTGCGGTCCGGCCCGATGCAGAAGCCGACATGCGGGTTCGACGACAGGATCTTCAGCAGGTCGAAGGCGCCGAAAGTATTGTTGGCCATGTAATCCCAGAAGCGGTCGTTGCCGCCGCTCCAGACGATCCAGTTATTACGACCGATGATTTCTTCCTTGGTGAGCACAACGGAAGGATCGGTGGCGCGCTTGTAGCCGCCATCCATATCGGCGAAGTAGTCCTCGGTCGCGGCCGGGAAGGTTTCCGCGGACCGGCCATGGGCCATCGCCTCGTCCTGGACTGTGCCGGGCTCCGGTTGCTTGCCGCAACCGCCCAGAGCGAACAGCGAGAAGAGCGCGAACAGACCGGCCAGACCCATGGCGAAAGCGCGGAAATACATCCTATCCCCCCACTTGTTTGGCCGCCGCGCCCGGCTCGCTGCACCGGGTTCACCGCCCCGGATTCACGGGGTGGCCATCGCGTGCCAACTGCAACTAAAGAGTGTATAGAATACACAAACCCGCATACCGCGCAACCGGTGGGTGAAATTCAGCCGGCCGCCATCGGGGCCTTTGCGCGCATCCAAATTTCAAGAGCGGGCTGTTGGCGACAATCGCGCGAGGATGTCCTGAATCCTGATCTTTTGCCCGCCGCCGTCGAGCACGCAATCGGCGCCGAATAAAGTGTCGCCGATGTCGAGCCCTAGCGACCGGTAACTTTCGAATTGCGACTCGGTGAACCACTGGTCCGCCGTCGATTCATGAGGGAAGGTCAGGTTTGCGGCGCCGTAGCTGCGCACCCCCGCCCCCTCCGTCCCGCTGGTGCCGTGTAGAGCCGGCTTGATATAGAGGATGATGCCGTCGTCGCATTGCGGACCATCGGCTTCTTTATAGTTAATCGAACCGATGGCGTAGTAAGGAATCGGCGACTTCGATCGATCGACGGCATCCGTCCTTTCCCACTGGGTGATTGCCGCCTTGAGTGCCGCGGCATCGGGACGGTTCTGCATCAGATCGAGTGTCTTGAATTCAATGCGAACCCCGAGGTCGATATAAATCTTTCGCAAAGCGTTGCCGAGATCCTCGAAAACAAAATCAGGATCGCAGCTACCATCGATCGCAACGATAAAACGGCAACGCCGCCGTACCATTTCATAGATGCCGAGATTCTCGAAATGGCCGCCATCGGACAAGTAAACCCAGGGCTTGCTGTCGGTGGTCAGGCCGAAGGCTTCCTGAGCCAGAGGAACGATTGCCGTACTCGGGCCCTCCTTGATGTAGGTCGCGTCGCCTTCCTTGCCCGGATTCCCAAGCCACCAACCCAACCTCACATTAAATAGCGCCAACAAGATCGCAGTCGACGGCGAGCTATGATAACCCATGTTGGGGCTGGCCGCCGCGCCGGACACTGCCATCGCGGTACCGAGCGAGATGCCACCGGGCGGCAGTTCGCTGCCGTACTCGCGGCTTAACCGATAACCTTTAAAGGAACTCCCGCTGTGCAACGGCGTAACGGTGAACGATTCCGCCTTGCGTTGCTGCCAGGCGAGCCGGGCCGTCTTGACCACATTGAGCGTGATGTTGACGACGTGAAAGAGACAAAAGGTGTTGCTACCCGTCGTTGCGCGCGGCTGCGGTGGCCATGCCTCGTGAATGCGGAAATTGTCGGCCGAATCGAAACCGGTAAACAAATCGGGGCTACGCTCCTGACGTGACGCGCCGAGATAGGCGCGGACAAGACGGTTGCGATAAAGCGCATGAATCGAAAAGCGATTGATATTGACATTGCGCGACGCGACCCATGCCACGACGACCGTAACGATCAAGCCGACCGTCAGCCACGCGAAGATATAGCCGGGCGACCATATCTTGCGCGTCAGCCCGACCACCAGAGAATCGCCAAGCAACAGCAAATCAAGGCCGACGGCAATGCCAACGACCAGCACCGCACCGAAAATCGGACCGGCAATCGCGATACCGATCTGCGCGGCCAGTGATTTGCCGTCCTTCTGATCGGATTTGGTGCGACTATTGGCCGGACCGGTTAGCCCGCTCTTGCCAAGCCATGCGGCGACAGCGCCAGCCAGACCGCCGGCCGAGGCAATATAGGGCGCGAAAAGCTGACCGTAGGCGTAATCGATGAGGAAGTAGCCGCCCGCGAAGCTGATGAAGGTCGTCAAAATCCAGATGAGCGCGGTTGCCGCGATCCAGCCCGAAGCGCGGCCGAGCCATTCGCGGTCGGCGTCGGAATTTTTTTCGTAGCTGACAAGGCCAACAAACAGAAGATCCGCCAACAGCTGCGACAGCAGCACCCACGGCACCCCGAGGATCACCGGCACGAGGATGAGCCAGATCGAATCGCTGCGTGGCACGGCGTAAGGCATCATCAGCGTATAAAGATGCGCGCCGAGGCCGACACAGCCGCCATAAATCGCGCCGGAAAAAGCCCAACGGGAGAAATCCCTGAGACGGCGGTTGACGGGCCAGCCGGTCAACCACCCGGCGGCGAAGATCAGAACGCCGAGGCCGGCGCCGACCGCCATCACGGGCCCGGTCGAGGCCGCGCCGGCCAGCTCAACGCCGATCGCCGACGTCATGGCGCTGGTCACAAACAGCGCCGACAGCAGGCTCCAGATCAGGCTGCCGCGTAAAAAGGTCGGTTGATTGACATTCCGGTCATCCGCGTCCGGATTGCCACCGCCTAACACCCGGTTAGTCGGCCGATGACGGGTGGTAAAGGCCTGGCCCACGACAAGACAGGCAACACCGAGCAGAATCGCCAGCAAATGCGGCCACCAGATCTCGGCGAGGCGGGCAACCCACACCGAGACCGACACCGTCAGCTTGAGCAGCAGCAGCAGAACCGACAGCGCCGGAATAATAACCAGCCAATTCAGCAGCAGATTGCGCAGATAGATCGCCACCCCGGTCCAGGTGTCGGCCGACAGCAAGCCGGTCTTCGGCGTCAGGTAATTGCTGTAAGCGCGCAACCACGACAATTCGGCCGGCTCGACGTCAGGGCCGTCGGGCCGGCTCGACAGGCTTTGCCATACGGTGGGGAAGTCGTCGCGATGCCGCCAGGCCGACAGCCACGAACCGATATAACCGCCACCCGACACGGTCGACAGATAGTGAAACCGGCTGAGCAGCGACAGGTTGGCCTCGGCCTCGCGTTCGTCCGCCGATAATGGCGTGCCCGGCTCAGGCACTTCCGTGGTGTCGGGTGGCGGCGGCACTTTCAGGCTGTGTTTGGCCAGCGATTGAATGATGCCGAGGCAAAAGGTGGCGCTGCGAATGCCGCCGCCGGAACAACACAAGGCCGCACTGCCGAGTTGACCGAGCCGGCAGTAGAACTGCTTGCGGTTTCTCACCCAGGCCGGATCTTCGTCGCCGCCGCTGCGCGCATCCGCATCTTTATCCGCACGTTTCGACTCGACGGTCTGGCTCGACGCCAGACGGTGCAGATCGTCGACGATCGCCTTGATGCCCGGCTTCGAAAGATCGTGAATGGCGGCGGCTTCCGCGGCCAAGGCTTCCTCGATTGAAAACGGACCCATGTCGCCCTTCCCCCAGAAACCGCGAGTCAGAAAGTCAGACGTCGGAACGAAACGACCACCGGCCAGATCGGCTGCCGCCCGCATCGAAGCAACGCCGGGCAAGCCGGTTTCAGGCGATCACATCAATGCGCAATAAAATTGCAAATCTTAATAAAGCACTTTTAAGTTGTATACCATAATGCAGCAACTGACCGCCCCGCAAGCCCCTTGTTGCGGCCGCTCACGTCACAAGCGATGAGATCGCAGTCGGTAAAAAAGAAGCCGCCTTCGGCGTTATCACCGAAGGCGGCGTCACTGTCGGCGCTTCCGGTTACTTCCTGGCGCCGATGCCGCGCATGAAGTTGACGCGGATCTGCACTGGATCGCGGTCGGTCTTGCCGACGCCCGGCTGATTGTCGATGCGCGCCGCGATCAAGGTCGGCCCGCCGCCCTGAATGGCTTTACCGAACATCCGATCGAACTCGTCTTCGTCCGCCGCCCAATTGCTGTTGGCAAGCCCGGAGCCGCGCGCGATCGCCACGAGATCGGCTGTCTTCTGACTCGCGGTCGGCTGCGAACCGGTGATCTGATAGACACCATTATCCCACACCACGATGGTGAGATTCTTCGGCGCCTGTACAGCAACGGTCGCCAGACAGCCCAGCTCCATCAGCAGCGAACCGTCGCCTTCCAGCGCGACGACATGCCGATCCGGCTGCGCGATGGCGACGCCGAGTGCGATCGGAATCGTCAGCCCCATGCTGCCGAGCATGTAGAAATTCTGCGGCCGCTGGCCAGCGCCCCACAGATCGAAATTGGTATTGCCGATGCCGCCGATCACGGCTTCATCGTGCTTGAGTTGCGCCACCAGACGCTGGGTCAGCGCGAAGCGGTTCATCACTTTGGCGTTGTGCAGGCCGGCCGGTTTCACAGTCATGCTATCGCTCATTTCGAAAACACCTTACCGCCGGTCAACAACGGCGACAGAATGAAAGCCGCCGGCGCCTGGGTGGCGAAGGCCTGCTTCATCGAACGATCGAGAATGAATTCCAGTTCGTCCTGGCGCGTGATGGTGTGATTTTCGATGCCGAGCGAATCCAGCACCGGACGCATGGTCTTGCACACCATCGCCTGCCCGAGATTGAACTCACCGAGCGTGCCTCGTTCGGAGATGAACATCAGCGCCGGGATCTGGCTCGGCACCACGAGCGAGGCCAGGGCGTTCGGCAAGGTCGCAAAGCCCGAAGTCTGCATCAGCACCGCCGAGCGCATGCCGCCCATCCAGGCGCCGGTGACCACGCCAATGGCCTCTTCCTCGCGGGTACAAGCGAACACAGTGAAGAAATCGTCCTTATGCAGCGCATCGATCAAGGGCGTCAGCACCCGGTCGGGCACATAGACCACCAACTTGATATTGTTGGCTTTCAGGCAGTCCAGCACGATAGCGTGCCAGCTGGTCGTCGGCGTGTCGGTCATGGATTGGCGGCCGTTATCGGTTGTCGTTGAATATTGTGAAACTGCTGAACGACACCGCCATGAGACAGAGCGGCGCCGCGCCGGCCCCTTTGCTTCCGCAATCGCGCCGGCGCGCTCTTATAGGCTGGTCGAGGCCAAGGATGAAACCTTCAACCGACGCGACGACCATCATCACGGCGACGCACATGCCGGCCATGACAGGAGGAGGCTGAGGCCTATTCTGTGAGGGGCTTTTTCGTCCTCCGCCGCGTCTTGATCGAGTTGCCGGATGGGATTTCGATCAACGGCCTGAGGAGCCCAGATGGCCGCATCACCGAGTGGCGCTTCTTTAATTTTGCCTAATTTTTAATCCATTTTGGACCTATTGTATGCAATTCGAATCCTCCCAGAATCGGTTCTGAAATTCGAACGGGTCGATAATACAACCTGATTTCAATACGTTACGGCAATTTCGTCAAGCGGCCGGAATCTGGCACGAGCTTTGCGGATATCTCCCCAGTTCCATTTCGGGAGGTTGCCTATGAAGCGTCGTGAATTCCTCAAGTCCGCCACCGCCCTGGCGGCGGGGACCGCCATTTCCGCTCCGGCCGTTTTCTCGGCCGAGGCCCAGTCGCGCAAAGAAACCCTGCTACTCGTTTCCGAGGGCGGACCGAACAATCTCGACATCCACGGGGTCGGCACCAATCGTCCCGGCTACGAAGCGTCGTGGAACTGTTACGACCGTCTGGTCACGCATCCGACCAAGACGCTGGCCGACGGCACCTTGTCGTATGACAAAGACAAGTTCATCCCCGAACTCGCCGAAGACATGAAGATCGGCGACATGTCGGTCACCTTCAAGCTCAAGAAGGGCGCCAAATTCCAGGACGGCACGCCGGTCACCGCCAAGGACGTCAAGTGGTCGTTCGACCGCGCCATCGGCGTCGGCGGCTTCCCGAGAGTCCAGATGAAAGCCGGGTCGCTGGAGAAGCCCGAGCAATTCGTCGCGGTCGACGACAACACGTTCCGCGTCGACTTCCTCAAGAAGAACCGGCTGACCATTCCCGATCTCGCAACGATCGTGCCCGGCATCTACAACATGGCGCTTCTGAAATCGAAGGCGACCGACAAGGACCCGTGGGCGCTCGAATACACCAAGTCCAACACCGCCGGCTCCGGCGCCTACAAGGTCACGAGCTGGAAGCCCGGCGTCGAAGTCGTCTACGAGCGCAACGATGCCTGGATCGGCGGCAAGCTGCCGCAACTCAAGAAGGTCATCTGGCGCACCATTCCCTCGGGCGGCAACCGCCGCGCCTTGATGGAACGTGGCGATGCCGACATGTCGTTCGACTTGCCGGCCAAGGACTTCACCGAGATGAAGAAGGAGAACAAGCTCAAGCTGATCTCCAACACCATCGGCAACGGCATGTACAGCCTCGAACTGAACGTCGTGAAGCCGCCGTTCAACAATGAAAAGGTTCGGCAAGCCATTGCCTACGCCATTCCCTACGAAAAGATCATCGAAGCGGCGATGTTTGGCCATGCCAAGCCGTTGTTCGGCGGCGCATCGAACACCGTGACCAGCACCGATTGGCCGCAGCCGACCGGCTACAAGTACGATCTCGAAAAAGCCAAGGCGCTGATGAAGGAGTCGGGCGTCGGACCGATCGAATCGGTCATCTCCTTCGATCTCGGCGATGCCATCAGCTCCGAGCCGATGGCGGTTCTGATCCAGGAAAGCCTCGGCAAGATCGGCATCAAGCTCGCGATCAACAAGGTGCCGGGCGCCAACTGGCGCAGCCAGATGGCCAAGAAGGAGATGCCCATGATGGTCAACTTCTTCTCCGGCTGGCTCGATTATCCGGAATATTTCTTCTTCTGGTGCTATTCCGGCCAGAACGCGATCTTCAATACGCCGAGCTATGTCAACAAGGAGATGGACGCCTTCATCGACGGCGCCTATGCCGCCGCCGCGATCGGCGAGAAGGAAAAATACGCAACCGACGTCAAGGGCTTCATCTCCAAAGCCTACAACGACGTCCCGCGCATTCCGATCTTCCAGCCCTACCTGAACGTCGCGACCCAGAAGAACATCTCCGGCTACCAGTACTGGTTCCACCGGCAGGTCGACTACCGCAAGCTCGTGAAGGCCTGATGCGGATCGGGCCCGCTTCCGGCACGGCCTGATCTTTGCATAACCCTACGGCGCGCGCCAGCTCCGGCGCGCGCCGAACGACCCACGGCCACCTTGCCTAGCGAAGAGTTCCGTCATGCTCGCAACCATCGGCCGCCGACTTCTGACCGTCATCCCGACCTTGATCGGTGTCGTGATCGTCACCTTCCTCCTCACCCGCGTTCTACCGGGCGATCCGGCCGTGTATTTCGCCGGCCCCGCCGCGACGCCGCAATCAATCGCCGATATCCGCAAGGGCCTGGGTCTCGACCGGCCGCTGCCGGAACAGTTTGCGCGCTACGTCAACGATCTCGCGCATGGCAATTTCGGCAACTCGCTGTCGACCGGCCGCCCGGTCGCGACCGAAATCACCAGCCGCCTGCCCGCCTCCGCCGAACTGACATTTCTCGGTCTGATCCTGTCATTGGTCATTGCCGTGCCGCTCGGCATTCTGGCCGCCGTCAAGCAAGGCTCATGGATCGATCACACCTGCCGCGTCGTCGCGACCGCCGGCGTTTCGCTGCCGGTGTTTTTCACCGGCCTGCTGCTGGTCTACATCTTCTATTATCAGCTCGGCTGGGCGCCGGCGCCGATCGGACGGCTCGACGCCTTCGCGACGGCGCCGCCCAATTACACCGGCTTTTATCTGATCGACAGTCTGGTCACCGGCAACTTCGAAACGTTTCGCGCCGCGCTGAGCCAGCTGATCCTCCCGGCTGTCACGCTGGCGGTGTTCTCGCTGGCGCCGATCGCACGCATGACGCGGGCCTCGATGCTGGCGGTGCTCGCCTCCGAATTCATCCGCACGGCGCGCGCTTCCGGTCTCGACACCCGCACCGTCATCATCACCTATGCCTTCCGCAACGCGATGCTGCCGGTCGTCACCACGCTCGGCATGGTGTTCTCGTTCCTGCTCGGCGCCAATGTGCTGGTCGAGAAGGTCTTCGCCTGGCCCGGCATCGGCTCCTACGCGGTCGAAGCCCTGCTGCAATCGGATTTCGCGCCGGTGCAGGGTTTCGTGCTGACCATGGCGGTGATGTACGTCGTTCTGAATCTGCTGATCGACATTCTTTATGGCGTGATTGACCCGCGTGTGAGGCTTGAAGGATGACCGAAACCACCGCCACCGAGGCTCTCTCGATCGCGCCGCCACCGGCAACCGTCGCCCAGGCCGTTGTCAAGCCGGAGAACAATTCGATCTTCCGCCATGCCCGCTATGTGATGTCGGAAAATCCGGTCACCGGCATGGCCTTCGGCCTGTTCGCGTTGATCGCGGTGCTGGCTCTGATTGGCCCCTATATCGTGCCGCACGACCCGCTGGCGAGCGACACCGCGGCGACGCTGGCGCCGCCATCGCTGCATCACTGGTTCGGCACCGATCAGCTCGGCCGTGACATCTTCAGCCGCGTCGTCGTCGCGACCCGGCTTGATTTCGTTATCGCGGTGTCCTCGGTTGTCCTGGTCTTCGTGATGGGCGGCTTTGCCGGGATCGCCGCCGGCTTCTTCGGCGGCTGGACCGATCGGCTGGTCAGCCGGCTGGCCGACACCATCATGGCTTTCCCCTTGTTCGTGCTCGCCATGGGCATCGTCGCCGCGCTCGGCAATACCGTCACCAACATCGTGATCGCGACCGCGATCATCAACTTTCCGCTTTATGTCCGCGTGGCGCGCGCCGAAGCCAACGTCCGGCGCGAAGCCGGCTTCGTGCAGGCGGCGCGGCTGGCGGGCAATGGCGACTTCCGCATCCTGCTGGCGCATATCCTGCCCAACATCATGCCGATCATGATGGTGCAGATTTCGCTGACCATGGGCTACGCGATCCTCAACGCCGCCGGCCTGTCCTTCATCGGCCTCGGCGTCAAACCGCCGACGCCGGAATGGGGGATCATGGTCGCCGAAGGCGCGGCCAACATCATTTCCGGCGAATGGTGGATCGCGCTGTTCCCCGGCGCGGCTTTGATGATCGCGGTTTTCACCTTCAACCTGCTCGGCGACGGCCTGCGCGATCTGGTCGATCCGCAGCGGCGAACCTGATCGAAACGGTGGACCAGTCATGAGCGATGTAACCGATAAAGTTCCGCTATCGCATGACGGCGCGGCGCTGCCGCTTCTGGACGTGCGCAACCTGACCGTCGAATTCGCGACCCGGCGCGGCACGGTCCGTGCCGTCAAGAACATCGACATCACGCTGGCCAAGGGCGAGACCCTCGGCATCGTCGGCGAGTCCGGCTCGGGCAAGTCGGTGACCTCCTACGCGGTGATGCGCATTCTCGACCGTGCCGGCTCGATCGCCGAAGGTTCGGTGATGTTCTCCAACCTCGATCTGCGCGCCGCCAGCGAAACCGACATGCGCGACCTGCGCGGCCGCGAAATGTCGATGATCTTCCAGAGCCCGCGGCTGGCGCTCAATCCGATCCGCAAGATCGGTCATCAGATCGAGGACGTGCTGTTGCAGCACGCCCAGGCCGACAGCGGCTCGGTTTCCGACAAGGCGATCGAGGTGCTCGAATCGGTGCGGATCGCCCGGCCGCGCGAGCGCTATCACGCCTATCCGTTCGAGCTGTCCGGCGGCATGTGCCAGCGCGTGGTCATCGCGCTGGCGCTAGCCTGCCGGCCGCAATTGCTGATCGCCGACGAGCCGACCACCGGCCTTGACGTCACCACCCAGAAGGCGGTGATGGACCTCGTCGTCGAACTGACGCGCGAGCGCGCGATGTCGACGATCCTGATCACCCATGACCTGGGGCTCGCCGCCGCCTATTGCGACCGTGTCGTGGTGATGGAAAAGGGCAACGTGATCGAGACCGCGAACTCGTCGACGATCTTCAAACAGCCCGGGCACGCCTATACCCGCAAGCTGATGCGGGCGACGCCGCGTCCCGGCATTTCGCTGCGCGACCTGTTGCCCGACGAGGACGCCGCGCGCGCCGGCCCGATCCTCAACAAGACCGCGGCCGCCGGCGAGACGCCGCTGCTCACGGTGGAAAATCTGGTCAAGGAATATCCACGCAAGGGCGTTGCCACATCGATCAAGAAGATGTTCGGCACCACGCCGGTGCCGGAAAGCGACGTCTTCCGCGCGGTCGACGGCATCAGCTTCCAGATCGGGCGCGGCGAAAGCGTCGGACTGGTCGGCGAGTCGGGTTGCGGCAAGTCGACGACATCGATGATGCTGATGCGGCTGATCGACAAGACCTCGGGCACCATCATGTTCGACGGCGAGGACATCGGCGCGATTCCCGCCAAGGACTTCGCCACATTGCCGCAGCGCAAGCGCATCCAGATGGTGTTTCAGGACCCGACCGACAGCCTCAATCCGCGCTTCACCGCGGCCCGGGCCATCGCCGATCCGCTCTTGCGATTGAGCAAAATCGGGCGCGGCGAACTGCGCTCGAAATGCGAGGAACTCGCGACCCAGGTCGGCCTGCCGCTCGAATTCCTCGACCGTTTTCCGCATCAGCTGTCCGGCGGCCAGAAGGCGCGCGTCGGCATCGCCCGCGCCATCGCGCTCAAGCCGGACCTGATCGTGCTCGACGAGCCGACCGCCGCGCTCGACGTCTCGGTTCAGGCCGTGGTGCTCAACTTGTTGCAGGATCTCAAGGATTCGCTCGGGATGAGCTACCTCTTCGTGTCCCATGACCTCAACGTCGTGCGGCTGCTGTGCGACCGGGTGATTGTCATGAAAGCCGGCCAGATCGTCGAACAAGGCCCCACCGAGCGCGTCATGGATGCGCCGCAAGCCGACTATACCCGTGATCTGCTGGCGGCGATCCCGCATCCGCCGATATGATAGGATACGACCGGGTCGGACGCGGACCGCGCCGGCCAGAGATGACGACAAGCGACGAACTGAAGCAGGCCGGATGAGTTTGACTGCCCCTGGCGCCACGGCGCAAGACATCGATTTGCCGCGCAAGACGCGCGCCGAGGAACTGCGTTTACAATTGGCCGATGAGATCGTGCGCGGCGTCTACGCGCCGGGCGCGGCGCTCGACGAAACCCGTCTCGCCAACCGTTTCAACGTGTCGCGCACACCCGTGCGAGAAGCGATCCGGCTGCTCGCCGCCAGCGGTCTGGTGCAAGTGCGCCCGCATCGCGCCGCGCTGGTCGCCCGTCCGGACATCGATCAGCTCGCCGGCATGTTTGAAGCCATGGCCGAACTCGAAGCGCTATGCGCCGGCTTTGCCGCCGAACGCATGACCGTCACCGAACGCCGCGCGCTGGAGGACATCCACGAACGATTGCGCGTGATGATTCAAAGCGGCGATCCGCAGGAATATCACGAGGTCAACGAAGCCTTTCACAACGCCATCTATGACGGCGCCCACAATGCCTATCTCGCCGAGATGGCGCTAACGACCCGCTCACGGGTGCAGCCGTTCCGCCGCGCCCAGTTCCGCAATCTTGGGCGTCTGGCCAAATCGCACATCGAACACGATCGTGTCGTCGAGGCGATCCTGCGCGGCGAAAAAGCGGTCGCGGCAAGCGCGATGAACGCCCACATCATTCTGGTTCGCGAAGAATACGAACACTATAGCGAAACGGTTTGATCGCGCCGTCGTCTGCCACGGCGCATCATGCTTGCGCTTCGCGATAACGGAAGGTTTCGCTCTACTTGTTCTGCGCCAGATATTTCCGCCAGCCGCCGAAGTTCGAAATATCGCGCGCATCGGTGGCGGCCACTGCCTCCATCAGAAAGCCTTTGACGCTGGACCCGTCGGCCAGCCTGACGGTGCCAATCGACAACGGCGAACCGACGCCTTCGATAAACGCACCGAAGCCGGTCGACGGCAAAGCCCAGACCTCGACCTCGATCGCGGCGCCCTGCCCGGCATCGACCCGCAGCAGGCCGGGCTTGGGCGGCGACGTTCCGTTAAGAGCATAGAGCTTGTAATCCGGCGCGGTCGAGACCGTCTGCAACAGCCGGCCGCCGAGCGCCAATAATTCGCCATTGAGCGGCAAGCCGGACAGATGCGCGCCGACGACCGCGATTGCGATCTCGCCGTCAGCAGGTTGCGGCGGCACCGGCGACAAAGCCGGCTGCGGTTCGTCCAACGCGCCAAGCGGCAATTGCGTATCGGCATGGAAGACCCGACCGATTTCCGCAAGCCGCGCATCGGCGCCACCGGGCGCAAGCAAGGTGATGCCGAACGGCAGCCCTTTCGGCGTCATAGACGCCGGCAACGCCAAGCCGCAAAGATCGAGCAGATTGACGAAATTGGTATAGGTGCCGAGCCGGCTGTTGAGCTGGATCGGATCGGCCAGTACCTGCTCGACCGTGTAGGTCGTCGGCGCCGTCGGCAATGCCAGCACGTCGATCTGGTTGGCAAAGATATAATCGGAAACGCGGCGCAGCCGTTCAAGTTTGTAGAACGCCGAGAAAGCGTCGATGGCGGTCGGCCGCAACCCGTCCAGCGTGATCGCCCGCGTCACCGGATGGATAGCATCCGGATCCGATGCCAGCAGTTTCTGCGCGGTGATCGCGCGCTCGGCCACCCAGGGGCCTTCATACAACAGCCGCGCCGTCTCATAGAGCGGCTCGATATCGACCTCGACCAGTTCGCCGCCGAGCCGCGCAAGGCGGGCGAGCGCGGCGTCATAACCGGCTTCATAATCCTTGTCGCCAAAGAACAACCGCTGGCCGGGAATCGGCACACCGATCTTGAGATGACCCGACATGACGCCAGGCCGGCCAAGCGGACGATTCCGCGAATAGCTGTCGGCGCGATCGGGGCCCGCGACCGCCGCCAGCGCGGTCCAGGCATCGTCGACGGTCAGCGAAAAAATTGAAATGCAATCGAGCGTGCGGCAGGCCGGCACAAGACCATGCGTCGAGATCAGACCAAGGCTCGGCTTCAACCCGACAATATTGTTAAATCCCGCCGGCACCCGGCCGGAGCCGGCGGTGTCGGTGCCGAGCGCCAGCGGCACAAGCCCGAGCGCCACCGCGACCGCCGATCCCGAACTGGAGCCACCGGGGATCATCGCATCGTTAAACGAATTCTTCGGCACACCATAAGGCGAGCGCACGCCAACGAGCCCGGTGGCAAGCTGATCGAGATTGGTCTTGCCGATGACAATCGCGCCGGCCACCCGCAACCGCGCCACCGCCGTGGAGTCATGGGTCGGGTTATAGGCAAAAGCCGGACAGGCGGCCGTCGTCGGCATGCCGGCGACGTCGATGTTATCCTTGACCGCGACCGGGACGCCGTAGAGCGGCAGGTCGGTTCGGCCCGCCGCCTCGAGTTTGCGAGCCTCGGCCAGCGCGTCGGCTTCGTCGCGCAGGGTGATGAAGATGGCGGCATCGTCGCGCGCCCGAATCCGGGCAAAACTACGCGCCACGGTTTCAACCGGCGTCGCCGCCCCGGTCCGATGCGCAGCGACAATCGAGAGGACGGTTTCGATCAAGACGCCCTCTTCTCACGACAAGATTTGCAATACACCGGGAACCGTCTGGGTCAGAAATGACGCGGCTAAACCGCACCGCAGCATCCTAAAGCCTTTGTTTCGCCACCACAATTGCCGCGTGACCGGCCGTGTGAATTACCCGCTCTGACCGGCCGGCGCCGGCGCTGCGGGACATTTCGGGGACGCCCGGAATGCCCGACCGAACGGCCGGCGCAGACGTCACCAGGATTGTACTCCCGGTTGTAGCCGAACCTCCCGCCATCCTGTCCGGCCACAGACCGGACAGCTTCAATCTGACGCGCCGCCGAGGGTGCAGCCATAGCACGACGAACATCGCCGCCTTCATTCAATCGATCATCCACCGATCGATGGCGTGGCGCGCGCTGACTTTACAGTTGAGTCAGATTTGCCGTGCTAGAGCCGCGACCTGTCGTTATTCGGGAGACGGTCATGTCCGCTATCGCTCGCCTCGTTCTGGCGCTTATCATGGCGACCGCCATTGTTGCGCCGCCTACGCCAACGCTGGCTCAGCAAAGCGGACCCGTTCAGGTCTCGTCCGGCATCAGTTACGAACTGATCGGACGCTGGGACGCCGCCAAGCTCGATCAAATCCTGACCGTCGATACGCCGAAATTCTTCGGCGTCAATGTCAGCTACACACCGGCGAAGAATGCCGTAAAGCTTTATCGCGTCACTTATGCCTCGGTCATTCCGGAGCGCAATAACAAGCCGACCATCGCGACCGGTTTGTTGGCCATTCCCGATAAGACCGGCACGAGCTTTCCAATGCTCTCCTATCAACACGGCACGGTGTACGGAAAGCAGCAGGTGCCGTCCTTCCCCGATCAGTCGCCGGAAACCCAATTGGCGCTCGCGCAATTCGCCGGCCAGGGCTACATCGTGATCGGCGCCGATTATTTCGGTATGGGTCAATCGACCGAACCAGAAGGCTACATGGTCAAACGCAGCCATCAGCAGGCAACCTATGACATGCTGATGGCGAGCCGCGCGGTGCTGGCTCACATGAAGCTGTCGGCGCCGAAGCTGTTCCTCGGCGGCTGGTCGCAAGGCGGCTTCGTGACCATGGCATTCCTCGAGAAGCTCGAGGACGCCGGCGTCAAGGTCGACGCCGCCGCGACCGCGAGCGCGCCAGTCGACGTCTTCATGACGTTGAGCGGCTTCCTCGATTTCCCGCGGAAGAATGACGCCGACTGGGTACCGACCCTGTTTATTCTGTCGTCGTTCTCTTTTGAAAACTACTATGGCGTGCCGGGCCTGGCGCGGTCGTTACTGAACGACGAATATTACGACATCTCGCGCAAGGCCTACGAAAAGCAGCCGTTCGACGCGACCAAGATTCCGACCGACTTGCACAAGCTGGTGCGCGCCGACTACTTCGATGCGCAATATTTCGCGCGCTCGGCTTATGGCCGCCTGATCCGTCAGACCGAAGCCTATCGCTGGGTCATCAAAAGCAAGGTCCGTAACTATTACGGCGAAGCCGATGAAGCGATCAGCACCGGTCTCGGCCAGCTCGCCATGACGTACCAGCGCTCAATGGGCGCCGGCAACACACAGGTCGAAGCGATATCGACCGGCAAGACCAGCCATCGCGGCACCTATGCGACCGCCGTGCCGCAGTGGAAGATCTGGTTCGACGGACTGTAACCGCGGCGCGTTCCGGCAACCGATCCGGCTAGCATACGCGACGGCCTCAAGGACGTCGTCAGACGTGGATTGATGGACTTGCCGGAGGTTTTGTCCGCGGACAAATTCGGCCCTGATCGCGGCTGGCGGAGAGAGTGGGATTCGAACCCACGTTACGGTTTCCCGTAAACACGCTTTCCAAGCGTGCGCCTTCAGCCACTCGGCCACCTCTCCGGACTCTCGCGCGGCGCGCGTCGTCGCGGACGCACGCGAAACGGCCAGCCCTGCCAATCGGCTCAACGACCGTTCGCCCCTAGCTCATGACGGGGCCGGAGACGGTTTGCAAGCCAAGATATCCGGTTGGGATGGCCATTTTCGCTCACGGCCGGGGCCGCGAACGGCGGCACTATAGCCAGACGGCGACCTCAGGCAACCGTCGGCCACAAAGCTCAATCAAGCGAGCCCCAACGGCACTTATGTCCCGTTTCGGATGGTCACCCGATGGGCATGACTGTTGGTGGGCTGAAAAAATGCGCATATTTATGTTCTTTTTCCGGTCATTGACCCGTAAAGAAACAAATGCACACACTGGTATAGTGTGGAATAACCATACGGGTTGCCGCCCGTGCCCCGGATTTCCGGGACCTTGCCGGCCTTTCCGGGAAAACGCCGGACAAAATTCGACCCCGAATTCGGCCTTCGCGCAGCAGGGAGCTTGCATGACCGACGACGCATCCGCCCTGCACCTGGTCCTGACCGGCGATCCGGGGCTCTATGCCATTGTCTGGCTCTCGATCGTCGTCAGCATGAGCGCGGTGCTGTGCGCGGCGCTCATCGGCGTGCCTTGCGGCGCGCTGCTCGCCCTGACCCGGTTTCCCGGGCGTGACGGGGTCATCGTCATTCTCAATGCCATGATGGGACTGCCGCCGGTCGTCGTTGGCCTTGCCGTCTACCTCTTGCTGTCGCGGTCCGGGCCGTTGGGCTCGTTCGGCCTGCTGTTCACGCCACAGGCAATGGTCATTGCCCAGACCATCCTGGTGGCGCCGATCATCGCCGCGCTGACCCGGCAAACGGTCGAGGACCTCTGGGCCGAATACCGCGAGGAACTGGCGGCGATGGATATCGGCCCGCTGGCGCGCGTCGCCACGCTAGTCTGGGACGCGCGCTTCTCGCTCGTGACCGCGCTGCTGGCCGGCTTCGGCCGGGCGGCCGCCGAGGTTGGCGCCATCATCATCGTCGGCGGCAACATCGACGGCTTCACCCGCACCATGACCACCGCCATCGCGCTGGAGACGTCGAAAGGCGACCTGCCGCTGGCGATCGGGCTCGGCCTGGTGCTGATCACCATCGTCGTCGCCGTTAACGCGCTGGCTTGGGGCGCGCGCCGGGCCGGCGAACGCTACGCGGGATGATCATGCGCGCCCCGTCATCCGATCTGCCGATCCACTTCGACAAGGCCGCCATCGTCGCCGGCGCCGTCACCATTCTCGGCGAACTGACGCTGACGATCGCGGCCGGCGCGCCGACGGTTCTGATCGGGCCGAACGGCTCCGGCAAGACCACGCTATTGCGCGCCGCCATGGGGCTGCTGCCGCTGACGCGTGGCCGACTCAGCTGGGGCGGACGCGAGAGCGCGTCGCCGACGCACCGCGCTATCGTTTTCCAGCGGCCGGTGATGCTGCGACGTTCGGCCGCCGGCAACATCGCTTATGCGCTCGCCGCCGCCGGCGTGCCGCGCGCGCAGCATCCGGCGCGGATCGATGCGTTGTTGAATCAAGTCGGGCTCGGCGCCATGGCCAAGCGGCCGGCGCGCCGGCTATCGGGCGGCGAACAGCAACGGCTGGCGCTGGCGCGCGCGCTCGCCCGCGACCCGGCGGTGCTGTTTCTCGACGAACCGACCGCCAGTCTCGACCCCGCCGCCACCAAGGGAATTGAAGACATCGTGCGCGCCGTCGCGGCGCATGGCGTCAAGGTCGTGATGTCGACGCACGATCTCGGTCAGGCCAAACGGCTGGCCGGCGATATCGTGTTGCTGCATCGCGGACGATTGATCGAACAAGGCGACGCGCAGGCGTTCTTCGCCGGTCCGCAAACCGAAGACGCCAGAAAGTTCATTGCCGGCGAATTGCTGGTGTGAAGGGCCCCCACGCCGATGGGCGCATGGGGATCGAAGACGTGAGAAGCATAAGGAGGAGAGATATGCTCAACCGCCGATATCTGATGGCCGCCGCCGCGCTTGCCGGCCTTGCCATCGCAGCCCAACCGGGCTTTGCGCAGGAAAAATCGATCGTGGTCGCGTCGACCACATCGACCCAGGACTCCGGCCTGTTCGAATATCTGCTGCCGCTGTTCAAAGCCAAGACCGGCATCACCGTGAAAGTGGTGGCGCAAGGCACCGGCAAGGCGCTCGATACCGGCGCGCGCTGCGACGCCGATGTCGTCTTCGTTCACGCCAAGGCCCAGGAAGAAAAATTCCTCGCCGCCGGTCACGGCGTCAAGCGGTTCCCGGTGATGTATAACGACTTCGTCATCGTTGGGCCGAAGAGCGACCCGGCCGGCATCAAAGGCATGAAGGATGTCGGCAAGGCGATGACCACCATCATGGACAAGAAGGCCGACTTCCTGTCGCGCGGCGACCGCTCCGGCACCAATTCCGCCGAACTGCGGCTCTGGAAAGCGTCGGGCATCGATATCGATAAGCAGAAAGGCCCGTGGTACAAGGCGCTCGGCCAGGGCATGGGCGCGACGCTCAACACCGCGGCAGCCTCGAACGGCTATACGCTGACCGACCGCGCCACCTGGATCCACTTCAAGAACAAGCAGAACCTGGTGATCGAAGTCGAAGGCGACAAGCGCCTGTTCAACCAGTACGGCGTCATGCTGGTGAACCCGGCCAAGTGCCCGAGCGTCAAGAAAGACCTCGGTCAGGCTTTCATCGATTACCTGATTTCGCCGGCCGGCCAGAAAGACATCGCCGGTTACAAGGTCAATGGGCAGGAACTGTTCTTCCCGAACGCCAACGATCACAACGCCTGACGAACCACGGCTGTCATCGCCCGCGACAATGGGCGATGACAGCCTCTGCCCTTCGGTGGAATGGCCTTTATTCACGACGACGAGCATCATGGCGGCATCCGGCCAGACCGAGACCATTCACCTTTTTGCCGCCGGCAGCCTCAAGGCCGCGCTCACTGACATCGCCGGAGATTACGAGACGGCGTCGGGCCACACGATCGTCGCCAGATTCGGCGCGTCCGGCCTTCTGAAAGACGAAATCGTCAACGGCGCGAGAGCCGACGTCTTCGCCTCGGCCAATATGGACCATCCGCGCGCCCTTCACGACGCCGGCCTGAGCGGCCCCGTCACCTTGTTCACACGCAACAAACTGTGCGCGCTGGTAAAAGCCGGCCTCGCTGTCGATAGCGATTCGCTGCTCGCGGTCATGCTCGACCCGAACATCTCACTCGGCACATCGACGCCGAAAGCCGATCCGTCCGGCGACTATGCCTTCGAAGTCTTCGCCAAGGCCGACGCCATCAAGCCAGGCATGCGAAAATTGCTCGAAGCCAAGGCGCTCAGGCTGACCGGCAGCAAGGACAGCGCCTTGCCGCCAGCCGGCGAAAACGTCTACGGCTGGCACATCGCCCAGGGACGGGCCGATATTTTCCTGACCTATTGCACCAATGCCTTGGCCGCCATGACAGACAACCCCGGCCAGAAATGTGTTATGCTGCCGGAAGCGCTCGCGGTCGGAGCCGATTATGGGCTCACCGTGACGAAAGACGCTCCGGCGGGAGCCTCGGCCTTTGCGCGCTTTATCCTGTCGCCAACAGGCCAGGCCACCCTGGCCCGGCACGGCTTCGCGCCGATTGCCGCATAAGGAGCACGCCATGAAACTGAGCGCCCGCAATCAGCTGCAAGGCAAGATCGTCGAAGTGAAAAAGGGCGTGACCACCGCCCATGTCCGCATCGACGTCGGCGGCGGCCAGCTTATTACCGCGTCGATTACCAACGAATCGGTCGACGAATTGAATCTCGAGGTCGGCAAAACGGCCTATGCCATCGTCAAGGCAACCAGCGTCATGGTCGCGGTGGATTGACCGTGCTGACCCGCCGCTCGCTGCTGACAAGCTCGGCCGCGGCGCTGATCGCGCCGGTGTGCCTTGGCTCCACGGCCTTCGCCGCCACCGTCAAGGACGCCGCCGGCCGCGCCGTGACGATACCGGCCAGAACCACACGCGTCTTTCCTGCCGGACCGCCGGCCGCAATCATGCTCTATACGCTCGCGCCCGATCTGCTGCTTGGCTGGCCGCGCGCCAATCGGCCGGAAGAATGCGCCTATATGCTGCCGGACATCTGCGCCAAGCCGGCGGTCGGTCGCGTCACCGGGCGCGGCAACACCGCCAATCTGGAAACCGTGATCGCGCTCAAGCCCGACCTGATCCTCGATGTCGGATCGACCCGCGACACCTTCATCTCATTGGCGACACGGGTGCAGGACCAGACCGGCATTCCCTATGCGCTGCTCGACGGACGCTTCGACGCGATTCCGACCAGCTACCGCAAGCTCGGCGAACTCATCGGCCGGCAAGACGCCGCCGAAAAGCTGGCGCGATATGCCGACGATACGGTTGCCACCATCACCGGACGCATCAAGGACATTCCGCAAGACAAGCGGCCACGCGTCTATTATGCGCGCGGACCGCGCGGTCTGGTCACCGGCCTCGGCCATTCAATCAACGTCGAGACCATCGAAATGCTGGCGCAGAACGTCGCCGGCGGCCAACGGGGCGGCCTTGCCAATGTCTCGATCGAACAGGTGCTGGTGTGGAATCCGGAGGTGGTTGTCACCATCGATCAGGAATTCGCCGCCATCGTCCGAGGCGATCCGGCCTGGGCGTCCGTGTCGGCGGTCAAGAACGACCGGGTCCATCTGTCCCCGAAAATGCCGTTCGGCTGGGTTGACTTCCCACCCTCGGTTAACCGGCTGATCGGGCTGTGGTGGCTGGCGAAGATTTTGTACCCCGACCGCTTTCCCGAAGACCTGACCAAACTGACCCGCGATTTTTACACGCTGTTCTATCATCACACGCCAAGCGACGAGCAGATCGCGCATGTGTTGGCGGGACGGGGATGACGGTGACATCGCATCTTCGCTCGCGATCATCCTTGACCGTCGCCCTGATGCGGACGCGCAAAGCACGACCCTCGAAGGGGGACGGCCCGGGCCCGTCATCCTTCGAGGCTCGCTTCGCTCGCGCCTCAGGATGACGGAGCAAAGCATGCGGAAGAACTCTCCACTAAGCCGTTCATCACTTCCCGGCCTGACGGTTGCAGCAATCATTCTTATCGTCGGTCTTTTGCTCGCCTTTACCGTGGGGCGCTATCCAATATCGCTGACTGACCTCATGCAAGTGCTGTTGGCCAAGCTCACCGGCCATCAACCGCATGTGCCGCAAGCGGTCGAAAGCGTGATCTGGCAAGTGCGTGGCCCGCGCGTGCTCGCGGCCGTCATGGTTGGCGCGGCGCTGGCGGTAGCCGGCACCGCTTTTCAGGGACTGTTCCGCAATCCATTGGTGTCGCCGGACATTCTTGGCGCATCGTCCGGCGCGGCACTCGGCGCGGTGATCGGCATTTTCTTCTCATTCGGCATCTTCGCTATCCAGGGTCTCGCCTTTATCGGCGGGCTGATCGCGGTCGCCGCCGTTTACATGATCGGTTCGATGGTGCGTTCGCGCGACCCGATTCTGGTGCTGGTACTGACCGGCGTCGTGGTCGGCGCGCTGCTCGGCGCCGGTGTCGGCCTCGTCAAGTATCTCGCCGATCCCTACAATCAATTGCCGGCGATGACCTTCTGGCTGCTCGGCAGCCTGTCGGCGGCCAGCACCGCCGATCTGCTGCCACTATTCGGTCCGGTCGCACTCGGCACCGCGATCCTGATCGCGCTGCGCTGGCGCATGAACGTCATGTCGCTGCCGGAAGAAGAAGCCCGCGCGCTCGGCGTCGCCACCGGACCGCTGCGCATTATTATTGTCGCGGCCGCCACGCTGGTCACATCGGCAAGCGTCGCCACCGCCGGCATTATCGGTTGGGTCGGACTGGTGGTGCCGCATCTAGCGCGCGCGCTGGTCGGACCGGATTTCGCCAGACTGGTGCCGACCGCCGCGATCCTCGGCGGCGGCTATCTGCTGCTGATCGACACGCTAGCGCGCACGGTGGCGCAAGTCGAAATCCCGCTCGGCATTCTGACCGCCGTGATCGGCACACCGTTCTTCATCTGGTTGCTGACCGGCGTGCAGAGGAACTGGTCGTGAGGCTCGAAGGCCAATCGCTGACCATCGGTTATCCCGCCCACGTCGTCGGTCACGGCATCGATGTCGCGTTCGAGACCGGCGAGGTGCTGGCGCTGCTCGGCCCGAATGGCGGCGGCAAAACCACCTTGCTCAAAACGCTGCTCGGATTGATCGACGCCAAGGCCGGTACGGTACGGATCGACGGCAAGCCGCTCGGCGATTATTCGATCCAGGAGCGCGCCCGGATCGTGGCTTACGTGCCGCAGGTCCATGTCGGCACGTTTGCCTTCACGGTCGAGACCGTCGTGCTGATGGGCCGTACCGCGCACGGCAATATGTTGAGCCGGCCAAGCGATCATGACCGCGAGGTCACGGCGCGAGCGCTGGCGCGCTTTGGCATTGCGCATCTGTCGCAGCGGCCCTACACGCAGATTTCGGGCGGCGAGCGCCAACTGGTTTTGCTGGCCCGCGCACTGGCCCAGGAACCGCAATTCATTGTGCTCGATGAGCCGACGGCCTCGCTCGACTTCGGCAATCAGGGCAAGGTGATGGCCGAGATCCGCGCGCTGGCGGTCTCCGGGCTCGGCGTCCTGTTCACGACCCACGATCCCAACCATGCCTTGCGCGCCGCCGACCGCGCCTTTCTATTGCGCGACGGCACGCGAATCGCCGAGGGACCGGTCGGGCAGGTATTAAACAAGGCGCAACTCGAAACACTTTATCGCGCGCCGGTCGATACCGTCATCGATGCAGCCGGGAACGTGGCATTCTTGCCGGGTCAGGCCGTCATCCCCGCGGGGTGAGCCGCTTCCCGTGGCGCAATCGAAGCACTACATTGGCGTCATGACCCAGGACAGCTACATCATCCGCCCAAACCCGCACGATCCGCGCCTGACCGAGCGCGTTACAGGCATCGACCAGACCGGCGCCAGAATCGAGACTTCGGTTACGGTCGAGCGGGCGCTGACGATCTTCCTCAACAGCCAGGAAATCGTCACCGCGATGACGATCAACGACTACCCGGAATATCTGGCGATCGGCTATCTGCTCAACCAGCACATGCTGCTGCCGGACGATATCGTCACCGGCGTCGACTATGACGAAGAACTGGCGGTCGTCGTCGTGCGCACCGAGCGCAAGACCAATTACGAAAAGAAGCTCAAGAAGAAGGTTCAAACCAGCGGCTGCGCCCAGGGCACGGTGTTCGGCGATCTGATGGAAGCGCTGGAAGGGGTCTCGTTACCGAATACAACGCTGAAGACCTCTTGGCTCTATGCCTTGACGCACCAGATCAACACCACGCCGTCGCTTTATCTCGAAGCCGGCGCCATCCACGGCTGCGTACTGGCGCGCGAAGATCAACCGTTGATCTATATGGAAGACGTCGGCCGCCACAACGCGGTCGACAAGATCGCCGGCTGGATGTTCAAGGAGAAGGTCTCGCCGAGCGACAAGATTTTCTATACCACCGGCCGGTTGACGTCCGAGATGGTGATCAAGACCGTGCGCATGGGCATCCCGATCCTGATTTCACGTTCGGGCTTCACCGCCTGGGGCGTCGAACTGGCCCGCAAGGCCAACCTCACCTTGATCGGCCGCGCCCGCGGTCAGCGTTTCGTCGCGCTCGCCGGCGAAGATCGCATTATCTTCGATCAGGACCTGTCGACGGTGAAGGAAGAAAGCAGTAAACACCGGCGCAAGGCCGCAGTCGGCGATGAGTGAATTTCCTCCACCTCCCCCCACTTTCGGCCTCGTTCTGGCCGGCGGACTCGCCCGCCGCATGGGCGGCGGCGACAAGGCGCGCATCAAGATCGCCGGCATCACGATTCTCGACCGTGTGCTGGCGACCTTGTCGGGCCAATGCGTCGGCATGGTCATCAACGCCAACGGCGACGTGAGCCGTTTCGCCGATACCGGCCTTGAGGTGGTGTCAGACAGCGTGCCGGATTTTGCCGGTCCGCTCGCCGGCATTCTGGCCGGACTCGACTGGCTGGCGAAACAGGACAACGGCATCGAATGGATGGTGAGCGTGCCGGGCGACTGCCCGTTCCTGCCGGACGATCTGGTGGAACGGCTGCATCAGGCGCGGCGTGAGATGGGCGCCGGCGTGCCTTTGGCCTGCGCGCGTTCCGGCGAATGGCGGCATCCCGTGGTCGGCTTATGGCCATTGGCGTTGCGCGAGAACCTGCGGCAGGCGCTCGAGGTCGAGGGCCTGCACAAGATCGAAGTCTGGACCGCGCGCCACGGCGTCGCGATCGCCGACTGGCCGGATCAGCCGGTCGATCCGTTCTTCAACGTCAACACGCCGGACGACGCCGAGCGAGCCACCCGCATTGCGTTGCAGCAAAGATAAGATGCGGCATCGCGCCCCGTCGCAAAACCTCGCTTGACCTTGCCCGTTTACGGACCATATCTGTTATAGTTCCAAGCTATGGGTTCGAAGAGGAGCTAAGGGCATGAAATCATTCGTAATTGCCTGCGCAGCGGCAATCATCATCGCGGTGGTTGGCGGCATTGTTCTGAGCGGCATGCAGGAATCGGCACAGACCGCCTTCAGCACCAGCTCGGTCCGGCTCGGCGCGTAAGGCGCCAGCCTGCCGGCTGATTCGCCTAATGCCGGATTTCGACCGCGAAACCAAAGTCCGGCACGCGGAAATCGAGGCCGTCGCCTTGTCTGGCGTTCAGGGCCTCGTCAAGGCCGCGTAACGGCTCATCGAAGGCATCGTCCGCGAGCCGGATGGTGCCGAAATGAATCGGCAGCGAGACCTTCGACTGAAGCGTTGCGCTCGCCGCGACCGCTTCGCCCGGCGACATATGGACCGGTGCCATGAACCACCGCGGCAGATAGGCGCCGATCGGCAGCAGCGACAGCGTCATCGGCCCGAAGCGCCGGTTGATGGCCGCGATATGCGGGCCGTCGCCGGTATCGCCGGCGAAGTAGATCGCGCCTGCCGGCGTCTCCACGACAAACCCGCCCCACAGCCGCTTGTTGCGATCGAACAGGCCGCGCGCGGAGAAATGCTGGGCCGGAACGTAAGTCGCGGTGACGCCATCGCCGAGCCGATGGCTTTGCCACCAGTCCAGTTCGACGACCGGTTTGGCCGGCACCACCGCGCCAACTTCGAGGCCGGTGACGATCAAAGGCGCATGGCAGCGATACAAGGCCTTCAGCGTCGGCCGGTCGAGATGGTCGTAATGACTGTGGCTGAGCAGCACGACATCGATCGGCGGCAGATCGTCAAAGCGAATCGCCGGCGGTCTGATGCGCCTCGGACCAAGCCACGACACCGGACTGGCGCGTTGCGACCATATCGGATCGGTCAGGATGTTCAGCCCGGCGACCTGCAACAGCACGGTGGCGTGGCCGATCAGCGTGACGCGAATCCGGTCGTCGGTCACTCGCTCCACCGGCTTCGGCCCGACAAACTCATCGACCGTGCGCGGCCATGGCGACGGGCGCCGGGTCGCGAACCAACGCATTGCCGACATCATGCCATGCGGCGGATGGTCGACGGCATTGCGAAACCGCCCGCCGACACGCCGCGCCGGCGCGTAGATGTCATGGTCTTGCGCGTGCGGCACTTCGGTCATCCCATCAGGGCCGCGTAAGACAGGAAGCCGACCCGGTCTCCCGGCTTGATGGCCGTGACATCCTCGGGAAACTCCAGCAGACCGTCGGTCTCGGTCAGTGACGTCAATATGCCGGCGCCATCCTGTGGATGTTTGACCGCCTCGACTTCGCCGTCGGCCCCGTGACGCAACGCCACCCGGACATATTCGCGGCGATCCTTTTTCTTCTTGTAAGCGAAGGCCGCGCGCACCGGCAGGGGCGTCAAAGTCTGCGGCCGCGCCCCGCCGAGCCGCAACAGCAAAGGCTTGACCACTCGCACGAAGGTCACGAACACCGCGACCGGATTGCCGGGCAGGCCGCAAAACGCCGCGCCGCTGTTGGCCGCATAATCCTTGCGCGGCGCGGCCCGAATCACACCCATCGCCACCGGCCGACCGGGCTTGATCGCGACCCGCCAGAAGGTCAGCGAACCGATCTTCTCGACCGCGCCACGAACATAATCGGCTTCACCGGTCGAGACTCCGCCCGATGTAATAATGAGATCGTGCCAGGCCGCCGCCTTGGCCAAGGCGCGCGCCAGTTCCGACGGATCGTCGGCCAGTATGCCAAGGTCGGTGACAACCGCGCCGAGCCGCTCAAGCAGCGCGGTCAACAGATAGCGGTTGGCGTCGAAGATCGCCGCGCCGCCGCGCGCCGCGCCGGGCTCGACCACTTCGTCGCCGGTCGAAAAAATCGCCACCTTCAGCCGGCGACGAACCGCGATATCGGTGATGCCAAGCGCCGCCAGCAACGCGATATGCTGGGCTTCCAGCACGGTTCCGGCCGGCAAGACGACCTTGCCTTTCGGCACATCCTCGCCGGCCAGCCGGCGATTGGCGCCAAGCGCCAGACCTTTCGGAACGATGACCCGGTCACCGTCCACCGTCACATCTTCCTGCATGAACACCGTGTCGGCGCCCTTCGGCATCATCGCGCCGGTAAAAATTCGGATCGCCTGCTTCGGCCCGCACGACAACTCGGCGCGCGCGCCGGCGGTGAGCCGGCCTACCACCGCCAGCTCGGTATCGCCATCGGCCTCCAGATCGCCATGGCGCACGGCATAACCGTCAACGGCGGAATTATCGAATGGCGGCAAATCGACCGGCGCGACGATATCGTGAGCGGTGATACGGCCACGCGCGCCACGCAATGGCACTGTCTCGGTTTCACCGACCGGCGCGATGCGATCGGCGATCAGCCGTTCCATCTCCGACAATGGCAGAAGCGGCCCGGAAAACGCGAAGCAATCGTCGGTCAGTTGCGCCATGGCTTGTCCATCACGGGCTTGCCGTTGCCACTTCGGCAATGGCGACGGCATGCTTGAGCAGCAAGTCGGCCACCGCATCGATATCGTTCAGATCGACCACCGGTACCGCCGCTGCCGGCACCGGTCCGTCGGACGCGACCGCTACGATATAGGGGTCCTCCGGCTGGATCAGCGGCTTGCCATTGGCGGCGCGATGAATTTCGAGCTTGGGGAAGGCATCACGCTTGAAGCCCTCGACCAATACCAGATCGACCGGCGACATCTTGGCGACCAGATGCGGCAGATCCCATTCGGGTTCGTCGCGCAATTCATGCAGCATCGCCCAGCGCTTGCCGGAGGAAATGATCACCTCGGTCGCGCCGGCGGCACGATGCATGAAACTGTCCTTACCCGGCGTATCAAGGTCAAAGCCGTGATGGGCGTGCTTCAGGGTCGAGACCCGCAAGCCGCGTGCCGAGAGGCAGGGAATGAGTTTCGTAACGAGGGTAGTCTTGCCCGAGCCGCTCCACCCGGCGAGGCCGATTATTCGCATTGTCTTCATATTGACCCGACATTCTCCAACGGCGCCTGTCGTCTATAGCATGACAGGACCGTAGAATGGCCCCCCTCCGGGCAACTACGGGATTGCCCGACAGCGCATGACGGGGCATTTTTGCCACCGGAACGGCCCGAAAACGCGGAGAACACACTATGTCGCAGGCTTTTGCATGGACCCGACGCGAAGTGTGGACGCGGAAGCTGCTTTACCCCGGCCACACCTTGCCGACGGCGATTGCCCCGGTGATCGTGGCGATGGGGCTGGCCAAGCACGACGGCGTGTTTTCCGCCCTACCGGTCGCATTGGCGTTTCTGGCTGGCTGGCTAGTCCAGTTCGCCGGCGTCGTCACCGACAATTATACCAACCTGCTGCGCCAGCCGGATGACCGTGAACACCCTGAACTGGTGCAGGCGGTCGCGACCGGTATCCTGTCACTGGCCGACCTGCGCACCACCATCTTCGCGACCTACGGTCTCGCCGTGTTGATCGGCTGCGTGCTGTTTCTGATGGCCGGCTGGCCGGTGATCGCCATCGGGGTCGCCAGCATCGCGGCGAGCTGGGCCTACTCCGCGGGGCCTTTCCCCTTCGGCCGACACGGCTTTGCCGATCCGCTGTTCTTTCTTTTCTTCGGCACCGTTTCGGTGCTGGGCGCTTATTATGTTCAGGCGGCGGTCGTGCTCGGTCCCGAACATTGGCGCGAGGCGCTGCCGCTGACCGCCGTCGCAGTCAGCCTGCCGATCGGCGCACTGATCACCGACATCCTGATCATCGACGATATCCGCGATTTCGAATTCGACCGCCATAAGGGCAAAAACACCGTGGCGGTACGCTTCGGCAAGATCTACAGCCGTGTCGAGTTTATTGCGCTGATCGCATTCGCCTATGTCGCGCCGTTCTGGCTATGGCGCGGCCTCGGTTTCAGCGCCTGGGTGCTGCTGCCACTTATCACATTACCACTCGCGGGAATGGTCGTGCGGGCGGTCTGGACCAAGGATACTTACGCGGCGTTGATGCCAATGACGCCACGCCTGGCGATGCTGACCGTCGGCTATTCGATCTGTCTCGCCATCGGCATGGCGGTATAGAATCAGCGCGAGACATCAAAAGCGGGCGGCAACAATTGATCTAAATCAAATGTTAGCCGTCATGCGATCTTAATTTTGAATTGCTACAAACTGAATGGCTACTCTATAGTTCGCTTCGGGTGGCGCCTGACGATACCAGCGAAAGCGGAGACCGAGATGCCGAGAAGTCGGTGGCTGCTATTGTTAGCCGTGCTGGTCGGCGGCGGCCTGCTCGGTGCCGGTGCTATGATTGTCAGCCTTGAGGTCAACAAGGCCACCTCCTCCGACGAATTCTGCACCTCATGCCACAGCATGAAGTTCGTCGCCAACGATCCGCATTTCGTCAATTCCGCGCATGCCAGCAACAGCGCCGGTGTCAATCCGACCTGCGCCGACTGCCACATCCCGAAGACCAACTGGTTCGTCGAGACCTATACCCACGCCAAATCCGGCGTGCGCGACATGTACGCCGAATACACGCACAATTTCAGCGACGCCAAGACCTGGGAGGCGCATCGCGTCGCCCTGGCGCATGAAGTGCGCGACGTGATGCGGGCCGAGGATTCAGTGACCTGCCGCTCCTGCCACGACGCCAAGACCATCAATCCGAAGAGTGAGCGCGGTCAAGCCGCCCATGCGCTGCTGCGCGAAGGCCGCATGACCTGCATCGACTGCCATATCAATCTGGTACACGCGCCTGTCGCGCCGAGCATCGATTTTATCCGCGGCTCGGCGATCGGCGCGAAAGCCAACTAGCCGTCGTGACGCAGGCGACAACGACGAACACCCGCGCGGTATGGCGCGCGCTTTAGACACGCGATCGATAAACACCAAGCTATCGGCAAACCGAATAGAGAATAATGAGGAGAATGCGATGCGCATCAAAGGCCGGATTGCGAAAGTCCTTGCCGCCGCGCTCCTGACCGGCGGTCTGACGGCCAGCATCCTGGTCGTGTCGACCCGGTTGCAAGCCCAGACCCCGGCGGCCGCGCCGCCAGCGCCGGCCGCCGCCGCGCCCGCACCGCCACCACCGCCCCCCGCCGCTCCGGCGGCCCCGGTCGGCTTCGTACCAATGACAGAAATTCCGTTCTACGCCGAATGGGCCAGTTCGCCGCACGGTAATCACAAGGCCGAACCGTTCAATCACTGGAACAAGGAAGGCAACATTCCGGTCGAATGCGCGCGCTGCCATTCGACGCCCGGCTTCCAAGCCTATGTCGGCGCCGACGGTAGCGCGCCCGGCAAGGTCGAACATCCTATGCCGGTCGGCACCGTCATCACTTGCGTCGCCTGCCACAACGACAAGACCGTGAAGCTCACCAGCGTCACGTTCCCGTCCGGCAAGAAGGTCACCAACCAGGGCGGCGCGGCGATCTGCATGACCTGCCACCAGGGCGTCGAGTCGGTGGTTAGCGTCAACGCCAAGCTCAAGGGCCTGGCCGACGACACTGTCGAGCCGAAGCTCGACTTCATCAACGTCCATTATGCCGCCGCCGGCGCAATGCTGTTCGGCAGCGGCGCCCGCGCCGGTTATGAATATGCCGGCAAGACCTATGCCGGCCGTTTCATGCACAAGACGCCTTACGTCACCTGCACCAGCTGCCACGAACTGCATACCGTGGCGGTCAAGGTCAAGGATTGCGCCGCTTGCCACCGCGAGGTCACCAACAAGGCGTCACTGGAACTGATCCGCACCAGCAAGGCCGACCGCGACGGCAACGGCGACATCAAGGAAGGCGTCGGCCAGGAGATCGAGCATCTGCGCGCCAAACTGCTGGCGGCCATCATGGACTATGCCAAGACCGTCAATGGCAAGCCGGTTGTCTATGAGCTGGAGGCTTACCCCTACTTCTTCAACGACAAGAACGGCAACGGCGCGGTCGACAAGGGCGAGGCGATCTTCCCGAACCGCTACAAGTCCTGGACGCCGCGTCTGATGAAAGCGGCTTATAACTATCAGTTCGTCACCAAGGACCCTGGCGCCTTCGCCCATAACGGGCCCTATGCCATTGAGCTGTTGCAGGACTCGATCAACGATCTCGGCGCCAAGGTGAAGGTCGATCTCGGCAAGGCGGTGCGGCCGTAAGGGCGCGATCCGAACGCCTGTCGCCCTCTCCTCAAGGGGAGGGCGACAAGCGAAGCTAGCCGGTTCAAGTATTTTGCCTGTGCTGGCGTCCTGCTTCGCAATGTGACGACGTGCCCGATCATAAAGCAGGTATCCGCTTCACGGGGAGTGGCGGCGTCGCCTCCGAGCCCACGAGAAATCAAAGAAAAAACGCCCGGCCGTGAGGCCGGGCGTTTTGCATTCATTCTTCCGGAGCATCGGCCCGCTATTCAGCCGGCGTTACAACGGCGTTCGCGTCAACCGCTCCGCTCTTCATCTCGTCATACCAGAGCGGATGATGCTCCTTGGCCCAGTTGACGTCCACGGTACCGTCGGACATCGCCTCGAACGCGCCCTCCATCCCGATCGTGCCGAGATAAATATGGGCGATGATCAGCGCCACGAACAGCACGCCGACCGTTCCGTGGAATACCTGCGACAACTCCATGCTGTCGATGGTGAGCCCGGCATAGAACGGGAACAGCAGGATAAAGCCAGTAACGATCATGGCGGCTCCGGCCACGACAATGAACCAGTACAGCAGTTTCTGGCCGCCATTGAATTTCCACGCCGGCGCCGGCTCGGTATGCCCCTTGCTGAACATGCCGCCACCCATCTTGAACCAGGTGATGTCGGCCTTGGTCGGGAAATTCTGGCCAACCCACATCAGGAACATCAGCAGCACGCCAAGCGTGAAGGCAAAGCTGATATAGTTATGGGCGTATTTTGACCATTCCGACCATTCGCTAAAGGCCTGCGGCCCAAGCCAGGGCAGAATCAGAGCGCGGCCGAACGTAATATTCAGCCCGGTAATGCCCAGCACGACGAAGGTCGTGGCGGTCAGCCAATGCACGAAACGCTCGAAGCCCGAAAAGCGCACAATGGTGCGACCGGAGCGACCACCGGCGATCTTCATGGTGCCGCGCCACATGTAGAAGCCGATCAGCAGAACGACCATGCCGACGACCGCGACGCCGCCGATCCACTTCAGCCAGACGGTGCGGAAAGTCCGCCAGTCCCGCCCCGCCGGGTGAATCAGATTGGCGGACTTCTTGTCCGGGATGCTGACCTGACCGGAGATCGCGCCACCGAGCTTGAGCTGGTTGAGAAGCTGCTGCTCGCTGGTCGCCGCTTGCGGTACATTTTGTGCCGAAGCGGGTGACGATGGCGCGGCTGCGGCGATCAGAACCAGCATCATGACAGCGGCGGCAATGCAGATGTGGCTCAGGAGCCGGCTCGAGACTTTCGCCATGGCATCCTCTCCTCTTTTTCAGATCCAATATTCTCGATTGGCGAAATCGACGGCGCCGGGCGTTAAGCCCGCGCCGCCACCGGTCCGATCAGCTCGCGATCGTTTCGTGATAGGCCGTCTGCCAGCCCCAGGCGCCTGAACCATAACCGCGCTTGGAAACCCGTTCCTTGTAGATCTGGGCGATCACGTCGCCATCGCCAGCGAGCAGCGACTTGGTCGAGCAGAACTCGGCGCAGAGCGGCAGCTTGCCTTCGGCCAGACGGTTGGCGCCGTATTTTTCGTACTCTTCCTTCGAACCATCGGCTTCCGGGCCGCCCGCGCAAAACGTGCACTTGTCCATCTTGCCGCGCGAACCGAAATTGGTGGTCTTGGGATATTGCGGCGCGCCGAACGGACAGGCGTAGAAGCAATAGCCGCAGCCGATGCACAGGTCTTTGGAGTGCAGCACCACGCCGTCGGCGGTGGTGTAGAACACGTTGACCGGGCACACCGCCGCGCAGGGCGCGTCGGTGCAGTGCATGCAGGCCATCGAAATCGAACGCTCGCCCGGCTTGCCGTCGTTGAGCGTCACGACGCGCCGGCGATTGATGCCCCACGGCACCTCGTGTTCGTTCTTGCAGGCGGTGACGCAGGCATTGCACTCGATGCAACGGTCAGCGTCGCAGAGGAATTTCATTCGAGCCATGTGAATTCTCCTTCAACCGCGCCGTTTCGTTCAAGCCGCTTCGACACGGCAAAGCGTGACTTTGGTTTCCTGCATCTGCGTCACCACGTCATATCCGTAGGTTCCGTTCATGTTGGACGCCTCGCCCAACACGTAGGGGTCGCTGCCTTTCGGATATTTCGAGCGCAGGTCCTTGCCCTGCCAGTGACCGCCGAAATGGAACGGCATGAAGGCGACGCCGGCCGCGACGCGGGGCGTGACCAGCGCCTTGACCAGAACCTTGCCGCCTTCCGGCGAGTGCACCCAGACATTGCCGCCGTCCTTGACGCCAAGCTTGCCGGCATCGGCGGGGTTGAGTTCGCAGAACATGTCCTGCTGCAACTCGGCCAGCCACTTCATCGAACGGGATTCGTCGCCACCGCCCTCGTATTCGACCAGTCGGCCGGTCGTGAGGATCGTCGGGAATTCCTTCGAATGATCGACCTTCTGGATCGAGGCGTAGAGCGTCGGCAAACGCCAGGCCTTGCGATCGGAATAGGTGGCGTATTTCGGCAGCAGGTCGCGCCGCGCGGTATAAAGCGGCTCGCGATGCAGCGGGATCGGGTCCGGGAATGTCCAGACCACGGTCCGGGCCTTGGCGTTGCCGAAAGGCGCGCAGCCATGCTTGATGGAAACGCGCTGGATGCCGCCGGACAGATCGGTCTTCCAGTTCACGCCGCCGATTTTCTTGTCATAGTCGGCCATCGCCGCCGCATCGACGGGAGCCGTCGCGTCGGCAGGCGCGGCGGGCTTCGTCGCGCCCGCGACCTTCTCGATCGACGCCAATTCAGCCGGCGTCAGATCGCCATCCCAGCCGAGCTTCTTGAGCATGGCCATGGTGAATTCGGGATAGCCGTCCTTGATCTCCGAATCCTTGGAATAGGAGCCGTCGGCCAGAATGCTTTCGCCTTTGTACTCGACGCCGAAACGGGCGCGGAATGTCAGGCCGCCTTCTGCCACCGGCTTCGAGGTATCGTAGAGGATCGGCGTGCCGGGATGCTTCATTTCCGGCGTGCCCCAGCACGGCCACGGCAGGCCGTAGTAATCGCCGTCCACCTCGCCGCCCTTGGCCTTGAGCGTGGTCGGATCGAACTTATCCTGATTGGCCATGTGCGCCTTGAGACGCTCGGGCGACTGGCCGGTGTAACCAATGGTCCACATGCCGCGGTTATATTCGCGGGTCATGTCCTCGATGTTCGGCTCGTTGCCCTTGACCGCGATGTGCTTGAACATCTCCTTGTCGATCCCGAACTTCTTCGAGAACAGATAAAGGATCTCGTGGTCGGTCTTGCATTCGAACCACGGCTCGATGACCTTGTCGCGCCACTGTAGCGACCGGTTCGACGCCGTGACCGAGCCGTAGGTCTCGAACTGCGTGGTCGAGGGCAGGATATAAATGCCGTCCTGCCGGTCGGGAATGATCGAGGCGAATGTCGGCACAGGATCGACCACGACCAGCAGGTCGAGCTTCTCCATCGCCTTCTTCATTTCAGGCAGACGGGTCTGCGAGTTCGCGGCATGGCCCCAGAACACCATGGCGTGAATATTGTCGGGCTGCGCGATGTTCTCTTTTTTCTCCAGCACGCCGTCGATCCAGCGCGACACCGGAATGCCGACGCTTTCCATCAGCTTCTGGCTGGCGAAGCGCGCCTTGATGGTGTCGTAATCGACATCCCAGACCCGCGCCCAATGCTTCCAGGCGCCGGTGGCCAGGCCGAAATAGCCGGGCAGACTGTCCGGCAGAATGTTCATATCGGTCGCGCCCTGCACGTTATCGTGGCCGCGGAAAATATTGGCGCCACCGCCGGCCACGCCGATATTGCCGAGCGCCAGCTGCAGCGCGCAGTAAGCCCGGGTGTTGTTGTTGCCGCTGGTGTGCTGCGTGCCGCCCATACACCAGACAAGAGTGCCGGGCTTGTTCTCGTGCAACATCTTGGCGACGGCAGCGACCTGCGCGCCCGGCACGCCGGTGACCTTCTCGGTCTCTTCCGGCGTCCACTTCATCACTTCGGCCTTCACCTGCTCGAAGCCGTAAACGCGCTGCTTGATGTATTCCTTGTCTTCCCAGCCATTCTTGAAGATGTGGTAGAGGATGCCCCAAACCAGCGCCACGTCGGTACCGGGACGCAGCCGGACATATTCATCGGCATGGGCCGCGGTGCGGGTGAAACGCGGATCGCACACGATCAGCTTGGCCTTGTTTTGCTCCTTGGCCTTCAAGATGTGCTGCACGGCGACCGGATGCGCTTCGGCCGGATTCGAGCCGAAGAAGATCATCAGCTTCGCATTGTGCATGTCGTTGTAGGAATTGGTCATGGCGCCGTAGCCCCATGTATTGGCCACACCGGCAACCGTCGTGGAGTGACAAATACGCGCCTGGTTGTCGCAATTGTTCGAACCCCAGAAGGCGTTGAACTTGCGGAACAGGTAAGCCTGCTCGTTATTGAACTTCGACGAACCAAGCCAATAAACCGAGTCCGGACCGGACTTCTGGCGGATCGCCAGCATCTTGTCGCCGACTTCGTTGATCGCGGTTTCCCACGAAATGCGCTTCCACTGGCCGCCTTCCAGCTTCAGCGGATATTTCAGCCGACGATCGCTGTGGGCATGCTCGCGAACCGACGCACCTTTGGCGCAATGCGAACCCATGTTGAAGGGGCTATCCCACCCCGGCTCCTGACCGACCCAGACACCGTTCTTGACCTCGGCGATCACCGTGCAACCGACCGAACAATGGGTACAGACGGATTTGACGCGCGTCGCGCCCGACGTCAGCGGACCGGCGGCAGCGGCTTTCGCCGGACGAACGGCGCCCGAGGGCAGAACGCTGGCCAATGCAACGCTGCCGGTGAGCAGACCGGAGCGCGCCAGGAAGCTGCGGCGATCGAGCGGACTGCCCGCGACCGGTGCCAAGGCATCCTTCAAACGTGCAGCTCGAACGGCGCCGTTGGATTTTTTCCTGAGCATGGGTCCCTCCAGAGAACGGGTCGGCTGTAAATTCGGCGAAAGCAGGCAGCGCGGATGGCGGATCGAGATCGGCCGTCAGAAACGCGCGCTCTTGTAATAAGTGCGAACGTGCTCGGTTTCGCGATAACCGGTGACGCGCTGCTGGTCGGTTTCGGCCGGCGCTGCAACGGCCGCCTTGGCGGTCGCGGTGGCAACGCCCGCGCCCAGAGTGAAGCTGGCGCCTTTCAGGAGACTGCGGCGATCGAGCCGTTTCGATTCGGCCTGTTCATTGTTCATGGTCGATCCTCCGATGGTCGGTTAAGCGCGGCCAGACATTTATTTGCATCGCGGCGCGCCCGCGGATGGATGAAAACGCCGGAAGCGTCGAATGCCTTCATGTCTCGCGATCATTTCCCGCCCGCGCATAGAGGCCTCCGGTGAGGCGTTCGATGGCGTCATGGCGGGAAAGCGATCGGGCAGAACATTCGCTCCGTTCATTCGTTCTTTTCCGATCTTCATATCCGGCGCAGTGATATTCTTCCGGGATTAGCACGATCTAAGATTAGAACAATTCGACTATAGCGGCAGGCTATGGATTCTCAATCTGCTTTGGTCTCAGGTCACGAAATAGTTTTGAGCTATGACGATCGTATGCTGCAATGCAGCATAAATGCGGACCGAGACACATAAAGCCGCCTCAAGCCTGGGATTACGAATCTCCCAACGATTTCAGAACGGCTGGGCGCTCACTCACGACGGCATCGGAATCGGCGTCTCTCGGGTTGCCATCATCATTCCGTGGCACAGCATCGGGTGCGACATTGTGCGCGGGTTCCTCGTCGGCCCTGACCTCATCCGCCAAAGGGGTTTCCAACGCCGCAGTCGGTTCGGAATCGGCATCGCCTTCGGCAGCCCTACTTCGCGCTGGTGTGGCATCCGGCGGAAGTTCGAGCGCCGATACATCGTCGAGCAAGCCACGCCCGACCCGATAGAGCGTATCATCCATCGTCATCGCGGTGACGACAGTGTAGTCGTCGTCATAATCGTTCAGGCCGTCGAGATTGGCGAGCACAGGGTCGCTGCCCCACAGCTTGCGTAATGCGGCCTTTCGCAGTGTCTCCGGCACATTCTTCTGCAAAAACACCGTATAGTCCGATTGCGCGGTCAAGCCATCGATTGACGGAAGATCCGCTTCGGTCAGCTTCGATTCGGCATCAGCCCGGGTTTCAGGCGCAGGACGTTGCGCGCCAGACGACGGAAGCTGCGCCGGCCCGACGGCGGCCGTACCGCCGTCGTTCAATGCCGCCGCCGGTCGATTTGCGGCAGGACTGTCGCCACGGTCGCGGTCGTTGATTTCCGGGGACGCTGGCTCCGGTTGAGGAACCGCGCCGCCATGACGAGACGCCAGCTTACGCTGCGACCAGCGCGCCAGCCGCGAACCTTCGCTCACGATAAACCGCCGTCACGCGCCAGCACGGGCGGCAGTTGATCGTTATCCTGGTGTCGTCTGTTCTTACGTTTGACGAAGGGCTCATCGACATGATGGGCGGTGACGAATTCCTGCACCCAGGCCATGATCGGCAAAGGCATCGCCACGCCCGCGACAACCAGTTCGTCATTGCCCTTGGCGTAGCCATTGCCCTCATAAGGGCAAACGGTGACAAGGAATGGCTTGAATTCCAGACCCTCAAGATTTTCAGGGATCTCGGCATCGCCATCATCCCGACGCAGCACGACGTAAACCAACGGCGGAGTCTGCGACAGGTTATTGAGATAGCCTTCGGTCTCGCCGCGAAACAATTCGAGATCAAGCGAACCGCCGTGATACTGGACGAAACCCTCGCCCTCGGCCATCACCGCGCCGGCCGGAAGCGCGACACGCGGCAACACGCCGATCGGCTCCCACACATGATCGACCCAAGGGCTCTTGCTCGCGCGCCGTTCGAGCACGACGCTGACCGGCATTACCGCGTCGGCTGACATTGTAAATCCTGTCGCTAGCCGGGCACCGGCCTCAGCTTCGGTTGACCCGGTAATAGTTCTTCACGTCTTCGGCGTTCGGATTATAGCGGGCCTTCTTTTTCTCGGCGTCCGATTCGGTAGCCGCCGCGGACGTCGCCAGCGGACCGGCCGCAACCACCGTCATTGCGATTCCGGCACCGGCGCCCAAACCGATCGCGCGCAGGAAATCACGGCGTCCGAATTTCGACTTGTCGTGTTCGGTCATGATCGCGTTCTCCTTGGCAGTGATAAAAAGACTATAGGGTCTCAAGCGGGCAGATTGAAGGCTTCGACCTCGATATCCATGAACGTGCGGCCGAGGGCGCCGACCTGACGGTAAAACACGGCGGCGCCGGCGTTCTCAAGATCGGCAAAAAAACGCCCGACCCAAGGGGCAAGATGCCGCTCGAAGATCATCCGGTCAGCATCGGGCGGCGCCGGCAAGCGGCGGCTGGCCAGTCCCGACATGATTTCGCACAGAATGCCGACGTGATCCTCCGGCTCGACGACGCCTTCGGCACGCGCGACACCGACCGCCGCCAGGTCGTCACGCAGCCGCGCTAACGGCCGCTCCTGCAAGAAGCCGGTCAGATAATACGAGCCGTAAGGCAGCAACTCGCCTCGGCCGATGCCGATGAACAGGTCGAAATATTCGCGCTCGACACTTTCTACGGTTGCGGCCCGTGCCGCGTCAGCCAAAGCCAGATGCGCCATGCCGAGCGGACTTGGGTCACCCGGCAAAGTCGCGAGGTCCGCCAGTAAGCGGGCATCCGGCGCCCGGGTCAGAAGTGCGGCGAGCAAGGCATATTCCTGACCCCGCGCAGCATCGATATCGCTCGCTTCAGTGTCACTGGCCACGCCGCCATAAAGGTCCGGCCGCAAAATGCTCCGGTCGACCCCGGTAATGGCTTCGATCGAGATCACCCGCTCGGCCGGCACCCGCACCCAATTCGAGACCGATGGCTGCGAAATGCCGATCTGCCGCGCGAGTTCGCTGACGCCCCCGGCCGCGCGAATAGCTTCCGACAGGCCCTGATCCCGCATTCCTCGTCTCTCTCTTGATTTTAGATCGCAATTGCCGTGAAAGCCTAACGTCGACGGCCAGGAGCGGCAAGCAACACCGGGCCGGCGCACCTATGTTGCAATGCAGCATTTGCTGCAACGCAACATATTGCGCAGCATCCGGGCCTTTTGTTGCGCAGCATTTTTGTGCCGCGCCGCCCTCAGCCAATCGCCTCGAGATGCCGGACCGGCAGGCCGGTCACCAGATTTTGCGGCTTCATCCGAATCAATTTATCGGCGGTCATCGCCAGGATCATGTAGACCGGCTCGCCTTTGACGTCTTCGAGCATCTCGGCCGGGTCGTCGAAGGTCAACCGGAACAGGCCGACGGTCCGGTCCATGGTGGCGTCGTCGATCTCCTCGCCGTTCCACAACATGTCGCCGAACTTGGTCGCCTCCGCATCGAGCCCGACATACCAGGCCAGATTGACGTCGTGCAGTTCCTTCAACGGCTCGATATCGACTTCAATGCCTAGCACATGCGCAATCCAATACTCCATGGCCTCCGCCAGAGCCGCCAGCCCCTCGCGACCGGCGGTCAGATCGAGCGCCATGTCAAACTGGTCGCTACGTTGCCAGTAAGTTTCAAAGTTGTCGTTATTGAGCACGTCGATAGCCGATTCAGCCGGCAAACCGAGCATCGACACCAGAGGCGAGGTCGGCGCTGTATTGATGCCGCCGATGGTTTCCTCGTCGGCGGCAATCAATGACCCCTCGTGCAAGGTGACGCGCTGGGTGCGGAACAACAACTCGGCGGCGCGCAACACCCGCACGTCGGTGACGCCATCGAGCGCATTACGCAATATGACGTGCACCAATTGATTGATGAACAGCAGGGGAAAGCGGCCGAGGCCGGTGCGCGCCAG
This sequence comes from Rhodopseudomonas sp., assembly GCA_016124795.1. GTDB lineage: Bacteria > Pseudomonadota > Alphaproteobacteria > Rhizobiales > Xanthobacteraceae > Pseudolabrys. Next base: position 40,044 of record WGNB01000015.1, on the reverse strand, counting down.
ATCGACATAGGCCGCTTCCAGCGTCTTGTGCGACAGCAGATGATTGCGGAAATCGACCAGCAATTGCCAGTTTTCGCGGGCATCGGCATCGGCAATCGCCGCGATATCGGACGCCGAAACCTCATGACGCGGATTGTCCAGCAGCGCGCCATGCAGCGTGCGCTCGACCACGCAGGCCTCCGGCGGTGGAATCAGTTCCGGCCGCGCCAAATAGACCTTCAAAAAGTCGTCGGTCACCGTCAGTCCGCCACCTTCGTCGCGGTCGAGCAGATGATGGCCGCAGGAAATCCAGAAGTCAGTCATTCACGCACCTTATGAAGCGAATTGTCGCCAGCCATGCCAACCAGATCGACGCGATCCTGTGGCCCTTCTTCCGCCTCACCCTCGACCTCCAGGAACGAGAAAGCCCGCGCCGGCTTTTGACCTTCGCGCGGCCTCAGCGTTCGGAACTGTTCACGCACCGCGCCATCTTCAAAGCTGCGATGCATGGCAATCAAGGAATCCCACGGCTGATTACACAAGGACTCGGCGAAAGCCACTTCCTCTTCGGCCGCCAAGGCCGCGGTCGGCAAATCGGGCGCGCCGAAGCGAGCCACCAATTGCCGCGCCAGAAGATCGACGACGGCGGCACGATCCTGCGCGGTCGCATCCACGATCTGCACCAGCGTCGACCAGCCCAACGAGTCCAGACCGAGGAAGCCGCTGCGAAAGGCGCTGCGCCGCTTGCCATCGAGCGTCGCCGGATCGCGATCCCAGAATACGAAAGCACCAGGCACCGCCCATTCGCCCGGCTCAGCCGCCGGGTCGAAGACAAAAGTATCCGACGGGTCGAGCCTGATTGTGCGCATCAGCTTCATAGGCGCGGCGCTTTCGTCGTTGGATCGAACCAGGACGGCGTGTTGAGCCGCGGCAGGAGCGCGAATCGTTGCGGCTCCGGCTTGAGGACGCTGGCAATCAGCAAATCGCCATGACCGTCGATCGAACGGCGCAGGCCGCTTTCGCGCGGCAGGCGTTCGAGATAAGTCTTGGCCACCGCGCCAAAGCCCTGCTCCTGCCAGGCATCAAACGCGACCATCAAATTGCGCGCGAAGCTTTCCATCAAACGTTCGGGCGTGAATTCGCGGAAGCCCTCTTCGGCCAGCGCGGTGACGTGCGGATTATGCCCGGGCTCGAAGTCGACGATACCGGCGGTACGGATCATCGCACCGAACACCAGCCAATTCGGAACGTCGTCCTCCCCGGTCCCAGCCGGCCAGGCCAGCCGCCCGCCACCGACCAAACCGCGATTGACCGAAATCGCATCCGGCCAGTCGATCACGATATAGGTTTCCGGCTCGGCATGGGCAATCAACGCATCCGCCAATGCCGCCATGCCGGCATAGAAGGCGCAGCGCGCCTGCGCGAGCGGTTGCTCCGGTTCCAGCACCACGGCGAATTCGGCCAGATCGAAACGCCCGACATAGACCAAAGTCCCGGCACCCTGATCGGTGGCAATCGACGTCGCATGCGCGAAAGCGTCGCCCATTTCGCGCAGGCGGACCTGCGAATAAAACGGCGGCAACGCCAAGTCCTGCTGGCCGGCCGTTCCGGGGGGGGCCGTTATCGGCAACGCCATCGATCCTCGCTGTTACATTCTCTTTGGAATACATATAATTATAGAGCGGGCGGGCGCGAGACCAGACCCGCCGCGCGAAACAAACGATGGAATACCGTCTGCGACCTTGTGCCGGTCCGTTTCCGGGCAGGCGTCGGACCACGTAAAAAGGTAAATTGCCCGATGGCCGAGCGGCCGCGTCACATCCTGATCTGCTCTTGCGAAGACACCATGCCGCTCGATGGCGCCTCGGTGCGCGCGGCCTGCCGCGACAGCATCGTGATCGAAGGCCGGCATCTGTGTCGCGCCGAATTGGATACTTTTCGCAAACTCGCCGCCAACGGCGAGCCATTGACAGTCGCCTGCACTCAGGAAGCGCCACTGTTCGTTGAGATCGCCAGCGAGATCGACACCGCCGGGCCGATCGACTTCGTCAATATTCGCGAGACCGCCGGTTGGTCGAAAGACGCCAAGACCGCAGGCCCGAAAATGGCCGCGCTGCTGGCCGCCGCCGCGCCGGTGCCGCAACTGCCCGCGGTCAATTTCAATTCCGAAGGCGTCACACTGGTCTATGGTACCGATGAACGGGCGATCGAAGCCGCCAGACTGTTGCGCGACCATCTCGACGTCACCGTTCTGCTCAAGACACCGAAAGATGTCACGCCACCGCGCGTCACCGACTTTCCGGTCGCCAAGGGCAGCATCAAGGCCGCCAAAGGTTACCTGGGCGCCTTTACGCTGACGGTGGATGGCTATGCGGTATCGATCCCGTCGTCACGCGGCGCGTTGACTTTCGGCCCCGCGCGCAACGACGCGGTGTCGCATTGCGACATCCTGATCGACATGACCGGCGGCACATCCTTGTTTCCAGCCGCCGATCTGCGCGACGGCTACCTGCGCACCGATCCGGGCGATCCAGCCGCCGTTCTGCAGCTGGTGCTCAAGGCCCGGGATCTGGTCGGCGCTTTCGATAAGCCGCGTTTCGTCGCGTACAACGACGATCTCTGCGCGCATTCGCGTTCCGGCATCGTCGGTTGCCGTCGCTGTCTCGATCTGTGTCCGACCGGCGCAATCGTCCCGAACGGCGATCACGTCGCAATCGACCCGCATATTTGCGCCGGTTGCGGTCAATGCGCCGCGGCATGCCCGACAGGCGCGGCCGCTTACGCGCTGCCGCCATCCGACCACCTGATGGGCAAGCTCCGCAATTTGCTGATGGGCTATCGCAACGCTGGCGGCAAGAACGCCATCGTAATGTTCCACGACGCCGACCATGGCGGTGCGCTGATCGACGCGCTGGCCCGCTATGGCGACGGATTGCCGGCCACGGTCCTGCCGGTCGAAGTCAACGAGGTCACCCAGGTCGGGCTCGAATCGATCGCCGCCTGTTTTGCCTACGGCGCTTCGGCCGTGCGCTGTCTCATTCGCGGCAAGCCGCGTCACGATACCGAGGGGCTGACCCAAACCATCGCCCTGGCGCAACCCATTCTCGCCGGATTAGGCGTTGCCGGCGAGCGGATCGCAACCATCGCGACCGACGATCCGGACGCGCTGAACGATGCATTGCGCGCGATGGCGGCGATGGATGGCGTCGCCAAAGCCGCGACCTTTGCCGCCGTCGGCGCCAAGCGCGAGATCGCGCGGCTGGCGTTGCGTGAATTGCATGCCGTCGCGCCGGCTCCGACCGACGTGATCGCCTTGCCGAAAGGCGCACCTTTCGGCACCCTCGACATCAACGTCGACGGCTGTACGCTGTGCCTGTCCTGCGTATCGGCCTGCCCGACCGGCGCGCTGTCGGACGATCCGGAAAAGCCGATGCTGCGCTTTGCCGAAGATGCTTGCGTCCAATGCGGACTGTGCGCGACCACCTGCCCGGAGAAAGTCATCACACTTAAACCGCAGATCGACTTCCGCGCCGCGACCGCGATGAGCCGCGTCATCAAGCAGGAAGAACCCTATCCTTGCGTGCGCTGCGGCAAGCCGTTCGGCGTCAAGAGTTCGGTCGAGCGCGTCATCGCCAAACTCGAAGGCAAGCACTGGATGTTCAAGAACAACGCCAAGCGGCTTGACGTCATCCGTATGTGCGACGACTGCCGCGTCAACGCCATGGCGGAGGAACAATTCGATCCATTCGGCGCGCAAGGCCGGCCGCCGACTCGCACCACTGAAGACTATATTCGCGAGCGCGAGGAAGCGGAAAAAGCCAAATCGTAGCCGTTCTGGCTTCGGCGGTTCCGCTCCCTTTCAGCGCAGCATGGACATGCGATGACGGCGACCCGACGCATCCAGACTCCGACGCTCGATATCGCCTACGAGGAAGACGGCCCGGTCGCTGGCGTGCCGGTGTTGCTGATGCATGGCTGGCCCTACGACCCGCGCGTCTATGATGCGGTTGTCCCGCCGCTCGTTACCGAGGGCTGCCGCGTCATTGTGCCTTATCTGCGTGGCTTTGGCGCGACTCGGTTCCTGTCGGACAAAACGCCGCGCTCTGGTCAGCAAGCCGCGCTCGGCCATGACCTGAAAGATTTCATGGACGCGCTGGCGCTGAAAAACGCCATGCTGGTCGGCTATGACTGGGGCGGGCGAGCCGCCTGCATCGTCGCCGCGCTCTGGCCGGACTACGTCCGCGGTCTGGTGACAGGGAACGGCTACAACATTCAGGATATTCCGAACGCCAACAAACCGGCCGATCCCGAACAGGAATGGCGCTACTGGTATCAGTTCTATTTCCACACCGAGCGCGGTCGTGCCGGGCTAACGCAGAACCGCCGCGCTTTGGTTCGCCTGTTGTGGTCGCTATGGTCGCCGCATTGGGCCTTCGACGACACCACCTTCGCCCGCTCGGCGCCTTCCTGGGACAACCCGGATTTCGTCGACGTCACCATCCAGTCCTATCGCCATCGTTACGGCAATGCGCCGGGCGATCCAGCACTGGATGAGATCGAACGCCGGCTAGCAGCGCAGCCGGCGATATCGGCGCCGACCATTGTGCTGCAAGGCGACGCCAACGGCGTGGTGCCGGAAATGTGGACGCGATATCGCGACAAGTTCACCGGCCCGGCCGAGGAACGCAGACTCAAGCGCGTCGGTCACAATATTCCGGCCGAAGCGCCGGACGCCGTCGTCAAAGCCGTACTCGATACACTGGCGGCTACCTGACCGTCGCCTTTTTCAAGAACTCCATCAGCGCCTGACGGTCCTGTGCCGAGCCGATGGTCTGTTCCGGCATCTTGGTGCCGGGCGTATAGCGCATCGGCCCAACCTCGAACATTTTCGACACCGTCTCCGGGGTCCAGACAATGTTCATGCGCTTGAGCGCGTCGGAATATTGATACCCGGGCAAGGATGCGATCTTGCGACCGAAAATGTGATGCAGGCTCGGCCCGGCCTTGTTGCCTTCGTCGGCCGATAAAGTGTGGCAAGCGATGCAAGCCCGAAACACTTCGGCGCCGGGATCGCCTTTATAGGCGGCCAGCGGATCGTCCGGCGCGCGCGCGATCACCCGGTCGAGCGGTTCGCCGTTGACCACCGACCAGCGCCGGATCATGCGGTCGGCGCCGCCGGTCAGGATCGTCTTGCCGTCCGGAGAAAAAGCCACCGACCAGACCGGCAGACCGGGACCGACCAGCGTATGTTTCAGCGTGCGCGCCTTGCGGTCGACGATCGCCACCGAACCGCGAATGCCGGCGGCGGCCATCCATTGGCCGTCCGGCGATAACGCAAGGTCGATCACCGGCGCGGCCGAGACTTGAACTTCGGCCTCGACTTCGCCCTTGGCAGAAAGGAAATAGACTTTGCCGTCGGCGCCGGCGGTTACGATTTCACCATTGGGCGCGACCGCCACTGCGTTCAACGGCGTCGGCAGATTGCGCACCGTCGCGACCTGGCCGTCGAGTAGCCAGATCCGCAAAGTCGTATCGTAGCCTGCGCTGACCAGCGCCTTGCCGTCCGGTGTGAAAGCAACGCCGTTGACGTTCTGGCTATGACCCTCCAGCACGCGCGCTGCGCCACCCGCAACCGGCCAGAGCCGGATGGTGTGATCCCACGACCCGGAAGCCAATGTCGCGCCGTCCGGCGACACGGCGAGCGCGACGACGGGACCCTTGTGGCCTTCAAGGATTTTATCGGGCGTCGCTTTGCCAGCCGTCCAGATTGCGATCTTGCCATCAGCGCCGGCGGTAACAATGCGGCCGTCCTTCAAGTAAGCAACCGCGTTGACCGCTTGGTCATGGAACCGCAATACCTGATCGGCGACATTGCGTTCAAGCGACCAGCGAATCGCCGATGTATCGAAGCTGCCGGAAATGGCCTGCTTGCCGTCGGCGGAAATCGCCAAAGCACGCACCGGCCCGCCGTGGCCGCGCAATTGCGCCTGCGCGGAGCCAGCCGCGAACAGTAACAACAAGACCGACAGGCTCTTGATACGGAAGGTCATGTGGAATTCCGTGGCGCCAATATTGGCAATGCGCCACGCATCATACACCGAAATCAGGCTTCGGCGGGGCGCATGCCGATCGCGCGGATTCCGGCGCGCGTGGTCTCGTCGCGCAGTGCGGCCAAAAAGGCCTGCACCGCGGGCCTTTCCCGCCGGCTCTCGACCACCAGAAAATCGTAATGTTCCGGCGCCAACGGCAGAAAGCCGAGACCGTACATCGTCGCCACCGGTTCAATCGCGACGCCCCAATCGGCGCGGCCCTGCGCAATCGAGGCCGCGACCGCATTATGCGACTTGGGCTGATTGGCATAACCCGGCGGCCGCGCGCCGTTCAGCAATTTGTCGATCAGAACCCGCGTACCGGAACCGGCGTTGCGACTGACCATCAAGGCATCGCCGTCGGCCAGCACAATCTTGATCGCATCTTCAGCACCGCGTCCTTCGAACCGCCGGTCGCCCGGACGAAACAATATACCTTGCATCCGTTGCCAGCCATGAACCAGCGACAAAGCCGGCGTCACCAGATGCTTGTTATAGTCGCCAGTCTTCGGATCGATCAGATGCACCGGGGCGATGTCGCATTCGCCACGGGTCGCCGCTGCCACGCCGCCAAGACTGCCGACAGCCAGCGTGCGCGCCGAGAAGCCCTTCTCCGCCAGAGCCCCGACAACGACATCGAGAGCGATATCATGGCTACCCATGATCACCAGATCGGGCGCATGCGCCGCGCTGCCGATCAGGGTGACCTGAGATTCGCTATTGGCGTCGAGCGCGGTCGCCAGCGCATCGATTTCGAGAAATCCATCGGCCTGCGAAAAACTGGTGACGGAACCCGACCCTTTGCCGGTCGGAAAGGCAATCGGCCCGTCCTCGCTTTCGATCAGCGACACCAGGACGAATTCCTTGCGGCCGAGTTCCGACGCGATCCGCACCGGCACCCGGGCCTGAACGGTTTGCGCGGCTTCCGGCGGCAGACCGGCGAAAGCACGAATGACCGGCGCGACGAAGGCATGAAAGGTGAAAATCGCCGAGGTTGGAAAGCCCGGCAGCACCACCAGCGGCGTCTTGCCGACCACGCCAAGGCAGAGCGGCTTGCCGGGCTTCAGCGCGACGCCATGCACGAGAATGCCGGGCGCACCGAGCTTCGACACAATGGCATGCGACAGATCGCCTGCGCCTTTCGATGTGCCGGCCGACAGCACCACCATGTCGCAGCTTGCCAGCGCCTCACGCACCGCCTTGTCGAGCGCTGCCGCATCGTCGGGAATGGCGCCAAAAGCCACCGGCGCGCCGCCGGCCTCGGCGACCGCAGCAGCAATGATCGCGCCGTTGCTATCGTAGATGCCGGCGGGCTTCAGCGGCGCGCCGAGCGCAACCAGTTCGTCGCCAGTCGAAATCACCGCGACCGTCGGCTTACGCACAACATCGACCGAGGCCAGACCGCAGGCCGCCAACATGCCGATCTCGCGTGAGCCGATGCGTGTTCCCTTACGTAGTAAGGTTTCGCCCCGCGCGATATCAGAGCCGGCATAGGAAATGAATTGCCCGGGCGTCGCCGCACGTCGCAGTTCAATGCGTGGTTCGCCCTGCTCGATCAGTTCGGTCTGCTCGACCATCACCACGGCATCGGCGCCACGCGGGATCACGCCGCCAGTCGCGATGGTCGTCGCGGTGCCCGGCGCGACTTCCAGTGCCGGGGCATCGCCGCAAGCAATCACTTCGCCGTTCAGTTTGAAAAGCTTCGGCGCACTCTGGCTGGCACCGAGCGTATCGACGGCGCGCAAGGCAAAGCCATCGACGTTGGAGCGGTCGAAGGGTGGCGCGTCGACTTCAGCAATAATGTCATGCGCAAGAACGCGCGTCAGCGCATCGGCCAGCGCAACGGTCTCGGCCAGTAACGGCTTGAGATCGAGATGCCCTTCGAAACGAGCGCGCGCAACCTCGGCCGAAACCACGTCGAGGAACTGTTCCTGGCGTGCCGCCGCCCGCACGCGGGCAATCAGGGCAATGTCGGCATCCGAGCCGGGCTTGCGGGCTTCACTCATTCACCGATGCTCATTCAAAATGGATTTACGGCCAAGGCCTTACCCAAACCGGCGCGCCCACGGAATAGCCTTCGCTCTCGGCCGGCACCAGAATCCAGCCGTCTGAGCGGGTCAACGACGATAACGACAGGTATTTGCTGGCCAACGGTTCCGCCTGATTGTTGTGACATCGCACCGGCACCACTTCGACCAACCCGACCGTCGAGGTCACCTTGCGCGCCAAGGGCATTGTTTCGAGCGTATCGCCATCGTCGCGCTGTGCACCGGCCAGCCGGTCTTGAACATGACGGCCAACGGTCAGCCAGATCGCGAGCGCGCTGTCGACCCGACCCGCCAACAGCAAGACCGGTTGCGCCCCGATAAAGCCGAAAGCGGCGGTTTCACCCGGCGTTACCGCGATGCCGTGTAATGCCAGGTCGCCGTCGCGCGCGACGATCTGAATGCTGTCGTCGTTGCGGCCGGAACCGGTGCCGCCGATGACGACAACCGCATCGGAATGATCGGCCGCCAGCACGTCGGCCATATCACGTCCTGCCGCCTCGAGCATTGCGACGCCGCCACGCCGGTCGATATCGCCGGCGACCAGTCGCGCCGCCGCGACAATGATGGCATCGTCGCGGACCGGCAGCACGCGAATGCGCGGCTCACGCACCGTCACGCGGGCCCTGCCGGCGGCGGCGAAGGCGGCGAGATCCGTCAGGCGCAAACGCTCGCCGGCGCGCCGCAATGGAATGCCCGGATCACTATCGCCGCCGGGCGGCAACACACCGTCGCCAGGATTGATTGGGGTTAGCGCTTCGGCAAGACCGTCGCCCGTGCGGATCGCATCAATCGGAGCGATACTGTCGGCACCCGACGGCAATGGCGCACCAGCTTCAATTCGCCGCGGCGCTTGCGGTAACACAACCGGCGCATAGTCACTGGCGCCCAGCGTCAGCTCGGCGGCGACCGCCCAACCGTCGGTCAAGGCCAGCGCCGCGGCCGGACGCAACGTCGCCGAGGCATCGGTCGCCAAGGTGCGCCCGGCCGCCGCGCTGATGTCGAGTGTACGCGATGCCACCGGCTTGACCCTGAGATCGATCAGCGCCAGCACCTCAACGAGCGGCGTCAACCGTGAAATCGTTTGTATCGTCTCGGACGCCGCCATGATTTTCGCGCTTGACCTTGTAACCGGTATTGTCGTCAGTCTACCTCAACACAGCGCCCGGCAGGAGCCAAGTCTCGGGCAGCGGCTTTGAGTGAGAAGCCCCGGACGACAGGCTCCGGGCTCACGTCCGGCGCTACAATCACGCCCCCAATCGTGAGGAACCAAGTCTTGACCGACACGATCATGAACCTGCGGGGGCTGAAATGCCCCTTGCCTACGCTGCGGGTGAAAAAGAAGCTGTCCGGCCTGAAATCCGGCGACATCATCGTGGCGGAATGCACCGACCCGCTGGCGGCAATCGATATTCCCAATCTTCTGCGTCAGACCGGCGACACGCTGGAAGGCAAGACCGAGGCCGACGGCGTGCAAAGCTTCCGCATCCGCAAGAAATAGCGCCGACCGTCGTCGGCGCGGCGGTTGCGTTGGCGCGCCGCGTGACATAGGCGCACCTGCGATCCAGGCAAAGGGCAGTTAATCGAGGCAGAATCCCTTGCCGCGCACGAAAGCGCCAAAATCGGCACGCGCCGGATCGGCATACTGGCGGGCTTTATCTTCGGACCAGCCGTAGAATGCCGCTTCCCCGAAAAGCGCCACCTGACGCTGCCGGCGATAAGGCCGAGTGGCAGCGCGGCGACGATCGTAAGCGTCGATAGCAGCGGTCCAATCGCTGTCGTCGAATCGCTCTTCATGCACCGTCAAGCTCAGCGGCAACCTCGGCATCACCGCACCCGGCTCGGCCGGCCAACCGACGCACATGCCGGCAATCGGGACGACCTTATCCGGCAGCGCCAGCAATTCGCTGACCACCACGGCGTGGTCACGGATAACGCTGATCGGACAGCAGCCCAGACCGACCGCATCGGCGGCGCGCAGGAAACTCGCCAAAACGATCGCGGCGTCGACGGTCGCGTTGAAGAACAGATCGAGATGATCGTTCGGAAACGGTTTGCCGCGCGCGGCGGCAATGGCCGGCAGCCGCCGGCCGTTGGCGAGAAAAACCAGAAAGACAGGCGCTTCGATCACCCATGGCATGTCAGGCAAAAGATCGGCTATCGCCCGTCGCCGACCGGGATCGCGCAGAATCAGAATGTCCGCCTGTTGCAGATCGCTTTTGGACGGCGCCGACAGCGCACATCCGCACAGCAGCCGCAGCAATTCGGGCGAAACATCGGCTTCGGTAAAGCGTCGGCGAACGCTACGGCCAGCCATCGCGGCAAGTTCAGCCAGTCCCGGCCACGCCGGATCGATGGAAAAGGCATCGCCGAATCGTTCGGTGAGGGCGGCCTGAAGCGCTTGCAGATCGTCCGGCATCGTGGGGCTCCGAAATAGGCGACGCAGTCGCGCCACGACGCCATCGTCAGGCACGGTGAAAACCGTAACAATACCGATAGGACCGGCAAAGCACCGTTGAATTCGACGGGTTGTTCCGTATGATACATGCTCGCATAAAGGGTCTCGCATGCCTTGGCCGTCGGACGCGGCCGAACGAGGACGGCAATGCATCGCTATCGTGTCTGCGGTCTGACGGTCGGCAGCGACATCATGTTGCCGGGACTGAATGCGGCCACTAGCGCCACCCCCACGCACGACGTGACCATCGAACTTGGTACGACGCCGACTTCGCTATCCGACGCGACCGCCAACGGGCCAACCTGGCAGATCGCCGGCCAACAATTTCTCCTGGCCATCCCCGGCATCGCGCGGTTCCTACTGACCGATGGACATCACATCACGGTCACGCCGGACACCGATGGCGACCCCACCGACATTCCGATTTTCATTCTCGGCACCGTATTCGGAATTCTTCTGCATCAACGCGGACAAATCGTCTTGCACGCCAGCGCCGTGCGGGTGAACGGCAAGGCCGTGCTGTTTTGCGGTCGATCCGGCAGCGGCAAGTCAACCATGGCGGCGGCTCTGGCGAAGCACGGCTTTCCTGTGGTCGCGGACGACGTCGGCGCGATTTCCATTACCGCCGGTGCCACGCCGACGGTCCACCCGGAAGGACGTCATCTTAAATTATGGGCGCAGGCCATCGATCGACTCGATCTGGCCGCTGGGCGCGGCGACCGCGTGCGACGTCGTCTTGAAAAATATTATGTCGCGCCGGACGACGTCTTCGTCCAATCCCTGCCGCTCGCCGCGATCTACATACTACGCGAAGCGCGGCCGCCGCACCGCCCCGGCATCGAGCAACAGGCCGCAATCGATGGCGCGCTGGCGTTGCGGCAAAATGCCTACCGGCCGCACCTCGTCAACCGAATGGGTCAAAAAACCGACTACTTCCGGGCCGCCAGCGCCATCGTCAACAGCGCCAGCCTGTTCACATTGACACGACCGCTGGACTTCAAGGCCATGCCGGCGGTTATCGCATCGCTGGAACAAAACTGGCAGGACATCGGCTTGCTGGACAAGGCGGCGTGATGCGCACCGTCTGGCTCGCCTCATTCCCGAAATCCGGCAACACATGGCTGCGCATGCTGATCGCGAACCTGCTGGCAACGGGCGAACAACCAATTGATATCAACGACCTGCCGCCGCAAGGCAGCATCGCCAGCGGGCGCGAACCGTTCGATGAATGGACCCAGATTGAATCCGGCCTTCTGACATTCGACGAAATCGACGATCTGCGACCGCGCGTCCTCGAATATATTTACGCACACCCGGAAGAGCACATCGCACGCGCTGAAGCCTATAGCCGAAATCAAGGAACGACGGGAACGCCACCGACGCGTTTCGTCAAGGTCCACGATGCCTATACCCTGACGCGGCGCGGCGAACCGTTGTTGGCCGGCCGGCGCGGCGCCGACGGCGCCGTCGTCCTGGTGCGCGACCCGCGCGACGTCGCGCCGTCCTTTGCCAATCATAACCGCACCGGTATCGATCAGGCGATTGCGACCATGGCCAACCGCGAATGCGCTTTCTGCGCTCAAACCAACCGCCAGTTCGGCCAGCTACGCCAACGGATGTTGAGCTGGAGCGACCATGTCGCGAGCTGGCTGGATCAGTCCGACCTGCCAATCCTGTTGCTACGTTACGAGGAACTGCTGGCCGATACCGCCGGAGCGCTACGAAATGTACTGTCCTTCGCGCATTACGACACTGAACCGAAGCGGATCCATCGCGCGGTCCGGCTCGCTCGCTTTTCCGAATTGCGCGCCCAGGAGGCAGCCAAAGGCTTTCGCGAAGCACCGCGACCGTCGAGCGGCAACCAATTTTTCAGGCGCGGCATCGCCGGCGGCTGGCGCGACGAACTGACGTCGGCGCAGGTGGCGCGGCTGGAAGCCGATCATGGCGCCATGATGAAACGACTGGGCTATCATCTTGTCTCGGACGCGATGCCGGTCCACGCCGAATAGCGGAGCTGCCATGCTGGTACGACGGACCGACGGCTGGCTGACCGCTTCGCTTGGCGATGAACTCGTGATGATGAACGCGAACAACCGACACTATATCGAGCTAAGCGAAATCGGCGCGCGGATATGGGAACTGATTGCGACGCCGCAACCCATCGACACGATCTGCGACCGGCTCGGTCGGGAGTTTGACGTGTCGCCGGCTACCTGTCGCGCCGAAGTCCGGAGTTTTGTCAACGAACTGGTGAAACATGGCGTGGTTACGCTCGATCCGCCATCCGCTGCATAGATTCACGCAGGTCGATGGCCGCCGCCGCTTGCTGGTGATCGAAGCGATAATATGGCTATGGCTGGCACGCACAGCGCTGCGGCTGGTGCCATTTCCACGTCTGGCACAGCGGCTCGGCACTTTCGCCACACCGGAAGTCGCGCGCGCCACCGCGGCCAAAAACCCGCGATCGTCAGACGACGTCCGTGTCGCAAGCGATATCGGCTGGGCCGTAACCCGGGCAGCGCGTCATGTACCGTTCGCGGCGGTCTGTTTGCCGCAGGCCATGGCCGCCCGCGTGATGCTGAAGCGGCGGGGCGTCGCCAGCATCCTGCATTTCGGCGCCGCCAAGGCCAAGGATCAAACGCTCGATACCCATGCCTGGCTCGACGCCGCCGGCATCGAAGTCACCGGCTATCCGGTTGCCAAAAGCTTCACCGAGATTGCCTGTTACGTCTGAATGCTAACGAAAGCGCGCGCCGACGCTTCGACGGATGATCGGCCAAGCCCACGATCCACGTTCGGTGTCTTATGCCAGGCTCACCATCCCGCGCGCCGCCATGTCCGCCAACAAGGGACGCAAATCGGCCGCGATCACCGCGTGTTCGGCGGCGTAATCGGCGGCCAGGCCATCGATCAGGGCGCCGAACCGACAAGGCGATTCCAGCCGCCGCCATATATCGCTGCCGATATCGTCGAGGCCGTAATAACAATCGCGGTCGATATCCATCATCAGCAGTTCGTCGCGCACCGGCGCCACCAGAAGCTCGGTGCTGCGGCTGATCAATGTGCCGTCGTCAATCGGCGGCAGCGGCGTCTCCGGGATGTGTTCAGGCATTGCCACCCTCGACCCAACGAATGAAACGGCCGACATGAACGCCGCGGCCAAGAACCAGACGGTAATCGCGACTACGCCGTTCGGCGGCATTTTGATCTTTCGGCCATTGATCGAGAAGGCGCTTAAGGCGCGGCAGATCAATCAGCCGGCGCGCGGTCGGCGAAGCTTCCAGCCGCTCGACTTCGGCGGCGATGTCCTGCCGCCGCGCCTGCATTTGACTGAACCAGGCAACTGCGTTGGCGCCGCGTCGCCGCTCGTCGGTGATGACGCGCGGCAGCCGATCGGCAAAGACGGTGCGCGCAAACGAGCGCGCCACGCCGTTGCGACGGAAGACCGGCTCCGGCACCGACAAGGCAAATTCCAGCAGCCGGCGGTCGGCATGCGGATCGCGGATGGCGTAGCCATGCAGGTCTTCGAACATTCCCAGATGATCGCGGGCGGATTGATTGTCGTCGAACAGGTAATTCGCGCGATAACGCTGTGGCTGCCAACCGTCCCGGCCGGGCCACAGATTAAAACCGTCCGCGCGCCATTGCCGGCCGAGGCCGCTCTCGGCGATATAAGCCGGATTGAGCGAACTGTAACGCGCCACACTGTCGAAATCCCGGCCGATCAGGCAGAACATCAATCGTCTGATCTCGATCGGCGCCGCGGCATAGATCAGGTCATGCGCAATCGTGCGCAGCACGCCATGTCCGGTGTTGCGCGCGATCGCGATCAGTTCGCGCAGAAAGTCGCCCGGCTGACCGGCGCGCAACAGCGCCAGAAGAGAATATTGGCCGCTCCACGACAAACCGAAATTGCCGTAGTTGCCGACCAGCAGGGCCGGACAGCGCTCCGCGGCGACCGCATCATATAATTTATAGGCGCCGCCGAGCATGGCGGCCGGGCCGAGCGCCGGGGTATTCATGGTCGCAAAACGCCGGCCTTCTTCATCCCTGAGCGGCGCGCCGACATCGCCGGCAATTAGCCGCAGGTCAAGCGCGGGGTACATGCGCGCCAGCGCGGCGACCTTATCAGTCTCGTCCCGGTAACGATACGATCCGACATCGGTGGGCGCCCCCGCCGGCGGAACGATGGTGTAACAGGCGATGCGCCGACCGGCGCCGAGCCCGGCCGCGGTCGCCGCCACCGCACTGGAATCCAGCCCGCCGCTGGTGGCAATGGCAAAATGCGGCGTGCCGGCAATGGATACGGCGACCGCCTGATCGAACAGTTCACGCGCGCGCGCGACATAATCTTCATCGCGCCGATAGGGCGGCGGCGCATCGAGGTCCGGCGACCAATAAAGCCGATGGACGATGCGGTCGCGGTCCATCTTGATCAAGGTTCGGCTCGGTACCCGTTCGATGCCGCGATAAAAAGTCCGGCGTTGTTCCGACAGATTAAGCGCCAGGAAATTGGCCAGCACATCCTCGTCGAGCTGACGCGGCACGTCCGGCATCGCCAGCAATCCGGTCAACGTCGAGGCAAAGGCGACGAAACCTCGACCACGATGGAAAAACAGCGCCCGTCCGCCAAGGCAATCGCGACCGAGCGTTAGACGACGCTCCGTCGCATCCCATTGCACGAAGGCAAACGCGCCAAGACAGCGGGCTATTCCCGCTTCACCCCACCGCAGCAGCATCCGGTTCAGGAGATCGCCATCGGATAGTCCGGCAAGCGTCGCCGGATCGATCGTCAAAGCATCCGCCAGTTCGGCGCGGTTATCCAGGCGCGCCGAAGCTACGAACAGCTTGTCGCTCTGGTCCAGCGCACCAAACGTCCCGCCGACCGCATGGTGTCGAGCGCGGTTACCTATGGCAGCGTCGACGCGCTGCGCGAAGACCGATTGGCCGATACGTCGCATGATCGCCGGGCGATCTCGATCGGCCAGCACCGCGCCTGCCAGATGACGCTCGGCGGCTTCGTCCGCGACCCCACCGTCAAAGGCGACGATACCGGCAAATGCCGCCATGGATCAAAAGCCTCGCACTCGGGTCATGACCATCGGGATCATGACATTCGGCGTCTCGTTCGACTGACGGTGACGCCTTTACGGTCGGCGATACTGCAGAAACGGGATCAAGAATCAGCTCGTGAACAATGAGCCGTTGTCGGAAAACGAGTAGCCGCCAAGTTCGGTGCTTTGAATTTCCTTCACGGTCAGCTTCGGCGCATGCCACACCTTGCGCGGAGCGGCTTCCATGGGCCGATCCGACGCATTACGCGGCTGCTCGTTCACGTCGTCGCCGTTCATCCGCGCTCTCCAGCGGCTCGCGAAATCGGAAGCGTTCAAGAACCTTTATGACTTACCAGCATACGGCAAGACTGACAAGAAAAGACCGTATAGCGTGTGCAACTAAAGGATGTCACTCGCCCGATCCTCGCCGCGCGAACCCGCGTTGCCGGTCGCGCCACACCGGTTTGATTTTTCGAAGCAAAAAAATCGGCGGCGGCGGTGTCGTGCCGACATCAGGGCCTTAATTGCCCATCGCAGCGTTTTGACAAACCGTGGTAGCCGCGAAAACTCATCGGTGAGAGGAAATGGCCAGGAGGTCGGGAGGTTGGAGCGGCGGCTTATTTCGATTTCTCTTATAGGTTGTAAAAATATTATATATGTATTTTAAGTTGCTATCGTAGAGCGGTAATGCTAGGGTCCTGCCGTCGCAGGGAGGCAGGCATGACTCAACCTTTCATTGGGCAAATTCAGCCGTTCGCGTTCGGCTTTCCGCCGAAAAGCTGGGCGAAATGCGATGGTCAGACCCTCAACATCGCGCAAAATCAGGCGCTGTTTTCGTTGCTGGGAACCTTTTACGGCGGTAACGGCACGACCACCTTCCTGTTGCCCGATCTGCGCGGCCGGGTGCCGCTGCATGAAGGCACCCTGAACGGAACCGGCTATCCGATTGGCCAAGCCTCCGGGCAAGCCTCCGTGGCGCTGACGACGGCACAAATGCCGGCGCATTCACATCAGTTTCTCGGCGCATCGTCGGACGCCACGGTCGCCCTGGCGGCGCCGAACCAGGCCTTGGCCAAGGCATCGAACAGCGGCGGCACCGCCGCCAATTTTTATGGACCCTTGACGACGCCGCAACCGCTGAACCCGGCATCAGTCTCTAGCTTCGGCCAAGGCCAGGCGCACGAAAACATGCAACCTTATTTGACGCTGAATTGGTGCATCAGCCTGACTGGCCTGTTCCCGTCCCGCAACTAACGCTGCCGCATTCACCCCGTCTGGGAGGCCCTGTCGATGAGCATTGTCTTTCTTGGTCAAGTCACCATGTTCGCCGGTAGTTTCGCGCCACGCGGCTACGCATTGTGTGACGGACAACTGTTATCCATCTCCCAGAACGATGCGCTGTTTGCCCTGCTCGGCACCGTCTATGGCGGCGATGGCGTCCAGACCTTCGCGCTGCCCAATCTGAAATCGCGACTGTCGATCCACCAGGGTCAGGGCAACGGCCTGCCTAACTACTCGTTGGGTCAACCGGGCGGCAGCCCGAATGTGACGATCACCACCACGACAATGCCGGCCCACAGTCACAGTCTAGTGGCCACGAAAGGTGACGCCAACACCGGCACCATCGGCTCCAGCGTGGTTCTCGCCACGGCGACCGGAACGGGCGCGCTGTTTTATGCCGCCGAGCAAGCCGGCAAGCCACCGCTGGACCCTGTCGCCATGAACCCACTGGTTTGTTCGCGAAACGGCGGAAGCCTGCCACATAGCAACCTGATGCCGTCGCTTTGCGTCAACTTCATCATCGCCTTGGCCGGCATATTCCCGTCGCGCAACTAAGGAGAGCCAAAATGGCCGAACCCTTTATCGGTGAGATCCGTTGCTTCGGCTTCAATTTTGCGCCGCGGGGCTGGGCGATGTGCAACGGTCAACTTCTCAATATCAGCGTGAATACGGCGCTCTTCTCGATTCTCGGCACGACCTATGGCGGAGACGGGCGCGCCACCTTCGGATTGCCGAATCTTCAGGGCCAATCACCGATGCATCCCGGCTCAGGTGCCGGCCTGAACACCGTGATCGGCGAGCCCCTCGGCTCGCCGTCGGTAACCTTGATTGTCAGTGAAATTCCGCAGCACTCGCATATGATTTCAGCGGCGCAGATCGAAGCCGGCGGCGGCTCCGAACGATCGGCCGGACCAGTCGCGACAAGTTATATGGCCCGGTCCGGCGGTGGGGCGATCTACCAGGCCGCGCCCTCAACTCCGAACCTAGCCTTTTCCCCGAACTCGATCGGAATGACCGGCAATTCCGAGTCGCATAACAATATGCAGCCTTACCTCGTCCTGAACTTCTGCATTGCGACCGAGGGCGTCTTCCCGACCCGCAACTAGGCGATCCCATCATGACCGACGACCCTGCGCCGCCGGCATTCGCGCTGCCGATTGCGTTATTGTCTGAAGGCTATCGCCTGCGGCCGGAGCGCGAGGACGACACGCCATTTCTGATGCAGCTCTATGCGTCGACTCGGGAAGCGGAATTGGCGCCGGTACCCTGGACATCGGAAATAAAGCAAACCTTCCTCGCCAATCAGTTCAGGGCGCAGCGCCATCACTACCGGACCTTTATCGACGGCTGCCGGTTCGACGTCATCGAACATGACAGCCAGCCGATCGGCCGGCTCTATCTCGACCATCGGCAGACCTGCGTCCATGTCGTCGATATCGCACTGCTGCCGGCGTGGCGCGGGCAAGGTGTCGGCACCGCGATCTTCGCGGCCTTGCAGGACTGGTCGCGCGCGCGCAGTCTCGGCGTCGGTATTTTCGTCGAGAAATTCAGCCCGGCTTTGCGGTTCTATCGGCGGCTTGGCTTCACCGCTGTTGCCGATCAGGACATCGTCATCGAAATGGAATGGTGGCCGGACGACGCACCGTCCGACACCAGATTCGCGGCGCAGGCTTAGTCGCAGAGAGTTCAGTTGAACGTCGCCTGATAGCTGACGCCTCGGCCATCCTGGGCGATCGGCACCAGAAAAATTTCCAGCGCACCGAGCCGGTCGTGCTCCATCCGATACAGCCGCTGCGGCAGAACCGTGCCGTCGTTCGCCAGAAACACCAGCGAGAACGGTGGCCTGATGCCCGGCATATGCCACTTTGCCTCATGCAATTCCGCTTCCGCCAGAGTCAGCGGAATGCGCGGAACGTCGTGGTCGCAGATTGGAAACATATCGCCAATTTTGTCGGCGAAATCCTCGAACACCAGTTTTCTGGCCGTCATAGCGCTTCTCTCAAAGTGTTAATCCTCGCTCGAAAAGGCCGGAGACCGGTTGCGACCGGCAATGGGCTTTGATCGCCGCCCCCGCACGAGCGCGCCCGGCGGCGTCCCGAACAACCTTCGAGGTTCGGTCGGATGCTATCATAAGTATATAATTATTAAAATACACAACCTATGATATATTCAATGCATCCCGTTTTCTTCGGCTTAGGCCCGACATGACAAGCCTCGATCCGACGTCGCTCACGTCCACTTCAGCGCGCAACCAGTTCATGCCGCACATCCTCGCCGACGAGACCCTGGCGTCGGCACTAGCCGACACCGAACGACCCGACATATTTGCCGAACGGCTTTTGGCGGCTGCGCATGACCGCGGTATCGAATTGGCCGAACGGGACATTCAAAACGCGACCCGACCCGACCCGCTCGGCATTGCGCGCTTCGTTCCGACGCCGCCTGACGACTCGCTCTGGCCGCCGCGCCATTGGCTGCCCATCGGCATCGTCAGTCAGAATGACGCCATCTTTGTCGACTGGCTGCGCTTCGGGCCGGAACCGCTGACCAAACCTTTCTTCGAACAATCGATTCACGCCACCTTGTACCGGCCGTTCAATCGTATGTTTCGTTATCGCATGACGCTCGAAGATTTCCTTCAGGAAGCCCGGCGCCAGGACAGAACCGGCGCAAGCCTGATGCCGAGCGGCTTTATATTTCATATGTCGCGCTGCGGCTCGACTTTGGTGAGCCGGATGCTGGCCGCGCTCAGCGACCATGTCGTCATTTCGGAAGCCCCCGCAGTCGACGACGCGGTACGGCTGGGGTCAACGGCTTTACCGGATGCGCGACACGCCGACATTCTCCGCGCCATGATTCTGGCTTTCAGCCGGCCACGCGCCGGCGGCGAACGCCACGCTTTCTTCAAGCTCGACTGCTGGCACACGCTAACCTTGCCGCTGTTCGAGAAGGCCTTTCCCGAGACACCGTGGCTGTTTCTTTATCGCGATCCGGTCGAGGTCATGGTGTCGCAGATGCGCGAACGCGGCAGCCAGACGGTGCCCGGCTTCCTGACGTTCGCCGACCTCGGCCTTGCCGGATACGACGTTCCGAACACGGATCATTGCGCGCAAGTCCTCAATCGAATTTGCGCCGCCGCCGCCGACCGACTTGCGAAGCGGCCTCACCGCGGCCTGGCGGTCGATTATCGCGAATTGCCCGACGCTGTCTTCAGCCGGATCCTGCCGCATTTCGGCATCTACATTGAAGCGTCCGCTCGCGACGCGATGCGGCGGACCGCCGCTTTCGACGCCAAGCTGCCGCAACTGGAATTCGCCGCCGATAGCGTCGCCAAGCACGAAGCGGCGACGCCGGCATTGCGCGATATTACCGAGCGTCATCTCGGCCCAACGATCCGCCGGCTCGACGCCCTAAACCGGCCTGACGCCGCCCGCTGATCGGCCAGGATGCCGCCACACCGGCGCGGTCTTGCAGCCGACGAGCCCGGCTGTCACAGCCCGGTCGCACGGCGCATCGCTAATCCTTAACGGCAAAACTTTGACGCCGGGGCTTTCGCCCTGTACCGGATCACCCAACATAAGCGATGCGGAAGTGTTCCGCGCCGTATCGCGCCAGACCAACGAAAATACCCCGCAAAAAAATGGCCCCTCCTCCGCTTCTGCAACTCACCGGCATCAAATTGACCTTTGGCGGCACACCCTTGCTGTCCGGCGCCGACCTCTCGGTCTCGACCGGCGAACGGGTATCGCTGGTCGGTCGCAACGGCTCCGGCAAATCCACCTTGCTGAAAATCGCCGCCCGACTGGTCGAGCCGGATTCCGGCACCGTTTTTGTGCAGCCCGGCGCGGTCGTGCGCTATCTGGCGCAAGAGCCCGATTTTTCCGGCTACGACACCACGCTCAGCTATGTCGAAGGCGGCTTGCTGTCCGAAGACGACCACTACATCGCCCGCAATCTGGTTGAAGAGCTGGGCCTCACCGGCACGGAAAACCCGGCCCATTTGTCCGGTGGTGAAGCCCGCCGCGCGTCATTGGCCCGCGCGCTGGCCGCCGACCCCGATATTCTGCTGCTCGACGAACCGACCAACCATCTCGATCTCACCACCATTGAGTGGCTGGAAAAGGATCTTGCCTCGCGTCGTACCGCTCTGGTCATCATCAGCCATGATCGACGATTTCTGTCGAACCTGACGCGCTCCACCGTCTGGCTCGACCGCGGCACCACCAAACGGCTCGATCGCGGCTTCGCGCACTTCGAGGAATGGCGCGACGCCCTGCTGGCCGAGGAAGAAGTCGCGCAACACAAGCTCGACCGAAAGATCGCGATGGAAGAGCACTGGATGCGCTACGGCGTCACCGGCCGACGCAAACGCAATATGCGGCGCGTCGGCGAACTGCAGGCATTGCGCGAGCAGCGCCGCACCTATCGCGGCGTCGCTGGTGTGGCCAGCATTACCGCCGGAGCCGCCTCGGCCTCGGGCGCACTGGTGATCGAAACCAAGAACATCAATCGAACTTATGGCGAGCGCGCCATCGTCAGCGATTTTTCACTGCGGGTGGCACGCGGCGACCGTATCGGCATTGTCGGACCGAACGGCAGCGGCAAGACCACGCTGATCAATATGCTGATCGGCGCCGAACCGCCCGACTCCGGTACCGTCAAACTCGGCTCGACCCTGGAAGTCGCCACCCTCAATCAGCATCGCGACAGCCTGAAGCCGGAAACCACCGTCGCCGACGCTCTGACAGGCGGTTCCGGTGAGACCGTCATGGTCAATGGCCAACCCAAGCACGTCATCGGCTATATGCGCGACTTCCTGTTTGCACCCGAACAGGCGCGTACCCCGCTCGGGAAATTATCCGGCGGCGAACGCGGCCGGCTGATGCTGGCTCAAGCTTTGGCCAAGCCGTCGAACCTGCTGGTGCTCGACGAACCGACCAACGATCTCGACATGGAAACGCTCGACGTTCTGGAAGACGTCATCGGCGATTATGCCGGCACCGTCATTCTCATCAGCCATGATCGCGACTTCCTCGACCGGCTGGTGTCGGGCGTGATCGTGCCGGAAGGCGACGGCCGCTGGACCGAATATGCCGGCGGCTATTCCGACATGCTGGCGCAGCGCGGCGAAGACCTCAAACGCAGCCAGCCTGCCGCCGAGCCGTCCAAGGCGGACAAGGCGGACAAGGCGGACAAGGCCGCAACGGCCAAGCCCGCCGCCGCCGCGCCCAAGCAGAAAATGAGTTTCAAGCACAAGCACGCGCTGGAAACCCTGCCGAAAACGATGGCGGCCCTTGAAACCAAGATCAAGGAATTGCAGGGCAAACTCGCCGATCCGCAATTCTTCCAGCGCGACCGCGCCGGCTTCGACAAGGTCACCAACGACCTCGGCGAAGCCCAGCGCAAGCTGACGGCGGCGGAAGAAGAATGGCTCGAGCTGGAAATGATGCGCGAGGAAATGGCGGGAGGTTAGCTTCCGTCGTTACGAAACGCGCTCGAATCGCTGCCCCGCGCCGGACGGCGCGCTAGAAACCGTAAAGCGATGCCGGGTTGCCGACGAGTATTCGTTCGAGCTGATCACGGTTGTCGCACCAGCTATTGAGACGGTTCAGCGCCGCACCGTCATCTTCCGGCCGAAATGCCTCGGGCGCCGACAGATCGCGCGTCAGGCGCGCCTTGCCGCCAGCCGGATGCGGCCAGTCGGTGCCCCAGACAATACGATCCGGATTCGCCGCGATCATCGCGCGCGCGATCGGCGCCGCATCAGCATAATCCGGCGCTGTCGAAATGCGATAAGCGCCTGAAATCTTGACGTAGACCTTACCGCTGCGCAGTTGCGCATAGATCCTGTCGAGCCCCGGCTGATCGGGACCGAGCCCGGCCTCGGCACGGCCGAAATGATCGATCACCAAAATCACCGGCAAATCCATGATCGTATCGTGCAAGGCGGCAATGACCGGCAATCGCGCATAAGTCTGAACATGCCAACGCAACGGTGCGACCCGCATGGCCGCCCATTGCAGCTTCTGCCGCGCCACGGCCGGATCGCTTTCGCCGGCCGACTCGAGGTTGACCCGCACGCCGCGCACCCCGGCCTCGTGCATCTCATTGAGCATGGCATCGGTCGTGGTCTCGTCGATCACCGCGACGCCACGCGCACGCACCCCCAGCGCGCGCACGGCATCGACCGTCACGGCATTATCGGCGCCATAAGGGCTAGGATGCACCACCACCACACGATCGATATGCAGGGCACGATGCAGCTCATTGAGCTCAGCCAGCGAGGCATCCTGCGGCGTATAGACCCGCCCTGACCACAATGGAAAACGATCATGCGGCCCGAAGACATGAACGTGGCAATCGCAAGCATCGCGCGGCACCGCAAAATTCGGCGGAGTGTGCCTGACGTCCAGAATCGATGTCGCCGCTGCCATGACGTCCCGCAAATTGATCGCGAAGACCGGCTAGCGTTTCGGGCTGATCACCGCCTCGCCGTCTTCCTTGGTGAAGATGCCTATATCGGGGTTCGGCAGAACTTCCAAGACGCGCTCGGAAGGCCGACAGAGCCGCACGCCTTTCTCGGTTTCGACAATCGGACGATTGATCAGGATCGGATGCGCCAGCATGGCATCGAGCAGTTCATCGTCGGTCCACTTCGGATCGCCAAGCTCGAGTTCGTGGAACGGCGTGCCCTTTTCGCGCAGCAGCGCCCGCACCGGAATGCCCATGGCCGCGATCAATTGCTGAAGCCGTGCCCGGCTCGGCGGGTCCTTCAAATATTCGATCACCACCGGTTCCTCGCCGCTTTGCCGGATCATTGCCAGTGTATTGCGCGACGTGCCGCACTGCGGATTATGATAAATGGTGATGGTCATGACTTGCCTTCCGCGATAGCGGCTTTGGCTGCGGCGGGCGATCGGGCCACCGCCGCGCCGGCCTCGTACCAGCTCTTGCTGGCGTTGACGATCTTGACCACAGACAGCATGACCGGAACCTCGATCAGAACGCCGACGACGGTGGCGAGTGCGGCCCCCGAGTGAAAGCCGAACAGGCTGATGGCCGCGGCAACCGCGAGCTCAAAAAAGTTGCTGGCGCCGATCAGCGCCGATGGGCCGGCCACGCAATGAGCCTCGCCGGTCACGCGATTGAGCAGATAGGCAAGCCCCGCGTTGAAGTAGACCTGAATCAGGATCGGCACCGCCAGCATGGCGATGATAAGCGGCTGGGCCAAAATCTGCCCGCCCTGAAAGCCGAACAGCAACACAAGGGTCGCCAGCAAGGACACCAGCGAGACCGGTTGCAGCAGAGCCAGCAAACGGCCGAGGCCGGCCTCGCCATCGCGCGCCAGAGTCATGCGCCGCAGAATCTGGGCGATAATGACCGGAACCACGATGTAAAGGCCCACAGAGAGCAACAACGTCTGCCAGGGAATCGTGATCGCCGACAAACCGAGCAGCAACCCGACCAAAGGAGCAAAAGCAAACACCATGATGACGTCGTTGAGCGCCACCTGACTCAGCGTGAAGTGCGGCTCCCCCTTGGTCAAATTGCTCCACACGAATACCATCGCAGTACAAGGCGCGGCGGCCAGAAGAATGAGGCCGGCAATGTAGCTGTCGATCTGGTCCGCCGGCAGATACGCCCGAAACAGCCAGCCAACGAACAGCCAGCCCAACAAAGCCATCGAGAACGGCTTGATCGCCCAGTTGATAAAGAGCGTGACGCCGATACCGCGCCAGTGCTCTTTAACCCGCGACAGCGCGGCGAAGTCGATCTTGGCCAGCATCGGGATGATCATCAACCAGATCAACGCCGCGACCGGCAAGTTGACCTTGGCGATCTCCGCACCGCCGATCGCCTGAAACACCGCTGGAAATATTTGTCCGAGCGCAACGCCGGCAATGATACAGGCCGCAACCCAGAGCGTCAGAAACCGTTCGAATAAAGACATAGCGTCACCAAACCTCATGTTGCAGGACCGGCGTCTTGGACTCCGACGAGCGGAGCGGCCATGACCAGCGCGGCATTTGTTCGAAGCCCGATCGGATCAAGGCGCTGTCAGGTCAAAGCCTTTGCCGTATCGCCAATTTCATCGAGCCGGGCCTTGAGGGCGATTCTGTCGAGCGACGCAAAAGGCAAATTGGTGAAGATCTCCAGACGCCGGCGGATCATGGCGTAAAGCTCGTTGAGAAGTGTCGCCTGTTCGGTGGCCGAGCCTTTGAACTTGGCCGGATCCGGCAAAGGCCAGGCAGCGGTGATGTTCTTGCCGCCAAAATCGGGGCACACTTGACCGTCCAAAGTATCGCAAAGCGCGATCACGAAATCGAACTTCGGCGCCGCGGGGCCGCTGAATTCCTGCCACGACTTGCTGCGAAGGCCAGTGACGTCGTGTCCGAGCGCTTTCAGGCGTTCGATTACCTCCGGCATCGGTCGCGCGGCCGGATCCGATCCAGCCGAATAAGCGTTGAAGCGGTCCTTGCCGATCTTTTGCAGAAGCGCTTCGGCGATGATCGATCGGGCGGAATTCTGGGTACAGAGGAACAGCACATTGAACGCGGGTGACATGGCGTTGTCCTTGGTGTCATCGACATCGTCGGGAAGCAGGCGGGCGAGGTCGCCGCACAAATCGGGCCGGCCGCCGCAGCAATCGCCGGCCAGAAATCGAATGAGACCGCGGAAGGCTTTGACATCGGCGCGGTAATTCATGCCGCGGCCCTCGCGCTCGACGGTCACGAGGCCAGCACGGCTCAGAATGGTGAGATGCGTGGACATGGTGTTGTGTGGAACGGCACATCGCCGCGCGATGTCGCCGGCCGCCAGACTATCCGGATAGGCCGCAAGAAGATGGCGAAAGGCAGCAAGCCGGGTCGGCTGCGCCAGAGAGCCAAGGCCGTCGATTAAATCTGATTCGTCGATAAGTCCGGACATAACGACTTATAGGCCCGGCCGCGGCTGGATGTAAAGACCGGCACGCCGGCAAAGGCGTCACCGCTCCGGCGCGGTAGCGCAGGTTTTCCGGAAATCTGACGTTTTATTACTTGAAAGGGGCGGGAGTACCGCTGGTCGAAAAAGACGGGATTACGATCCGCCATTTCGCCAAAAAAAACAGCCCTATAAGCCGACCGGCTTATAGGGCTGTTTTAGTGGCGGAGAGGGAGGGATTCGAACCCCCGATAGGCTTGCACCTATGCCGCATTTCGAGTGCGGTGCATTCGACCACTCTGCCACCTCTCCGGCGTCCGAAACGGACCTTAAACGGCCCGAATTGGACGGCGCTATGTAACCAAGAGAGACGCGACAAACAAGGGTCAGCGGCCGTATATATCGTGCCGCTTCAAAAAAGGCCGCCAACCGGCACAAGATGCCTGACGCACCGCCGAATGCGCTCAATCTGGAACGCCTGCGCAACGAGCTGCGCGGCATTCTGATGACCATTTTTCTGGTGGCCATCGTCACTTTGGTGATTTTCACCATCATCTGGACGACCGGGCGGACCCGGGGCACCGTCATCTACATTATCCCCGTGGTCATCGCCGCCACCCGTTGGGGGATCGGATCGGCCCTGTTCGCTGCTATTTGCGGCGTGCTGACCTCGGCCTTTTTCTTTTTCCCACCGTTTTACTCGTTCCGAATCCGCGATCCTCAGGAGGTTATCAACCTCCTGCTGTTCATTTTTGTCGCGATCGTGGTCAGCCAGCTTGCCACCCGACTCAAGCGGGAACTCGAACTCGCCCGGCAGCGCGAAATCAACATGCGCGATCTTTACGCTTTTTCGCGCCGGCTGGCCGCCGCCTTCGACGCCGCCGAAATCCAGGCTGCTGTCGAAGACCACCTTTCCACGATCATGCAGCGCAGAGTTGTGCTGTTCCCAAACGTCCAGACCACCAAGCCGCAAAACCGCCGCCATAACGGCAGTGCCGTGCCGGAACGGGTATTCGCCCAGATCATCGAATTCGCCACCGCTCAGCGCACCGGCGAAGTCACCGCCACCGGTGACAATGGCGAGATCTGGCTGGTCCGACCGGTTTCGCGCGAAGGCGGCGAGATGCATGTCATCGCCATCGAACTCGGCCTCGGCTCGCTGGAAACGGTCAACGAAATGCGCGCCCGGATCGACTCCGCGCTGGCCGACGCCACTGCCACGCTCGAACGCCTTGGCGTCGCCCATGCCATCAATGAAGCCACGATGCGCTCACAGACCGACCGTCTGCGCGAAGCTCTGATCGGATCGGTCAGCCACGAATTGCGCACGCCGCTGGCGTCGATTCTGGGCGCCGCGACCGTCTTGAGCAGCGCGCCCGCACTGCAGGACCAGACCGATTTGCAGGCGCTGGTACGCGATGTTCGCGGCGAGGCCGAACGCCTCAACGGCGACATCCAGAACCTGCTCGATGCAACCCGGATCTCGAGCGACGGCATCAAACCGCGAATCGAATGGGCCGATCCCAACGACATCGTCGACAGCGCTCTGGAACGCTGCGGCACCCGGCTGAATGCCCACACATTGATCAGGAACATGCCGTCCGACCTGCCGCTGATCCACGTCGATCCGGTCCTGGTACGACAGGCCCTGGTACAGATTTTCGACAACGCCGCGAAATATTCGCCGCCAGGTTCGCGAATCACAGTTGCCGCGCGCGCCCGCGACGGCCGCATGATTCTCAGTGTCAGCGATGAAGGCGCTGGCCTGACAGTCAACGAGGAACAGCAGATCTGGGAGCGCTTCGCCCGTGGCGAACGCCATGCCGCAACCACCAGCGGCTCCGGTCTTGGTCTCTGGATTGCCAATGCCTTTGTCGCCGCCAATGGCGGCAAAATGAATGCCGTCAGCGATGGGCCAGGCACCGGCACCACGATGACGATTGAAATCCCGGTGATGCAAGCCGCGGTGCCCCAACTGGAAAGCGACGCAGATGAGTGAGCCCTCCCCCATTGTCCTCGTGGTCGATGACGAGATTCAGATCCGGCGCTTTTTGCGCACCGGTTTCGAACTGAACGGATTCGTGGTGCATGAGGCCGGCACTGGCGCCGAGGCAATCCGCGCCGCCACCCTGCGGCCCATCGACCTGGTGATTGTCGATCTCGGTCTGCCGGACATGGACGGTTCCGAGGTTGTCGAGCGCATCCGGTCCTGGTCGACGGTGCCGATCATCGTGCTGTCGGTGCGCTCGACCGAGGCCCAAAAGGTGCGACTGCTGGAAATCGGTGCCGACGACTATGTCGTCAAACCCTTTGGCATCGCCGAACTGCTGGCCCGCGTCCGCGTTGCCCTGCGTCGCCAGTCGCGCGCCGCCTCCGGCGAGCCGACGGTCACCGTCGGTCCGCTCACCATCGACCTCGCCGCCCGCGCGGTGATGCTAAACGGCTCGCGCATGACACTGACGCCGAAGGAATATCGGCTGCTCCAGGTTCTGGCCCAGCACGCCGGTAACGTCGTCACCCACCAGCACCTCCTCAAGGAGGTCTGGGGCTCGATCCATATGCAGGACACCCATTATCTGCGGATTTTCGTGCGCAAGCTGCGCCAGAAAATCGAACCGCACCCCGATTCCCCGAAAATCCTGATCACCGAGCTGGGCGTCGGCTACCGGCTGGCGCAATCGGGGACCGAAATCGAGCCAGGCGTCCTGTCGGTGCCTGCCCCGACATCGGCCAAAGCCGAAATCTGACCGCCGGGACCGTCGGGCGACGAATCAGGCGGTCTTTCTTGACTCTTGGCGACTGGCCCGCCATAAAGCCGCCAGCCGTGGACCCTTTCAGGGTCCGCGCGCATTTTTATGGGCATTAAGCCCTTAGAAATAAACGCAAATCGACTGACAAAAAGCCGGTCCGGAATCCTCCGAGACCGGGTTTGAACACGAGGAAAAAACGATGTTCGCAGTCATCAAAGCCGGCGGTAAGCAATACCGCGTCGCTGCTGAAGATGTCATCCGGATCGACCGCGTCTCGGCCGAGCCCGGTCAAGTAGTTGAGTTTGGTGAAGTTCTGGTGCTGGGCGGCGATACGCCGACAGTCGGCGCGCCGACCGTGGCCGGCGCCATGGTGGCTGGCGAAGTGGTCCAGCACACCCGTGGCGACAAGGTCATCGCCTTCAAGAAGCGCCGCCGCAAGAATTCACGGCGCAAGCGTGGTTTCCGTCACGATTTCTCGGTGATCCGCATCACCGAAATCCTGACCAACGGCGCCAAGCCGCAATCGACCCCGCCGGCCCGTCCCGAGCGTGTTGCCAAGGCCCCGAAGGCTCCGGTCGAAAGCGAAGCCGCCGAGACCGCAACGGAAGCCAAGCCGGCGAAAAAGCCGGCAGCCAAGAAGCCTGCCGCCAAAGCTGGCACGAAGGCTGACAAGAAGTGAGATGATTCCGTTACGGAATCGTCGTAGGATCAGAACCGAATTCGAGATTTAGAGAACAGTCATGGCACATAAAAAAGCAGGCGGCTCCTCGCGCAACGGTCGCGATTCCGACGGCCGCCGCCTCGGTCTGAAGAAGTCGGGCGGCCAGATCGCCGAGCCCGGCAACATTATCGTTCGTCAGCGCGGTACCGTTTGGCATGCCGGCCGTAATGTCGGCATGGGCAAGGACCATACTCTGTTCGCGCTCGCCGCCGGTAAAGTTCAGTTCGCCAAAAAAGCCAAAGGCCGCACCTACGTATCCGTCGTCCCGATGATGGAAGCAGCCGAATAAAAAGGTAGGCCAAAATTCGAGGTCTGCCGGTCACTCAGTCGATCCGGCAGGGCTCAAAGGGCTCTGAGAGGGGGAGACGGGTGACCGGCTCCCCCTCTTCGCATTTAACGCGCTTTGCGCGTTTTGGCATTTGGACCCGCAAGATGGCTTGCGGGCCAAAAAACCGGAGCCCGTGTCATGACGTTGTTTGAAGACCTACCCAGCGAAAGCTTCTTCGAGGCGAGTATCCCCGTCCTCGAGACCGAACGGCTGACCTTGCGTGCGCCGAACCTCGCGGACGTTAAAACGGTAGCGATGCTCGCAAACGACCGTCGCATTGCCGAAAACACGGCACGCATCCCGCATCCGTACAAAACCGCGGATGCCGAGAAATTCATTACCGCCGCCAACAAGGCAGGCGGCGAGGCCGTCTTCCTGCTGACGTTGCGCAACCGCACGGTGATTGGCGCCTGCGGCCTCGTCACACAGGATAATGTGCCGGAACTCGGCTACTGGCTCGGCGTCGACTACTGGGGCAATGGCTACGCCACAGAGGCGCTGCACGCCGTGATCGACTACGCCTTCACCGATCTTGAGCACGACTCGCTGCAAGCCGGCGCTCGCGTCACCAACCCGACCTCGCGCCGGGTGCTGGAGAAATGCGGGTTCCAGTGGACCGGTGTCGGTCTGTGCCGGATCAAGGCCATCAATTCGTCAGCGCCGATCGACCGCTTCAGACTTGACCGCGGCATCTGGTCCGCAATCAAAGGCTGGGCCGCAATCAAACGTTGCTGAGCGCGACGGAACAGCCGGTTTCAGCGAGGCCCGGAATTTCGGGCCTCGCACGGCCGGTCGACCTCGTATCAAGCCGGCCAAGCGGCGTCATCCGCCAGCATTAAGTATCCGGAAACCAATTTCAAACAACGCATCGTCCTCGTTAGAAGCTGTTACCGAAACGCCCGCTATCACCTTTTCACAGGTGACCAGGGGTTATTTCTTGTTCGATTTTTTCTCTCGGCCGCGGCCGGTGTGGTTTTATCTCGGCGCGCTTTGCGCCGCGCTGACGATTCCAATCCTGATCGTCACCGCATTCATGACCTGGAATTTCGCGGCAGCCGAAAAAGCCCGGCTGACCCGCGACGTGTCCGACGTCAATCTTCAGGTGATGTCCGCGCTGGAACGACAGTTGACCGCGGATGTCGCCATGATGCGGGTCCTGGCGACATCGCCGGCGCTACGCGACGACGACATCGGGTCTTTCCGGGTTCAGGCCCACGCCATCCTGCGCTCCGATCTCAAGGGCGCCGAAATCATCCTGGAAGACGCCGCCGGCCACACGCTGCTCGACACCGGCGAAGATATCGGAACGTCATCATCGAGCGCCATGCTGGCGACGCCCGAATTAAGGCAGGAACGGCCGACCTTTTCCGGTCTGTCGGCCGGCAAGACATTCACGGACTCGGCCTATTTCGTCACCGTTCCGGTCAAGATCCTGGATAACGTCCGCTACTATCTGATCGCGCGGATGCCCGTCCAGCGGCTGGCCGATCTAATCACCGACCAGAACCTCGACCCCGGCTATTTCGTTTCCATCGTCGACCGCAACAACATTCTGCTCGCACGCTCGGCTGAAAACGAGAAGCATTTCGGCAAGCAATTGCCCGGTGCCGCCGCATCGCATTCCAAGGCGGCCTTCATCTGGTCGGGCGTCAATCCGCAAGGCGTGCCGGTCTATGGCGTCATCCGGCGTGAAAAACTCAACGGCTGGGCGGTGACGACCGGCATCGCGCAAAGCCTTTTACATGCGCCGCTGAACCGTTCGCTGCTCTGGTTCCTCGGTCTGGCCGGAGTCGTGTTCACGATCGGCGGCATCGTCGCCTTCACGACAAGCCGGATTTTGACCGGCGCCGTGCGCAAGATCATCGCCATCGCCGGCCAGCTCGGCGAAGGCAAGGACATCAAAACCATCGTTACGCCGGTCGTCGACGCCAATATCGTCGGAACCGCTTTCAAGGCCGCGTCCGAAAAGCTGCATCTGCAATCCGAGGCGCTGGTGTCGGCCAAGAAGACGCTAGAACGGCGGGTCGAGGAACGCACGGCGGAGCTGGCGGCCAAGACCAAACTGCTCGAGACCACCTTGTCGAACATGGACCAGGGCCTTCTGCTCGTCGACCGGGACGGCGTCATCCGGCTCCACAACGCCAAAGCCGCCGACCTCATCGAAGTGCCAGAAGACCTGCTGCGCACCCATCCCCGGGTGAGCGACGCCGTCGCATATCAGAAACGGCTGGGCATCATCGACGAAGCGCCGGAAGACGTCGAGATCATGTTTTCCCGCGATGGCCTCGTGGCCGGACAGACGACAGTCCACGAGCGCGAACGGCCGAACGGCCGGGTCATCGAAATCCGCACGGTACCGCTCGACGATGGCAGTCTCATCCGCACTTATACCGACGTCACCTTGCGCAAGCACGCCGAACGTCATCTTCAGTTCCTCGCCCGCCACGATTCGCTCACCGCGCTGCCCAACCGGCTGTATTTCCGGGAGCGTCTTGAACAAGCGATTGCCTTCGACATCCGGCATAACTCACCGTTCTCCGTGCTGTTCATCGATGTCGATCATTTCAAGAACATCAACGATATCTACGGCCACGCCGTTGGCGACGCGCTGTTGATGCAGGTCGCCAGCCGTCTGAAGAGCGTGCTGCGAATGGAAGACACTGTCGCCCGCTTCGGCGGCGACGAATTTGCGGTCCTGCAGACCGGAGGAGCGGAAGGAAATGGCGCGGCCGATCTGGCCAGACGCCTGCTACAGGCGACGTCTGGCACTTATTTGATCGACGATATTTCCGTCACCGTGAGCATCAGCATCGGTATTGCCGTCTGTCAAACGCAAGGCATCGGGGTCGACGCGCTACTGCGAAACGCGGACAGCGCCCTGTATCAAGCCAAACGATCAGGTCGGAACCGCTACTGTCAATTCGAGGAATTCAGCTTCGCACTGGCCGCCAGCTAGACCTCGCTAATGATCGCCGTCACGGCGGCTCTACCATCACCGTCGGCTCGCGCCCCGGCGCGGCCAGCCTTTGCTCCCGCACGAAAATATAGACCCCCGCGGCGATAATAATGCCGGCGCCGATCAGCATCGGCACGGACGGCTTGTCGCCGAAGAATATCCAGCCGAGCAAGATCGCCCAGAAGATCGTCGTGTATTGATAGGGAACGACGACCGAGGCCCTGGCGATCGATAGCGCGCGATTGATGCAGACGAAGGCAAGCATCGCGGTCACGCCGAGCAGGACCAGCAGCCCGCCGTCGAACCAGCTCAGCGCCACCCAGGAAAACGGCGAGACGACGGCGCCGAACAGCAACGCGGCGAGGTTCTGGGTCGTCACCAGCACGACGTCGGACGTGCCCCGCACCAGCCGGGTGCTGACCATGAAGATCGAGAACGACAGACTGCCCACAATCGCGACCACGGCCGCCGCACTCAACGCGCCCGCTCCCGGCCGCAGCGCAATCATGACGCCGACAAAGCCGGCCAACACGGCCATCCATCGCCGCCAGCCGACATGCTCGCCCAGCAGGAACGGCGACATCGCCGTCACGTAAATCGGACCGGCGAGATAAAACGTCATAACATCGGCGAGCGACATATCGGCCAGCGCCCAGTAGAAGCAGGCGACTTCGACGGTCGCGAACACCGCGCGCCACACCTGCATGGCCGGCCGCGGCGCCGCGACAAAGGCACGCCAGCCGGCGCGGCCGATGAAAGGCGACAGGATCGTCAGCGCCGCGGCGCTGCGCACCAGCAACACCTGCCCGACGGAGAACGTCGCTATCAACCATTTACCCATCGCGTCGTTGAGCGCGAACAGGAATATCCCGGCGAGCATCAGGGCAATGCCGGCAAACTTGTGGTCTGGC
Organism: Rhodopseudomonas sp.; assembly: GCA_016124795.1. Lineage (GTDB taxonomy): Bacteria > Pseudomonadota > Alphaproteobacteria > Rhizobiales > Xanthobacteraceae > Pseudolabrys. The sequence continues at coordinate 6,550 of WGNB01000015.1, read as the reverse complement.
GTGGAGGGCGTCATGGCGGCGCAGGCTATAGCACGGCGAAATTGTCAGTCCTGCGAAAATGACGGCCGTCGCCGCCCGGAACGGACAGGTTTCCAACGGCACTGGCGTCCGGTCCCGACTTGCGCGAAAATGCCAGCAACAAGCCTAGGGAGCACGCCATGTCCTACGGACTCGATCAGTTCATCGCCGATTGCCGCGAAAGCCTCGGCCGCGATCCCGGTCCCGACGGCCGCGAGCGGGTGCGCACCAACCTGGAACGACTTCTGGCCGAGCCGAACTTCATTCAGACCTATTGTGGCGACGATCAGCCGCGCGGCATCAAGGTTCTCTACGAGGACCCGGCGCTCGGCTTCCAGGTACTCGCTTATAACAACGACAAGGCCCGCGTCTCGCCGCCGCACGACCACGGCGAGTCATGGGCGATCTACGGCCAGGCCACTCAATATACCGATATGACCGAATGGCTGCGCGAAGATGATGGCGCCGATCCCAGCCATGCCAAACTTGCGGTCAAGTCAAAGTACAGGCTGATGCCAGGCCAGGCCGGCATCTACCAGGACGGCGCCATCCATTCGATCGATTATCCGGCACAGGCGCGCTTCGTGCGCATTACCGGCACCAATCTCGACAAAATTCACCGCATTCGCATCGACCTCCCATCGGGCGAAGTACATCAAATGACGCCGCAACAGGCGACGTAAGAAACTTCAACCGACATAACCGTCACGACCAGAATTGGTCTGGCTATATACGACTTTCTTGGTAAAGAGCGTCGTGAATGCCGGGCACAGGGCCGGACATGGCGGCGGAGAAATCATGCCCAATATCAAACTCATCTCCCCCACCGCCCTGCGCGCCATGCTCGACGACGGCGACGAACTCGCCCTGATCGATCTGCGCGAGGAATTGATCTATTCGCGCAACCATCTGTTATGGGCGCGTTCGGTGCCGCTAAGCCGCATTGAGTTGCGCTTCGCCACGCTGGTGCCACGCCGGGATACCCGCATCGTTCTGATCGATGACAACGACGGCCTCGCCACGCGCGCCGCCGCGATTCTCGAACCCGCCGGCTATAGCGATCTGTCCTGTCTCGACGGCGGCCTGGCCGCTTGGGACCAAGCCGGGCTGGTATTGTTTTCGGGAATGCATGTGCCAAGCAAGGCCTTTGGCGAATTTGTCGAACACGACTCCGGCACGCCAAGTCTGTCGGCCGACGAGCTCAACGCCATGATGCAACCCGGCGCCGACATGATCGTGCTCGATAGCCGGCCGTTCGACGAATATTCACGGATCTCCATCCCGACCGGCATCAACGTGCCAGGCGCCGAACTGGTATTGCGGGTCCGCGACATGGTGCCCTCCGCCTCGACCACCATTGTCGTCAATTGCGCCGGACGAACCCGCAGCATCATCGGCGCGCAATCGCTGATCAATGCCGGCGTGCCGAACAAGGTGATGGCGCTGCGCAACGGCACCATGGGCTGGCATCTCGCCGGCCTGAAAGTCGCCAAAGGCGAAAGCGACCGCTTCCCGAACGTCACCGACACGGGGTTGGCCTGGGCGCGCCCCCAGGCCCAAGCGGTCGCTGACAAATTCGGCGTCAAGCGCATCGACTTCGACACGCTGACCCGCTTTCGCGCCGACACAACGCGGACGACCTATCTGTTCGACGTGCGCGAACCGTCGGAATTCGCCACCGGCCATGTGCCCGGTGCGGTCTCGGCCCCGGGCGGCCAATTGGTGCAGGCGACCGATCTTTATGCCGGAACGCTTGGCGCCCGCATTGTCGTTGCCGACGACAAGCAGGTGCGCGCCTTGATGTCGGCGTCCTGGCTGCGGCAGATGGGCTGGGCGGAGGTATACGTTCTTGAGGCCGACGCTGCCCGGTTCAGCGAAACCGGCACGCCGGCCGGGCCGGTGCTCGGCACGCTTCCCGCCGACAAGGCCATCGACGTCTCGACAATTCTCGAAATCGACGACGTCACCATTATCGATCTGTCGCCAAGCCCGGCTTACCACCGCGGTCATATCCCCGGCGCCTGGTTCGCGATCCGCGGCCGGCTGGACAAAGCGTTGCATAACATCACCAACGAAGTTCCCTTGCGGAAGGTGCTGGTGCTGAGTTCGGCGGACGGGGTCGCCGCCGGACTGGCAGTTGCCGAGCTGGAAGGCCTGACCGAAATTCCCGTTCGTTGGCTGGAAGGTGGCAACGCCGCCTGGGCAGCCGCTGGTATTCCGCTCTCGACCGACGCCAAGCTGGCGGACGAGCCGCTCGACGTCTGGCTCAAGCCCTATGAACGCAAAGGCGATCCGAAAGCGGGCATGCAGGAATATTTAAGCTGGGAGGTCGACCTCCTGGAGCGGATCAAGCAGGACGGCACGACGCATTTTATCAGCGCGCGTTAGCCCTTTTCGCATTCCCGATGGTGCAGTTTGGCCCGCGATAGCCTATATCGGGGCCATGAAATTCCTCGACGAAGCCAAGGTCTATATCGGGTCCGGCGCGGGCGGTAACGGCTGCATCGCGTTCCGGCGCGAGAAGTTTATTGAGTTCGGCGGTCCGTCCGGCGGCGATGGCGGCCGCGGCGGCGACGTCATCGTCGAGGCGGTGAACGGCCTCAATACCCTGATCGATTATCGCTACCAGCAGCACTTCATGGCCGGTCGCGGCGAGAACGGCATGGGCAAAGACCGTCATGGCGCCGGCGGCGCCGACAAGATCATGAAAGTGCCGGTCGGCACCCAGATTTACGAGGAAGACGGCGAAACCCTGATCGCCGATCTGACTTACGTCGGCCAGCGCGTCACGTTGGCAAAGGGCGGCAACGGCGGCTTCGGCAACGCCTATTTCAAGACCTCGACCAACCAGGCACCGCGCCGCGCCAATCCCGGCCAGCCCGGCGAGGAGCGCACCATCCGCCTGCGCCTGAAACTGATCGCCGACGCCGGCCTGATCGGTTTACCGAATGCCGGCAAGTCGACATTCCTGGCGCGCGTCACTGCCGCCAGGCCCAAAATCGCCGACTACCCTTTCACCACGCTGCACCCGCAGCTCGGCGTCGTGCGCGTCGACGACCGCGAATTCGTGCTGGCCGATCTGCCCGGCCTGATCGAAGGCGCGCATGAAGGCGTCGGCCTGGGTGACCGCTTCCTGGGCCATACCGAACGCTGCCGGGTCATCCTGCATCTGGTCGACGGCACCGGCGAGGATGCCGGCGCCGACTACAAGACGGTGCGTGCCGAACTCGACGCCTATGGCAACGGTCTCGAAGACAAGCCCGAGATCGTCGCGCTGTCGAAGACGGATTCGATGACGCCGGAAGCCATCAAGAAACAACTGGCGCGGCTGAAGAAGGCCGCGAAGAAAACCCCGGTGCTGCTGTCGTCGGCCTCCGGTCAAGGCGTTACCGACGTGCTGCGCGAACTGTTCAGGATCATCACCGCGGCCGGCGGCGGCAGCGAGGTGAAAAGTAAAGAAGAGAAAGCCCAGGCCTGGCAGCCTTGATCCTCGTTCCGGATGCCGCGAAGCGGCAATCCGGAATTTAGCTGCGGTTCTGAATATCTATCGGGCTTCCGGGGTCGCGCGACGCGCGCCCCGGAACGACAAATTCACTACACCAATCCACCATTGGCGCGGACCACCTGACCGTCAACCCAGCCGCCATCCGGTCCGGCGAGAAACGACACCACGCCGGCGATATCCTCCGGCGTGCCGAGCCGCTCCATCGGCGGCATCTTGGCGTAGCGCTCGATCAGTTCCGGCGACTTACCGTTCAGGAACAATTCGGTGGCGACCGGTCCGGGCGCCACGGCGTTGACGGCGATGGCGCGGCCGCGCAGTTCCTTGGCGAGGATGCCGGTCAGCGCCTCGACCGCCGCTTTGGTCGCCGTATAGATGCCGTAAGTCTCAAGCTTGGTGCCGACCACGCTGGTCGAGAAATTGACGATCCGGCCGCCGTTTCGCAGCCGCCGGGCGGCCTCCCGCAAACCGTTGAATGTCCCCTTGAGATTGATCGCCACGATTCGATCGAAAGTATCGTCGTCGGCGTCGGCAATTTTCGCCAAGGCCATCACCCCGGCATTATTGACCAGAACGTCGACGCCGCCGAAAGCCCGCTCGGCCTCATCGAACATCGCCCGCATCGCAGCCGAATCGCTCACGTCGGCCTGGACCGCCAGCGCCTTGCCACCCGCTTGCGCGATCCTGGCCACGACGGCCTCGGCAAGTGCGGCGTTGCCCGCATAATTGACCACTACCGCGAAGCCGTCCAAGGCCAGTCGCTCGGCAATCGCCGCACCGATACCGCGCGAGGCGCCCGTCACGATGGCGGTCTTGTTGTTCCATTCGATCATTGAATCAGTCCTTCTGGGTGAATTGCGTGCCGGCAACATGCCGCTTTCGGTTGTCCGGATAAACCTTCTTGTTTCGACAATACTATTTGTGATATCCGGATAATCATGGATCGACTGGACGCCATGCGGCTCTATACGCGCGTCGTCGAACGACGCAGCTTCACGCTCGCCGCGCAAGATCTGCGGTTGCCGCGCTCGACCGCGACCGACGCCGTGCGCCAGATCGAGGCCCGACTCGGCGTCAGGCTCCTGCAACGCACCACCCGCGTCGTCAGCCCGACGCATGATGGCGAGGCCTATTATCAACGTTGCCTCGCCATTCTCGCCGATGTCGAAGCGGCCGAAGAATCTTTCGGCGACGTCAAGCCGCGCGGCCCGCTACGCATCGACGTGCACGGCACCTTGCTGCGCCGCCTGCTGGTGCCGTCACTTCCAAAATTTCTCGCACAATATCCCGACCTGCAATTGCACATCGGCGAAGGCGACCGGCTGGTCGACCTGGTTCGCGAAGGTGTCGACTGCGTCATTCGTGCTGGCGACTTGCGCGACAGCAGCATGATCGCACGCCAGATCGCGACCATGGACGAGATGACGGTGGCGAGCCCCGCTTATCTGCGCAAGCACGGCACGCCGCACGGCATCGCCGACCTTTCCGGCCACCGCATGATCGGCTTCGTGTCGTCGGCGACCGGTCATGTGCTGCCGCTCGAGTTCATGGTGAAAGGTCGGCGCGAGACCCTGACCTTGCCCGTGAGCATCACCCTCACCGGCAGCGAGACCAGTATCGAACTCGCTCGCCTCGGCCTCGGGCTGGTGCAGACACCGCGTTATCACGTCGAGGCGGACCTCAAGGCCGGCCGACTTGTCGAGGTGCTGGCGAAGTTTCCGCCATCGTCGACGCTCTTGTCGGTGCTCTATCCGCAATCGCGGGGGCTGTCGCCACGGGTGCGCGTCTTCATCGACTGGGTGACCGGCATGTTCCCGCACGGCAAGGTGCGCGCGCCACAGCGTGTGACCCCGTGACACCATCGTGACTGTGCAGACCCGGCGCAGGCTGCTAGAAGGCCGCATCACGATTTCTTGCGAGGACCATGCCCATGAAAACCCGCGCTGCCGTCGCCTGGAAGGCCGGATCGCCGCTGACCATCGAGACCATCGAACTCGAAGGCCCGAAGGCCGGCGAAGTGCTCATCGAAATCATGGCCACCGGCGTCTGCCACACCGACGCCTACACGCTGTCGGGCCTCGATCCGGAAGGCATTTTCCCCGCGATTCTCGGTCACGAAGGCGCCGGCATCGTGCGTGAAATCGGCGCGGGCGTTACCTCGCTCAAGGTCGGCGACCACGTCATTCCGCTCTACACGCCGGAATGCCGGCAATGCAAAACCTGTCTGTCGCAGCGCTCGAATCTCTGCACCGCAATTCGCGGCACGCAGGGCAAGGGCGTGATGCCGGACGGCACATCGCGGTTCAAATGCGACGGCGATCCGGTGTTCCATTACATGGGCTGTTCGACCTTCGCCAATTTCTCGGTGCTGCCGGAGATTGCGCTCGCAAAGGTGCGCGAGGATGCGCCGTTCGATAAGATCTGTTATATCGGCTGCGGCGTCACCACCGGCATCGGCGCGGTGACCAACACTGCCAAGGTCTGGCCTGGCGCCAATGTCGCGGTGTTCGGTCTCGGCGGCATCGGCCTCAACGTCTTGCAGGCCGCGCGCATGGTCGGCGCCGACAAGATCATCGGCATCGACACCAATCCCGGCAAGCGCGCGATGGCCGAGAAATTCGGCATGACGCATTTCGTCAATCCCGACGAAGTTGGCCGCGACAAGGTCGTGCAGGCGATCGTCGACCTGACCGGCGGCGGCGCTGACTTTTCGTTCGAATGCATCGGCAATGTCGATGTGATGCGCCAGGCGCTGGAATGCTGTCACCGAGGCTGGGGCGAATCGATCATCATCGGCGTCGCCGCCTCGGGCAAGGAAATCGCCACCCGTCCTTTCCAACTGGTCACCGGCCGGGTCTGGAAAGGCACCGCCTTCGGCGGCGTGCGCGGCCGCACCGAAGTGCCGAAGATCGTCGACTGGTACATGGACGGCAAGATCAACATCGACGATCTGATCACCCACACCATGCCGCTCGACAAGATCAACGACGCCTTCGACCTGATGCACGAAGGCAAGTCGATCCGCTCGGT